>NZ_QVID01000001.1:600000-1200000 GCF_003413745.1 Marixanthomonas ophiurae | reverse complement strand
TTTTTGGATTATAATTTAATTGTGGTAACCGTTTGGATGTGCAAAGTCTGGCTTATTTTATTTACTCCTTTTTACTAAATCAAGATACAATTGTTCCACTTTATCTCTTGCCCAGGGTGTTTTTCTTAAAAACGTGAGGCTCGATTTAATGGAAGGATCATTTTTAAAACAATTGATGTTAATCTTCTTTGCTAATCCTTCCCAACCATAATGTTCCACCAATACCTCTAATAATGTCTTCAGTTTCACCCCATGCATCGGGTTATTGGGCTGTTCTTTTTGTTGTGGGTTTTCTTTATCCATTACTAAGATGATTATTTCTGTTTACATTGGTTGTAGCTTTATAAACACTATCTACTTAAAATTTCCACGTACTCTGTCAAAAAGCTGTAACGACTTCCCATCCGTTAATCTTGACACATAATGACAAGCGGCTAAAATAGTTTTATAAAGTGATTCTTTTTCAGATATAGTGTCGTTAAAATTTTTCAAAATCAAGCGGTCGTAATGTCTTTCTTCACCGTTAACTACACGTTCAACGGAGGTTGTAAAGGTGTCTATTAAGGTTTCCAACACTTTATAGCCTGCTATTTCTTTTTCCACCACCTCTTTGCTCTGGTATACTTTTTCGATACTAATTTTAATAATATCATTTATCTGTGCTTGATACCGGCTTTTATCCAACAAAGCTTGGGAAAATTCGCCTTTTAAAATTTCTTCTTCGTGTTCTAAAAAAACCTCAACTGCCTCGGTTATCAACGTATTGATTGCCAAAGAACGTAAATACGCCAACCGGTCAGAACTTTGCTTTAAATTATGATACTTTTCAGTGTTGATGGTATTTTTTACTAAGTTGATTAGATATTCTAACGCAAATTCCTCTTCTATCAAACCAAGGTTAATACCGTCTTCAAAATCTATGATGGTATAACAAATGTCATCGGCCGCTTCCACCAAATACGCTAAGGGGTGACGGTAATAGCTCATATCATTATCTTCACCACGTTTTAGTAACCCTAATTCTTCAGCTACTTCTTTAAAAGAATCTTTTTCAGATTGAAATACACCGTACTTTTTATCTGCTATATGGTTAGTAGGTTTTTTGGGAAGAGATTCTTTAGGGTATTTTGTAAAAGCACCTAAAGTTGCGTATGATAGACGTAGCCCACCATCGACTCCATTTTTGGATTCAGTCAATATTTTAAAACCATTGGCATTTCCTTCAAAATCTACCAAATCTTGATATTCTTTTGGGGTTAACTTTTCTTTGAAACGCTTTCCTTTTCCATTTAAAAAATAATCACCAATCGCTTTTTCACCACTATGACCAAAAGGCGGGTTACCAATATCGTGTGCTAACGCTGCTGCTGCTACAATAGCACCAAAATCGTTAAACTGATATCCATGTGTTTTTTTAAGTTGTGGGTGTTTTTCAAGAATAGCCTTCCCTACTTGCCTCCCTAATGATCGCCCAACCACAGAAACTTCTAAGCTATGGGTTAAACGCGTGTGCACAAACGATGTTTGAGAAAGCGGAATAACTTGGGTTTTATCCTGTAAGCTCCTAAAGGCAGAAGAAAAGATAACACGATCATAATCTACTTCAAAACCTAAACGAGTTTCGTCTTGTTCTATCCGTAGTCGCTTATTGGTATCGCCTTGTCGTTTAAGCGAGAGTAGTTTTTCCCATTGCATCATAACACTGAATTTTACTTGCAAGATACTATTTTGACCACACCGTGCAAAGTGAAAAGGCAATGTTAAGCAATTAACATTAAGATAACTTTCTTATGACAAATTAGTAATGACTAGTTAACACCAGCTTTACAGTATGTGAGTTTCTTTGTGGCACTAAATAAAACTAAAAAATAGATTAAAAAATGAAAAAATTCTTTCTTTCTTGTATAACGATTACAGCAACAATATTATTTGTTGGCTGTAGCAGTGATGATAATGATCCAATCGCAGTAGATGATGATCCAACTCCTGTAAACTCTGTACTTACAGGCCAAATTACTGAAGATTTCACATTAACTAACGATGTAATATGGACTTTAGACGGTCGTGTTACTGTAACTAACGAAGCAACTTTAACAATTGAGCCAGGAACTATAATTAAAGCCGAAACTGGTCAAGATTCAAATGCTTCTGTTTTAATTATTGCAAGAAATGCAAATATTGAAGCTAACGGATCAGCTAACAATCCTATAATATTTACTTCTGTAACTGATAATATTGAATTAGGACAAGTTGCTGGAACTAATCTAAGCGAAAGTGATCGTGGCCTTTGGGGTGGAGTTATTGTTTTAGGAAATGCTAGAGCATCTCTATCTGGTGATGCTACAGAAAACCAAATTGAAGGAATTCCTGCTAGTGACAGAAATGGATTATATGGTGGTAACGATGATTCTGATGATTCAGGAACGCTTAACTACATTTCTATCCGTCACGGTGGAGCTTTAATTGGTGAAGGAAATGAAATTAACGGTCTTACTTTAGGTGGTGTAGGTACAGGAACAACAGTTTCAAACATTGAAGTTGTAGGGAATGTTGATGACGGTATCGAATGGTTTGGAGGTTCAGTAAACTCTTCTAACCTATTGGTTTGGGCACAAGGAGATGATGGTCTTGATATTGACGAAGCTTACTCAGGTACTATATCTAATGCCGCAGTAGTTATGGGCGATATTTCTGACCACGGTCTTGAAATTGACGGTCCTGCAGGTTCATTAGAAGGTAGCTTTACTATTGACGGTCTTACTTTAATTGGAAACACTACAACCGAAAATGGTGAGTACGCAGATTTTAGAGATAATGCAATGGGAACTGTACGTAACGTTTACGCAACAGGATTTAAATCCTCTTCAGATGTAGAATTAGACAACAACGTAGTTTCTCAAAACTTTTTAGATGGAAAAATAGTATTCCAAAATTGGATACTTAATGGAGCTGACAATACTATATTCGTTGAAAAAGGAGGTTGTATTGAAAACTGTGATGATGAAAATGATGAAAATGATGTATTTGAAGACTTAATAATTTTAAACCCTTCTTTTAGCGAAAGAGCTGCTAATTGGACCTCACAAGGAACTAGTGGTGGTGCTAATATGTCTGTATTCTCTTGGACATTCGCAAGCTCTAAAGGAGCACTTTAATTCGATTGATTAAATTTTTGTTCTCATATAATTAGCCAACTTGCTCGCTTTAAACAAAGCGGGCAAGTTTTATAAATAATAGTTATGAAAAATACGTTACTAGTATTATTACTTTTTTTAACACAATTAGCCTTTAGTCAAACAGGTTCTGTAAACGGCACCATAAATGATGGAGAGTACAACGATGTCCTTCCATTTGCAAATGTTGTAGTTAAAGGAACTCAAACAGGAACTACATCAGACTTTGAAGGAAAATACACATTAGATTTAAAGCCAGGTACCTATACATTGGTTTTTTCGTTTGTTGGATATCAAACTAAAGAAATAACAGATATTATTATTTCTGAAAACGAATCTACAGCTGTTAATGTAACGCTACAAGCAAGTGCTGGTCAATTAGACGAGGTAATAATTACTACAACTGCCCGAAAAAACACTGAAGCAGCTGTTCTTAGCTTACAGAAAAATTCAGTTAATTTAATGGATGGTCTATCTCTTGAAAGTATTAAAAAAACAGGGGCTAGTAGTGTAGCAAATGCTGTTAAAAATGTACCAGGTGTTTCTATTCAAGGTGGAAAATTTGTGTATGTAAGAGGGCTTGGCGACCGGTACACAAAATCTATTTTAAACGGAGTAGATGTTCCAGGTCTTGACCCAGACAGAAATACATTACAACTTGACATTTTCCCTACCCAAATACTAGAAAATATTTTAGTTGTTAAATCTGCTACAGCAGATCAACCTGCAGACTTTACTGGTGGTGTTGTTGATATTGTAACAAAAGACATCCCAAGCCGAGAAGAATATAGTTTATCTATAGGAGCAAGTTATAATTCAGATTTCCACTTTCAGGATAATTATTTAGTATCTGATAAAAGTAACACCGACTTTTTAGGTTTTGATGATGGCTTGAGAGATAACCCATTGGTTCCTAATCAAGATGTGCCATTACCACAACAAAACGGTGAGGTTGCACAAGTTATAACACAACGTTTTAACCCAACCTTAGCTGCACAACGTGAACAAAGTTTGATGGATTTTAAATTATCAGCCACAGCTGGTAATCAATATGAAATTGGTGATAACAAACTTGGGTTTTTAGCTTCATTGTCTTACAAAAATGAAACTAAATACTATGATGAATATGTTGATGGCCAGATATACAGAAAAGATGAAACTGATAAATCTAACTTTGAACTACTTGCCGATAGAACCCAAAATGGAGACGTAGGTAACAACAATGTATTAATTAGTGGTTTAGCTGGATTGTCTTTCAAAACTGAAAAATCTAAATATAGATTTAATGTACTTCACATTCAAAATGGAGAATCTGAAGCATCAATCTTTAGACAAAGTAACTTTATTATAAGCAGCAATAATGTAAAGAAAGATAATTTAATTTACACTGAAAGAGCTATAACCAATGGTTTATTAAGCGGAAAACACTCTTTGGGAAGTGAAAATAATTGGACTATTGAATGGAAGTTATCTCCTACTATAGCCCGAATTGACGATAAAGATTTTAGAGTAACACCTTTTAGAGTGTCTACTAACTCACAAACTGGCGAAGAAGTTTTCACAATCGAACCTAGTGAGTCTGGTCTACCTTCAAGGTTTTATAGAAACTTAGAAGAAATAAATTTAGCTGGAAAATTAGATATTGAAAAAAAACACACCCTATTTGGTTACGACGCTAAAGTAAAATTTGGTGGTGCTTATACGTATAAGCAACGTGATTTTGAAGTAGTTAAATTTGCAATCCCATTCTTAAACTTTCCATCGGCTTCGTTAGGCGGAAATCCTAATTTAATTCTTGATGATGAGAATGTATATAATCCAACTACAAATAGTGGTTTTTATATTAGAGATGACTCTAACGACTCAGATTCATATGATTCTGAGGTATCTGTTGCTGCAGGATATCTTTCAGAAGAGTTTAAAGTTACCAGTTGGTTTAATGCTATTTTAGGAGTTCGTTTTGAAAAATTCGATTTAATCTACACTGGAGAAAACCAAAATGGAACTGAATTAGTTGATGCTACTATTTTAGATAAGTCCGACTTTTTCCCTTCAGCAAATTTAATCTTTGACCTTGATGAAGATGGCAATGAAAAAATACGAGCTTCATACGCACGTACTACCGCAAGACCTTCATTTAAAGAAGCATCATTAGCTGAAATTTTCGATCCTATTAGTAGCACCACTTTTATTGGTAACATTGATCTACAGCCTAGTTATATCAATAACTTTGATTTGCGGTTTGAAAAATACGGCGAAAACAGTGATTTCTTCGCATTAAGTGGTTTTTATAAATCATTTAATGATCCAATTGAACTTTCCTTTATTAGAAGAGCGTATGGACAGTACACCCCTTTAAACCTTGGAGACGCTAATGTTTTTGGAGGAGAAATTGAGGTTAGAAAAAACCTTGGTTTTATTGATGGGTTGCAGGACCTCTCATTCAACGCCAATTTTTCATTAATAGAATCACAACAGGACTACAGTGACGATGAAAGGGAAGGAAGACTTGATAACCTTAGAGAAGGCGAAACACTAGACGATACACGCCAACTTCAAGGTCAATCTCCTTACTTAATTAATGTTGGACTTAATTATAACAACGACGACACTGGCTGGCAAGGTGGATTGTTTTATAATACGCAAGGTAAAACATTACAAATTGTAGGTGCAGGTGATGTAGCCGATGTATTTACGCTACCCTTCCATAATGTTAAGTTGAATATTTCAAAGACATTTGGTGAAAACAAAAATTCTACAATTAGTTTACAATTTGAAAATTTATTAGATGACGACGTAGAAAGTGTTTATCAATCTTTTGGTGGAGAAGATCAAATTTATTCTAAGTGGAACCCCGGACAAGAAATTAGCCTTTCTTATAGTATTCGGTTTTAGAATAATAAATAAGTTACTAAAAAAAGCCCGACAAGTTTAAACTGTCGGGCTTTCTTATTTTATTGTTTAAACTCTAGTTGGAAACAATCTGAGTGTTATCCTTTTTAAAAGTATTCACTTTTGCAATTTTAGAATTCATATAAGTAACTTCTTTTATGGTCTCACCTTGAAAGAAAACCCAAGATCCTACTTTTTTTCCTTTGTCATATTCTGCAATAGCTGTTTTATTTCCATTCGTGTCATAACTTACCCATTTACCTTGTAATTTATTATCTAAGGTATAAAAGCCTGTTTGTGCCACTACACCATTATCGTGATACAAAGTTGCCTCAACAACATTACCATCCAATCCAGTAAGTACATACTTATCTTTATTATTTTTTTCTTGAGCTGTACCTATTGCTACTATGGCTACTAAAGCTAGAAGTGTGATTATATTTTTCATAATATTCTTTTTTAATATCTATATACCAAATATACAACATATTTTACATTAATTAAATGTTTACTTAACATTAAATTTACATTAAAATTTTATAAACCTTATTATCAGTTATTTATATATAAAAACTTAACATTAGAAATCTCAGCAAATTAATAATTTAGTAATCTTACCATGATAACTACACTACATTAAATCCCTTAATTTGTAAAGTCTATAGACAATTTTTACACCTATCTAAAATCGTTAAAGTTTTTGTCGACTGGATTTTTTAAGTGTATGAGCTGCCCTGATCAGGCAGCTTTTTTATATGTTTCTTGTTAACAAATAACTGTATTATTATATAGAAATAATATTCAGGAAACGTTAACTTAACACGGAAGTAAGTTCTTTGCAGCGACAAAAACTTAAAAACGATTTTATATGAGGCTACACTATTTAATAGTGTTTCTAGCATTATTTTCCTTTATTTTAAAGGGAAGTGCTCAAGATACAACTAACACTTCGTTTGGCAAAGGGCTCCTAAACATAGTTGCTAAAGATAGTTCATGGAGTGTTAAATTTGCCCCTCGCATTCAGTTTAGGGCACTTTCTACTTGGGATCATAATGGAGTCCAGTATACAAAGCCAGATCAAAATTTTTTAATTAGAAGAGCTCGGCTAAAGTTTGATGGTTTCGCTTATTCCCCAAAACTAAAATATAAAATAGAACTTGGTCTTTCCAACCGAGATCTATCTGGAGAGAACCAATTTACCAGCAATGCCCCACGGTATATTTTGGATGCCGTACTTATGTGGAATTTTTATGAAAATTTCGAATTATGGGCAGGACAAACCAAACTTCCTGGTAACATAGAGCGGGTGGTATCATCTGCCAATATGCAATTGATTGACCGATCCTTGTTAAACAGAAGATTTAATATAGACCGGGATTTAGGTATTCAATTACGACACCGTACTAAACTTTCAGAAAAAATTATTCTACGTGAAAAGTTTGCGCTTTCACAAGGTGAAGGAAGAAATATTACTTCAGGTAATCTTGGAGGCCACCAATATACAGGAAGGCTAGAGCTTTTACCTTTCGGTGCTTTTACTGGAGGTTCTGAGTATGTGCAGAGTGATTTAAAACGCGAACAAACCCCAAAATTAATGATAGGTGTTACCTATGATTATAATGATAATGCTGTAAAGACAAGAAGTAACCAAGGAAGCTATATGCAGACCAGCACAGGTTTTTACGAGACAGATATCTCAACTGTATTTGTTGATGCGATGTTTAAATACAAAGGCTTCTCTTTTATGGGTGAATATTCAAATAGAAATGCTGACGATCCCGTTGCTACAGAAACTGATGGCTCACCTGCTTTAGATAAAGAAGGAAACCCAACCAACGATGTTGTTTTAGTTGGAGACGCTTTAAATTTTCAAGCCGGCTATCTTTTTAAAAACAATTATGAAGTAGCTGGACGCTTTACTACTTTAAGTTTTGACAGTATAACTGAGAAACAAAATCAAAATCAATATACTTTTGGCGTTTCAAAATATATTGTAGGTCATAAACTAAAAGTACAAAGTGATTTAAGTTATAATACAATTGAAAATGAAAAAGGCCCAATAACATTTCGCATAGGGTTTGACCTACATTTTTAAAAGATAATAGATAACAATTTGGTAACAATAAAAGGCAATTAAATTAAGAGATTTGCACCACTTTAATTAAAGAAAATGGAAAACATATACTTATTAATGATCGTAGCATTGGCAGTACTTGCCGTTGCCGATCTTGTTGTAGGGGTTAGTAACGATGCCGTTAATTTCCTTAACTCGGCCATCGGTTCTAAAGCCATATCATTTAAATCGATAATGATCATTGCCAGTCTTGGTATTTTTATCGGTGCCGTCTTTTCAAGCGGGATGATGGAGGTTGCAAGAAAAGGTATTTTCGACCCTGGACAATTTTACTTTGAAGAAATCATGATTGTTTTTATGGCAGTTATGATAACCGATATATTACTGCTCGACTTTTTTAACACCCTCGGTTTACCAACATCAACAACAGTTTCAATCGTTTTTGAATTATTGGGAGCTGCCGTAGTGATGTCGCTAATAAAAATTGGTGCTAATGAAACTGAAACTTGGGCAGATCTTGGCAAATACATAAACACTGCAAAAGCTACTGAAATTATATTGGGGATTCTACTTTCCGTCGTCATCGCCTTTACGGTAGGGGCAGTCGTTCAGTGGTTATCCCGTTTGGTGTTTACCTTCCATTACGAAAAGAGAATTAAAAATTTTGGTGCATTATTTGGCGGCGTTGCCCTAACGGCCATTGGATATTTCATCTTTATGAAAGGATTGAAAGGAACCCCTTATTACGGGGATTTTAAAGAAGTAGTAGAAGGAAACGAGCTATACTTTATTGGAGGAAGCTTTATTTTCTGGACGCTCTTTTCTTTTCTCTTTATGAAACTGTTCAAGAAAAGCATCCTTATTATGGTAATTGCAATAGGTACGTTTGGCTTAGCACTCGCCTTTTCAGGTAACGATTTGGTTAACTTTATTGGTGTCCCTATGGCTGCCTTTCATTCTTACGAAGCTTGGTTGGCCTCTGGTGAATCTGCCTCTACTTTCTCTATGGATGTTCTTTCTGAAAAAGTGCCCGCAGAACCTTTCTTGCTATTTATAGCTGGTGGTGTAATGGTATTGACACTTTGGTTCTCTAAAAAAGCCCGTAGCGTCGCTGAAACCGAAATCGGACTATCCAGACAAGGAGAAGGTCATGAAAAATTTCAACCTAATATGTTATCTAGGGTAGTTGTAAAAGGTACTTCGAGAGTAGCTCAAGGATTAAATTATGTTTTGCCAAAAGCTACCACTAAAAATATAAACTCACGTTTTGAGAAACCTGTAGTAGAATTACCAAAACATAGAACCTACGAATTACCAGCTTTTGATATGATTCGTGCCTCAATTAACTTAGTCGTGGCAGGAGTACTTATCTCAATAGCTACCTCTATGAAACTGCCTTTATCTACAACATACGTAACCTTTATGGTTGCTATGGGTACTTCTTTGGCCGATAGAGCTTGGGGACGAGAAAGTGCGGTGTACCGTGTTGCTGGAGTACTTAATGTAATTGGCGGCTGGTTCTTTACAGCATTTAGCGCTTTTGTAGCCGCAGGAACATTAGCATACCTTATCTTTTTAGGAAAAGGAGTTGCTATCGCTATTTTACTAATGTTGGCTGTCCTTTTATTAGTTAGAAATTACCTTTCTTACAAAAAGAAAAGCAATGCCATTATGGATGAAACCGGACTTAAGAAGACCGAAAGTAATACCGTACAAGGCATCATTCAAGAAAGTGCTGATAATATCGCAAAAGTGATTCACCGAAGCAATAAAATTTACTCTGACATGCTTCGCGGATTGGCTAAACAAGACACATCTAAGCTTAAAAAGAGCAAAAAGGGAGTTAAGAAACTAAATGATGAAATTGACGAATTACGTGATAATATTTTCTATTTCATTAAAGACCTAGACGAGAAAAGTGTTCGCGGAAGCAACTTCTACATTATTATCCTTGGTTATTTACAAGATGTAGCCCAATCGCTTGAGTTTATTTCAAAAGCAAGTTACAAGCACGTAAACAACAACCACAAGGCGTTACGTTTCAATCAAATTAAAGATCTTCAGGAAATTGATCAATCCCTGCAAGACCTCTTTACTGATATTGAATCCATTTTCCAAAATAGGGAAATTGAAAAAATTGAAAACGTGTTAGATAAAAAACAAGAGCTTTTTGAGTTTGTTTCAGAAAAAATTGAAAAACAGATAGCTCGTACTAGAACAGAAGAATCGAGCCCGAAAAATACGGCACTGTATTTCAGTCTATTGTTAGAAACAAAAGATTTGATTACTGCTTTAATGAACTTAATGGAAGAGTATTATATAAGCTATAAAAAAGCATAGTAGTAGTAGTATTATTCGGAAACAAAAAGAGCCTTCTGCAAAATATCTAGAAGGCTCTTTTTTAATTTTAGAATAACTTGATTACCCGTCTATCCCAAGCTTGTTATGTGTTTTGGTAATGGCTTTTTCATTTTTTTGATCAATCCAATCTTGTCCTTTTAATTTACGCATCAAGGTATCAAAATGACGCATAATAGTAATATTATAAATCGCTTTACCTAAATTTTTAGGGTTTCGAGCAATGGCGCGCAAACTCATAGAAAAACCAGGCGTTATATACCGCATATAGTGCCAATAGCCTTCAGGCATATACAATACGTTTCCGTGTTCTAAATGAGTTTTAAAACCTCTTGCTTTTTTTAGAGCAGGCCATTTTTTATAATCCGGATCTGCAAAGTTGATATCTTCACGAGTTATTAGCGAATGAGGAATTTTATATAGGTAGTCGTTCTGTTTTTGATCAAACAAAATAACTTCTTTTTTTCCGTGGAAATGAAAATGGAATATATTAGCCAAATCAATATCGTAATGCATAAAGGTGTAGCTGTCTTGCCCACCAAAAAAAAGCATAGGAAGCCCTTTCATTAGTTTTATACCAAAATCTGGATACGAATAGTCTTTCTGTAGCTCAGGCACTTCTTTTAAAACATTCCAAAGAAAAATACGGTATTTAGTAGGTTCTTTCTTGAGCAAATCGATATACTCGCTCATTTTCATAGTTGCGTGTGGCTCGTTAAAACCATCTTCATGACTTACTGGTCTATCGTCATAAAGCGGCACCTCTTTATCTCCCGCTACTTTGGCCATATAGTCTAAGTCCCACTTTTTAAAGGCAGGCCAATCTTCAACAAAACGTTCGATAACTACTGGTTTTTGAGGCTTAAAGTATTTTGAAATAAAGTCTTTTTTTGAAATTGTCTCGACTCTATCTATTTCTTGTAATTGCATAAATAATCTGAAAACGACAAAACTACAAAACTTAGTCGAAAGGTTTTCTTAAAGAAAAGTTTACTTTGCAAAGGTATTGCCTTTTGTGAGGTTGAATTTTTCTTTACATACCTCACATATATACGTATAGGTGGAATAAAAAAGTAACGTTTCAAATAGAAGCGTAATGAGTTTTTCTTCAGAAGCCATGTGTGCTTTGCTAAAGTATTAGCCAGGCGATATTTTAAAGTACTCTAAAGATTGACATATTTTTATGAGTATAACATAATCACATTTTATAACTTTATGCCTTCATATATAATTTCAAAATATAAATTGACTTGAAAATAGCCAAAAACCCCGTCGAAACATTCATAAACAGTTCAACTTCGGGGAGTTACATCCTTATCCTATTTACGGTCATTGCTTTGGTTTGGGCAAATTCACCTTGGCAAGAAAGCTATCATACTTTCTGGAGTGAAACATTTGCCATTGGTTTTAGTAATACAGATTTTATTATTGAAAAACCGCTATACCTCTGGGTAAATGATGGGTTAATGACCATCTTTTTCTTTTATGTAGGATTGGAAATTAAAAGGGAAATACTCGATGGAGAGCTTACTACTATGCGGAAGGCTTCCATGCCTATTTTTGCGGCTTTAGGTGGCATTGTAGTGCCTATTGCCATTTTCTTATTACTACACGATCAAGATCGAGGTGCTTCGGGGTGGGGTATCCCTATGGCCACAGACATTGCCTTTTCATTGGGAATACTCAATTTATTAGGTAAACGCGTACCCTTGGGACTGAAAATATTTTTGACAACCTTCGCTATTATTGACGATATTGGTGCCATTTTGGTAATTGCAACTTTTTATAGTCATGAGATGCACCTCTCCTATTTATTTATTGCGCTTGGCATTTTAACTTTTTTAGCTTTTTTGGCCTACAAAAAATTTCACTCAAAATACTTATTGCTTATTTGTGGTATTGCTGTTTGGATTCTTTTCTTGAAATCTGGAATACATCCTACAATTGCAGGGGTTTTATTAGCATTAGTAATTCCTTCAGCCAGAAATATGAATCTGGATAACTTTTTTAAAGAAATACGAAGCTCTCTTAATGTTTTTGAAAAAACAAAAGCTAGAAAATTTGTACTCTCCAACAAACAACAAGATGCAGTTGATAGAATAAATTTAATAACCGACCGTGTACAAACACCCATGCAGCAATTAGAAAATGGTCTTAGTGGCTGGGTAGCCATTGTCATAATGCCCGTATTTGCACTCGCTAATGCCGGAATCACTATCAATCTTGATTCATTAAACGAAACACAGCTTATCTCGCAAATAGCCATTGCTATGGTTGCAGGAAAAGTAATTGGAATTTCTCTCTTTAGCTATTTAGCTTATAAGCTAAAAATTGCCGTATTACCTACTGGAATTAATTTTAAACAAATTATAGGGGTTAGCTTTTTAGGAGGGGTAGGTTTTACCATGTCACTCTTTATAGCCGAATTAGCTTTCCGCTCAGACGATTTATTAACTACCTCGAAAATTGGTATATTATTAGGAACAGTAGTCGCAGGTATAGCGGGTTATTTTATTTTACGTATCCAGCTTAAAAAGAAAGAAGAAGAAAAGGCATCTGCTCCTCATTAAATGAAATTATAGCTTAATCCAAAGAGAGTTTCTTGGATCTGTGGCAGCATCTAAAAAGTTGATTTTAAGTTTTTCTGCAATACTTTTCCCTATTTCAAAACAGTCTTGAAAAGTATCGAGCGTAGTTATATTAAAATGTTTGTTTCTATTGTACCAAAGATTAACTTCGTAAAACCCTTTTCCGTTTTTAAAAATTGAGATATACTCTAACTTTTTAAAAGCTTTCCATTTACCAAATTTTAAAGGACCAACACACTTTTCAACTTTATACTTTTTGTTTTCGAAATCAAAATGATAGTCTCTAACCAAGGAAAACGTCACCCCTGTTGAAAAAAGAAAACTTGCCCCGTATAGCCAGCTAATATTTGGTTGTATAATAAATTTGTAAGCGCAGACTAGCATAAGAGTATAGCAAAGCGCAGCTATAATTCTATGCCACAGAGGCCGATTTCCTTCGGAAATATAAACGTCTTGTTTATTCACTAATCAATAATACACACTTTAATAAAAAACCCCAAATTTCATATTTGAAATTTGGGGTGTAATTATTTTAATGTATGCTGTTTAATCTGCCAACACTATCACTTTATTGTTATTCATTTCAATGGTTCCGCTGGTAATTTCAAGTACCCATTTCCCATCTTCTTTACTGAATTTATTTTCAAATCCTTCAGCTATAGTAGGACTTCCGGAGAACTTTACTTTTCCTTTCGCTAAAACAGAAACGATAGGAGCGTGATTGTTCAACATTTGAAACTCACCTTCTACTCCTGGTACTGTTACCGAATCTACTTCGCCACTTACCAATAATGCTTCTGGGGTTACTATTTCTAAATACATATATTTTAGTATTGAGATTTGAGAGATGAGTACTAAGATACTCTACTATCTCAGTACTCATCTCTCAAATCTATTTTTATGATTCAGCTAACATTTTTTCTCCAGCCTCGATTGCTTCTTCAATAGAACCTTTCAAGTTAAAGGCTGCTTCTGGAAGGTGATCTAACTCTCCGTCCATAATCATAGTGAAGCCTTTAATGGTCTCTTTAATATCTACCAACACACCTGGAATACCTGTAAACTGTTCTGCTACGTGGAATGGTTGAGAAAGGAAACGTTGTACACGACGTGCACGGTTTACCGCTTGCTTATCCTCTTCAGATAATTCTTCCATACCCAAAATAGCAATAATATCTTGTAATTCTTTATAACGCTGTAATAGCTCTTTTACTCGCTGTGCACAATCATAGTGTTCTGCTCCTAAAATATCTGCTGTAAGAATTCGAGAGGTAGAGTCTAATGGATCTACCGCTGGATAAATACCAAGCTCAGCAATTTTACGAGACAATACCGTTGTTGCATCTAAGTGAGCAAAGGTTGTTGCCGGTGCTGGATCTGTAAGGTCATCTGCAGGTACGTAAACCGCTTGTACAGATGTAATAGATCCTTTTTTAGTTGAAGTAATACGTTCTTGCATCGCACCCATTTCGGTTGCTAATGTTGGTTGGTAACCTACCGCAGAAGGCATACGACCTAGAAGTGCCGACACCTCTGAACCTGCTTGTGTAAAACGGAAAATGTTATCAACGAAGAAAAGTACATCTTTTCCTTGTCCATCCCCTGCTCCATCACGGAAATACTCGGCAATCGTTAATCCTGAAAGTGCCACACGAGCACGTGCTCCTGGTGGTTCGTTCATTTGTCCAAATACGAATGTTGCTTTACTTTCTTTCATCACAGATTTATCTACTTTAGATAAATCCCATCCGCCATCTTCCATAGAATGTAAAAAGTCGTCACCGTACTTGATAATTCCAGATTCAAGCATTTCACGAAGTAAATCGTTCCCTTCACGAGTACGCTCTCCTACACCAGCAAATACAGAAAGACCACCGTGACCTTTTGCAATGTTGTTAATCAATTCTTGAATCAATACCGTTTTACCTACACCGGCACCACCAAATAATCCAATTTTACCACCTTTTGCGTATGGCTCAATCAAGTCGATTACTTTAATACCTGTAAATAAAACTTCGGTAGAGGTTGAAAGGTCTTCGAATTTTGGTGCTTCACGGTGAATTGGAAGTCCGTCTTTTCCTGCTTTAGGAAGGTCTGGCATCCCGTCAATAGCATCTCCAATTACGTTAAATAGACGTCCATATACATCTTCACCAATTGGCATTTGTATAGGCGCTCCTGTTGCTACAGCCTCTACACCTCGGCTTAATCCATCAGTAGAATCCATAGAAATGGTACGTACTGTATTTTCCCCAATGTGAGATTGTACTTCAAGAACCAACAGGCTTCCGTTGTTGTCAACTTCTACTGAGTCGTATATCTTTGGAAGTTTTGCTCCGTTAGCAAACTCTATATCTACTACTGGGCCAATGATCTGTGCAACTTTTCCTTTAACTTGTGACATTATTAACTGTTTATTTTTTAGTTATCTAAGGGTGCAATTATCACCCTGTTTTTGAACGGTGCAAAGATAGTTTTTTCTGTTTAAATTACGCAATGGAAATTAGTGAATTTTTAACTCTGCTTCAAATAGTGCTATTTATTATTTATTTTCAATAAAAGTCAATTAAAACATCTTTCTGATAGCTATCAGAATATTATGACTTCATGTTTCAGAAAAAAATACGTCACTTTATCTAAAGTGAATACCATAAAATAATTTAAGGTTTCATACATATGAAAAACCCGAGGAGATAGTTCCTCGGGTTTTTTTGATTATATAAAGGTCAATCTATTAAAAAAGTATATATGTTAATTATTAATAGTCAATGAAATATAATATTGCGACCCTATAGAACCAGCGCCAGGAGCACTTCGATATTCCTCACCGCCAATGTTTGTTCCACCAACTTTAATGACCGACTTAAGTTTTGGAATAGCATAATTTATCTGCGCATCCAGAACGGTTCTAGAATCTATTATAGCATTTGCAATAGTAGATTCCCATAAAAACTCATCACTCCATCGGGCATTAATATTAAACCCGAAGTTTTTAAATACTTCTGGGTTTCCAAAAGAAAATTTCACTTGATGCTCTGGAGTATTAAAGGCAGCCCTGAAATCTGGATCGGAAGCTTGATCAAAATCAAATTTTGCATACGTATAACTCAATCCTACTTGATAGTTTTCAGCGAATTTAGTTGACAATCCTGTTACTACACCATAAGAAGATACATCTGCTTGCGAATTGGTATATAATTGAAATACATCAAAATTCCCTATTGCTAAATCACCAATACCAGATGCGTCGAAAGCACTTCCACTTCTTGGAGTTACAACCAATTTACTGCTTATAAAGCCATCATAAATATTGTAATAGGCGTTTATATCTAAAAATATTCTATCTAATTGTCCGCGGTAACCTACATCAAAAGCCGAAACTTTTTCCTGTTCAACCAAAGGGGTCTGTACCGGAACCAGCAATGAAGGATCGCCTGATTGAGTGAAAGCCGTTACCGAAGCCAAGGAGTACGAATCAAAATAAGCGTCCCGTCCTGTTAAATTGGTGCCAGGTAGACGGCGATCTAGGTTATCTTCAGCTGAACCTACAAGAATGGCACGCCCAACATTCAACCCTATAAATTGGGATTGTGTATCTGGGTTTCTAAATCCTGTTTGAAAAGAAGCCCTGAAGTTATGGTTTTTATTTTCACCTGCTGAGTACACCACAGAAACTCTTGGAGAATAACTTGGATCAAATCTATTTGACTTATCATACCGAATAGATCCTGTTAATTTAAGTCTGTCGTCTAAGAATTTCTTTATTCCTTGTACATACGCTCCATATTCATCATATTCAATAGGACCGTCGTAATCAGTAAAAATAGTTCCTCCAGAATCTAAAGAATATCTTCTGAAAGAGCCTCCAACCTGAAGGTCCATTGCATCGTTGAGCAACGTTTTAAAATTATAATTTCCTTCACCTACATACATTTTTGAATTATCTACAAATTTAGACCCTACACTTACATCGGGGTTTGAGGTTACTTTATCAAAAGCAGCTTTAAACTCAGGAGTTCCAGGCTGAAGGGTTACATTTTCATCGGCAAAAACTCGGGCTCCTGCATGTGCTTGTTCTGGTGTAGCGCCTGTAGTAACTCCGGTTAAATAAGCCCCTACGTATGTTCCAAACCATTCTGAGGCATTAATACGATTTATGTTAATTCCTGTAAAACGCATATCATAAGAATCACCAGCTGTTTCAGTAGTAGCATATCCGCGTACAAAAAAGTCATCACCTTTAACCTCTAGTTTGTGTTGTTGTAACAGGAAGTTTTTAAGCTGATAGCGACTCGCTCCTTGATAGATAGAATTACCAAAACCAAGTCTTGAATTCAATATAATCTCTGTATTACTATTGTTGAAAGGTCGAAAGTTCAATGAAAAATCTGCCTTTCCATTGACGGCTTCATAATCTGTAATATCTCTTTCCTGATAACCTGTTCTTCCTACCAATACAGATGGCACCAAGGCACTTGCCCCTGGAGGAATAAGACCTGCTGCCTCTAAAGATTGCGCTACGGCATTAATATCGGTTGCCACTTCATCTCCATAAATATTAATTCCATCGTGAGCTAAACCAGAACGGAACGGTAATATAAAGTCGGATTCTCCTGGTTCGTTCAAGGTATATTGGCTATAATCTGTCGCAAACCAATCAGTTCCATTTAAATAAGAAAACGATGCTTTCGCCGCCACTTTATCGCTAAACTTATGAGCGGCGCGGATTCCAAAATCGTAAAAACGGTTATCACCAGCCGCTTCTTGACTAGTAATTCCTGTCTTATAGTACACACTTATGCCTTGATCATCAAATGGGCTTTTGGTAGTCATAAAAAGAATACCGTTAAAAGCATTAGCACCATATAAGGCAGAGGATGCTCCAGGTAATATTTCAACACTTTGCACATCGAGCTCATTAACTCCTAGAAAGTTTCCAATCACAAAGTTCAACGCTGGTGATGCATTATCCATACCATCAACGAGTTGAACAAAGCGTGTATTGGCAAAACCAGCAAAGCCCCTCGCGTTTACTGAATTATAAGTCAATCCCCCTTTGTTAACATCGATACCCTTTAAATTTTCAAGACTAGTGTAGAAGTTTGGAGACGAACTATTCTCAATATCGCGAGCATCGATACGCTCAATGGTTACGGGCGATTCACGGACACTTTCTGGAGTTCTGGAAGCTGAAATAATTACCTCATCCAATTTGTCCCCTTCAGGCAATACAATTAATAAGTCTTGATCTAAAGCCGTGACTTCCTCAGTTACCGATTGAAATCCCACACTACTAACTTGCAGAGTGAAGGGTGGTTCTTGGTTGACCGTAAGTAAAAAATTACCGTCATAATCTGAAACAGTACCTGTATTGGTACCCACTATAATAATGTTAGCACCTAAAATAGGTACTTGATTCTGATCGGTAACGGTTCCCGTAATTTTTGTTTGTGAAAATGCAACACTACTTAATACAAGTAGACATAAGAAGAGTAAAGTTTTTTTCATAATCTTTCAGTTAGTTATACGATTTAATATGAAAGATATGAATTTTTTTAAAATTATGTTAATTTTTCACAATATCCCTTTATGTTGTTTTTAAATAACGATCTTATTTTTTGTTGTAATTCATTTTTATCAAGAATAGCTCTGCCATCAATTTCTATAATTGGAGTAAGTTCTCCCATTGTTCCTGTGGCAAAAACACCGTCTGCATTGTACAATTGTGAAAGCGTAAGATCTGCTTCCTCAATAGGTATATTGTTTTCCTTACATAATTCTATAACAGTTCCGCGGGTAATACCTGGCAAGCAAGCGTGAGCATACGGCGTATAAATTACACCTTCTTTTACCATAAAAATATTGCTTCCATTTAACTCGGCTACAAAACCACGTTCATCTAACATAAGCCCAGCGTCTTTGCCAGCTACATTGGCCTGTATTTTTGCAAGAATATTATTAAGAAGATTCGCATGATGAATTTTACTATCTAAAAACTGCGGGGCATTTCGACGTTGACTTGTACTTATCACTTTAATACCACTACTATTATCATACACCAAGGGTTTCCATTCGGCTAAAACTATTAAGCAAGAGCCATTTTGATTAACACGCGGATCCATACCACTGGTAATTTTCTCCCCTCGTGTTAACGTTAAACGGATGTGCACCTCATCATTCATACCGTTTGCATCGAGTGTTTTTTGAATGGCTTCTTTTATAGCTTTTTTAGATGGAATATCGACAAACGCTAATGTTTTTGCACTCTCGTGCAACCGAGTAAGGTGTTTATCTAAACAAACCACTCCTTCGGGATACACCCGCAATCCTTCCCAAACAGCATCGCCACCTTGTACCGAGCTGTCAAAAACCGATACTTTGGCTTCATCTCTATGATGCAGCTTGTCCTTTATAAATACTTTAATATCGCGGTTGCGTTCGTCAAATTGTTGTAACATAATCAATCGTTTTTAAGAATGTGTTTTTTTAAAGTGTTGTAATAAATCATGGCCTCTTCTAGCACAGGCTCTAATTGTTTTGGAAGTTCGGAATGTGTTTTCTTTTGTTTCTGAAACCCTTCGGAATTATGCACGTTTGTATACCAATAGGGCGCCCAAACTCCATCTTCTGGAATGCCTCCTTTTTCCCAACTGAGCATATTTGAAGTAAATGAAACATCTAATTTTTTACAAAGCTTTTTTAAATAGCGTTCAGGGTTTATCATCAATTCGTCACTATCGATTACAATAGGAATGCGTCCGTTTTTTTTCAGAAATAAAAATAATTCTGCTGCTTTTTGTAACCCTATATCGTCCAATTTTGGGTTTTCAATCACTTTTGAAAACGAAGCAAGCAATTTTTCAGGATGCCTTATTAAAATAATATTGTCCCATTTCAGAAAAAAATCAGGCTCCTTATTAATATAGTGATGCGCCATTCCTTTTACAAAAACATGCTTCAAACCTGAAAGTGATTGAATACTATCTATGACGACTTCTTCCTTTAAATCCATCGTACGGAGAATTTCACTAGATGCAGGATGGTCTATTTCTGTTTCCGTATTTTTTAAATAATACCCATAAAAAGGTTCATCTAAAACATTAAAATCATCCCGTTGTGCAAATGAATACATAAGTGCAGTAGAGAGATTTCTAGGACCTGAAATGAGGTTGACGATTTTCATAGTAATAGCTCGTGAATTAAAGAAACAAATACTAAAAATACATCAAAAAATATACTTTAACACACCTTGGGTGAAGGGAAATAAAAAAGCCTTCGCAAAATACGAAGGCTTTCAAAATATTATTAAATCTAGTTATTCTACTGTAACAGATTTTGCCAAATTTCGAGGTTGATCTACATCTCTGCCCAACATAACCGCAATATGATATGATAGCAATTGCAGTGGGATGGTGGTTACCAACGGTGATAGCGTTTCAGGGGTAACAGGAACTTCCATAACATAATCTGCCATTTCTTTTACAGTGGTATCACCTTCGCTTACCACGGCAATTATTTTTCCTGCTCTGGATTTAATTTCCTGAATATTACTAACCACTTTTTCGTAATGGTTGTTATTGATTGCGATAACCACAACTGGCATTTGCTCATCAATCAAGGCGATGGGACCGTGTTTCATTTCGGCCGCGGGATACCCTTCAGCGTGAATGTATGAAATCTCTTTTAACTTTAAAGCTCCTTCCAATGCAACTGGGAAGTTATACCCTCTACCTAAATACAGGAAATTTGCAGCATCTTTAAATACTTTTGCAATTTCTTTGATTTTTTCATCACTCTGTAAAGCTTCTTCTACTTTTCCAGGAATCATATCCAGTTCGCGTAGGTGCAGCATATAATCACTTTGTGATAGTGTCCCTTTAGATTTTGCTAATCTAAGGGCCATCATCGTCAATACTGTTATTTGTGTAGTAAATGCTTTGGTTGATGCCACTCCAATTTCAGGGCCAGCGTGTGTGTAAGTACCACTATGTGTTTCCCTAGAAATAGTAGAGCCAACCACATTGCACACTCCATATACAAAAGCACCTTTTTGTTTAGCGAGTTTAATAGCTGCTAAAGTATCGGCTGTTTCACCACTTTGTGAAATGGCAATTACCACGTCTTTTTCGGTGATTATTGGGTTTCTGTATCTAAACTCTGAAGCGTATTCAACCTCAACTGGTATTCTAACTAAATCTTCAAAAACATATTCGGCTACCAAACCGGCATGCCATGAGGTTCCACAAGCAACAATTATAATTCGGTTTGCATTTGTAAATCGCTTTATATGATCTTCCAGTCCTCCTAGGCGAACAATACCTTTATCGGCTAACAAGCGACCTCTGTATGTATCTTTAATTACTGATGGCTGCTCGTAAATCTCTTTCAGCATAAAATGATCGTAACCACCTTTTTCAATCTGCTCTAAGTTAAGTTGAAGCTCTTGAATATAAGGAGTAACCAGTTTATCGTCTTTTATTTCTCGTACTTTAACTTCACGACCTCGGCGTATAACAGCCATTTGCTGGTCTTCAAGGTAAATCGCATTTTTTGTAAATTCTATAAAAGGAGAAGCGTCGCTAGCTACAAAAAACTCATCATCACCAATACCTATGGCAAGCGGACTTCCTAACTTAGCAACAACAATTTCATCTGGCTTATTTTTATCAAACAACGCTATAGCATAAGCACCAACTACCTGATTTAAAGCAATTTGAACTGCTTTTCCAAGCTTTACATCTTCTTGCTTTTTTACTTCTTCAATTAAGTTTACTAATACTTCTGTATCGGTATCTGAAGTAAATGTATAACCACGATTGATTAATTCTTTTTTTATAGAAGCATAGTTTTCTATAATTCCATTATGTATAATCACTAAATCACCACTATTAGAATAATGTGGATGTGAATTTACATCATTAGGTACTCCGTGTGTAGCCCATCTTGTATGCCCAATTCCTAAACTTCCTTTTAAAGAAATGTTTTTTTCGGCTTTTGCTTCTAGACCAGCTACTTTTCCTTTTGTTTTACATAATTGAATATCTTCTCCATCAAACAGTGCTATTCCTGCACTATCATAACCCCGATATTCTAACCTTTTTAAACCGTTTAAAATAATTGGGTACGCTTCTTTTTTACCTATATATCCTACAATTCCACACATAGTTATCTATTCAGGTTTAGTATAATAAAGTTGTAATTTTAGTTTTCTGTCTACATCAGGAGAGTTATTCCCGTGTAAAACAGTTCCTTTTGGTGTTAGCACACTAGTACCTGGAACTTCTTCTAGCCCTGGCTCTTGGGTGTTTTGAAGACTTTTAAAATTAGGACTCACCACATTATCGGTAACCATAAGGCCCAATGGAACATTTGTAGAGTCGTTGTTTATAAGGTTACTTATATGGGTAGTCAATCGTATTTTATAAAAATCACCCTTACCACTCGCATCTTTTTCAAGAGGCCCTAAGTGGTTTGTCTTGTGAGTTAATGGTAGTTGTGTACTCAAGTCATCTATAACATAATCAATAAGTACCGTTCCATTTTTTGCATCGAAAATAATCACTCGTTCAGGTTCATTATCTAAAGCTGCTGTTTTATCCTTATTCACATAAAACACCAAGTTAGCCTCGTTTATTATTGGTTTTTGTTCTCTAAGCATATCAAGCTCATCTGCAACTCCATTTGATCCTTGTTCTAGGTTAGCATTCAAGTTATCTTCTGTTCCAAATAATTGTACCACTGCTGTAATACCATCGCCTCCTTTTATATAAAGATTTTCATCGCCATTTTCAACATCGGGGTTTTCAATAGCCGACAATACATTTTGAGGTAATTCGTCCTGTAGCAAACTAACATTTATTCCTCCTAAATTCAATCTTAGACTACCGTCATCCTCTTCATCGTCATCATCACTAAATGAGTAATGCAGGGTTATATTCGCATTTGAAGGATTAAAAAGAAAAAAGTTACCGTTATCAGTAGCAGATTCAGTCTTAAAGTAAATACCTCTAAAATAATCCTTAAAGTTATTGTTACTTAAAAGTTCTGGTGAACCTTCTTTATCAATAATTTTTTCTTGAAAATACTCAATTGGAAGTTTAGCTCGCAGTCCCGGAGCTACTGTTTCATTTATAGTATCTCCTGCCGAAGTATAAGAAACTAAGTTAAAACCCTCATCACTTGGTGTGAAATTTTCAATTTCGTGAATTAAATCTCCAATAAGCGCTGGGTTATTGTCAAATGTTTTTTCTAGGTCTGAATAATATTTTTGAGGGTCTTGAAAACCCGATTCAGGGTCTAAATCCCTTAAAAAATAATTAGACTCATACATTGAAATATTAATAGGGTCACTACCAAATACTGAATCTAAAGTATAACTAAGGGTGTCTTCGCCTACAATTTCGCTTTCACTAAAAAATGGAATGTAAAGCACAACGCTATCGAGTGTAGCACCCTCACCAAATTCAGGCTCTACTTCTCCCAAAGTCACTTGAGAAAGTAAGCTAGCAGTAGATTTGCCATAAATAGGATCGTTTTTAACTCCCAATTGATAAGCACTAAGGCCATTGGTTTGTATAGGCAATAGTTTACGGCTATATGATACTACTGAATTAGTTTGATCTGGCTCAATAAAGGTATTATCCCCAACAATTTCAGATCCAATTATATCTATATCCTCTTCGCAAGATGCCACTACTACAACCAATAGTAAAACGGTTGCTAATTTTGGCAACATATTCTTAATCTTCATAAGCAAATTTAAATGTGTACGGGTATTTTCTTTTTTATGATAATTCTGACTGGTAAAAGTCTAAATATGCTTCGGAAAACTCTTCTTTTTTGTGATATTTTAACACCGGTTTATCCAAGTTGTTAAGGAAGTTTTCCATTTCTTCGGGTAGTTCTTCAGAGCCAATAATAGCAGCATCAGAGTTTTTTACAGCCACTTTCATCATATTAACATAATTAGGCTCTTTCAACTCTTCTATGCTTTCCTCTTCAATACCATCAAACAATATTTTTTCCATTACATTATTGTTTAACGTTCCATCAAAGCCTTGATTGTATACAGAGGTAACTATTTTACTATTTTCAAACAAAGGTTCTGTTCCGTAGTAGTTTCTTAAGTATAAAGGCAAAAAGGAAGCCAACCAACCATGTACGTGGATAATGTCTGGCGACCAATTTAATTTTTTAACTGTTTCTATTACACCTTTCGCGAAAAAGATTGCACGCTCATCATTATCACCAAAATAGTTTCCTTCTTCGTCTGCAAAAGTTGCTTTACGCTTAAAGTAATCGTCATTATCAATGAAATATACTTGCATACGCTCTTTGGGAATGGAAGCGACTTTAATGATCAATGGCATATCTAAATCATTTATCACCAAATTCATCCCACTTAAACGTATTACTTCATGTAGTTGATGGCGTCTTTCATTTATATTGCCATAACGTGGCATAAAAATTCGAATTTGACCACCATTGTCATTAACCATTTTAGGGGCTTCAAACGACATGGAAGAAATCTCGGTCTCCGGTAGATAAGGAATTACTTCAGAAGACACATACAAGACTCTTTTATCTTTCATATATTTATTACTTTAATAGCTTAGCTGTTTTGAAAGTGCAAAATTACGAAAATTTATGTAGATTGCTCATAATCTATTAATTTTGCCGCCACTCAATTTAAAATCATGAGCGTATATACCAACCGAGAATCGCTTTTAGCTGCTCTCACACCTAGGCGGAAATCTAAAAAAATTGGCTTCGTCCCTACTATGGGAGCTTTACACCAAGGCCACCTAACCCTTGTTAATAAAGCATTAGAAGAAAACGACTGTGTAGTTATAAGCATTTTTGTAAACCCCACCCAATTTAACAATACAGAAGATTTAGAAAAATACCCAAGGGATCTAGAAACAGATGTAGCTTTATTAAAATCGTTAGGGAAAAACATAATAATCTACGCACCAGAAGCTTCTGACTTGTATGGGGATTCAATTACTGCCACAGATTATAACTTTCAAGGCTTAGAACACGAGATGGAGGGCAAACATCGTGAAGGTCACTTTAACGGGGTAGGTACTATTTTAAATATTTTCTTCCGAATTATTGAACCAGATAATGCTTATTTTGGTGAAAAAGACTTTCAGCAATTACAAATTGTAAAAAAACTCGTTGAAATTGAGAATCTCCCTCTAAACATAGTGGGAGTACCTATTGTTCGTGAAAAAAGCGGTCTAGCTTTAAGTTCCCGAAACAAACGCCTTACCGAAACTTATAAAAAGGAAGCCGTTTTAATTTCAAAAATGCTAAAAGAAGTGAAAGAGCGATTTGCGTCACATTCTATTTCAGAATTAAACCGTTTTGTGAAAGAAACATTCGATAAAAACGACCAATTAGCCCTAGAATATTTTGAAATAGCTAATGAAAAAACCTTAAAAACAGCAATAAAAAAGTCTAAAAACGAGAAATATAGAGCCTTTATAGCTGTTTTTGCAGGAGAAATAAGATTAATAGATAATATGGCTCTAAATTAATATCTTTGCAAAATGCAAGTACACGTAGTAAAATCTAAAATTCACAGAGTTAAAGTTACCGGTGCAGACCTCAACTATATTGGCAGTATTACCATTGATGAAGATTTAATGGAAGCCGCTAATATTATTGAAGGTGAAAAAGTACAAATTGTTAACAATAACAATGGTGAACGCCTAGAAACATATGCAATACCGGGACCTCGCAATAGTGGCGAAATAACCCTCAATGGCGCCGCTGCTAGAAAAGTTGCTCCGGGCGATATTTTAATACTCATTACATACGCTATGATGAGCATAGAAGAAGCCAAACAATTTAAACCTGCGTTGGTTTTCCCAAATGAAGAAAACAACCTTTTAAAGTAATTTGAAAAAATCACTTACAAAATTTCTTAAAATTGCCCTGCCATTGGCGCTGGGCATTTTTTTAGTCTATTATTCATATACTAAGTTCACTCCAGAACAACTAGACGAAATTGCTTTTTACTTTAAAAAAGCAGATTACACCTTCATTGTATTATCAGTGTTTCTCAGTTTGGTAAGCCATATAATTAGGGCTGTCCGGTGGAATTTACTATTAGAACCTGTAGGATACAAGCCTAGTGTGGTCAATAATTTTATGGCCATTTCAGTAGCCTATTTAATGAATATGTTCATCCCAAAAAGTGGTGAGATTTCACGTGGAATTGTGCTTGACAAATATGAAAAAGTGCCTTTTGATAAGGGTTTTGGAACCATTATTTCAGAACGGGTGGTTGATCTGGTTTTTTTAATGGCTTTTACCGCTTTGGCTCTATTTCTTGAATTCGATGATTTATATGCCTTTTTAACCGAAATAATCAACCCTTCAAAATTAATCCTCGTTTTTGGTGCATTGCTGGCTTTCGGGATTATTTTTCTACTTTTCTTAAACTATTCAAAATCAAATTTAACCCAAAAAATAAAACAGTTTTTACTAGGGTTGAAAGATGGTGTTTTTAGTATTTTCAAGATGAAGAAGAAGTTTTCCTTCATTATTCAAACCTTTTTAATCTGGGGGTTATACCTACTTTCTTTTTATACAGCTATGTATGCGCTTGAAGACACCGCTTCTATTCCTATTGGAACGGTAATTATCGCTTTTGTAGTAGGTAGCTTTGCATTTGCGTTTACTAATAGTGGCTTTGGTAGTTATCCATTTTTTGTAGCTGCAATCCTCGCCGTATTTGGTATTGCTGAAACTGCTGGAACAGCATTTGGCTGGATTGTTTGGACTTCAAACATAAGTTCTATTATTATTTTTGGCGGGTTGTCATTTCTATTTCTTCCTATATATAATAAGGGCAAAAAGTAATTTTCTTTTTTTTCTGAAAACAGTGTTTTTTAAATTTTAGTATCTTTCCCATCCTAAAACGTAACCTGCATGAAAAAAATAATATTCCTCGTCCTTTGTTGCTTAGTAACCATTTCAACTTCCGCACAAATTCTTTATGAAGAATTCAACTCCGAAAAACTACAGGAAACCCGAAAGTTAAAAATACAACTTCCCCGAAATTACGACGCAAATTCCGAAAAAGTGTATCCGATTGTCATTGTACTCGATGCCGATTATCTATTTGAGCCTGTTGCCGGAAACGTGGATTACCTTAGCTATTGGGAAGATATGCCAGAAAGTATTGTTGTAGGCGTTATGCAAGGCGAGTCGCGCTATGATGACTGTAACTATGATGACACTAATTTTTTTCCTGCTGAAAAAGGCGCCGATTTTTTTGAATTTATTGGCCTTGAGCTGTTACCTTATATAGATAATAATTACCGTACGGCAAAATTTACCATCGCTGTAGGTCACGATTTCACTGCAAACTTTATTAATTACTATCTTTTTAAAGACCCGCCGCTTTTTAATGGGTACATTAGCTTAAGTCCAGATTTAGCTCCGTTGCTAGACGAGCGCATACCTCAACGGATTCCTGAAATAGAATCTAAGATTTTTTATTATTTGGCTACGGGAACTGACGATATTAAATCATTGATGGACGTTACAAAATTACTTAACGAACCTTTACAAAAAATAGAAAAAGACAATTTTGAATATTATTTTGATAATTTTGATGGTGCTACCCATTATTCCCTTGTAAGCCGGGGAATTCCTAACGCCTTAGAAAAAATATTTTCTGTTTACCGCCCTATTAGTAAAAAAGAATATAATGAGGTTCTTTTAAAAATGGAAAGTCCAGTGGACGAATACCTTAAAGAAAAGTACAATACAATTGAAACGCTGTTTGGCCTGACAAATCCTATTAGGGTAAATGATTTTATTGCAACTGCTACAGCTGCCGAAAAATTGAAGCAATGGGAGTCACTTCGAGAAATTGGCACGATGGCAAAAAAACAATATCCAGATAAAAACATGAGCGACTATTACCTAGGTCGTTATTATGAAGAGACAGGCGAATCTAAAAAGGCCATGCGAACCTTTCAAGGAGGTTTTGATAAAGAAGAAACCGATTTTATAACGGTAGATATGTTATTGGATCGTGCCGATAAAATAAAAGCAGACTTTGGTTATTAAATTTCACTAATAACCACACGATTAATCAATGCCCAGTTGGTAAGGGCGTTGGTACCTTTTTCAATTAAAAGTTTATCAATAATATTGCTTCTATGTTTTTCTACGGTTCGTGTAGATACACAAAGTTCATCTGCAATTTCCATTGTATTTTTTTGCGACGCTATTAATTTAAGTATGGTAATTTCAGAAGGGGTTAATGTTTTAAGTTTTTTCATTTCTTCTGAAGCGGTATTTAAAGAATCATTATCAAAAGATTCACTGAAATATTCCCGCCCGTTAAGCACAGACTCCATACAATCGCCAATTTCTTTAAAGGAGTCTTCTTTTAGCAAATATCCATCAATTTGAAGAGCCTTAGCTTGTACTACATATTCAGGTTCGCGATGAAAGGAAAGAATTATAAACTTAGTTTCACAATTGTTGTCTTTAGCAGCCTTAATAACCTCCAGTCCAGTCATCAAGGGCATATCAATATCTAGCAAGGCAATGTTAGGTTTTAATTGTAAAATTAAACTCAACGCTTTGTTACCATTATTAGCCTGGCCAATCACATTATATCCGTTACGAGTTAACTCTTCATTAAGTCCGCTCAACAACATAGGATGATCATCTGCAATTACTATTGTAAAGTTTTTATCGTTCATATTAAGTAGGAATTTGCAATAAAATAGACGTACCTTTTAAATGTGCACTTTGTATGGTTAGTTTAGATTGAATTATTTTGGCGCGTTCTAACAGGGTTTTCATACCTAAGCTTTCACCGCTATTCAGTTTTTCTGAATACTCAAAACCATTACCATTATCTTTAATAAGTGCTTCAATGGTTTTTCCTTTTCTATGTATGCTTACCGAAGCTGCTTTAGCTTCGGCATGTTTTACCATATTATTGAGTACTTCTTGTATTATACGGTACAAATGTAACGCCTGATCTTGGTTTAAATCACCATCGATGTTCTCAATCTCATTGGTGAAGAAAATATTCGTATTCGCATCAACCTCGTTTATCATCGTTTCAATGGCTTTGGTGACACCTAACTTTTCAAGGGTTGCCGGATGGAGGCCTCTTGAAATGCTTCTAAGTTCTTCCAGTGTATTCCCTGCTAACGATTCCATATCAGCATCGCCTGCTGTTTTGGTTCTCTTGGTGAGCAACATCAATTTTTGCCCCACACTATCGTGAAGCTCCCGGGCTACACGAGTTCGCTCTTCTTCTTGTGCTTTTATTAAATCTTGTGAAAACCGTTCCTGAAGTTTCTGTCGTTTTTTGACTGCAGATCGAGAGCGCACCAACAATACTCCACCAAACAAACCCAACATTCCCAACCCACCAAAAAGCAACCACTGGTTTTTGAGCCTATTTTCGGCATCAAGCAACGCAATGTCACTTTGCTGCACTTCTATTTGTGAATCCCTTTTTTCAGTTTCATACAAGGTTTGAAAATAGCTTAACCCTTTAACCTTTTGAACGTTTGAAATAGAATCTTTTATCCTTTCATACACTTTAAAATGTTGATATGCTTGAGAGTTATTATTCTGTGCTTCATAGACATCAACTAAAAATTTTTCGGCATTCATAACATTTTCAAAATCGGAAGTTTTCCTGGTAATCTCTAAGTGCTCTTTCCCGTATTGCAACGCTTTAGAATAATTTTTTTTCGCAAACCAAACGTTTTTTAAAGCCTCAATATAACCTACTTTGTTTTGTTGGCTTTCATTTGTTTTTAATATTTCTTCCAGTTTCTGTAAATATTTTTCTGCAAGATCAATGCTGTCTTGCTGTGCATAAGCAATACTAAGATGTGAACACAAAATTGAATTGTAAAAGCCTGAATGAGAAGAATTATCCGATATTTTTTTAGCCAATAGCAAATTTTCAATCCTGCTTTTTGTATGGTTTTGTTTTTTGGCATCGGTTGCCGCATTAACATAAAATGAAATTAAATGTGTTCTGCTATTAATTCCTTTTGCCAAATTAATTGCTTCGTCACGTTCTTTTTTGGCTTCGTTAAAAAACCCGTTTTGGCTATATAATATGGAGAGTGAGTTTTTTGCACTTATTATATTGAAAGTATCTTTTGATTGTCTAAATATTCTAATTGATTCTTGTAAGCCTTGTGAGCTTTCGGCAAAACGCCCCATTTGACTTTGCGTTCCCGCCTTATACATCATTGCAAGACCCAACAATTTTTTTTCTTCTGCACATTTTGCAAAAACCTCTGTAGTATCATAATATTCAATGGCCTTTTCATATTCTTTTAAGTAATAGTAACTATCGCCTATATTTAAATACAATTTTGCTTTTGTCTTATTGTTTTGAAGCAAAAAAGCCTGTTTACTATAATTTTTATATTTCCGCAAGGCTTTTTCAGGGTTTGTTTTTCTGTTATTTAAATAATCCATCCAGTTTGAAAGCTGATAGATGGCAACATTTAATGAATCTACTTGTAGAGCAAAATCGATAGTTTCTGCTAAAATTGAATCAGGATCACGATTGGTTTCAAAATAAATATAGTTGGACAAACTCTCCATCAACTTCAATTTTTTTCCTTTTTCTGAAGTGTTTATTTTTTGGGTAAGTACATTTATCTTTGCATCGGTTTCTTGAGCTGAAACGAATAAGCTGAAAGTATAAAATGTGAGAAGTAAAAGTTGTTTCATGGGGAATGCCATTACTTGTGTAAATATACTTATTTTAGCAAAAGATTATGGCAAAAACCAAAACCACTTTTTTCTGTCAAAACTGCGGCGCACAATATTCAAAATGGCAAGGCAAATGTACGTCTTGTGGCGAATGGAATACCATCGCCGAAGAAGTTATTCAAAAAGCTGAAAAGGTAACTTGGAAACCGGCTTCAGCAAACGCAAAAAGAGCAGCAAAGCCCTTACGTATTTCTGAAATATCTAATGTTTCAGAAGCGAGAATGAATACAAAAAACAACGAGCTTAACCGCGTGTTGGGTGGCGGATTGGTTCCTGGCTCTCTAACGTTATTGGGCGGTGAACCTGGTATTGGGAAAAGTACGTTAATGCTTCAAGTAGCCTTGCAACTACCCTACAAAACACTCTATGTTTCAGGGGAAGAAAGCGCGCAACAAATTAAAATGCGTGCCGAACGCATACAACCGGTTTCAGAAAATTGCTACATTCTTACCGAAACAAAAACACAAAATATCTTCCGAAATATTGAAGAAACCGAACCCGATATTGTGGTGATCGATTCCATTCAAACCCTACATACAGACCAAATTGAGAGCAGTGCCGGAAGTATTTCGCAAATACGGGAAACCACTACCGAGCTTATAAAGTTTGCTAAGGAAACAGCTACGCCTGTAATTTTAATTGGTCATATTACCAAAGATGGCAATATTGCTGGTCCAAAAATTTTGGAACATATGGTCGATACTGTGCTTCAGTTTGAAGGCGACCGAAACCACGTGTACCGAATACTGCGTGCTCAAAAAAATCGCTTCGGAAGTACAAACGAATTAGGGATTTACGAAATGCAAGGCAGCGGACTTAGAGAAGTCTCTAATCCTTCGGAAATATTAATTTCTAAAAACCAAGAAGACCTCAGCGGAACAGCTATCTCCGCAACACTAGAAGGCATGCGTCCGTTGATGATTGAAATACAAGCTTTGGTAAGTTCTGCCGTCTACGGAACTCCACAACGAAGCGCAACTGGTTATAATTCGAAACGATTGAACATGCTACTAGCCGTTCTGGAAAAACGCGCTGGCTTTAAACTGGGCGCTAAAGATGTATTTTTAAATGTCACTGGCGGGATTTCGGTAGACGACCCAGCCATCGATTTAGCGGTTGTTGCCGCAGTACTTTCTTCAAACATCGATGTAGCAATTGATAAATCCTTATGTTTTGCTGCCGAAGTTGGTCTGGCAGGCGAAGTACGTCCCGTAACCCGAGTAGAACAACGTATTCTGGAAGCGGAAAAGTTAGGTTTTGGCAGTATTATTGTGTCTAAACACTGCAAATTTCCAAAACAAAAGTTCACCATCAACATTATAAAAGTGGCGAAGGTACACGATGTGGTTCGACATCTGTTTGGCTAATTTTTGGTACAGTTTCTGCACAGTATCAGGTAGCTATGAAAATAAAAATATTCGCTATTGCAACATTCCTTGTATTATTAGGATGTAAACAAATACAAAAAGCAACCGATGTCGTTACACAACCTACCGCCAGAGAAGTGTACGAACGTGATTTTGATGATGAAAACCTACAATTTACTTCTTGGAAAGCTGCTTATAATCGAGCATTCAACGACAGTTTAAAAATTGAACTTCCGTATACTGAAACGGGAGTTTTCAATTCCGAAAATCATCTAGTTTATAGTTATTTGGTTTTTGTTCAAGAAGGAGAAAAGCTGGTGATTTCTACTGAGCTAGAAACCGATTCATTATCTGTATTTATCGATTTATTTCAGAAAAAAAACGATTCTATATTTCAACAAAAGCCAAAACTAAGTAACGAGCCAAGCACAGCATCGGTAACGTATGAAAGCACTAAAAATGAAACGATAAAACTTATCATTCAACCAGAATTAGCTGCAAACACTTCTTTTTCTTTTAAAATTTATTCTGTTCCCACCTATGGTTTTCCAGTAAGCGGTGCCACAAACAAAAACATCCAAAGTTATTGGGGTGCCACACGAGATGGCGGAAAACGTTCACACGAAGGGGTGGATATTTTTGCCGAACGAGGAACACCTATTTTAGCAGTAACCGATGGCCGCATTTCATCTACCGGCAACCGCGGTTTAGGTGGCAAACAGGTTTGGCTGCGCGATGGACTTTTTGGTAGTTCTGTTTATTACGCACATTTAGATAGTATTGCAACTTCCAGTGGAAAACGTGTAAAAAGAGGCGACACATTGGGGTTTGTAGGGAATACCGGAAACGCAAAAACCACGGCACCACATTTACACTTCGGAATTTATAAAGGCTATTCGGGAGCTATCAACCCGTTACCGTTTATTAAAAAGCAAGAAATTCCTGAAGTTAAAAATGCCAATACAAATCTCTTCGGAACAGTAACCCGCAATAATGCCAAATTGCGATTAGGTTCATCAACCAAATTTCAGCAAATAGCTAGTTTGCAAAAAAACGATTCGGTTTCAATTCTTGGAAAGAATAACAGTTGGTATCACATTCAGAAAAACAATTCGTTAAAAGGCTTTATTCATCAATCGTTATTGAAACCCACTTCTTCAAATTAACACTTCTTTAGGCTCGAAACTAAAACAGACAGGGTATCTTTAAGATTCAATCTTAAAAAATACAGCATGTCTTTCTTTTCAAAAATTAAACAAACCATATCGTTGTTAAAAGATGTAGATCTTGATGCCCTAGGGAAATTATCTCAAAAAGTAGATTTACCCGAAGTAATGACTGCGGTTGGCCAATTGGATGATCGTCAATTAAAAGGATTGATGAAGATGCTGAAAAGTCAAGGCAAAAAAGGACAGCACAATTTACCGCCCATCGATGGTGATTTTTATAATCTAAGTTTAAAATTAACCGAACGTCAGCGCGAAATTCAGTTAAAAGTGCGGCATTTTATGGAAAAGGAAGTGAAGCCAATTGCTAACGAATATTGGAACAAAGCCGAATTTCCTTTTGAAATAATCCCAAAAATGGCCGAATTAGACATCTGCGGAATTGCCTATGAAGGCATTGGTCCAGACGAACAAAGCTTTTTAATGGAAGGAATTATCGCCATGGAATTAGCCCGTGTTGATGTATCTATCTCAACGTTCTTTGGTGTACACAGTGGTCTGGCGATGGGTTCTATTTACGTATGTGGAAGTGAAGAACAAAAACAAGAATGGCTCCCTAAAATGCAGCGCATGGAAAAAATTGGTGCCTTTGGTTTAACCGAACCTGATGTAGGGTCGGCGGTTGCCGGTGGTTTGGGCACTACGTGTAGACAAGAAGGTGATGAGTGGGTTCTTAACGGACAAAAAAAGTGGATTGGAAATGCCACGTTTGCCGATGTGATTATTATTTGGGCAAGAGACGAAGAAAGTGATCGCGTTAAAGGGTTTTTAGTTAGAAAAGGAAACCCTGGTTTTAAAGCTGAGAAAATGGAAAACAAAATGGCCCTTCGTACGGTTCAAAATGCTTTGATAACGATGAAAGATTGTCGTGTTCCGGAAAGTGATCGATTACAAAAATGTGAATCATTTAAAGATACGGCACAAGTGCTGAAAATGACACGTGCTGCCGTTGCTTGGCAGGCTGTAGGTTGTGCTAGAGGTGCGTATGAAAGTGCTTTAAAATACACTAAAAAACGCGAGCAGTTTGGTCGTCCTATTGCTTCGTTTCAATTGATACAAAATCATTTGGTGGAAATGGTTTCTAACTTAACTGCGATGCAAACATTGTGTTTCCGACTGTCTGAATTACAAGATGAAGACTTATTAACTGACGAACACGCATCACTTGCTAAAGTGTTTTGTAGTATGCGAACCCGAGACGTCGTAAGCCGAGCTCGCGAAGTAATGGGCGGAAACGGTATTTTATTAGAGCACGATGTTGCTCGTTTTGTAGCAGATGCTGAAGCGATTTACAGCTATGAAGGTACGAAAGAAATTAATTCACTTATTGTGGGTAGAGCAATTACTGGTTATAGTGCATTTGTTAGTTAAAAATTGGCTCTCTCTTTTTCTCGAACCCATTCAATATAATCTGTCTGCGATATATCTGAAATTCCTAGCTGTCGCATCATCATCACAACTTGTCCACGATGAAAGCTTCCGTGATTAAAAACGGTCTGAATTATTTCACGTGTAGGGATTGAAAAGTGCTCTCCTTTATGTTCAAATTTAATTTCTCTTTCTAAATCTGCTTTTTCTACAAATTTTTTAAAATCCTCGGAAGTAGCACGCCAAGAATCAAACAGCTGCTTGTTGTTTCCTGAGAAATTTAGAACATCAGATACGTCCCAGTCATTCTTTTCTAAACGGGAAAGCCAGCCTTTTTCTGCAATCCAAATATGTGAAACTGTGGCACGAATAGTCGGGAAACTCGCTACCAATTCTTTATGTAACAATTCATCATTTTGTTTTAATAAATCGTTTGCCAATCTATTGTTTGCCCAAATGTTATAGTTAGCGTAGTCGATGTACCTTTTATTCATTTTTTCTTTTTAGTTGAATGATCTAGTAATTTTTCTTTTTCAAGGTTCTCTTTAGTCAAGAATAGGTTGTTAACAGTTGTTTATTGCTTTCGAGTGTTTTTCAGTCTGGATAATAATACCATTGTATATATCCGCTATTATCAAAATAATCAGATTTCATTAACATATGTGACGTATTTCTCGTTCCAACGTGATAAATTAAACCAAAATGGTCTTTTATATATTCTTTATCCTCACTATGATTAATAATTTTTTGGGTATAATTTATATGTTCTTTTAATTCAGGGTATTTAAATTTGTATTCATTTATGTTTTTTGGAAAAGATCCATTATTGATTTTATTTTGGTAGGCAAACAGAATAATATTTGAACTTTCTTCTTTAAGTTTTACTAACCTATTATTTAATGTTAGATTTTCAGGTACGATAATTAGTCCGATTAATATTAAAGTTATTAATGCTGTCTTTTTAAAATTAAAGAGGAAAAGTAAAATCGGAAGAATGTTTGTGAATATCAAAATTTTATAAAATCCAGATGTTACTTCGCCAAAATTCTGAAATGCCATTTTGGAAGCAATAATTTCTATCAAAATTAGAACTATTGTCAAGGCCAAAAATATTGCAGAGGATAGAGAATTTATGTGTTTAAATCTACTCATATTCTTTTCTAAATAAACGCTAATGGTGTAATAAAGCTATTTGTTAATTACTTACAACATATTAGTAAAACTCGAATACTATTAAATATCATTCAGCAACTTAGAAATTTCATCCAGTTTTGGAGTTAAAATTACTTCAATTCTACGGTTTTTTGCTTTCCCTTCAGAAGTTGCGTTTGTTGCGATGGGTGCGTATTCCCCTCGCCCTGCAGCGGTGAGGTTATCTTTTGGTATTAAAGCATTTTCAGTCAAAATAGTTACAATTGCAGTCGCTCGTTTGGTGGAAAGATCCCAGTTATTTTTTAAAGGGCCATTACCACCGTATGGTACATTGTCGGTATGCCCTTCAATTAACACGGCTATTTCGGGGTTTTGAGCTAGTACATTTCCTAGCTGAACCACCGCTTGTCTCCCACGTGAATTTACCGCCCAGCTTCCGCTTTCAAACAACAACTTGTTTTCCATGGAAACATAGACTTTTCCGTTCCGCTGTTCTACTGTAAGGCCGTTGCCTTCAAAATTGGTTAAGGCAGCAGAGATAGCATCTTTTAAGGCTTTCATTTTTGCATCTTTTGCAGCGATGATGCCTTCCAGTTCATCTACACGTTGTGATCTGGCAGCTAAGTCTTTTTGTAGTTTATTTAATCGCTGGCTTTCCGCAGCCAACGCTCGTTCTTTTTCTTCTAACTGCGTTAATAGCTTTCGGTTACGTTCTAAGTTTTCAGTCAAGGCCGATGAGCTATTTGCTTCCAACGCATCATAAGATTCTTGTAAACGGGCTAAGCTTTTTTCTGAAGCAGCCAAATCCATCGCCAAACGCGTGTTTTCGGCTTTTAATTTTTCAATTTCTTCCCGCAACTGAGCAACGGAATACACTTCTCCATTTGATGAAGTATTGTCCAATTGATTCATTAACGATTCGTTTTCAGATTTTAAAGCCGCATAACGGTCTTTTAAATCGTCATAGATTTTTGATGATACGCACGAAGTAGTTACCGATACGATTAGAATTCCGAAGAAGAAAACTTGAATAATTCGTTTCATATTAATTATCATTTTTTGAGAAGAAAAACTCCATTGTATAGTCTAAATATTCAGGTTTTGTGATGCCTTCTGAGTAATAAATATTTTCTTTTTGATTGTATCTTGAAAGATAAGCTTCGTTAATCGACTGTTGGATTTTATTCGTTTTATCGAGTTTCTCACCTTCAACATTAATTATTTTTTCACCGTATTTTAATTGCCCAACACCTGTTTCTATAAAAGCAGTAAACCAACTTTTTGCACTTTTATTCCAACTTCTTGCAAAAATGCGATTATCAACTGCAACGACCCATATTTCTAAAAAGTTCTTTCTTTCTATTCCACCTTTAATTTCGGTGTAATTATGATTTTTTAAATGTGCGTAGAAATCGTTAGGAAAACTCATGCCGTTGTTTGTTGGTATTTCAGAAAAAATTAAAATTCGAGCTCAACTAACAAGGGACAATGGTCACTGTGTTTGGCCTCGGGTAATATAACGGCTCTTTTCAGGTTTTCTTGTAATGGTCTTGCCACCATATTATAATCGATACGCCATCCTTTATTATTATTGCGAGCATTGGCACGATAGCTCCACCAAGTATAATTATGTGGTTCTTTGTTGAAATGACGGAACGAATCTATAAATCCACTATCCATAAAATTGCCTATCCACTCCCGTTCTACCGGTAGAAATCCAGAAACGTTTTTATTCCGAACCGGATCGTGAATATCAACCGCTTCGTGACAAATATTATAATCACCACAAATAACTAAATTAGGTATTTCTTGCTTTAATTGATTAATATAAATTTGAAAGTCATCCATATAACCCAATTTATGCTCCAAACGGGCGATGTTTGTTCCGCTGGGTAAGTAGAGACTCATCACCGAAAGGTCGTCAAAATCTACCCGAATGTTTCGTCCTTCGTGATCCATATAATCTACGCCTGTCCCGTAGGCTACATTGTTAGGCTCTGTTTTTGAAAATATAGCAACACCGCTATATCCTTTTTTTTGGGCGCTATACCAATATTGATACGGATAACCGGCTTCGGAAATCGCATCGGTATCAACCTGCTCTTTCATCGCTTTGGTTTCTTGAATACAGATAACATCGGGGTTAGCACTCTTTATCCAATCTAAAAATCCTTTTCTAATGGCAGCTCGAATGCCGTTTACATTGTAGGAAATAATTTTCATAATATTCGCTGCAAAGGCAGAGATCTTTTTATAGGTTATCAATTAGTTTATGAAAGGCAAGTTAAAAATCTAAAACGCTTTAAGCAACTCTACTTCTAAATCTTTACCATCTTAATACGTTTAATTTAGAAATAAAAGAAGTTTTTAAAATTACTATATTTCTATGGTCTATTCTCAATCAGCTAAACAATAAATTTTTACATTTGCACACAACCAATTTCAAAACAGAAACCATGTCCGTTCCCATTCCAGAGCCCAAAATTTTTGCATGTAAACAAAGTGAAACCCTTGCTGGCAATATTGCCAAAGCATTTGGTATTTCGCTCGGTAAAATAATAACGTCTACTTACAGCGATGGTGAATTTCAACCTTCCTTTGAAGAGTCTGTTCGCGGAAGCCGTGTGTTTATAATTGGTTCCACCCACCCAAACAGTGACCACTTAATGGAAATGCTGTTAATGCTCGATGCTGCAAAGAGAGCTTCGGCAAGGCATATTACAGCTGTGTTGCCTTATTTTGGATGGGCTCGGCAAGATAGAAAAGACAAGCCGCGTGTTCCTATTGCTGCAAAATTAGTAGCTAAAATGCTAGAAACAGCAGGAGCTACAAGAATAATCACCATGGATTTGCACGCCGACCAAATTCAAGGTTTTTTTGAAAGACCAGTAGATCATCTTTTTGCTTCTACAATCTTTTTACCGCATTTACGAAAGTTAAACTTAGATAACTTAACAATAGCTTCCCCAGATATGGGTGGTAGTAAAAGAGCATATGCCTATTCCAAAGCATTGGATAGCGATGTTGTAATTTGTTATAAACAGCGTGAAAAAGCAAACGTTATTTCACATATGGAACTCATTGGCGATGTAAAAGGCAAAAATGTGGTGTTGGTTGATGATATGGTTGATACCGCAGGAACTTTAACCAAAGCTGCTGACCTTATGATGGAACGTGGAGCCTTGAGTGTACGTGCAATTTGTACGCATCCAATCCTTTCAGGCAATGCTTACGAACGTATTGAAAAATCGAAACTGGAAGAGTTGATTGTTACAGATTCCATTCCGTTAAGTCAAGAAAGTAAAAAAGTAAAAGTGTTAACCTGCGCTAACCTATTTGCTGACGTCATGCTAAGTGTAAACCACAATAAAAGCATTAGTTCTAAGTTTTTAATGTAACCCTCAACAATACAGACAGAAAAGCGATAAAATAACCGCTTTTTTATTTTCAGTACAAAGAAAAAAACTGCATCTTTGCACTCCAAAATTTTTAATATATACTAATTTACAATTCATTACAATGAAATCAATTACAATCAAAGGATCTAAAAGAGAAAGCGTAGGCAAGGTAGCAACCAAAGCTTTACGTAATGCTGGAAAGGTTCCTTGCGTCGTGTACGGAGGGGATAGTACCATTCATTTTTCAGCAGATGAACTATCATTTCAAAACCTAGTCTATACACCTGACGTTTTTAGGGTTGAATTAGAGTTGGCAGATGGCGATAAAATTGACTGTGCTTTACAGGATATTCAATTTCACCCGGTAACAGACCAAATTCTACACATTGATTTCTATCAATTATTCGATGGTACCCCAATAAGCATGACCATTCCGGTACGTGTTTCAGGTAACGCCGCTGGAGTTAAAAATGGTGGGGTATTGCGTATTATTAACCGTAGGTTGCGTGTTAGGGCATTGCCTAAAAACCTTCCAGATTTTATCGATGTTGATATTACCAATATGAAAATTGGAGATGTCATGGCAGTTGGTGACATCGAAACAGAGGATTTTGAATTCTTGCACGAAGACAAAAAAGTAATTTGTCAAGTTAGAACTTCTCGTACAGCTATCGTTGACGAAGTACCAGAAGATGAAGACGAAGACGAAGAAGTTGAAGAAGGAGCTGAAGGCGAAGAAGGAACTGAAAGCACTGCTGAAGGAACTGAAAAGAAAGAAGGATCTTCTGACGAATAAATCTCTCTATCTTAAGATATATAAAAAGCATCCTATAGTTTGGGATGCTTTTTTTATTTTTACCGCTGAAACATTTTATGAAATGCTATCATTTTTTAAAAAGCTTTTTAGCACAACCCAAAAACAACCCTACACAGAAGGTGACCCCATGAAAAAATTTTTAATTGCAGGATTAGGAAATATAGGTCCAAAGTATCATAATACACGTCATAATATTGGTTTTAAGATTCTAGATGCTCTAGCAAAAGAAAATGATTTAACCTGGGAAACAGAAAAACTAGGTGATATTACAATTCATAAAAAGAAGGGACGCACTTTTTTATTACTAAAACCTAGTACTTTTATGAACCTCAGCGGAAAAGCAGTAAGATATTGGCTGGATAAAGAAAAAATACCGCTAGAAAACTTGTTGGTAGTAACCGATGACTTAAACCTCCCATTTGGTACACTTCGAATAAAAACAAAAGGGAGTGATGGTGGTCATAATGGGTTAAAAGACATACAAAATACCTTACAGACAAATAAATACAATCGATTTCGGTTTGGTATAAGTGATGAATTCAGCAAAGGCAGACAAGTAGATTATGTGTTAGGAGAATGGGATGAAGAAGAAAATAAAAAATTACCTGAACGCTTAGAAAAAGCGTCTAAAGCCATTGAGTCTTTCGGGTTGGCAGGCATAAACAATACTATGAATACTTTTAACGGAAACTAAGGTGAAAGAATACAGCTCAGCTTCGAAATACGATAATGAAAGACCTTGTGCAATAACCATTGGCACGTTTGATGGTGTTCATATTGGCCATAAAGCTATTTTAAAACGTTTAGTTCAAGCCGCAGAAAAAGACAATTTGGACTCTGTTTTGTTAACTTTTTTTCCACATCCACGGATGGTGCTTCAAAAAGATTCAAACATCAAGCTCATTAATACGCTTTCAGAAAAAAAAGAACTGCTAGAAAAAACAGGTTTGGACCACTTGGTCATCCATCCGTTTACTAGACAGTTCTCACGGTTAACCGCAGTAGAATATGTCCGTGATATTTTGGTAAACAAACTCAAAGCTAAAAAAGTAATTATTGGATACGATCACCGTTTTGGGAGAAATCGGACCGCAGATATAAACGATTTAAAAGAATTCGGAAACACTTATGGCTTTGAGGTAGAAGAAATAAGTGCTCAAGAATTGGATGAAGTAACGGTAAGCTCCACCAAAGTTCGAAAAGCATTGGAGGCAGGCGATATTAGTACGGCTAATGAATACCTGGGCTATCAATTTATGATTTCAGGAACAGTAGTGCAAGGAAAAGCCATTGGAAGAACGATGGAGTACCCAACCGCCAACCTAAACCTTACCGAAGATTATAAGTTAATTCCAAAAAATGGAGTGTACGTTGTAAAAGCTACAATTAACAATAAACAAGTATTTGGAATAACAAGTATTGGTACCAATCCAACTGTTGGAGGAAGAAAAAAAACTATTGAAACCCATTTTTTAGATTACAATCAAGACTTGTACAATCAAGATTTACAAATAGAGTTTATAACCCATATACGAGATGAAGAAACATTTGACGGAATGGAAACATTGAAAAAAGCGATAAAACAAGACGAATTATTTGCAAGGAATTTACTTAAAACTCGTGAATAGGTTTTTATTCAAACATATAGACAATACTGGTCTCGTACTTTGGAGAGTAGTTTTTGGAGCGTTAATTGCCATAGAAGGATTTGGTGCAATTGCTTCTGGTTGGGTACGACGTACTTTGGTTGAACCTAAATTTACCTTCAACTTTATCGGTTTTGAGTTTTTACAGCCATTGCCAGGCGATTTAATGTATTGGTATTTTGCCTTGATGGGCACTTTTGGCGTTTTGGTTATGTTAGGCTACAAGTACCGGTTTGGTATGTTTTGCTACGCCCTTATGTGGAGCTGCGTCTATTTAATGCAAAAATCATCTTACAACAATCACTACTATTTAATGATGCTACTATGCTGGCTAATGGTTTTTTTACCAGCCAACCGATGGTTTTCCATCGATGCCAGACAAAGCTCTGAACTTAAGTCACCATCCATGCCTAGATGGGTACTGTTGGTATTGATTCTTCAAGTATGGATTGTTTATACGTACGGTTCTATAGCAAAATGGTATCCTGGCTGGTTTGATGCCAGTGTACCTGCCCTATTTATGAAGAGTAAAAGTGATTACTGGTTGGTGGGAGGGTTGCTTCAGGAAAATTGGGTACATTGGTGCATTGCGTACGTTGGTATTTTGTTCGATTTATTGATTGTCCCCTTATTACTTTGGAAAAGGACCCGATTGGCAGCTTTTATTGTTTCCATATTCTTTCATCTATTTAACTCAATTATATTTCAAATAGGGATTTTCCCGTATATGTCCATGGCATTTGCCTTCTTTTTCTTTTCTTCGGAAATATTACAAAAACGATTTCTTCCGAAGAAAAAATTATACACCAAAGGGGAGATTATTGTACCAAATTATAAACCAGCACTACTAACTATATTTTCAGTCTATTTTATAATTCAAATAGGATTACCGTTACGCCATTGGTTTTTTAAAGACGACGTACTCTGGACCGAAGAAGGTCACCGTCTAAGTTGGCGCATGATGCTACGTAGCAAAGCAGGTAGTTTGACAGTTTGGATAAAAGAAAAAGGGGATACGGAGAAAAAACGCTATAATTACAACTTGCTACTAAGTAAAAAACAACAACGAGCTGTAAAATCGAAGCCTGATATGCTTTGGCAACTCGCACAGCGTATTAAACAAATTGAAGAAAAAAATGGGAAGAAGGATGTAGAGGTTTACATGGATTCATATATACGAGTGAATACAGGGATTTACAACCAACTAACCAACCCAGAAATAGATCTAGCTGCCCAGCCTTGGCAACATTTTAAACACACCGATTGGATTTTACCTTCCCCAGAAGGGTTTGCGAGGAAAAAATAAAACTCCTAAAATAATCTTCGTTAAAAGCTGTATTTCCCTAACTTTGCTTTCTTAAAATTTTAGGACTATGTTACAAGTACACGAAATCCGAGAAAACAAGGATCAATTTATTAAAGCACTTGCTAAAAGAGGTATTGATGCTACTAACGATCTGGATGCAATTATTGCTGCAGACGAAACTCGTAGAAACACCCAGACGAAACTGGATGACATATTATCAAAGTCCAATAAATTTTCAAAAGAAATTGGGATGCTTTTCCAAAAAGGAGAAGCCCAAAAAGCAAACTTGCTAAAAGAAAAAACAACCCAATTAAAACAGGAGTCTAAAACGCTACAAGAACAGTTAAATGCTGCCGAAGAAAAGCTACAAGAATTGTTGTACAACCTTCCCAACGTACCACATGAGACCGTACCCGCCGGAAATGACGAAGAAGACAATGAAGAAATTTTTCGTGAATTAGACATTCCAACCCTTGAGGAAGGCTCATTACCACATTGGGAGTTGGCCAAAAAATACGACCTTATCGATTTTGAATTGGGTGTAAAAGTAACTGGAGCTGGATTTCCTATTTATAAAGGAAAAGGTGCTAGGTTACAGCGTGCATTAATCACCTATTTTCTAGATAAAAATGTGGAGGCTGGGTATACCGAATATCAAGTACCGTTAATGGTAAATGAAGATTCTGCGCGTGGTACTGGTCAATTGCCTGACAAAGAAGGGCAAATGTATCATATCACCAACGATGATTTGTATATGATCCCTACTGCTGAAGTACCTGTAACCAATATGTTTCGAGGTGATTTATTAAAGCAAGATCAATTGCCAATCACATGTACTGGGTATACACCCTGCTTTAGAAGAGAGGCTGGAAGTTACGGCGCCCACGTTCGTGGTTTAAACCGTTTGCACCAATTTGATAAAGTTGAAATTGTACGTATTGAGCATCCTGATAATAGCTACAAAGCATTAGATGGCATGGTAGAACATGTAAAGGATATATTACGAGAATTAAAATTACCCTACCGAATTTTACGTCTATGTGGAGGTGACTTAGGGTTTACCGCTGCTTTAACCTACGATTTTGAAGTATTTTCAACTGCTCAAGACAGGTGGTTAGAAATTTCTTCTGTATCAAACTTTGAAACCTTTCAAGCTAACCGATTAAAACTTCGGTTTAAAGATGAAAACGGTAAAAACAACCTTCTTCACACTTTAAACGGAAGTGCTCTAGCATTACCACGTGTATTAGCAGGAATTTTGGAAAATTACCAAACTCCTGAAGGAATTAAAATTCCTGAGGTACTAGTGCCGTATTGTGGTTTTGATATGATAAAATAAACTACAAGAGCCAAGACCGCTGCGCTACAGGAAATAAGAACCAAGACTATCTAGTGAAGTCTTGGTTTTTGTTTTAAACCATATAATTTATCCCCTCCTAACTTAGGAGGGGTGCCCAAAGGGCGGGGTGGTTAAATCATAGCTCAAGAAAGTTTCTTAGGGAAAAACATTTATTTCCTTCCCACCCTATCTTCATTCTGTTTAACAAAAGCGGACCAACCCGTGTAGCTTTTACCCGTCTCCATGCGACCTTCGTTATAAAAATGACAAACGGCTGCCGCAAGGCCATCGGTGCTATCTAGGTTTTTAGGTAATTCTTTTAAGCCAAGCGTGCTTTGTAACATTTTAGCGACCTGCTCTTTACTTGCATTTCCGTTTCCGGTGATGGCCATTTTAATTTTTTTAGGGGAGTATTCGGTGATGGGGACTTCTCTTGAAAGTCCGGCCGCCATGGCAACACCTTGTGCCCTTCCCAGCTTAAGCATGGATTGCACGTTCTTCCCAAAGAACGGGGCTTCGATGGCTATTTCATCGGGATGATAGGTGTCGATTAATTCGATAGTGCGTTCAAAAATAAGTTTCAGTTTAACGTAGTGATCCTTATACTTTTTAAGTTGCAGTTCGTTCAGTTGCATAAACTGCATCTTTTTACCCACAACTTTTATAAGTCCAAAACCCATAATGGTGGTTCCGGGATCTATACCCAAGATTATCCTTTCTGAACTCATATTTGAAAACTTTCTGTAACTTCGTTGCTTATGCGCACCGTTTTGCACAAATCTAAACAATATTGGCTGGTTGCCCTAAAAGTTTTGTTGCTTGGGCTCACATTTGCGTATATATACTATAAAATCACTTCTGGAGAAACACTAAAATGGAACTTGTTTACTTCTGAAATTCAATCGAAAAGCTTTGCATACATTCTACTTTTTATATTGTTAGCGGCGATTAACTGGTTTTTTGAAATAGCGAAATGGCAAACAACAGTTTCAAAAATAAAATTTATTTCATTTTTCGAAGCTACTAAACAAAGCTTGATGGCTTTAACAATATCCTTACCAACGCCTAACCGTATTGGTGATTATGGTGCCAAAGCGTTTTTTTATCCTTCAGAGAAAAGAAAAGAAATACTCTTACTCAACTTTTTAAGCAACAGTATCCAAATGATCATTACCTGTTTTTTTGGTGGCATTGGACTTTGTATTTTGGCTTTAAATTATTCCTTGCCAGTTTCAAGCGTCAAACTAAGTATTTTAATTTCTGTATTATTAATCGTAGCTGTTGCTACGTATTTTTTCAGAAAAAAACAACTTCTTATAAAGGGACTCTCTGTTATAAACCTATTTCAATACATCAAAAAATTATCTTATTCTTTAAAATTAAAATTGCTGTTATATTCCTTTATACGATACTTTGTTTTTAGCTTTTTATTTTTTGTAATCTTATTATTTTTTGATGCTAATATTTCGATTTTAAAAGCTGTTCCACTCATATTCGCTATGTACCTTTTGGTTTCAATTCTTCCTTCTTTTTTTGTTTTTGATGTGGTTGTGCGAGGAGGTGTAGCCGTTTGGCTTTTTTCATTAGCAGGCGTGGACGAATTAACTGTACTTTGTACTGTTTTTACTATGTGGCTGCTTAATTTTATTCTCCCAGCATTAATTGGAGGTTTTTATGTAGCACGTTATAAAACCACCAACTTATGATGACATTAGGTTTTATTTTGCTCACCTTTTATCTAGTACTTCTACTATTTATTTGGATAGGGGTGATACAGTTAAAGCCTACCATTTTACATGCTACAAAACCCACAACAGCATTTACTATTATTGTTCCTTTTAGAAATGAAGCCGAAAAAATACCAGCCTTACTCACTTCATTAAAACAACTAAACTATCCTTCTGAATTGTTTGAGGTGATTTTAGTGGATGATGAATCGGAAGATAACTCGGTATTGACCGTTTCAAAAGCATTAGAAAACTGTGTGTTCCCTTTTAAAATAATTCGAAACAAGCGGTTTTCAAATTCTCCAAAAAAAGATGCAATTACTACTGCTATTTCTGAAGCAAAACACGAATGGATTCTTACAATTGATGCCGACTGTTCTGTACCAAAAAAATGGTTACAATGTTTTGATGTTATTATTCAAAAAAATAATCCAAATATGATTTGCGGTCCAGTTATTTATAAAAGTAACGGTAGCCTAATTGAAGCTTTTCAACAGTTTGATGGATTGAGTTTACAAGCCGTAACTATGGGAGGATTTGGACTACAACGAGAAATTTTATGCAATGGAGCGAACTTAGCGTACAAAAAGGATGTGTTTAATCAATTAAAGGGTTTTAGCGGAAATAATCATATTGCTAGTGGTGATGACATATTTTTATTGGAAAAAATAAAAAACCACGCTCCAAACTCAATACGATTTTTAAAAACCGCTGCCGCTATTGTAACAACTCAACCACAAAAAAGCTGGAAACAAATAATCAATCAGCGGGTGCGATGGGCTTCAAAAACAACAAAACAGGAGAATTGGCTTCCAAAAATAATTGGAGTACTTGTTTTTATGGTTAATCTTTGGGTTGCCTTTGGATGGATTTACATTTTTTACAACACGCAATTTCTATACTTTTACCTTTTTGTTCTTCTTATAAAAATAGTAGTTGAAGGGTTTATTATTTTCTCAACAAAAGCTCTTTTCAAAAATAAAGCAGTGTCTTTAACATCAATTTTGCACGTTATAGCCAGTGGTCTACTATATCCATTTATAACGGTAACTGTATTTATTATGAGCTTATTAGGGAGTTATCACTGGAAAGGCCGCCGTTTTAAAGCATAACTTCAAATTGATTACTTTTAGTTAACTTTAGCATTATAAAATTTGTCCCTATGAAACGTCTGCTCTTCTTATTCATCATATTAGCCAGTATTACTACTATAGCCCAGCAACAATATTCTGTAAATGGTGAAACTTATATGTTACAGAAGGAAGTTGATGGTCCACTCACCCTTTTATGGAATAGTATTGATAATGAGTACCGCTATTTCTTACAAAAAGACAATACCATAACCGAACTAAAAAACACCGAGGTTAACGGCGAATACCAAGAAGAATATAAAGAAGTGTTGCAGTTGCAAACTTCAGATACTTCGCTTGCAGTGGACGATGTAAAATTAACCTTACCCAGCTTACGAGATTTTGTTGTGCGTTACAACAAACAAGTAGATTCTACGTATACTTCTGAAAAAAAATCTATCCAACTTAAAACACGCTTGGGAGCATTTGTAGGAGCTTCAAATAATGTGTATTACACAAATCCTGATAATACAGTGCTACCGGCTTTTGGGATAGATTTTGAAATTATAGATGAAGTAAAGCTAAAAAGACACGCCATTGTATTTCGGTTTAAGCAATTATTGAAAAACAGTGATTATGACTTTTCAAATTCGGAATTTTCCTTGAACTACCGCTTTAAGTTTATAAAAAGAAGTGCGATAGAGGTTTTTGTAAACACCAAGCTTGTTGCTTATTCGTATGCATCACGTGATGTTATTTTTATTAACAGTAGCGGAAACGAAGAGCGCATCACTGGTTCTGGAGGTGATTTGCAAACGCCTGGAGCTTTTGGGTTAGGTGCCGACATTGCATTAGGTAATGGTTATCTTACCGTCTCCTACAACGATATTGTAGCTATTGGACGAGAAAGCAGTGACGAATTTCCGGTGGATTTTACGGTAGGGTATAAGTTCAATTTATAATTCCTCGTCTGTTTGCAAAACAATGGGCAGTGTAAATTTGGTTTTTACAGGAATGCCACGTTTGTAAGCTGGAGCAATCAACGTTATAGAATCAATTTTAATATGCAGACTCTTTTTTAAGTTAGGTAATTCGGCTTGGGTTAGACTATCCATCTCAATACTTTTTACGGAAAGTTGCCCTTTTTCTGAAACTGAAAACTTCACATACACCGTATCGCTCAAGTCTTTTATAGACATATCCTTATTACTGGTAACAGCCTCAAAAAGAGACGTTGCCAACGTATTTTCAAAACAGTTTTTTTGCGCCTCTTTTTCTGAAAAAGCCTCGCACGACTTAAAAACAGGGTATTGATCTACATCTTTCCAGTCTATCGTTTTAATTTCTTCATCATAAAAAGTTTCCGAAGAAATTTTCTCGGTTTCAAAAAACTGGCAAGAAGTTGCCAATGGCATAATTATAAAAAGTAAAACGTATTTCATTTACAGAATTAATACAGCTTGAAAAGTACAAATTTACTGAAACTTAATCCTTTGAAAAATGAAGTTCTTCAATAAAAAACCCGAAACAGATCTGTTTCGGGTTTGAATTTTTATCTGTAGGCCTACTTTAATTAATTTCAAAAATAATTGGCAATGAATATAGCACACCTACCTTTTTTCCTCTGTGCTCACCTGGTAGCATTTGCGGGATTTTATTTACCACACGAAGTGCTTCTTCCTCTAAATCGGGATGTGGCCCTCTCGCTTTGGCATCTGCAACATTTCCTTGTTTGTCTATTTTAAACTGAACAAAAATACGCTGCTTTCCATTTAAATTGGCATTATCGCCTACTTTGCTATTAAAATTGTCTACCACTAATTGCATTATGTTATTAGACATGCATTTTTTAGCATCTTCATTACTCATTCCTTCGCAACCTGGGAAAGTAGGTACTTTATCGATTGCCGAAAACGGAACATCTGTATCGTCCTCAGTTTTGTCAAGATATTCTTGAACAGAAGTATATACCTTATCTCCAAGTTCTGCTTTTGTGGCCAAAAACTGCAACGCTTTTTCTTCTTCAGGAGTCAAGTTTCCTTTTTTCATAATAGCTTCGGAAAGTTCATTGATTTTGGTCATCACCTCACTATCGCCAGTGTTTGAAACTAAATTTGCTTCCTCTTTTACTTCGTCCGCTTCATTGGTACACGATGTATAAAACAACATGGCGCAAACTACGGGAATAAGTAATAAATACTTTAGTTGAAAAATTTTCTTTGATTTTGATTTTTGTAACATAACGATTCGTTTTTTGATTAATGATTGATTGAAAAATGTATTTGTAAATGAAATATCCGATGTTTGAAACACCTGCGATAATAAGTTTTGATAATATGTTTTTCTGGTTTGCTGTTTAGCCACACTACTATCGGCTATAAATTCTTGCAGTTCGGTTATCTTTTTCTGAAATACATACACCAATGGGTTAAACCACCAAATGATGCGTAAGGCTTCAAAAAATAACAAATCTGCTGTGTGTTTTTGTTTAGCGTGTACTTTCTCGTGCAGTAAAATGTTTTCGGTTTGCTCTTCTGAAAGGTCACTTCCCAAAAAAATGGTGTTGAAAAAAGAAAAAGCCGCTTTGCTGTTTGGTAGTTGGATGATTTTCAAGTTCTCAAATTCGTTTTTAATACCCGATTGTTTCAACTTATAAAACTTGATCACTTTTAAACTGAAAAGAGTTAAAGCCACTAACATTCCGAGTACCCAAATCGCTTGTACTATTTCGGAAATAGTTAAAAAAGAGGCGGTTGTTTCTGAAATGGTCACAGCATCTAACTGTATTGCTTTTTGAGCGGATTCTCCACCTATAATCACAGCCGGAAGTTGTATTAAATATTGTTCTGGAATTGCATTCCTGAACGCTTCAATTTTAAATAAAGGAAGTAAAAAACTTACTACTGGGGTTGCTATTAGATAGATTCTATTCCAAGTGAAGAATGTTTCTTTTTTCAGAAATAGGTCGTACACTACTAAAAACAGTAGTTGAAAAGCGATGGTTTGTAGTATGTAATGTATCATGACTTTTCTTCTTTATTAATCTCTTTCATTATCGTTTCCAGTTCGTTGATACTGATGTCGTTTTTCTTCATAAAAAACGAAACCATACTTTTAAAAGAGCCTTGAAAGTAGCCATCAACCAACTTATTAATCGATTGGTTACTGTACTCGTTCTTTTTCACCTTTGGAAAATAAATATGACCGCGACCTTCTTTTCTATAATCCACAAATTCTTTGCTTTCTAGAATCCGAACGATTGTAGAGACAGTGTTATATGCTGGTTTTGGCTCTGGCAGCTCATCAATTATTGCTGCCACATTGCCTTCTCCAAGTTCCCAGAGTATGTGCATAATATCTTCTTCTGCTTTTGTAAGTTGCTTCATAATATTACAATTGATATTTCAAATATAAACTAAATGTTTAGTTTAAACTAATTTTTTAGTTATAAAGTTGTAACACTTCCTTATTTTTAGTGTCTAATTGATTGTATGGATGTCATTTTACTTGTTTTGGGATTGGTGTGTATGCTCATTGGCATATTAGGAAGTGTTCTACCCGTTTTACCAGGCGTACCCATTAGTTGGTTGGGCTTAATACTCTTATATCTCGCACCTTCCCTTGAATTTGATTGGATTTTTATTACCATAACTGGCATTGTGGCAATTGGCTTATATGTATTGGATTATGTAATTCCAGCTATGGGTACTAAAAAGTTTGGCGGTAGTAAAGCTGGAGCGTGGGGAACTACAATTGGTCTAATTGTCGGAATTATTGCTCCCATCCCTTTCGGAATCTTAATTGGTCCGTTTGCTGGCGCTTTTATAGGCGAAGTGGTATTTAACCAAACCCGTGGTAATCATGCATTGAAAGCTGCATTTGGATCTTTTATTGGATTCTTAGCTTCCACTTTTATCAAGTTTATGGCTACGCTAGTTTATTTAGGGCTATTTGTTTATAAAGTCTGGACTAACTTGGATTCCTTTTTTTAAAACCAAGTTGTTTTTTCTTCAACACTAGTTTTTCTAACACCTTCGGGTAAATTTTCGTCGTATTTTCCCATAAAGAAAAAGCCTAAGCACCGTTCTCCTTCATTAAAATCTACTAATTTATGTATATGGTCTTTCAGTGCTGGGGAGCTCCAATATGCACCTATTTTTAGATCGTGAGCAGTGAGCCACATATTTTGAACCGCCATCGCTGTAGCTGCAACCTCTTCCCATTCGGGTACTGATTCTTTAGGATCGCGCTGCATACAAATAGCAATAACACAAGCAGATTGCATCGGTTTCTCCTCAATCTTTTTTTGTTTAAATTCTGAAGGACTCTCAACTATCTCTTTATAGGTTTTACCTAAAAATTCAGCTAATTGTTTTCTAGCAGTTTCAGAATGAAAAATTTTAAAGCGCCATGGTTCAGTCTTTCTGTGGGTAGGTGCCCAATTGGCCGATTGAAGGATCGTCTGAATTTCTTCTTTTGAAATAGGTTGATTATTATATTGAATTGGAAAAACAGAACGTCTGCTTTTTATTATTTCTGAAATCATAAAAATGTTATTTGTTGATATTTGAATCAAATAGTAGGCAGTACTAATTTAAAAATAAAAAGTAAGGCGTGATTATCAAGATGTGGTTTTTCATTTTTATCAAAATGACTGCGAACGCATTATGGTAAGAAGGACTATATATATTCCTTGACTAAACCGATAAGTGTATTGGCATCTTGTTCTCCGCTTTGGCGCCATTTCATTTCGCCATTTTTGTAGATCATAAGCGTAGGCAGCCCTTTAATGCGAAGTGCTTCGGCTAGTTCTTGATTTTTTTCTACATCAATTTTAACAACTTTTGCTTTATCACCAAGCGCAGCGGCTGCATCCCGTAAGGTTGGGTGCATTTCTTTACAAGCCTCGTCCCAATCTGCAAAAAATGCAAGTAGGACTGGTAGCTTCGTTTCGATTAATTCTCCAAATTTTGACATTTCTTATCGTGTTTCTTGAATACCTCTATTACAAATATAGTATTTCCCTTTGATTATGCTTCTTTACCTCGTTTTTTAAGTTGGATAACCGTAATTTCAGGCCACATTCCAACTCTTCCTGGGTAACCCAAAAAGCCAAAACCACGGTTTACATTTATATACCTTCCAAATTCTTCATAAATACCTGCCCAGTTTTCATAGCGGTATTTCACCGGACTCCATTTAATCCATCCAGGTATATCAATACCAAATTGCATGCCATGTGTGTGACCACTTAAGGTAAGCTGATAATTTCTATCATCTTCTTTTACTTGAGCTTTCCAGTGTGATGGATCGTGGCTCATAAGTATTTTAAAGTCTTCTTTAGCAACGCCTTCGGAAGCCTTATTGAGGTCACCTGCTTTTTTAAATCCTCCCTCTCCCCAATTTTCAACTCCTATTAATTTAATTTGTTCTCCGTTTCGTGTAAGCGTTCGATTTTCGTTCAACAATAAATCCCACCCTATTTCTTTCTGAAGGGCTTTCAATTGCGCAAGATTCTCTTTTTTAGCAACTTCGGTTTCCCAGCTTACATAATCACCGTAATCGTGATTTCCAAGTATTGAAAACACGCCGTCTTTTGCTTTTAAAGTTGAAAAAGTTTTTTTCCAACGATTCATTTCATCTGCAACATTATTAACAAGATCACCCGTAAAAAGAATTACATCACTCTCCTGCTCATTGGCTAAGTTTACTGCGTAAGCAACTTTGTCTTCATCGTTAAAACTTCCACTATGAATGTCGCTTAGTTGCGTAATAGTATAACCGTGAAAAGCATCTGGTAAATCATCAAACTCTAAAGCGTACTTTAAAACTTTATAATTGTATTTCCCTTTGTACATACCGTACAACAATGAAGCGAAAGGAATTGCCGCAATACCCAATGCCAACGTACTAACAAATTTTCTTCTTGAAGGAAGATGAAATGCTTCGCTACCACCTCCAATTTTTGTAAAAAGCCCAACGAATAGGCGGATAATATCTTCGCCGAACATTAAAATAATCAATATCAATTTTGGAACAAAAACGACTAAAAAAAAGCCAAAAACATACATTTTGTCCAAACCTATCATTCTTCCAGAATCTAAAATTCCTAATTGATAGATTAAGGCTCCCAATATTAAAAGAGAAATTAGCACCCAAAGCCCATATACCCAATAGTTGCGGGTAAGAGTTTTAATCGCTTGAAAAGCATAAAGGTCAACTAATATATATATTGAAATAAAAATTACCCAACGTAGTGTCATAAGCGCAGTAAGAATTTTTTAAAGATACCATGTTTAAAAACGCTGAAAAGTGAATTTACTTTTTTTTAACTGTTTTATAAGTGTTTACAATTGATAGATTATAATAACACGTTACAACTATTTGGACTTTTCCTACAAAAACACCCAGTAACCATTTCTATTTTAGAGAGTTATATCCTACGTAGTAACCCTTATTTTTTTCACAAAAAAGAAAATTATGATAGTAAACTTATAAATTTTAGTAGCTTTGTTATACATAAGTAGGTTGACCAACCTAAGGTGGGTCGATCAAATTTGGGGCGAAAAGTCATCACATCTGTGATGGCTTTTCTATTTTAAATCTACGCTAGACTTCAATTTTATAAAACCACATTCATATATAATATGTTAAGTTACTGATTTTTTGTACCTTACTGTACTTAATTCTTTTTTCATTTAAAAACCTATCCCTATGAAAAAAATAACTTCTATTATTCTCGGATTAACCCTTGTTGCCATATTAATTAGTGCTTCAACAACAGATCAACAAGAAAAAAATACTCTCAAAGGTGTTTGGGAACTTCAAGATCAATATATGTACAAAAACAATATGGTGGTTGATACAATTGAAAATTATAAAAATAGTCGCCAAGTTAAAATGTACACAAACAATAAGGTAATGTGGACACGTTACAACCCCAAGGATTCCGTAGAATGGTTTGGTTATGGAAACTATATTGTAAAAGACGGTACTCTAGAAGAACGCTTAGAATACGGATCTTTTCAGATGATGAAAATAATAGACACTACAAAAGTGTTCCGTTTTAATTTAGAGATAACCGAAAGCACTTTTAGTCAAATAGCACTTGACGAACAAGGCAATAAATATTATTCTGAAAATTATACACGAGTAGACTAAGTGTAGTCGTTTGCTTTTATGTTTTTACATCTAAAGCATCCCTTAGCGCATTACCAATTAGCATAAAAGCAGTTACCAAACTCATAATAGCTAAACCTGGGATAATGGCTAGCCAAGGTTTCCCTAACACAATATAGGCGTAATGATCTTTTATTATGCCTCCCCAACTAGGCATAGGTGGCTGTGCGCCTATTCCTAAAAAGCTTAATCCACTTTCAATTAAAATCGCGGAAGCAAAATTAGCCGCCGAAATGATAATGACAGGAGCCATCGCATTGGGTAATATATGCTTGGTGATAATTCTAAAATCTTTATACCCCAAAGCTCTTGCCGCTGTAACATATTGCATCTGTTTAACACCCATAACCTGACCTCTTACAACTCTTGCTACCTCAACCCACATAGTAAGCCCCACAGCAATAAAAACCTGCCAAAACCCTTTCCCTAAAGCTAAAGTGATGGCAATTACCAAAAGTAAAGTAGGGATAGACCACGTGACATTGATAATCCACATAATAGCTGCGTCTACTTTACCTCCAAAATAACCCGCTATTGCACCTAAACTAACTCCTATCACTAAGGAAATAAAAACCGCTACAAAACCAATACCCAATGATATTCGAATACCGATTAGCATTCTGCTTAATAGGTCACGGCCATATTTATCGGTACCCAATAAAAACGTTTTTTCTGAAATATACTTTTGAGGAATTTCTTTAACCGTTTTAGCTTCTGGGAATAAGTTTAAAGGATATTCCTTTTGAAGACCACTACTTCCATCACCTGTATATAATGTTGCTTGAGGTGTTGAATCTTTAACTGAATAGGTTGAGATAGGAATTTCACTATCGGCATTCTTTTTTCCGAAGAAAAATACCGAAATAGCGTTTTGTTCTTTAAGCTCTGCTGGTACTGTAAGCATTTTCACAGCAAAACCGGGTTGTTTTGAATGAACAGAAAGATGCATCTGGTTAGCATCTTGCGAATTATCCGGTGCTATGGCATATGCAAAAATTGCAATGAAGGCACAAACTACTAAAAATGAAAAACTAAAAACGCCCCAAAAGTTCTTCTTAAACTTTTGGAGCGCTAATTTTGTTAATGAAGTAGACGTTTTCACGCTGTAAATGTAACAAAAAGGTTCAAGCTTTCCATTTTACTTACAACACTTATAACGTAACTTAATTTTTAATATCTGCCATTTTTCCGGCTTTGATATTATTTATTTTCAGGTCTCTAAGAACGTTAATTGCCTCTTCAACATAAATATCTTTAGCAAGATTTGTGTGCCATCTTTTACGCTTTTCACGTAGGGTAGTATCTTGCTTCATCATTTCAATTTCGTAAGGAAGCGATTTATAATCTAACTTATTATCATATTTATCTATCTCTTCAAACTTTTTTGTTTCTTCCTTTCGCTTCTCTATATCGGCTACGTATTTATCAAAGTTAAGTGGAACTTCAGACTCATCACGACGTGCTTTTATCCATTTTGCATCTTCATCTATTAATTGAAGTTGTGCATTTTTTTCCATACGAGCTTTACTCTTGCTAATGGTTTCCTTATAGTCAATATAACCATCCCATTTCTTATAATCAGCTGAGTCTATCTTATCATAAGGCAATGGATTATCGTAATCGCGTTCCCCTACATCAAAATAACTGTATTGATCTGGCATAACCACATCACTTTTTACACCTTCAAGCTGTGTTGAACCACCATTAACTCTATAGAACTTTTGGGTAGTTATTTTTAAAGCTCCCATATCGCCCATATCACTTTTTCTAATCCATTGGTTTAGATCCAATACGTTTTGAACAGTACCCTTACCGTAAGTTTGCTTACTTCCTAAAATAATAGCACGCTCGTAATCTTGCATTGCTGCAGCTAAAATTTCAGAAGCTGAAGCTGAAAGCTCATTAACTAAAATTACTAATGGTCCGTCCCATACAATGGCATCGTCTTCATCTTCTAACACTTCTTTTTTACCGTTAGAAGCTACCTGAACAACAGGCCCCTCTTCTATAAAAAGACCAGCAATATCTACTGCTGTACGTAAAGAACCTCCGCCATTTCCACGAAGGTCAAGAACCAATCCTTCTATACCTTCTTCTTTAAGTCGCTCAATTTCTTTTTTTACGTCACTGGCAGCATTTCGCTCTTTATAGTCTTCCATGTTAAAATAAAACTGTGGAAGGTTTATAAGCCCATAATTGTTGTTCTCTTTTTCAATAAGAGAAGATTTAGCATACGTTTCTTCTAATTCTACTACATCGCGAGTAATAGTTTCTTCTTCAATAGCACCATCTACACGTTTTACCGTCAACGTCACTTTTGTACCTTTTGGTCCTTTTATCAATTTTACAGCATCGTCAACACGCATTCCTACAATACTGACAGCTTTATCTTCATCTTCTTGTCTAACCTTTGTGATTAGGTCTCCTACTTGAAGATGATCACCACGCCACACTGGACCACCACTTATTACTTCGATTACTTTTATATAATCATTTTTCTTTTGAAGCCGTGCTCCAATACCTTCTAAACGCCCACTCATTCTAAGGTCGAACCGATCTTTATCTGGCGGAGCAAAATAATTGGTATGCGGATCAAACTCCTCAACAATAGTGGTTAAATAGATTGAAAAATAGTCTTTTCGTTCTAAATCTTGTGTGAAATCGAAATACTCATCTAATGAAGTTTTTGAGGTTTCGCGAGCTTTAACTTCTAATTCTTCTTCACTCTCAGGCTTAAAGTCTTCGTTTTCTTCCCAATCATTATCAGCAGCTGCTGTTTTATTTTCCTCAACATTATCGTAATAAGTAGAAATAGTGGAAAACTTAAGCTGTTGTCTCCAACGTTCTTTCAATTCTTTTTTGGAAGATACGTAATCAATATTGTCATAATCTACATTTATAGATTCGTCTTTTGTGTAATCAAAAGGAGTATTTAATACCTCAGGATAGATTTTTTTCACATCTTCCATCCGTTCTTGCAAACGATTGTACACCAAGTTAAAAAACGTAAGGTCTTTACTTTTTATTTGGTCGTCAATCTCAGTTTTGTATTTACTGAACTCTTCAATGTCTGAAGCAAGGAAGTATCTTTTTAATGGATCTAACCCTGTTATAAAATCTTTATAAACCTCTGCAGAAAACTCATCGTTTATGTCTGCCGGACTGTAATGCCCTTTTTGCAATACATAGGTTATAAGATCTATAAGTACTTTATCTTTATCGGTATCGTTAAACTCTTTGGTTGTAAAACTGCATGATGCGACCGCAACAAATACAGCAAGGAACAGTACCTTTAAATTCTTTTTCATAATTCGCATATCTTTCTTCTTCTATTTTAATGTTCTAAATTATATAAAAAACCGTGCCAACCATTTATAAACGTACTAATTTTTTGTTAAACCGATTTTATTTTGAAATTCACGGGGAAATAAGACACAGACTGCTCTTGTTAATAATAGGATTTTCAGAAAAAAAGGGGATTTTACTATTAAAACTTCAATAGATATAACTATAAATTTCCAATAATAGTATAATACCGTATTTTAGCGGTATATATTCCATGTATGCGTATTTTATATAGTTTTTTAACCCGAATTAGTTACCTGTTTTTATGGATAGCACAATATTTTAGCAAAAAAATGAAGCTGTTTGTGTCAGGTAGAACACAAGTTTTTGAAAATTTGGCACAACACATTACTTCTAAAGATAAAACTATTTGGTTTCATTGCGCATCATTAGGAGAGTTTGAGCAAGGCGTTCCCATTATGAAAGCTGTAAAAAGGGAATTTCCAAATCATAAAATAGTGGTTTCGTTTTTTTCGCCATCGGGCTATGAAGTAAAGAAAAGCACTCCAGTGGCTGATGTGGTGATTTATCTTCCATTAGATACCATTTCTAACGCTAAAAAATTCATTAATGTCGTTCATCCTTCTCTTGTTTTATTTGTTAAGTATGAATTTTGGCCCAATTACCTTTTCGAATTAAAAAATCGTAATATCCCTACGCTATTAATTTCAGGGTTGTTCAGGGAAGGTCAAGTGTTTTTTAAAGGACACGGTAGTTTTATGAGAAAAGCTCTAAAAAGTTTTGATCATATTTTTGTGCAGGATAAAACTTCAGAAGCACTATTGCACAGCATCAATATAACAAATGTGACTGTGAGTGGAGATACTCGTTTTGATCGAGTTTCGCATCAGATTGAGCATGACAACTCGTTGTCTTTTATTTCAGCATTTAAAGAAAATTCGCTTTGTATTGTCTGCGGAAGTACTTGGCCAGAAGACGAAGCAGTTTTACTGAAGTATATAAATGAAGCTTCGGAAGATGTAAAATTCATTATTGCACCCCATAATATTGATACTTCAAAAATTGAGCACTTTAGAAAAAAACTGAAAGGTTCATCGGTTAAGTATTCAGAAAAAGAAGGAAAAAAATTAGCTGATTATTCCGTTTTTATAATTGACACTATTGGCTTATTGACCAAAATATATAGCTACGCCGATATTGCATATGTAGGTGGTGCCATGGGAAAAACCGGTTTACATAACATATTAGAACCCGCCACTTTTGGGGTTCCTATTGTAATTGGAAAGAATTTTGAGAACTTTCCAGAAGCCAAGCGATTACAGCAATTAGCTGGGCTTTATGCAGTAGATTCAGCAGCAGAATGCACCGAAATTTTAAACAAACTAGTTACTAATTCAAGTTTCAGGGAGAAAACCGGGATGATTGCCGAGCATTTTGTAAACAGCAATACAGGCGCGACAAACATCACATTAAACTATATAACTAAATTAAACCGTAACGGCCTGATTTAAATAACGCCTAAAAGGCAACATTTCTTTGTAAATAGCAATGACCTTTTCTTCAAAATTTGATGCCATTACTTCCTTTTGGGTAAGTGGACAGGAGACTGCAAACGATTTTCGTCGCAATAAATCAATATGCTTATGGTCTTGGGAGTATCCTTTCGGGGATGTTTTAAGAGGATCATCAACAATCATATCCCCAAACAGGGCTTTAAAGCTCTGTTTGTTAAGAATCCTTTTTAATTCTTCTCCATTATAATCTATCGCTGCGCGGATACTTTTTAAAATTTTAGAAGACGGGTGCCAGTACCCGCCTCCAATAAACGACTCATTAACCCCTAAGTGAATGTAAAAATCACCTTGTTTGCTTTCTTGATCCAAACCCGCTCCAAAATGGTCTTTATAAATAGGTTTATTGGGATGAAACATCAGGTTGTTATTTATACGATTGATGGCTTTTTTACCTGTGGTGGGTGTATAATCAGCATCAATAGCGGCCAATTTTATATCCATTTCGTTTAACCAATCAATATATGAATCACGTACAGTATGATATTCTCCACGGTGTGCGTCCATCCATTCCTTATTGTTGTTTTTCTGTAGGTTCCGAAGGAATTGATATAAGCTCTTAAAGTTCATTTTTTCTTTTAAATCTACTTATTTTAAAGCCTTTGGATTTAAATTTTAATAAAACTTTACAATATGCCAACTGTTAAAATACATAGATTTGTCACATAATTTAACACAAACCAATTATGAAAAAAGTATTTATTGTAGCCGCATTGGCATTAGTAGGCTTCTGTACAACTTCGTGTAGAGATACTAAAACAGAAACCAAAGAGGTTGTTCGTGAAGTAGAAGTAGAAAAAGAGGTTCCTGTAGAAAAAGAGTCTGAAGGAATTTTAGAAAGAACTGCTAAAGAAGTTGATAAGGAAGTTAACAAAGAAGTTAACGAAGAGATTGACAAAATTGGTGATGATAATTAAATTTAGTAACCTAACAACAAAAACCCAATAATCATGAAAAAAGTAATTTTAAGTTTAGCATTAGTAGTCGCATTTAGCACCACTTTTGTGTCTTGTAGAGACACCAACAAAAAAGCAGACGACGTAGAAGACGTAGCAGATGATGTAGAAGATTCTATGGACGATGCTGGTGATGCAGTTGAAGATGCAGTGAATGACACAGGAGACGCTATTGAAGAAGGTGTTAATGAAGTGGAAGAAAACACAGGCACCGGTGGTACTGATGACATGTAAACCAAACTTTAACCAATAAACAAAACCAATTATTATGAAAAAAATAGCAATGATTGCCTTAGCTGCATTATTCTTAGCCCCATTAACTTCGTGTCGCGATCAAAAAAAGACCGAAGCTGAAGAAATGGTAGAAGAAATGCAAGACGAAGGTGCTGAAGTAAAGAGAAAAGTTGACGGTGACGAAACCAAAATAAAAATGGAAACCGAAGACAAAAAAGTAAAAATTAAAGAAGAAGACGGCGAAACCAAAATGAAGGTTAAGACCGATAACGATAATTAATTTTTAATTTTCTTTAAAAATGTAAAACCCGAAACAAACGTTTCGGGTTTTTTATGTTTCATTTTATAGAATAGCGCAAAACAAAAAAAGCCCATCCATTTGGATAAGCTTCTCATCGGTCTATTTCTAAACCACTTCCCGAACTTAATCGGGACAACACAACATTTTAATTTTCCTTGAAGAAGGAAATTTTGCGGTCTGGACGAGACTCGAACCTTGCTTGGCGAGCCCTGTCGCTGTGGCACTTCTGCCAAATATTTTTATCTATGTTGACGATTTGTGAACTAATTCTCGTGAGTTGTAGTTCAATTTGATTCGTCTGATGCAAAAATAATAATTCTTTTCAATTAACAACATTTATTACCAATAAATATTAAACTAATATATTACCAATGAATTGAAAATAAAAATTTAACTAAGGGGGTTTATTATCATACAATATGACCGCAATTTAAACTCGTAAAATACTTCCATCAAAAGACTACGGCATAAAGCCAACGTCTCTTCCATCGCTTATTTATTCCGTTTCCTTTTGAGCCAAGATTTTATCTTCCGTTTGGTTTCTGCTCAAATATTGTTTAATCTAAAATTTGAGTATTATGACAACAAAAGCGAGTACCACAAGAAAGAGCGGTAAAAAAATTACCACCGCCAAGAAAGAAGTCAAAGAAAAATTGACACAAAAAGCGATTGGGCTTCAGATTGAGAACCTATCAACTGCAAAGGTCATTCCCGACCCGATGCAACCCAGAAAGACTTTTAATGAAGCACATCTGCAACAGCTTTCCGAAAGCGTCAAAAAGCACGGTGTTCTACAGCCTATTACAGTCCGAAAATCTGGAAACGAATTTATCATCGTGATGGGCGAACGTAGGTATCGAGCAAGTAAGATGGCCGACAAGAAAACTATTCCGTGTATTGTCAGGGAATATAAGAACAACGATGTTCTTGAAATTCAAATCATCGAAAATCTGCAAAGGCAGGATGTTGAACCTACCGAAGAAGCTGAGGCGATTGCTTACTTAAGCGAAAAATATGCGCCTACAGAAATTGCAAAGCGATTGGGAAGAACAGATAACTTTATCAGACAACGATTAAAGCTGGCTGGTTTAATTGAAGGTTTTAAGCATTTTGTTCGTAATGGCGAAATGACGATTTCGTTAGGTGTGGGTGTTGCACTTTTTGAACCAGAAGAACAGCAGATGATGTTGGAAACGATGGGCGAAGATTTTAGTGCCCATCAGGTGAACAGGATGATTAAAGACCAGACCTATGATTTGGAAAAAGCATCTTTTGATGTAAATGATAAGAAATTGGTGCCAAAAGTAGGCTCTTGTATTGAATGTCCGTTTAACGCGGCAAATCAAGGTAATCTTTTCGGCGATGGCAAAATGGTTTGTACAAAATCAGCTTGTTATGAAACGAAGAAAAGCAAGTCGTTCTTGAATTTGATTGAAAAATCGAAACAAGAGAACATACTGTTAATTCCTGAAATACGACAGTATTGGGCAGACGAGGAAAACAATCAGCTGATTATTTCACAATTGGAAAAGAACGGTTTGAAAGTCTATTTGCTGGATGATGTTGAAATCATAGAAAATCCGATAAAGCCAACAATTGAGGACATCAAGAAAGAATACCAACATTACGATTATTCCGAAGATGAATTTAAAGCTGAGCTGGATGAAGCCTTACAGCAATACGAAGAAGAATTGGAAAAATACAATTCCGCTAAAGAAAATGAATTTGTAAAAGGTATTGTGTTCCATCCTGAAACATACAGACACAAAGAAGTCTTTATAAAGATTGTTGAACAGTCCAAAAATGAATCGACATCGTATTCAGCACCTTTGGAAAACAGAAAAATGGCAGATTGTTCCCCTGAAGAACAGATAATTAAAATCAACGAAAGGGAAATACGCAAGAAGCAAATAGAGAACAACAAGCAGTTTGAAGAAGTTGTTGAAATGATTAGAGACACCAAATACATTGATACGAAGAAAACACTTTCGGTGGATGAAATGGTAGCATTCTCATTGACGTTGTATGAAAACAATGTAGATTATGTTGGACGACAAAGATTCTTTTCAAATTTATTGGGCAATACATCCAAGATGACAGATGAAGAAATTGTTGAGAGTTTCAAAAAGAAGTTTAAAAAGGAAATCTTTCATAAGTTGATACGGTATATACTAACGAAGCAAGTGCATTTTGGCGAAAGCAATCACGTTAATAATCTGACTAACATTTCATTCTACAATGCGATGCAAGGTTATTACAAGTCCAAGATTGACGGCATCGAAAAAGAATATGCCGAAAAAAGAAACAAGCGTGAAGAACGTTTGAAAGAGCGAATAACAGTTCTTGAAAAGCAAATTCAAGGATTGAAAGAGTAGCTTTTGTTGTTTGAAGAAGGATTGGCATTCGTGCTGGTCCTTCTTTTTTTTTTATAATAGACACTTGGTTAAAATGGTCAAGGAATAGAGAGAATAATCAATCAATAGTAACGCAAAGGTAAACTCGTAAAATACACCCATCAAAAGACTACGGCATAAAGCCACCGCTTCTTCCCTTACTTATTTATTCCGTTTCCTTTTGAGCTGAGATTTTAGCTTCCGTTTGGGTTAAGCTCAAATATTGTTTAATCTAAATTCAAAAGCTATGTATTTACAAAATTTGCAACAGGATGAAATCTTTGTTTCATCAGAAATGAAATCCTTAAAAACTCTGACACAGATAGAATCCCGACGAGGGCTTGAAAATGCCATCATTTCAAATGGTAAAATCGTCAATGTGGTATCTAACAGTTATGGACACATTCCAAACCAATTGTTCTTCAAGAAAGCTGAAGAAATGCTGACAGATGCACAACTGAACTTTCACAAGCGCACCATCAACAAAAATGATAGGTCGTTCATTACCGACTTTATCATAGACGATATAAGTCAGTTTACCGTCAAGAACGATAAGGACGTGATACTGCCAATGCTACGGTTCAAAAACTCGTATGACGGTAGTGAAAAGACTTCTGGACACTTCGGATTTTATAGAGAAGTATGTTCCAATGGTTTGCACGTTTCACAAGCCGAAATTGAGTTTTCCATCAAGCATAGTAAGAACAATACACACCTTATTATGCCAAGACTAAACAACCTGTTCGACAAGTTTCTGGACAATGAATTCTATACGATAACCAAGAAATTCGACAAGATGAAAGAATTTAAAATCATCGATACACAGGAATTTGTAAAAGCCATTCTTGATAAAACGAAACTCTTTAGATATGAATGCAGCGACAAGAACAGCGACCCTTCGAAAAAATCTCGTGAAGTCCTGGAAATCCTGAATTATGAAGCATTGTTGCTAAACGAGGAACCTAATTTGTGGTTAGGTTACAATGCCTTCAATGCAGTTTTACACAACACGCTGAAGAAAAGCTTTGGCCAACAAGAAAGATTGGACAAGAAATTGTTTGATGAAATTTATGAAATGGCCTAAAGCCAAAAGGTTCATCCAGTACCTTAAACTGGATTTTTTTGTGCTTGCTACTTATGTTTAAAAGCAATACCGTTCAGCACATTCCCCTACATTTCGCGAAAAGCTTCATTCCGGAAAAAGCGCTTCCCTATAATAATCTTGGACACAATCCCTAATTTTAGCTTTCCATAGTGTTAACCCTTCCCGTCACGAAACTTCGAGACTGCTAAATAACATTTCAGTTCCTATTCAAATACGTAAATTAATCAGTAATGTTCAAATAGAAATTTTTATAAGAATTAATTAATCCTATCTAATAATACGAATAACATTATATTTATTGACCACAAAAATGAGTTGTGCGTCATTTAACAAAATATCAATTATTCAATGAACTATCAAACATTCCAACCACATCCGGATTTAGAATCTCTTGTCAGTTGCTATTGGACTTTAGAAGTTCCTGCTGAACCTGATGTACAAAAACAACGAATCATTCCTGATGGCACAATTGAAATGGCGTTTATACTTGGAGACGACATTAAACGATACACTTCGAAAGATGAATTTATACTACAACCTCGTGCAATGGTTCTCGGACAGACAATTGAACCCTTTTATATAGAACCTACAGGATATGTGAATACTTTTGCAATTCGTTTTTACCCTTATGGTTTTGCAAATTTTGTAACAATGCCCATTAATAACTTGGCAAACAAGGAAACGACAATAGAATTGTTGTTCGGAGAAAAAACTGCTAGTGACTTGGAGCGAAAAATAATTGAGGCAACTAATACTAGTGAACGAATAGAAATTATTGAAAATTTTTTTTTAGACAAGTTGAATGAAAAAACTACAATTAATAATATCGTAAAAACAACAATTGATGCTCTTTTAGCAACAAATGGAAGTGCTTCGATAAGCAAAATCCTTAAAGAAGATTTATCAAAACGGAGACAACTTGAACGAAATTTCAAAAAACAAATTGGTGTTAGCCCAAAACAGTTGGGTAAAGTAATCCGACTGCAAAATGCACTAAAAATGCTTCTTAATAAAAAGTCAGAAAACCTAACCGACATTGCTTACGAAAGTGAATACTTCGACCAAGCGCATTTTATAAAAGACTTTAAAGAGTTTACCGGAATTAATCCGAAGGAATTTTTAGGCAATGAAAATATGGCACTCTCTACCCTCTTCTACAAATAGTCAGCGTGTCGCATTTTTACAATTTTTGTATTTGCACGAAATCTAAATTTGTCTTGTCAAATCAAACAGGACGAAATGAAAAAATCCATTCTTTGTACAGCCATAATTCTTTCCTTTAGCATTACAGCCTGTAACAACCAAAACAAATCTAAAACCGAAACTATCCCGGTTGAATCTAATATTAATCAAAAAACAAAAGAAATGAAAAGTCATATTTCAATCTTTGAAATTCCAGCAACGGATGTTTCAAGAGCAGTAAATTTTTATCAAGCAATTTTAGACATTAACATTGAGAAGATAGAAATGCCCGAAATGGAAATGGGGATATTCCCTTATGAAGAACAAATGGTTACAGGAGTTATCATTAAAGCAGAAGGCTATAAACCTTCATCTGATGGTGTAACTATATACTTAAATGGTGGAGATAATCTTCAAATTATTCTTGATAAAGTTGAGAAAAATGGTGGCGAAATAATTGTTCCGAAATCACTTCACGCAGATGAAAGTGGTTATTACGGTCTATTTCTTGATTCGGAAGGAAATAAAATCGGTCTGCATTCACCGAACTAAACGAGTGAAAAAGAACAAACACAGAGCAATGTATATAAAAAAGAGGGCAAATAGTCCTTAAATAAAAGCTTTGGAGTATTTGCAAAGTAGCCATATTTTTAATTTGTATTTTGACGATAAGAAAGTTAAAAAGGAAATTAAAAATATGGCTTCGTGCTTTACCAAAGATTAAGTGCTTAATCAAGCAACAAATACACCCCATTCACTTTAAGATAGATATCAGTTTTAATAACCCACTCAGCACATTTCCCTACATTTCGCGGAATGCTACATTCCAAGAAAAGAGCTTCACTACGCAAGTCTTGGACACAATCCCCAATTTTAGCTTTCCATTTCGTTAACCCTTCCCGCTATGCTGGGAAGGAACACTTCATTCCCTAGCCAAAATAGTGAATCAAGTCCGCTTAAAAAAGGAAATCAATTATCATACAATATACACGCAAGGTAAACTCGTAAAATACTTCCATCAAAAGACTACGGCATAAAGCCATAGCTTCTTCCCTCGCTTATTTATTCCGTTTCCTTTTGAGCCAAGAATTTTAGCTTCCGTTTGGTTTCTGCTCAATATTGTTTAACCCAAAAATTTTAACATTATGAAAAGTACAGCTTTAAAATCCAACATTTCATTAAAAGAAGCCGAAGAACATTACCAATTAAGTAGTGAAAATTATACTATTGAAAGTGCAGAGTGTCATTTAGCTTACTACAGAGAGAAGCATCCCCTTTACTACCAAATACTTTTAAATAATGTTTATTCTAAAAATCAAAAAGTACTTTTTGAAGAGTGAGCTAACTATTCACAAAAGTACTATTACCCTTTTATTTAATGCGAGTTTCATAAGCCATTCAGCACATTCCCCTGCATTTCCCGAAAAGCTACATTTCGGGAAAAGAGCTTCACTACAAATATCTTGGACACAATCCCCAATTTTAGCTTTCCATTCCGTTAACCCTTCCCGTCCCGATAGCTATCGGGACTAGTAAGGAACACTTCATTCCTTTGCCAAAATTGTGAATCAAGTCCGCTTTTCATCGGAAAGTCATCACTTCGGTTTTTTTAACAGGATTTTCGGCGCGGTCTTCTTGAGCCCTTACTCGAAAATCCTTAAAAACCGAACCGCTGCCTTACACATTTTAAGGGGTTTATAATGGATAAAGCCTTTATTGTTTTTCGGTACAGCGAAAAACAGGCACGACATAACCAATTCTAATTTAACCACAGCTGCTTATCTCGCTTAACTGTCGGTACGCTCAAACGCAACTGCGTTTAAAAGAATTGCTAATGCCCTTATGGAACTTGTAAAGACTATACAAGTTTTAGTGAAAAATAAGGTTTCTACTTCCTTGAAAATGCGAGCATTTTACTACGTCGCAAACACACCTGATTTATTCCCTAAAAGTCTTGACAAAACCCACTCTATCCATTGTGCGGCGCACAGAAGAAAAGAACAAACACCCCTTAAAATTTAATTCAGTTTAAATCAAATAAGGGAAATATAAACCAGTCTGTAACAAAGCAGACACAAATCTTTTTATTATGAGTACTATTAAAAATCACGTACAGTTAATCGGAAACGTTGGACAAGAGCCAACCATTACGAACCTTGAAAGCGGAAAGAAAGTAGCCCGTTTTTCATTAGCAACAAATGAGTATTACAAGGACAAAGAAGGCAACAAGCAAACGGACACGAATTGGCATACCGTAGTAGCTTGGGGCAAAACTGCCGAAATTGTAGAGAAGTATGTTGTTAAAGGCAAAGAAGTTGGAATATCGGGAAAACTTAAAACCCGAAGTTATACAAATGATGATAACGAACAACGCTATGTTACGGAAGTTGTAGCCGATGAAATTCTTTTACTTGGAAGCAAAGACGACAAGTAAATCTTAAAATAAAGAGGGCGTTCCCGTGAGAAGTTGCGCCCTCTTTTTCATTATTCACTAATTTAAAAAAGCAAAACAATGAAAGCACAAGTTAACGAAATCAAAGAAGGATTGCAACATTTTCACGGAACGGAAATGTTCTATCAAATCCCATTATTAAGAACACGTTTTACGGACGGACTAAAATATCTTGCTAATGCGGCAGATTGTTTTTGGCTCATTACGGACACTTCCGTAATTGCAAAAAGTCTGATGAACCGAAGCGAATTTATAACCATAGACTTCAAAAGATTGCCCGAAGATAAACAGGATTTTACAGGCTATGAAGCAGAGATAATTTACAGCGATGGCAACGACAATATTTTGGAAAAACACGGATATCGGGCAACCGATTTTCCGCTCGATGAACTGCGTTTATTTTTTGTAAATGATACGCTGATGTTACCAAGCGAATATTAAAATTTTGAAGCTATGATTTACATAAAATTTCAAGATTTGAGCGAGGAAAAACAAGAGGAACTTTTACAGGTTTCGAGAGAACACGTAACACATCTTTATGGGGATTCCATAAAAAAATATGTGGAAGAAACTGGTGCAGATTATGAAAACTTGATTGACGAAGAAATGATTAAAAACTTATACACTTATAATTTTATTTTCAATATGTAGCACCATTAAAATAGAGCATCGAACACCTCTAAAATTTTAGAGGTGTTTTTGTCTGCAATTAATATCAAGTCAAAAAAAAGCGTATCTTTATATCGCTGAAATTCAGCATTCAAATTAAAGTAGGGTTATCCACTTTTCGACTTTCGCCGATAATCTTACACATCGAAAAATAACATATCGGAAAATCATTTTCCCTGAAAATGGCAATTGGCTTTTTAGCCAGATTGTATGGATTTTTGTCCCGCGAGCGGGACGAAAAGGAATAGCAAGAGGGTAACACGCTGCGCGATGTTTCGGATTCCTTTTCGTTTTCAAATAGCTGATAATCAGCGAATTGAATATATTATAATTTCCTGACAGTTAACGATTTGCGACAAACGGGCTGTTAACGCCCATTTTTAGGGATGATTTTGCGACAAATCGGCGAAATATGGACTCATTTATTGGAATTAGATTTAAAAAGGAAACTGCAAAACGTTTCCAAACGTTCTCACGTACTTACTTCAAATCGCACACCGAGGCGATGGCTACAATGCTAGATTTTTTCTTCTATAATGAAATTTCGCCAAAAGAAAAATTAGGTCCAACGGGGCGAACCATCGAAGCTAAATTGCTCAAAAGAATCAATGCGGTTATTGCCATAATGCGAGATGTGGAAAAGACACAAACCAAACCTACGGTGGCTATGATTCAATCACTTTTTGAAACAGAAGAGCCAGAAAAAAAACCGCTGATTGTGGAAAAGAAATATGCGGAAGAAAAGAAAGAAGTGCGCTTTCGCGAAAAGCGAAACTTAAAGAACGAACTCTAATTTTTGAACTATGTATATCACAATCACACCACAGAAATTAGGAACAAATTACTCACAAAGTTCAGCCGATTTTGTAGGCTATTTAGAGAAAGAAAATGAAGGGATAAAGGAAGCAGATATGGAACATTTTTTCAATCAATATGGCGACGAGATTTCCGCAGAAGAAGTGGTAAAGGAAATTGATGGAAACACCGCAAAATTGAAAAAGAAAGAACCTAAATTTTATTCCATAACGGTCAGTCCTTCCAAGTATGAATTGAACAGATTACAGAACAGTCGTGAAGATTTAAAAACCTACACTCGTGAGCTAATGAAAGATTATGTTGCCAGCTTCAATCGGGAAATCAATGGACGACCTATATCAATAGACGACATAAAATATTACGCTAAAATTGAACATCAAAGAACCTTCAAGGGTACGGACTTTCAGATAAAAGAAAACCAACCTTTCGCCACAAAAATACTTCAGCTCAAAACGGATATCCGAAATATTCAAGAAGGACGAGCTGAAGGGAATATTAAGAAAATGGAAAAGGAAATTGCCAAACTGGAACGCCAAGCGCCACATCAACAAAACGGAAAACGGATAGTTCAGGGAATGCCGAAAGCAGGAAACCAAAGTCACATTCATATTATCGTTAGCCGAAAGGATGCTTCAAATTCTATAAGCCTTTCCCCAGGAAGTAAGCACAAAGCATCCGAAGTAGAGATGCACGGAAAAAAAGTGAAGCGTGGTTTTGATAGAGATACATTTTTCGCGAAAGCGGAAAAAACATTTGATAAGACATTTGGATATAAGCGCAATTACGCAGAGACCTACAAAGCTAAAAAGACCTTTGTAAAGAACCCAAACCTATATTTTTCAGCATTGATGAAATTGCCAGCCAATGAAAAAGCATTGGCTTTTAAAATGATAAGTAAATCAGGATTGCCCATAGTGCCGAGTATTCCAGTAAGTCAGGCACAAATAGCGCTTCGAGTTTTTAAGCGATTGAGACGTGGCGCAGAAGTGGCCATCAAATCAAGTTCCATCGGAATCTAATAGATATGCAGATAGACAATCTTATAACGATACTTTCAATTATTGGTTTGGCCAGTACCGTTTTCTATGGAATGTTTCGAGTATCAAAATATGCGTTTGTGTTGAATAGCATATCGCTTTCAGTTCTCGTGTTCTATTTGTCTGAAGGAAATGAATTGATATTTATATTACTTTATTTGGTTTGTCCGCTAATGCTAATTAATATAGGACTGTATGTTTTTCTACATAAAACCGAAAGCCCGAAAAATGGCGACAGCAGATACCAAGTAAACTTTGCAACTACTAAAGGAAATTTCAGATTGGATAATATCAAACGTGGTGCATCCATCATTGGTTCTGCCGGAAGTGGTAAAACCGAAAGCGTGGTTTATGGATTTCTAAAGCATTTTGAAAAAGAAGGTTTCTGCGGAATTATTCACGATTATAAAGATTTTGAATTGACCGAAATGGCATATCCGCTTTTCAAGGATAGCGACATCCCTTTTAAGGTCATTTCCTTCGATAAAATCATTCATAAGGTAAATCCTATTGCGCCACGGTATTTAGAGAATGAGGAAAGCGTAAACGAGGTGTCAAGGGTGTTGATTGAGAATCTATTAGAGCAAAGAGAAAGCGGAACAACTGGCACGACAAAATTCTTCAACGATGCTGCAGAAGGGTTGATTGGTGGTTTGATTTGGAAACTGAAAACGGACTATCCCAAGTTTTGTACGTTGCCACATTTAATTGCGGTTTATCAATTTCTCGATACTAAAAGTTTGATTCAGTTTCTGGAAACCAACACCACATCACGAGCAATGGCAGATGCCTTTATAAGTGGCAAGGATTCTGAAAGGCAGACCGCTGGTGTAAAAAGCACATTGGCAAATGCGCTGAAAAGAATTAGTACACAACGGATTTTTATGGCTTTGTCCGCAGATGAAGTACCGCTAAATATAAATAGTGCTGAAAATCCCTGCGTAATTTCGATTGTGAACAACCCAAAATTCGAAACTTCGTATTCACCAGTAATCGCTACAATTATACACACTATTACAAAGCAAATGAGCGTGCGTAATTCAAAACCATCATTCTTGCTTATGGAAGAAGCACCAACCATTCGTTTATTGAATATGCATCGAATTCCTGCAACATTGAGAAGCTATAATATTTCTACGATTTATGTGATGCAGGATAAAATTCAGAATGATATGATGTATGGCGATAAGGCAAGCAAGGCGATTCTTAGTAATCTATCCTATCAATTTTTCGGAAAGGTAAATGACCCGGACACCGCAAAATATTACGAACGCTTTTTTGAAATCATTAAAGACCCAACCAAGAGCATAAGTCGAGGACATAACCTCGATTTTGATACTCGCATTACTACGGGCGAAAAGGAAATCCCAAAGATTCGGGCGGACGTATTTTTCAGGTTGAAACAGGGCGAGTTTATCACTTATGCAGATGGTAGGGATAAAAAGGTGCAGTTTAAATTAGCCGACATTCAAAGGGAACTTCCTAATGAGACTAAACAGTTTTCTAAAGCTGATTTGGGAGCTAATTTTGAGCGGGTTTATGAGGAAGCACGGTCTATATTTAAATAACGTTAAACACCTTAATTCATTGGGCTAAACGGTTAATAAATGATAATCTTAAAATTATCTTAACCCTTTTTTTGCAACGTGAAATTATACCAATATCTTTAACACTTATTTTTACCACCAAATGACAGAATTAAGCCAAAGAGAAAAGGACTATTTAATAGAAAAATTACAAAAGGGCGAGCAACTACCCGAGGACTTCAAGTACAAGCTTTTCCCCACTATTCAAAAGGAATATGAACTCGTTTATGCTGGAAAAATGCGTAAAGAAGATATTCTTGCAGACGAAGATGGAGTAACTGCCGCACCTTTACAAATTGAAAGAACGTATAACGGCGACCGTGAGTCTTATCCTGACGGTTGGAAAAATATGATTGTATTTGGCGACAACCTTCAATTTCTCAAAACCATTTACAAAAATGAAGACCCACTTATAAAAGACAAGGTTAAGGGAAAGGTTAAATTAATTTACATAGACCCACCATTTGCGACAGAATCTGATTTTTCAGGGTCACAAGGTCAAAAAGCATATACAGACAAGGCTAAAGATGCTGAATTTGTAGAGTTTATACGAAGAAGATTAATTATTGCCAAAGAAATTTTGGCTCGTGATGGAAGTATTTATATTCATCTTGACCAAAAAAAATCTCACTATATCAAAACCATATTAGATGAGATTTTTGGAGAAGGTAATTTTCGTAATGAAATAGTTTGGAAAAGAACAAGTGCTCACAGCGATAGCGGAAAGTTAGGAATAAACTGTGAATTTATTTTCTACTATACAAATTCTGAAAAATATATATGGAATCAGCTTTATGAGTATTATTCAGAAAAACATTTGAAACGCTTTCGTAATCAAGATGAAGATGGTCGTTTATGGACTGATGGTCCTGTAACAGCTAAGGGGTTAAAGGGTTCAGGTTATACCTATGAATACAAAGGCATAAAAGGATATTGGAGATGTCCATTATCAACAATGGAAAGACTTGATTCTGAGAATCGTTTGCACTTTACGAACAAGGGAGGAATCCGGGTTAAAAAGTATTTAGAGGAATTAAAAGGAATTCCGTTACAGTCATTATGGGATACAGTAAATCCCATCAATTCACAGTCCAAAGAGCGAGTTAGTTATCCCACACAAAAGCCTGAAGAACTAATCGAAAGAATTATACGGTTGTCAACCAATAAGGATGATTTAGTTTTGGATTTTTTTGGAGGTAGCGGAACCGTAGCCTCAGTTGCTGAAAAATTAGGTAGAAAATGGATTACTTGTGATATTGGTAAATTTGCTTTTTACACGATTCAAAAAAGAATATTGACAATTCAAAACTCAAAATCTCTAAAAAATAAAACTAAAGATTTTGGCAAGAAGTCAACATCATTTCACACGATTAATACGGGTTTTTACGATATAGAAAAACTATTTTCATTACAACATAAAGAATATCAAGACTTCGTACTAAATCTCTTTGAAGTAACCCCAAAACCAAAAAAAATTGCAGGTATTGAATTTCAAGGAGAACGTAAGGATGGGTATGACGTATTGATTTGGAAATATTGGGAGCATAAGGATGCAGCAGTTGATGAAGATTATTTAGAAATTCTTCACAAAAATATTGGCAAAAAAGTTGGCGACCGTATCTATATTATAGCGCCAGCAAATTCTGTTCAATTTATTGATGATTACTATGAGATAGGGAATGTGCGCTATTACTTTTTGAAAGTACCATATCAAATTATTCAAGAATTGCATAAGGAGAAATTTAAAAAATTCAGACAGCCTACCAGTTCCAGCAACGTAAATTCACTTGAAAATGCAGTTGGTTTTCACTTTATAAGACAACCAGAAGTTAAGTCCTCGTTTGATGATGGTGTAATCACAATAAAGGCTTTTAAAGCCTACTACCCTGATGAAGATACCTTGGAAGATATTCCTGGTCTGGAAGCCTTGGCAATGGTTGTTGTAGATAAAAACTATAACGGCAATGAGTTTTTAATGTCCGATGTATTTTTTGCTGCTGATATTGTTAGTGAGGATGGTAAAGCTAATGTTTCCATTGAAGATTGTGGCTCTAAAGTAAGTGCAGTATATATCGACATTTATGGCAATGAATTCCGCGAGGTATTTACCAATAAAAATACGAAGGGATGATTCAGGAAAAAAAGCGATACGACACAAAAGATTTAATATTAAAAGTAAATCAATTTTATAATCAAAGCGAGCTACCACTTCCTTATTGGGATAGGTTTTTGGATGCACTTTGTGGAACAAGGGAATACCAAAAGAAAGCCATAAGAAGTTCAGTCATTTACTTGGCATCCAAAGAGTATACTAATATTCAAGACTTGGTTTCTAAAAATCATTATCAAAATCCTCAATTACGGGAGAGATATCCTGAGCTTGCAGATTACCACCGTAAGCTACAGTTACCTTCAAAGTTATCTGCGACAATAGACCTTGCTACAGGAACGGGAAAAAGTTACGTAATGTATGGCATAGCACAAATCTTATTAGGTTTAGGCTTGGTCAAAAGAGTACTCGTCTTGTGTCCATCAACGACAATTGAAAAAGAACTGCATAAAAAGTTTTTAGCCTTGGTTTCTGACCCAATTCTAAAAGAAACAATTCCGCCATCTGCAATTATTAGAAATCCGAGTATAGTTGATGGAAGTGTTACCGTGGATGAAGGTGCCATTTGTATTGAAAATGTCCACGCTGTTTACGAAAGGACAGGTTCATCAATTGAAGATAGTTTTGGTTTCAAAAGAGGTTTTGACACGGTAGTTTTGAATGATGAAACCCATCACATTTATAATAAGATTTCAGGTAATACTACAGAAGCAAGAGGGTTAAAAATATGGAAGAAATTTTTATTGGACGATGGTTATAATTTTAAATATATGCTTGGTTTTACAGGTACAGCATATATAGGGAATGATTACTTCAATGACGTTATTTACAGATACTCTTTACGAGAAGCTGTTGATGAAAAATTTGTTAAGAAGATTAATTATGTTTCAGAGGATGATAGCATAAACGAAGACCAAAGATTTCAGAAAATATATCAGAACCATAGCAATAATAAAGTTACTTACAAAAATGTAAAACCATTAACAATTCTGGTAACAAACAATATTACAAATGCCAAAAGACTTGAAACACGATTGGTTGAATTTTTAATGCTGGAAGAAGGTTTGGAAGAACAAGAGGTTCGGGATAAATTGGTTATGACGGTAACTTCAGATAAGGTACATAAGCATAATGTAATTCGTTTAGAGGAAGTAGATGAACAAGACTCTACTGTAGAATGGATTGTGTCCGTTTCTATGCTTACAGAGGGATGGGATGTTAAGAATGTATTCCAAATAGTCCCTATGGAAGAAAGAGCTTTTAATTCAAAATTATTGATTTCTCAGGTTTTAGGTAGAGGACTAAGAGTGCCGCCTGAATATATAAATAATGCAGAAGTTACAATATTTAACCATTCATCTTGGGGCTCAAAAATTAAAGGATTGGTAGATGAAGTACTGGAGTTAGAAATGCGATTGGAGAGTTCTAACTTAATCGATGGCGATAGGAGTAAATTTCATTTTGAACTTTACAATATAGATTACAACAAAATTGAAAAAGCGGTAGAAAACAACAGTAAAGAGAAAGAGTTTAATTATAAAGGTATCATAAACTTAGAATCTTCGGTAGACCAAGTAAGTCAGGAAACAACATATACCAACCTTGCGAGTGATTATAAGAGTGTAGAGTACAAGATTAAAAATAGAATGACACCAATTAAGGAAATCGTTGATAAAATCTATCACGAGTTTCAGACGAGAGAATGGGAAGGTGTTACACTTAAATTACAAGAAGGTCAATACACAAAAAACAACCTTCCGCCCAAAGAAGAGATTACAAAGCTGATAAGGCGTTCTATGGATAAGGTTGGTCTGGAAGGAGATGAATTGAACGAAAAGAATAAACGAAATATTTTTTCTTCATTCAATACGCTTCTAAGACGAAAAAATAAATCGCTTGAATTAGTCAGAATAGCGCAAAAGCCCTTTGTTATCTCAACTAAAGAAAGAATAAAGGAAACATTGTCAATAGGGAATTTACGCCATAATTCTACGGTTATGTATTCAAATAATTACAATGAAGAAGTTAAAGACACAGACGTCTTAAACTTTTTGCAGGAAGTAATTGATGATGGAACTTTTCCTCGTAATGCTACTTTGCAGGCAAATAGTTATGATTTTAAAACACCGGTAGATTTAGCGTTCCTTAACGCAACACCTGAAAGAAAATTTGCTGAAAAATTGGTTAGGAATGAAAATTCCAAAGCCTTGGATGCTTGGCTAAAATCAACTAATCAAAGCTTCTATACTATTGAGTATTCGCTATCAAGTAAATCAGGAAACCATACAAAACAGGGCAAATTCAATCCAGACTTTTTTGTTAAAACCTCAGATACGGAAATAGAATATATTACCGTTGTCGAGATTAAAGATGACCAAGACTATTCTGATTTAAATAAAGCAAAATTTAAATGGGCGACCATTCATTTTCAGGAATTAAATAAACAACTTGAAGAAAATAATGTGAATCAACGCTATAATTTTCATTTCCTAAGTCCTGAGAATTATGATGATTTCTTTGAATATTTGAGAAATGGTAAATTGGTTCAAGGCCTATTTACGAGTAATTTGGATAAAGAATTGAGTACATAGAACTAAAAGAATATGACTGTTGAAAATGTAAAAAAAGCTATTACTTTATTGGAAGCGATAAATCCAGAAAATGAGTACGCTTACGAAAAAGCGGTTTTAGCCTATTTAACCATAGGAAGGCTTCCAGTTTTACAATATGAAATTCCTGCCAAATCAGTATTTTTCAGAACACGCACCCACGAAGACGATGATTTATTTCCATTAATATCCGACATCTCAATAACACCAAATAAATTTGTCAAAGATTTTGCGAGATGTAATAGACCTTTTCAGTCTAAATTCTACTGTTCAGAAAATAGACCTACTTCATTTGCTGAGTTAGTCGAGTATTGGTCTGATACAAAAGATTTTGGCGATAAAGTTTACGTTACAATTGGGCGTTGGCAATTAAAGAAACCCTTAATCGGAATTATAGTAACGACACCCGATAAAGACCATAGAATTTCGGAGTTCGACAAAGAACACGGAGCAGCTATGGAAACTTTCATTGAACAAAGTGACCCTGAAATAAGAGAAGCTACAATCTTATTTTATAGATTTCTTTTCGAGAAGTTCAGGAAATCTGCAAAAAATGACCGAAAAACATATATTATAACAACAGCCTATTGCAACGTGGCTCTTGCTCATTCCGAGGGTAAAGTAGATGGAATTTATTATCCAAGTGTACCTTTTGGCGAACAAGGAATCAATTTTGCGATTAATTCAGATTATATTTTAGGAAATAATCTTGAACTCACACATATCCTGAGAAATGAGTTAACCGTTTCCAAAAATGAAAACGGAAAACACGGATTTACCGAAACTGGAAAAGTAGAAGCTTCAGGATTTGATATCGAAAATAATTTAATAAGCTGGTAAAAAAATAATATAAAATAAATGCCAACTGCATAATAGAAACTAAAACCAACCAAGAAATTTATGTCATTTCAAACCCCTATAACCATTTCTGATGCAATCGAAAAAATAGACTCAAATCAGTTTTTACTTCCAGCCATACAACGAGAATTCATTTGGAATCACTCTAAAATTGAATGGCTTTTTGATTCAATAATGAGAAATTATCCAATCAGTTCTTTTCTATTTTGGAAAGTAGAAGAAACCACGTCAAAAGGATATAGATTCTACAAGTTCATAAATGAGTATCGCGAACGATATAAAACCCACAATGAGGAAATTTCAACAAATGGTATCAGTTCTTTTAATGCGGTCTTAGATGGTCAGCAAAGATTAACTTCTTTATATCTTGGGTTAAAAGGTAGTTTCGGTTATAAAGAGTACCGTAGAAAGTGGGAAGATACAGAATGGAGTATTCCAACGCGCCATTTGTATTTGAACATTACAACTGAACTTCAAGACGAGGAAGATGGCAGAATATACGAATTTAGTTTTCTTGAAAAATCTGAAACAGAAGAATCTGAAATTTACGAAGCGAATGAACAAAAATGGTTTAAGGTAGGTGCAATTTTAAATTATACCGAGGATGAAGCTTTTGATGAGTTTGTAGAAGAATTTGAAAGTAGCTTTTCCCGGAAAGCAATAAGACAGCTAAGGCGAACCATAATGGAAAAGCCTATAATTAATTATTTCCTTGAAAAAGACCAAAGTTTAGATAAGGCGCTAAACATTTTTATCAGGATAAATAGTGGTGGCGAACCTTTAAATTTTTCAGATTTATTAATGTCTATTGCAGTTGCAAACTGGACAAAAAAAGATGCGCGTAAAGAGATTCATAAACTTGTAGATAGTATAAGAGATAAGGGTTTTTCAATATCCAAAGACCTAATACTTAAATCCTTTCTTTATTTGTACAGTCGAGATATTAAGTTTAGGGTTACAAACTTTTCCAAAGGTAACGCAAAGGATTTTGAGACAGAATGGGAAAAGATTAGAGATTCAATCCTATCCACATTTGATTTAATAAAAACTTTCGGATTTACGGATTACACTTTGACTTCCAAGAACTCTGTAATCCCTATCATTTATTATTTGTACCACAAGAATATTTATAGAGATTATTCAACTAAGATAGAGTTCAAAGAGGACAGAGAATCGATAAAAAAATGGCTTCACATAGTGTTGATTAAGAGGATTTTTGGTGGAACATCAGATTCAGTTTTATCTCAAATAAGAAGGACTTTCACGGACAATGTAGTTGAAATGAAAATTAAGCCAGAGATTACTTCTTTTCCTGTCAATTCTATTTTTAATCATATAAGAAAGGATACGAGCGTTGGCGATGAATTTATAGAAGAAGTACTTTTCACACAGAAAGACAATCAGTATGCTTTTTCTATTCTCTCTCTATTATATCCAGATTTAGATTATAGAAATAATAATTTTCATAAAGACCATATACATTCTGCATTTGAGTTTAATAATCTTGAAGCTTCCGACAAAGAAAGCTATGGATGGCACACTTACAATTCTATCTATAACCTTCAAATGTTAGATGCCAATGAGAATATGTCCAAGAGTAATATGAATCTGTTGGATTGGGTTGAGAAAGAAACAAATGAAAATAATAGAACTCAATTTTTGAACGCTCATTTAATTCCAGATGTCGATTTGAATTTGAATGAATATGGAAATTTCCACGAAAAAAGGAAGGCACTATTATTGGATAAAATGAAAACCTTACTAAGCGAAAAAACTGTTAGCGTATAGTTATCTTTATTTCCAAATTGCCAATTTATTTAATTAATGACCGAAACAAACCGCATAGAATACAAACGAGAATTGTCTGATGGACTTGAAAAAGAGGTCATCGCTTTTCTAAACTATCGCGAAGGTGGCATTATATATATTGGCATCGATAAGGATGGAAATACTTACGGATTGGCAGATTCTGATAGCGACCAGTTAAAGATTAAGGATAGATTAAAAAACAACATCCGCCCTTCCGCCCTTGGTCTGTTTGATATTGTGAGTGAGGAAAGGAATAGTAAGAACATTCTAAAAATCATAGTGGCCAGCGGTCCAGAAAAACCATATCATCTTAAAAAATACGGGATGAGCGAAAAGGGCTGTTTTATTCGTTTAGGTTCAGCAGCTGAACCGATGCCACAAAAAATGATTGACGAGCTCTTTGCCAAACGTACCCGAAATTCCATCAGCAAGATTAAAGCAGGACGGCAGGATTTAGGCTTCGGACAGCTAAAAATTTACTACGAAGAATCTGGGTACACCCTTGGTAAACCATTTGCCAAGAACTTGGAACTACTTACTGAAGATGGTGCTTTTAATTATGCCGGCTATCTCTTGGCAGATAAGAATAACACATCAATTAAAGTCGCTAAATATTCGGGTATAACCAGAACAGACTTAATAGAAAGCAACGAATACGGTCACGAATGTTTGGTTAAGGCTACCAAACAAGTGATAGATAAAATTGCGGTCGAGAACAGAACAACCACAAAAATTACAGCCAAAGAAAGACAACAAGCCAATCTTTGGCATCCCATCGCCTTGCGTGAAGCCATCATAAATGCGTTTGTGCATAATGATTACACAAATGAGATTACCCCAAAGTTTGAAATCTTTACCGATAGAATCGAAATCACATCGGCTGGTGGTCTTCCGGAAGGATTGAGCAAGCAAGAATTTTTTGAAGGCTTTTCAGTCCCACGAAACAAGGAACTGATGCGAATTTTTAAAGATTTAGAACTGGTTGAACAATTAGGTTCTGGCATTCCTCGTATTTTAGAACACTACGGAAAAGAGAGTTTTAGTTTTTCAGATAACTTTCTTAGAATGACTTTTATTGCTAAAGAAGCTGTTGTTGAAGAAGGTGGTCAAACAGGTGGTGTAAAGGGTGGTCAAGAAGGTGGTGTAATAGGTGGTGCAATAGGTGGTGTAATTGATTCAACTGAAGCTCTAACTAGAAGACAAAAAGAAGTGCTTAAACTTATTGCAACCAATACTACTATTACTTATACTGAAATAGCTGAAGCTTTAGGTATCAATGAATCCCCTGTGGGCAAACATATAAACGCACTAAAAACTAAAGGCTTTTTAATACGTCACGGTGGCACGCAAGGCTATTGGGAAATTAATCTCAAAAACAATCAGTAAAAGTCCTTTTAAAAAGGAGATTTGTCCTTTGAGCCTCTCGCATCCGCCAGCCACTTGCCATTTTGCTTAACCAGTTTAAAAAGGCCTGGTGTCTTATCATAGGCTGTCGTATATTTTACCCAAGCCACATCACCCATAATGGTATCCTGCAAAACAGTAAAGTTTGAATCATCCTTTACCGTCGCATTAAACATATTTATAGTATTCATATAATTAGAATATGCCTGTGGTGTTGAGTTGGCTTTTAAAGCTTCCTCATCCTTTTCATAAAAGCTTTCAATAACAATCTGGGCTGTAGCACTTGGCCCAGAAACTTTAGTATCAGAATCGGCACAAGAAAGGAACAACAGTACGAGTGAGAAAACAATAATTTTTTTCATAATATTTTAATTTGGGTTATTGATATATCTATGTGATATTTTCATTTCTATATTGCGTTCGCCATCTTTCTCGTTCAATTCTAAAATCGCCCTACGGTCATTAGATAATGAAAATTTGGGCAATACATAAACGAAGCGAACCGTCTCACTTTTTGCAATTTTTGAAGGCAGATTGTGTTTGTACGTTGGTTCTTGATACAGGCGTTGTAACGATTTTCTTTTCCCTTTTTGTCTTGTTTCAATCGAAAGGTTCAAGAAATTCAAATCGTAATCCAAAGTAGAATTATTCTCAATCTGGATAACGAAGTAGAGTTCTTTCTTATCAAAAACAATATTCTCAACACTCAAAACGATACCTTCATTTCGCTTTTTAATTCGACCTATACGCTGGTTTCTGTTAAGAAGATACGAGCAGAATTTTTGGTAGTAATACGTTCTATTATCTACACGTTCTTCAGAGGATTCAGCAAGAATCGAATCGACCTTAATCGGTTTCTCATTCCCTATACTATTAGATAACGGAATGAAATAATTGAGCTTAGATAGCTGTTTTTTATATCTTACAATATACGAAAAAATTGAACCATTTCTATTGACTACCAGTAGATTACTTTCTTTGCCAGGCTTTGCTTGAAGAAGTCCAAAATACTGTTCTTTTTCACGGTTGTAGGTAAAAACAAAATTATCTGAACCGGTTATACCTTGCCGAATAGGTTCAGGGAAGAATAATGCAACGTTTTTGGTGTCGTTGGCATATATGGTATCGAGGACTGTAGTTGTTTGCGCTTTCGCGAAAGCGAAACTTAAAACAAGAGTGGAAATTATGATATACTTTTTCATAAGAGTGTGTTTTTAAATGCCCATTATGGGCTCATAATTTAGGTTTTAGAATTAATTTATAATTATTCAATACCGTAACTTTTACGTTTCGGTTGTTACGTCTGAGTACTTTGGATATACCACCAACTTGTGGTACGGTGGGAATGTTGATATCGCCAATAATATCGTCCAAGACTTCGGTGGTGGCTTCAGCTCGAAAATTGTTCTCGACATAAATGCCCTCACTACCATCTGACAAATCGAATGCTTTGAGTTTAGTAGGATGGTGCTTTATATTTTCAATTTCAATTAAAGCTCGATTGGGCTGAAAGCTGATAAACCCAAAAATTGGTGTGTTATTCGGCATCTGCTTACCATTTATTATTGCAGGTTTGGTAAGGCGCATTCGTAATCTGGTATTCGCTTTGACTATTTGGTCGCCATCTACTACTACGTAAATTGTTTCATCAGTATTACCGATGATTGAAAACTCGTTGGGTTTTGGCGATGCGGCAAAGAACAATTGATGTTCTAAGCCTAATTCTTTGGCTTCAATTTTTTGTTCTCGTTTGATTTCTGATGAATCGATTTGTTTTGTGCTTTTTTGAGCAACTTTTCTCTGTCCCAGATTTTGATAGCGTTTTTCAGAATATCGAATTTTGCCAGCATCGTAAATACTATCCACAATACGTTCTTTTTCACGTTCGGGCAAATCTGGGTCGTAAAAGCCCAACGAGTCTATAAGCTTTTCATCATAGATGCTGGGTGCGTTATTTTCACGCACTTCCTTTAAATCATTGATGGCATCCAGTTTAGAATCGTACTCTTTTTGGTTTTCCTCTAAATCGGGAATTAATGTTTGTTGTAGGCTTTCGTTCTCGCTATCATCATCGCCCATTACCATTACGGAATAGGAAATAAGGAATATGAAAATCACCGCCAATACTGCTGCAAATACTATTTTGTTCTTTTCTACTTTCATAATCTTGGTTTTTTAAATGCCGATTTTCGGCTCAACTATCATCATTCAGTTTTTTTAAAGTGTTTTCGAAGTAATTTGTAATTAGAAGTCCGTGCGGATTGTTGGGAAAGTTTCGGTCAACCATAATCAGGTTTCCAGTTGAAAACAGTTCGTAGGTGTCAATTATTGAACCTCTGTTAATTTCAAAAATGGTGGTGGTTGTAAAACTATACGAGCCATTATTTTCGTTTATCCTTGAGTCAATACTCAATACTTTTTGAACCAATGAATACTGAAGCAACCTGTTGTAAACACCATCGGCTTTTTTCTGGCGGTAAAGATTGTCCACAGAACTATTGCCTAACCAAAGTGCTTTTTCCAAATTCCTTTCATAGTTACTGGCATCGATGTTATAGAAGTAGTTGTGGAACAGTTCTAAATGTGCCAGAGCTTCGACTCTAAAATTCTCTTTTTGAGTTACGAGCTTCAGGGGAATTATACTGCCATCTGTATTGATGGCAAAAGCACTATTGAGCGCTTTTTGATTTGTATTGAATACCATCCAAACTGAAAAGGTACTGGACAGTAAGGCACAGACAACAACTGCCAAAACGATAAACCGATTCAATTTTAGGACGTTATAAATATTCTTGTATGGTGTTTTCATATTCTTATTTTTAATCTGCCTTAGGCAGTAAACAATCGGAGTGTAAAGGACGTTGCTCGTTTGTACAATTTGAATTTCAGGAAAACAATAAATGCAACAGAACCTAATTGAACCACAGGCGCAAAAAAGCCTTGACCTGTATCGGTACCAAATAAGTTAACCCAAAAATTGGTGTTGATTTCCGTATAAATAGCGTTAACAAATACATTGACTAAAAAGAATGCCGGCACTAACATATATACAGCAGCATACAACTTGAAGAATGTATAAGCAAGTGAACGGAATTTTTCAAATACTGCAAGGCTAATGACCAAAGGGAAGAACGCTTGCATTATCCCCAAAAGGAAAAAACGCTCTGCCAAGAATAGCGGATAGATGAACAAATCCAATATCCAGAGTATTGTACTTAAAATGAAAGCTAATATCTTGAACCCATATAAGGGTGTTACCAAGGCCTCATACAAAAGCGTCATTGCTGAACTCGCAGCATCAAAAAGACTTACATCTTCCTCTAACGGAATATCCTGCATCTGTAATGGCAATAATGCAGGTGCAGTCCCTCGATATTGACTTTCGATGGCCACTAAAATTCCATCGAAAAACCCTAATACCTGCGTTGAGAATATGACCAGAATAACAATAGCAAAATTCTTTGCCAGTTCACCAGGACTCAATCCCCAAGTGTACCCGTCTTTGTCCGCAATACCTTCATTGTACTTTTTAAGGATGTTGACCAGAAAGAACAGGACAGCAAGCGTTTTCATTCCGGCAATAGTATATTGCGAGAAGCTACTGTTCTGAATGGTCTGAAATACCGTATCGATATATTCCAATCCAATTCCTAAAAGTATGGTTGCGGTCATTTTTAATATCCTGTTTCGCGGTTATTTACTTTATCCTGCATTTTTCTGAATGAAATGATATCACGATAGCGTTTCGTTTTTGTAGTGATGGTAGAAACCATTTGCTTTGATTCCAGTTCTTTTTCTTTCAAAATTGCGGCACGCTCTGCATCGCTCATTTTTAGATAGTCGCTTGATAGAACTTCATCAATAAAATCTACCGTGTCCAATGAATTTTGAACTATAGCATCAAACGATTCCATAACCCTGCTTACTTCATCTGGCTTTATATAAGGCGAGTTTAAAATGTCCTGTAAATCATTTTGCATTACCTGAATAAGGCGTTGATTGTTGTCTGCAATTTCTTGAACTGCTCTAAGTTGCTGAACCACATTTGAAACCTTTTCGATGGCCTCTTTTGCATCTTTTAAGAATTTTACAGACTTAATCATTTGAGCAGTCTGTTTACCCGATTCAATCAGTTGTTTTACCAAGCTGATAAAATTGGTATTGTCATAAGTGGGCATTCCTTGGGCAGTAGCGTTGCCCGACATAAATAAGGTCAATGCTACTGTCATTACTAAAATTTTGAATTTTGTCTTCATAATGTTATGTTTTAGATGTGAATTGAATTATTGCTTTTTCCATATCGTGATGCTCGTTGTAGAGCTTTATTATTTCTTCGTTTTCCTGTCCGTCGGTTAAGTAAGCCGCATAGACTTCCTTCGGAACTTCAAGACGGAAGATGTTACTTTCCCTACCGATTTTAATGAACATTTCGGTGTACTTCCGTGGCCCGGAAAGGTTGTTTTTGATGGACTTTAATTGGTTTAAATCGTGGCTTGAAAGATTAAGGCGTTTGACCAATTCGGCATAGCCTTTTTCGTTGTTAAGGCTGTAAATGACCTGTGTATTTTCAAGGATGCTTGCAGATGTTGAATTGTTGGGAAGTTGATTGATGGATTGAAGAATGATACCAATAGCACCGTTCTGTTTACGGATGGCTTGATAATAGAATTCTACGCTTTCAAGAACGTTCTCGAACTTCAGTTGCTTGGCAAACTCGTCAAATAGGATGATACCTTTTTCAGCCCTATTTTTCCAAATGGTTCTTTGGATGGCTGACTTAATCAGCTTCAACATTACGGACAGGATTTCCTTATTGTCTTTGACTTCATCGAGTTCAAAAACAATCAAACGTTTGTCCTCTATTTTATAGGTTTGGTCTTCACTCACTTCAAACAGAAAACTATATAGACCATCGCCGACATATTCGGACATTACGTGCAAAAAGCTGGTAACGTTGAAGTAGTCGGGATGGATTTTTAGGGTGTCAAGAAGATCCTCTTGATTCCTTTCTATAAAATTGTAAAATCCTTCGAGCGAATGATTTTCTGAAATGCTATTGTAATAATGACGCAATATTTTTTTGACTGAAACCGACTGTGCTTTAGTAACCTTTAAATCTGAAGCGAACAGCTCAAAAAGGAAAACAGACAAATCTTCCAATCGTTCAGGTGTCAGATCATTTGTATCACTTATATAAAAAGGATTGATGCCAAGATTTTTTCCACTTTCGTACCGAAGTACCGTATATTTTTCAGGATATAGTTTGGCAAATTTAGTGTACGAGCCACCCAAGTCGATAATGACCAGACGAACACCACTTTCAAAGTATTGGCGTAAAATATTATTGGCTAAAAAGGATTTACCCTCGCCCGTTGGTGCGAAAATGGCAAAATTCCGAGCCTTGATACGTTTTTTTCGCTCGTCCCAAACATCTTTTAGAACAGGAATATTATGCTCTCTATCATTGAAGATGATTCCGGTAGTATCAGATTTGTAATTGGTATTATTGATGAATAGGCATAATGCGTGTTTTAAATCGGTAACATATAAATCGTTGTTCGAGAAATTGGACGAAAAACAGCAGTAACTGTTTAATATATAATTCTTGCGCTCTTCGCCTCTCGGATAGTATGGAATAATATCCAGTTCCTTAAATTCAGTTTTAATTTTTGAAGTTATTTTGTCTAGGTCTTTGGCTTCTTTAGACCAATACACAATATTGAGATGACCACGAATAATCCGTGCATTGTCATCGGCATTGATTTGGTCAAGAATATGTTGGATTTTCCCCAAAACCACTTTGTTCTGTGAACCGAAATTGGAACTCTTGTTAAGTTCCTCGACTTTCTTGTCGAGCAGCTTGCGCCACTTTTGTTTGTCGTCGAGATATAAAATCTGATTGACAATGTGGTTTTCGTTAAGCGTAAGCCCTAAGCCATCAATAAACCCTTGATGAAACACAAAATCGTCAGATGTGAATTTCTCATTGGTTTTGCTACTCTGTACACTTTCGCCAAAGCACAGTTCGCTATTGATGGCAAGGGCATCAAAATGGTTTTCGCCAATATTGACGCTTTTCTTATCTAATAGAATGTCGGTATCGAAGCCTTCGTTGAAGCCATTGAAATAGCCATTTGTGAGTTTCTGAATCCCTTCCGCTTTAAGCGGAAGGAATGCCATCTTTCGGCTATTATTGATAAAGGAAACAGAATCGCTTACAGAGTTTACAAAACTCTTAATGTTATCGTCCAGTTCCTGTACAATTCCCTTTGAAATTTTTCTAAAGGGATTGACATATTTTGAATTGTTGAGCGCTTTGTTTTTGGTCAAGATGAAAAACAAATAGCACTTGTGCTCAATATGTCCACGACCTTTAAAATGCTCGTGCGTTGCTTTTTCTAAAAATGTTTTATTCGGAAGCTGTTCAGAAGAATAGGATTTCTTCAGGTATATATCCTGTTTATGAACCACAGTTCCCACAGGCAGCGATTTCAAAGCCTGAAACCAAGCACCGTGCATATCTTCAAAGTCCTTTTCGGAAAGCGAATAAATTTCAGGTAGATTCCCTGTATAGCACAAGACCACATTGCCATTATTGGCAAAGACGATATTGTCCTGAATATCTACGATGGGCTGATATGCCGAAAGGTTAATCTTATTCATAGTTAAAACCTGAATTTCTTTTGTTACTTATAATTTTTGGAAAAGCGTTGGCTGTTTGAAAAATCTGTGGGTTGTGGCTAATTCTTGTCAAAGCCACATAGAGCGCAGCGTTAAAAACGAGAATACCTATAATCATCACGAAGCTGAAAGAGAAAATTACTATGAGCAATGAGGCCAATATGGAAACTATCATTAAGGCAAACAGGGAAATGGGGAAGCCAAAAATGACTGCCCGTTTCCTAATGTTTTTATAGACCTCGAACCGCTTCATTATACAACGATTCCAATTAGGTAAGTGAAGATGCCGACTACTGCGCCAGCTATCAAAACAAATACAAGTACTCTGGTAATACCCTTTTTTAGGTCAGCATTTTCCCCAAAGAAATGCCCTGCATTAAACAGGAAACCGATGAGGAAAATGACCCCTAATATGATTGGAAAAATGGTTCGGATGGTGTTGGAAACATCATCGACCGAATCTTCGATTCCCCCAATTTGTGCAAAAAGTGATGTTGAGAGCAACGACAAAAAAGTTGCCAAATAGATTGATTTTTTCATAACGTAACAGTTTAAATTTTTGTGTTGTTTTCGTTATTGGAAATTTACATATATTTATTTACAAATACCTGATAATCAAATATTTGTGAACAAAATATTATTTGATTTTGTTTGAATTCCTTTGTTATTATTTGATATCAAATTCTATGACTTTTGGAAGTTGAATTGTTAATAACCCTAAAATTGAAAATGAAAAAAGTGCTCAAAAACGTCAGTTTTATGATTTTGCTCTTGAAAATGTGTATCATTTTTGGACAGGAAACAGCCATTCAAAAAAGAATACTAATTGACGTTGGACACGGTGGAAAAGATTCTGGTGCGATAGGTGTAAATGGCATCCTAGAAAAAGATGTTGTACTCAATATTGCAAGTGCGATTTTGAAGCTAAATAACAAGTTGGATAAGCCTTTGGATATTTATTTGACCAGGTACAGCGATACACTTATTTCACTATCAGATAGAACCAAACTTGCCAAAGCTCTAAAAGCTGATTTATTTTTGTCGTTGCATTGCAATCATTCGGATAATCCGAATGCTAGGGGTGTTGAAGTTTACGTGACAAATGCAGAATCCAAATATTCAGATGATTCTACTTGGTTTGCTTTTCAAGTGCAAGCCGCACTTAATAAAGAATTGGGATATGAAAGTAGAGGTGTCAAGTTTGCAAATTTTCAGGTACTTCGAGAAACGGTTGATGTTTGCACTTCTGTACTTATAGAATTAGGGTTTTTGAGTAATAAAGATGAAGGCAACTATATTTCAAATTCTAACAATATCCAATTGATTGCCACAGCCATTTTGTTATCTATACAAAACTAATACTATTATGAAAGACCTATTTTTAGAATTAACAAAGAGTTTAAAAGCGATTGTAATCCAATTTATTTCTGAAGTGATTTTCTTATATAAGTCTTTCAGAAATTAGATTATTTCCGCATAACACCCGCTATCTTATTTAAGACAACCAACTAAAAGTTAGAGCAGAATATAATTTAATATTTAAGTATTTGCTTAAATAAGTAATTACTTTTACCTTTGCTCGTCTAAAGCATTAATATGAAATTAGAAATATCCTGTACAAGAGCTGAGGCTGACCATAAGCAATTACTAAACTGTAGAACTACCATTGATGGTATGGCTAATGGTTTCGACAAAATATCGAAACTACTATCTATTTCAGGTAATGAAGTGCGCTTAAAAGTTCTATTTCTTTTAAATATGGAAAAAGAATTATGCCCTTGTGATTTAGCTGATATTTTAGGTATGAGTGTTCCTGCCGTTTCTCAGCATATACGAAAAATGAAAGATGCAGGTATTATAAGCTCAAGGAGAGAAGGGCAAACCTTATACTATTCATTGAATGAGGATGAGACGGATATTCTGAATAGTATATTTAAGTCAATCAAATTAGAAAGAAAAACAGCATAAATTTTTAATTATGAGTACAGAAAAAACATCAAAAAATGTAGCATATACAGGTTTGTTTGCTGCAATAGCAGCGTCATCTTGTTGCATACCACCAGTTATTGCATTAATTGCTGGAATTGGAGGGAGTGCATCCGCTTTATCTTGGATGGAACCTTTTAGACCCTATTTAATTGGTGTCGCTATCATAGCAATTGGTTATGCGTGGTATGATTATCTAAAACCTAAAAAAGCAGATGATTGCTGTGAAATAGATGCAAAGCCAAAGTGGTTTCAAACTAAAGGGTTTTTAATAGGAATTACATTATTTGCGGCTATCTCAATAAGCTTTCCATACTACTCTCATATTTTTTATCCAGTTAATAAAAAAGAAGTGGTTATAGTGAATCAATCCAATATTCAAACGGTAAATTTTGATGTAAAAGGGATGACTTGTGCTTCTTGCGAACAACACATTACGCACGCTGTTAATGAATTAGAGGGTATTGTAAATGTAAATGCTTCCTATGAAAAAGCTAACGCAAAAGTAGAATTCGATAATTCGAAAACTACTAAAGAGGATATAGAAAAAGCAATTAATTCTACAGGCTATAAAGTAACCTACAAAGAAGAAAACTAATGGAAGTCCAATTAAAATCAGAAATTACCTGCCCAAACTGCGGACATAAAAAAGTAGAGGATATGCCAACAAAAGCTTGTCAGTTTTTCTACGAATGTGAGAATTGTAAAACGGTTCTAAAACCAAATGAAGGGGATTGCTGTGTTTATTGCAGTTATGGGACAGTTTCTTGTCCACCAATTCAAGAAAACAACAGTTGTTGTTAAGTAAATAGGTTTTAAATGACCATCCATTAAACAAGCGCCAATTTGAAAAATAGTATTCTAAAATTTACTTCCGCTTATCCCCAGCTTTTGTATCAAAAGCAATCAAATTAAACAGTTCGCGCATTCTACTACGAACACGGTTTCCATACCGTTCTTCCAGTTCTTCAGCATTTAGGTTTGTAGTAGCGTGGGTTTTGACTTTGTGTTTGGTCTCAAGGTAAAGTTCGTATCGGGAAAGTAATACTTCGCCCATCACATTCAAATCTTTACCATAGAATCGTCCTGCAGGTTCAATGCCTAAATCATCAAAGCAGTAGAATTTGGTGCTGCCATAATCCTCAATGGTTTTAAAGCCTAGATGGTTAAAGCTAAAAGCAACATTCCTGCACGGAATCATTTCATAAGGTCGTTGCATTGGCACGATATATCGCAATAGTTTCATCAAAGTGGTCTTTCCACATCCCACAGGCCCGGATAGAAGAATACCCTTGTTAGTGTCGATATCATCTTTCAGGCAATTTTCTTTGTCCTTGATGAAATAGTGACATAGTTTGCGGATGATAACCGTGTCCTCATCATAGATTCTAAATTGTTTGCCAAAGAGCAACTTTCCCTTTGCATCCAAATAAATCAGGATTTTATCAAAATCGTATAACACGCTTTTACCATCAAACTTTCCAAGCGAATATTCCACGCCACCTTCGGTAATTTTAGAGGGGTTGTCCATAATCTTTGTTTTTAGTGGTACGCAAGTTGTCCTTAATATGGGACGGTTGCTTTGTGTTTGGTTTGTTTTCCTCATTGAATAATTCAGTTCTGTCCATCCAGTTTTTAGCCAAAGCTTGCCAATCTCGTATCGGTTTTCCGTCGCTTGTTTTCCAATCGTTCGATTCGTAGTGGTCGAAGAATTTTTTTCCTTCATCAGCATCAAAACCTTTTTCTTCAAAAAAAATAAAAACGGCCTGCCTGCCCTTTGGTTGTTTTATATTGTTTACTTGTTTGGTATTGTTTATAGTAGATACCAATGCTTGTCCACTCACGGGACGGTGCGAGTCCATTACTTGTCCATTTGTGGTATGGTGTTGGTACACTACTGGTTCATTTCTGGGATGGTAGTGTCCCGCAAGTTGTTCTAATATGGGACTGTACCGTCCCACATCAGGCTCATCACTTGTCCCAATTATGGCCATCTTGATTTTACTGCCTTTGTAAGGATTGTTGGAAGGGAAGTATGATAGATAATTCCAAGAGTCCAAATCCGTAACGCATCTGTGATAGGTTGATTTAGAACCAATTTTGGCAGCCCTCATTAAATCTCTGCGGTTCACATAAAATTCGTCCGCAAATCGGCTACTATTCCATTCTTGAAATAATGCCATATACAGGGTTATGTGCGTGGGATTGAGGCGGTCATCAAAATAGAACGTTGAAAAAGCCGCATTGAGTAGCTTTATATAGTTCATCGCTTAAGAATTTATGCTGTGTTGAACGCGGTTGGCGTTCATCACATTTTGGATTTCCTCTGCATCATAGTAAATGATTCCGCCAACTTTTGTGTAGGGCAACGTACCATTGATACGCAGATTTTGAAGTGTTCCTGGACTTACTTGTAGTAAATCCATAACCTCGGAAGATTTAAGATATTTCTTCAGTTTTCCAGTAGCTTGCTTGGAAAGAAGGTTTTTGATGTCATCGAGCAATTCCATTTTGAATTCCCGAAGGTCGTCTGTAGTAATTATTGATGTCGGCATAATAGAACGGTTTTAATAGTAAGAGACTATCGCATCGCTGTCAAGTAATTTGATAGCCTCTGACCTGATTTGACTTTCGTTCTACAAAATTGAGATAGTTTGATGGATTTTATTCACAAGATGCGGCTACTTGGGTATTTTTTCTCTCTCATTTTCAATGTAATACAATAGAGGGTTTTGGTACTTTCCCAAAAAATACCACATCTAAAAACCACCAAAAAAAATGATTTTTCCCTCAAAACGAGAAACACCCAAGTTGAAGCATCTTGGGTGTTTTATTTTATGTTATCAGTATCATCCATCCTTTTGGTCAACTGCTTTTTCAGTATATCCAAAAATTTGGTTCTACCATTTTTACGCATTCGTATTTCCAGAAAAGCTCTGTAATAATCGCCCAAGTCCACTTTAAACGTTTTTTCAACAAAATAGGCAATATCTTTAATGTCAACAGTACCATTATTTATGACATCTGTGCTGTGCAAAGCGTATATCAGTTCAATTAAATATATTTTGTGGGCTGTCCAGGTAATTTTGGTTTTACTTTGTAACAATCTTAAACTTGCATAATTTCCATTATTTTCCAATTTATCAATTTCCCGTTTTAAGTGTACAATCAAAAGGTCGTAGGCTAAAATTGTGGCTACGGTACTATCGTGGCTTGTTGCAAATTGTTCATCTACAAAAAAGTGAAATGAATCCGGGAATAACCGAATATCTGCCTTGCCTCTCAAAAAATATTGTTCATCAAATACAGTTGCTTCCCTACGGTAATAATGGTAAAAATCGAGATTGTCGTTAAAATAAGTTTGAAGTTTTTCAATATAATTGTTCAAATATTTTACTTGAGATTTATTACTTCCCCTCGGTCTTTTACCTTCAATATTAAATAGTTTTACATAATAGATGAGTTTGCTATAAATTTTCGGTTTAGTACATTTAAAGAAATGTATTTCCTCTGATTTGGTTTTAAATTCATAGTCAACTATGATACTTCTAACTTTCTTAAGGGTTTGCTTTGCAAGTTTAATCCCTTTTTCAGCTCTCACTAAAATATCTTCTTCTTCTATTTCAAGAACATTTAATTCAGAGTCTAATTTTTTTAATATGTCGTCGTAATTTGTTGTCATTTATTTTCGGTATCATTATTACCGTTTCATATTTTGCAAAAACGTTGCATTCAAAATTATAAGTAACGTTAAATTGGGAAAGTTAAAACCAGTCAATTTATCCTTCACAACTCTTGCATATTTTATAGCTATGCTAAATATTTTCTTTAATTTTTATTAATCACTTAAACAGATATAAAATACTTTAGGAACTGCAAGAACAGTACAAAGCAGATTAACAGGATAACAACGATTAGAATACCAATCCAAATTATTTTATCTTTTTTGGTAATGCTATTTTTTACAGCTGGTACTTTATTGTCTTTTTTTTTTCGTCTATCTCGTCTATTTTCTAACATAGAATATCATTTTTGCTATGAACCAACCAACCAATCACTTCCACTTTATATGCTGTAATCCCACAAACCACTTGGAACATTAAATTCTCGCACTTAATCAATGCTTATGAATATTCCCTTTTAGTACAAAATAGTATAATAGTAATGCAGCTATTACCACAAAGATTATTGCAAGAATCCCATTGAACTTATCTTTTTTTGTGATTTTGTTATTCGATGATTTTTTAACTTTCTTATTTCTTTTATTTCTCTGTTTTTGATACATCGTTTTTGATTATTTCCATTTCATCTTCTGCAATCGCACAGCGTTTAAAATAGCCAACAAAGCCACTCCCACATCCGCAAATACAGCTTCCCACATTGTCGCCAGACCGCCAGCACCCAAAACAAGTACCACAGCTTTTACTCCAAAAGCAAGCGCAATATTTTGATATACAATACTTCTGGTTGAACGACCTATTTTAATAGCTTTTGCAATTTTGCTCGGTTGGTCTGTTTGTATTATAACATCTGCGGTCTCAATGGCGACATCGCTACCTAAACCACCCATTGCAATACCTACATCACTTGCTGCCAATACTGGTGCATCGTTTATACCGTCTCCAATAAAGGCTACTCTTCCGTCATTTTCGGACATCAGCTTTTCGACTTCGTTCAATTTATCTTCTGGCAACAATCCGCCTTTTGCGGTATCAATGCCCATTTCTTTTGCGACTTGTTGCGTAATGGAATCCTTATCGCCCGAAAGCATTATGATTTTTGAAATACCAGATTCCCGAATTTGTTTAATGGCTTCGTGTGCATCATCCTTTAACTCATCTGCAATGATTACATAGCCTGCAAATTTGCCTTCAATGGAAACCATCACGATAGATTCTACAATGCTGTCGGTTTCAGATAGAACTTCGATATTGTTTGAAATCATCAATGCTTTATTCCCAACCAATACGGTTTTGCCGTTTACTGTTCCTTTTAAGCCTTTTCCTGCTATTTCAGTTACTTTGGTAGCTTGAAAATCTTCGCCATCGGCTTTATATTCCATAATTGCCTTGGCAATGGGATGAGTGGATTGTTCTTCCATCGCCATTAGGTATTTCATAAATTCAGGTTCTTTCCAACCAATGGCTTTTATTTCTTTGATTTTAAAAACACCTTTGGTCACGGTTCCTGTTTTGTCCATAACAACGGTATTAACCTTTGTCATTTCATCCAAATAAGATGCGCCTTTGAACAAAATCCCGTTTTTTGAAGCTGCTCCCAATCCACCAAAATAGCCCAACGGAATAGAGATAACCAAAGCACACGGACAGGAAATAACCAAGAAAATCAATGCTCTGTACAACCAATCGCTAAAGACATAATCGTCCACAAAAAAGTAGGGTATAAACGTTAATCCAATCGCGAGAAAGACAACGATTGGTGTATAGATTCTTGCGAACTTTCTAATGAACAATTCGGTTTTTGATTTCCGTGCTGTGGCGTTTTGCACCATATCAAGAATTCTTGCAATGGAACTATCCTTAAATTCTTTGGTAGTCTCGATTTCAATAACGCCATCCAAATTGATGCTTCCTGCAAAAACTTTTTCTCCTTTTGCAATGGTATCAGGTTTGCTTTCGCCTGTTAAGGCTGCTGTATTGAATGAGCCTTTTTCGGACAATAAAACACCATCCAAAGGGATTTTTTCGCCTACACGAACTTGTACTTTTTCGCCAATTTGAACAATTTCGGGATTTACAGACACATAATTGTTGTTCCTATAGACCAAGGCTTCATTAGGTCGTACATCCAATAATGCCTTGATGCTTCCCTTGGCTTTTTTAACGGCGGCACTTTGGAACAATTCGCCTACAGCATAAAACAACATTACTGCCACACCTTCGGGATATTCGCCAATGGCGAATGCACCTATGGTTGCGATGGACATCAATAAAAACTCGGTAAAAAAATCGCCATTTTTGATGCTTTTCCAACCTTCCTTTATTACAGGAAAACCTACTGGAAGGTATGCGACTGCATACCAGACGATACGTATCCAATCTTTAAAAAATGCTACGTCAAAATAATCCACCGCAATACCAATAATCAGCATTACAAAGCTGAAAATTGCTGGCAAATAGGTTTTGAATTTCTCTATGTTTTCTGAACTGCTATGGTTGCGGCCATCATTGCGCTTGTGAGTATCTGATGAAGTTTTGTTCAAATCTCTTAAATTCAATTTCTTTTTTTTCATTAATTCGATTATAATTTCATTTAAATCTATGGTTATTCCAATCTCAACACCATTTGGGCAAACTGCACCTCTATGGTATCATCGATACCCTCTATTAAGGAATCCAAACCAGTATTTGAAACCAATAATTGTCCGGTTGCACTTATCAGGCAGGACATACTTACTCCTTCTTCTATATGGGTAAGGGTTGCTTTAAATTGTGATTTAAAAGATTTTCCTTGATAAGTAACATCTATCAACCAATTAAAGTTGATAGGGTCGTGCCGTTTTGATAAAAAATCCTGTGATGGAATAGTGCCCGTGAACCGAAGCATCAAAGGGGCTTCCTGCTGTTGTAAAATGGTATTGATTTCAGGAATATCTGTTGATAAAGTCTTAAGGTCGAGTACACCATTAACCACTTTGGAATCATAATCAAGATATAAGGCCAATTTATGGCTTTCTGCCTTGACGGCTTTATCATCAACCAAAGTCATCATCATAATATGACCTTCTTCAGTTGTATAAATTTTTTGGGCGTTTACTTTATAATAACTAACCAACAAGATTATTAAAATACAATGTTTAACATTCATAATATCCATCTTTAATTTTATAACAAAAAAAAAGCAGCTTCTACTTTTGCTTTTAATGCTATTAATCATTTTGCTTTAAGAAGCATCATAAAAGCTGCCTGCTATTAATTAAGTTTTCACTTAATTTATTTTAAATAAAAAATTTCACTCTTTCACATAACCAGTTACCGCTACTTATTATCTATATCCTTTTCTCTGTTACCGAATACATCAGCGCAACACTGGCACCTAATAATCCAAACAGAATATTCTCAAAAATTTGATTCCCATTGATATTCAAAATTTCAATGAAATTATTTATTAAATATTGCCACCAATTGATTTCGTAATTCTGGCTGCTAAACGTGAAAATTGTTATCCCCAAAGGTTGAAGGATAAAAACACCTATGGCAAACCCAATTAAAATGGTAATAAGAATGCTTTTTTTATTCATCGTCTGTCTTTTACGGAAGTAAGCTTACTGGCTCTCAATCCAATTTTTGGCATCTTCCTTTTGGTCTATATTGAAATACTTAATTTCGGCGTTCGTAAAAGGCTTCATAAATTGGGTTATCCAATTCTGCCATTTTTTATCTCCAACCATAGCAATCTTTTCATAGTCCGTGGCGTGGGCTGTGTCCATTTTCAGGTCTTCCCATAAACCAGGTAAATCCCAACCTGTAAAGTTTTCCATCTCAAAATACCAACGGACTTTCATTCCCTTGTCCAGTATGGCGTGGATAAGTGGGTGGATTTTTTCTATATCTTCTTTTCTCAATTTGCCCGAAGCTTTTGTTGCAACAATATTTTTTTCTTTTAATTCGATTATCTGTAACATTTTATATAGTTTTTAATTAATAATTATCCTTCTAAATCGTAAAACCATTCTTCCGCCCTTATGATGCCTTCTGATAAAGCTTCTTTTGCTGAAATATCTTTTTTTTCAATTAGTTCTTTTGCTATGGACAGGGCTTTTTCTCGTACAATAGGATTTAAGGTATCTAGGTCAGTTTTAAAATCTTCAAACGTCCAGTCCATAGCTTCATTTTAATGGTTAAAAAGTTCCTTTTCTTTTTCAGGGTCTATTTCATCTTTTGACTTTTTGTCCAAAAAATAATCAAGCACAATACCCACGATAACAGCACCTACGAACGCTGCATAAACCTGCCAATTAAATTGGATTATCAATGATAGACTTATAAGTATCGCCAAAATGGGTAAAATCGGCACTCGTCCTATAGCCAAAGGAACTTTAAATGGTCGTTCTTGCTCTGGTGCTTTAAACCGAAGCACGATAAGTGCGACATTTACGGAAACAAAAACAAGTAAAGCGCCTAAAGAAGACATACCCGCTACAATCTTAATATCGCCCAACAATAAAAATCCCGCAACTGCTGCCATAACTACAATGGTAGTAACCCACGGTACTTTCTGTGCATTGGTTTTGGTCATAAACTTTGGAAGTTCTCCCACACTGGCCATTCCAAAAAGCAACCTACTTATGGATATGATACCACTAAAAGCAGCATTAGCCGTAGCAAAAAGTGCAGCGATAGCCAATACCAAAGGCAACCAACTGTTGAGATTGGATGCCGCAAGAGAAAGTGGCGAATCCACGTTTGCCAAAGCGGAAGGGTCTGCAATATTCAAAACCGTAAAAGCAATAAATAAATAAATTATTGTAGTTATTACCATAGTCATTAAAAATGCGCGGGGAATTGTTTTCCCTGGGTTCTTAACTTCCGAACCCAAAGCTGCCATATGTTCAAAACCAGTATAGATAAAGAACAGTGTAGCTGTGGCCGCCAAAGTTCCAGAAATCGATTCAACTTTAAAAAATTCTGCTTTGGGTGGACCAGTTTCCAAAAGTCCAAATACTATCAATAATAACAATCCCAAAAGTTGAATGCTGACCATAATAATATTTGCTGTCGACGATTTTGTGATGCCTGTAATACTAATTAATGACAACACCAATAAAATGCCATAACTTATTAGAAGAGAGGGCATATTAAAAAACGTATTGAAATACCCCGAAAAGGCAAGTAACACGGCTGCAATGGTGGCCGAACTATGAAACGCAATCGTCCAACCCGTGAGAAAAGACGGAATATCAATTTTTGGAAATGCCTTGCGTACAAAAATAAATTCCGCACCAGCATTGGGATAGGTAGAGGACAACTCTGCATAGGACATTGCAGAGACACTAGCCGCAATTGCTGCAAAAATAAAACTCAACCAAAGGTCTGTGCCCGCTTGTCCAGCAGCTGCACCGATTACGGTATAGATTCCTGCGCCAACAATTGTCCCAACGCCATAAAAAGTGAGTCGAAGTGTTCCCAATGATTTTTTTAATTCTGCCATATTTTTTAGTTAAAGAGGGTGGAAGAAACCTGAACTGGACTATTGGGCGCAAGGGTTCAAGGTTCAAGTACTCCCACCTGTCATTTTTTCCTGCATTTTTCACATATTCCTTTCAATACAAGGTTCACATCGTTCACTTCATAATCTTCTGGCAGGCTTTCTTCCGATATTTTATTTGGTAAACAGATTGTTTTTCTGCATTCGGTACAATGAAAGTGCATATGTAAATCTGTACCGTATTTATCTCTGGCATTTTCATCAGAAATCGCATATTTTGACACCCCGACACCATCATTAATCTGATGAATCAACCCTTTATCCTCAAAAATCTTGAGATTGCGATAAAAGGTCGTTCTGTTTGCTGTTTTATTGGTTTCGCTCTTTTGAACAAAGGCCTTTTTCAAATCGGAAAAGGACACGGCACTTTGTTTCCTTTTTAGGAACTTGTATATCTTCGACCTCATTTTAGTAGGTCGAATCCCGTGATATGATAGTATCTTTTCCGTTTTGGTCATTTTAACCTTTTCAAAAGCAACCCTTTTTTATTAAATTTATTTTTTATAAGCCAAAAGCCTTAACGCATTAAAAACCACAAGTAACGTTGAGCCTTCGTGGATGACCACTGCAATACCGATATTGGCCCAACCCATAATGGTCGATGGTATGAGCAATGCCACAATACCGAGGCTTACCCAAAGGTTTTGCTTAATAATGGTTTTTGCCTTCCTGCTCAAACCTATGGCAAAGGGCAGGGTTTCCAGTTTATCGGCCATTAGGGCAATGTCAGCTGTTTCCAATGCTACATCACTGCCCGCAGCACCCATTGCGATTCCTACGGTGCTGTTTGCCATTGCAGGGGCATCGTTCACACCGTCGCCTACCATTGCGACTTTGGATTCCTGTTCTTTTAATTTTTTAATGGCATCAACCTTTTCCTCTGGCAACAGGCTTCCCCAGGCATCGGTCAACCCAATTTCTTTAGCAACGGCATCGGCAACCTTTTGATTATCCCCGGTTAGCATTATCATCCGTTTGATGCCGATTTCCTTTAATTTTTTCAGTGTTTCCTTGGCCGCTTCCCGTGGGGTATCCATCAGGGCGATGATACCGATATATTCTTTGTTCCTTCTTATGAGCATTGTGGTATTTCCACCACCTTCAAGTTCTTTTACTTTATTCGATATTTCTTCGGATGGTTTTGCTTCATCGAGGTCTTCGTACAAGTCAAGGTTTCCAATATAGATTTTATCCTTGCCCAAAGAAGCTTTGATACCTTTTCCAAGAACAGCTTCCAAATCGGTCGCATCGGGTATTGAAGTGCCTTCCAGACGTTCTTTTCCATCCCTTACAACGGCTTTTGCCAAAGGGTGGTCGCTCAAATTTTCAACAGCTACGGCTATTTTTATAAGTTCATTTTCTTCTATATCCCCAAGTGGAACAACTTGGGTAAGTTTAGGCTTTCCTTCGGTAAGCGTGCCTGTTTTGTCAAAAGCAAGGGCGGTCAATTCGCCCAAGTCTTCCAGAGGTCGCCCACCTTTAATAAGTACACCGCCCCGTGCTGCCCGTGCCACACCGCTCAATACGGCGCTTGGTGTTGAAATGGCCAATGCACAGGGACTTGCTGCGACCAATACCGCCATCGCCCTATAAAAGCTGGCACTAAATGGCTCGTCGATGACCAAAAAGGCAAAGAGTAGGATACCCACCAATATCAGTACGGATGGTACAAAGTATTTTTCAAACTTGTCGGTCAACAGTTGGGTTGGGGATTTCTGGGTCTGTGCCTCGTTGACCAATTTGACCAGTCGGGACAGCGTAGAGTCTTTGGCTTCTTTGATTACCTTTATTTCCAGCGTGTTATTACCGTTGATAGTTCCGGCGAACACGCGGTTTTCATCATTTATATCATCATCTGCGGAATAGTCCCTGCTCGTATCTTCCACGGGAATTTTGTCCACGGGTACACTTTCCCCGGTAATAGGTGCCTGGTTGACGCTGCTTTTTCCATTGACCACGACGCCATCTGCGGATATTTTACTATTGGGCTTGACCACTATAATATCGCCAATACTCAATTCCTCAATTCCAACTTCTTCGGTCTTGCCATCTTTTTTGAGCAATGCCGTTTTTGGTGCTAAATCTGCCAGTGCCGCAATGGACTTTCGGGCCTTTTCCATTGCATAATGTTCAAGGGCGTGACCCAAACTAAACAGGAACAGCAACAAGGCACCTTCTGCCCATTCTCCCAAAATGGCTGCCCCAATGGCTGCAACAAGCATTAAGAAGTCAATTTCAAAACCGCCTTTGGCGACGGTCTGTACTGCTTCCTTGGCCGTAAAGAAACCACCGAAAAAGTAAGCACCAATATATAAAGTAAGACTGACCCAATCTGGGATGGATTCTACATAGGAAAGCCCGAAACCTATTCCGAGAAGTGCCCCACAGATAATGGAAAAAATGAGCTCCGTATTTTTACCGAAAATACCACCGTGGGCGTGCTCTTCTCCTTCATCGTGGGTCTCGCCCTCTGTGGAAGTTTGTTCTTTAGTATCTTCCTTCTTTGAACGCTCCTGTTTTTTGGATGCTTTGGTGTAATCATTTTCGTTTGAAGCACTCCGCTGAATCTGAAGGTTTTCTTTTTCAATTTGTTTACTTATTTCATCAAAATTTGTTTGCTTTTTATCAAATTCAAGTCGTACCATTCCAGAGCCTGAAACGGAAACTTCCAAAACTCCATTGATTGTCAAAAGGCTTTTCTCTATGGAACGAGCCTGCCTTGTGTGTCTGATTCCTTTAACTTCAATGAGCAAATGCCCGTATTTTTCGGTAATCTCGGCACCAGTACTTTCGGCGAGGGATTGAATGCGGTCAATGGAAATGATATCTGGGTCATAATGAAAACAGAGCTGCGGCACATCATCTCCGTTTGCATCGGCAATGTGCACTTTTTCGATGCCCTCTTTAGCTTGTAGTTTTTGAATAAGCCTTTCAACACAAGAATCTTTTTCGTTAGGAACTTGCGGAAGGATGACCGGTATTTTTAGTTGTAGTTTTTCCATTTTTTATTTTTATTTTATCCACTCTTTGGCATCGTCTTTTTCTTCGGTCTTATAAAATTTTATATGAGCTTCTGAAAAAGGAAGCAATACCTCGGTAAATTGCTCCTGCCATTTAACGCTACCCACCAAAGCAACACGCTTTAAATGCTTTTCATTCGGAAGGTTTAATTCAATTCCCTTCCAATGTGCCTCTGCCGTCCAACCTTCAAAATTTTCCATCTCGATGTACCAGAAAACTTCGGGATGAACAGTTATATGCTCGGTTAAGACTGGTATCAAGTTTTCATAATCCTTGGCATCCAGCTTTTTCTCTGCCACCATATATACAGTAGCCTCTTTTTTATAGATTGTTATCATTGCTAATTATTTATAAATGATAATTAAATTTAAAAACCAAACGTTTAATCCAAATTGCCACTGCATTTTTCGCAAATGCCCTTTACCACCAAGTTGATATCCTCGGTAATATAGCCATCAGGTAAGTTGATATGAGGGATTTTATGCTCTGTTAAACAGACAGTTTCATTACAATTGTTGCAATGAAAGTGCAAATGAAGGTCGTTGCCGACCTCGCACTCACAATTTTCTTCGCAAAGGGCGTATTTTATGACTCCTGTTCCATCCTCGATTTGATGCACAATACCTTTTTCTTCAAACGCTTTCATAGTCCTAAATAGGGTGCTTCTTTCACTGACCTTAAAATCCTTTTCCAAATCGCCAAGACTGATGGCTACCTTTAATTCCACCAAACGTTTATAAGTCATAAGGCGCATAGCCGTAGGTCGTATCCCTTTGCTTTCTAAAAATTGAACTATTTTTTCCATTTGTTTAAAAAGAGATTTACAGGTCGTGCCGTTTTAAGGAATCTCCTGTTTTAATCTGAAAGGCATCTTCAATATTTGCTATATAAATAATACCATCTCCAGGCCCGTCGGTTTTGGCGTTGGCTATAATTGTTTCAATGGCCGCTTGGGCTTCCTCATTTTGACAGACCAATTCCAATTTTACCACAGGACTATCTGTTACGTGAAAATCTAGCGACGGTCTTGCACCTTTTGCCTTGAATGCGCCCGTGCCTTCTGCTTGTGAAAGGGTCATACTTTCAAATCCATTGTCAGAAAGTGCTTCAATGACTCTTTGGATTCGGTTTGGTTTTATAAATGCTTTTATTTCTTTCATCTGTTGATATTTATTTGTTTTTTAATGGTCATATGTAATTCCCCAATCAACATTGTGGTTGGTATCCACATTGTTATAGCTCATTTCATATTTTTAAATTTTTAATCGATTTTGAACCGAGCCTGTTTTTTAATTTTTAACTAATTAATTAAGACGATAAACAAACTCGGAATCAAAATCTTTGATTGTTATTGAATTAATGTCCGTGTTCCAGTTCGCCCTTGACCATTTCCGAAGACAGGTTATAAGCTCCGTTTATCACGACTTTGGCATCCTTTGAAACTTCGGCAGGAAGATTGACTTCAACAAAGCCTAAATCAGTAATACCGACCGTTACGGGTATCATTTTGAATTTCATTTTGCCCGCTTCCATTTCTTCATCTTCATCCAAAATGAAAATGAAGGATTGCTCGCCTTCTTTTATAATGGCAGCTTCCGGTACGGCAAAACCCTTTTTCTCGCCCTGCACTATGCGCCCTTCCACATACATACCCGGCAATAGGTTTTTATCCTTGTTTTCAATATCTGCCAGAACTTCCAAAGCTTTTGGGTCTGTATTGAAGGTTTTACCAACAGACCGAACGGTTGCTTTAAGCAGTTCATCTGGACGAGAGGCCGTGGAAAAATATATCTGTTGCCCTTGCTTGATTTGCTTTATGTCCTTCTCATATACTTTGAAGTTGACATAAATTTTTGAGTTGTCGCTTATCGAGAACATTTTGGATTGTTGTGCCACGTAATCGCCAAGGCTAATCATTACTTCATCCACATACCCACTTATAGGCGAGGTAATGGGAACAGCGGAATATATCTGTCCTTCCGCCACTTTGTCCGGGTTAATGCTCAACAGTCTCAATTGGGACCGCAAACCATTGACGCTGGATGTTGTAGAACGAAATTTTGACTGTGCCATTTGAAATTCCTTGCCAGAAGAAACACCTTTATCATAAAGAGTCTGCTTGCGCTCAAAATCCTGTTTCAAAAAGACCAATTCATCATTTTTTTCCTGATAATCTTGTTGCATTGCAATGATATCAGGGTGTTCTATATATGCCAACACCTGTCCTTTGCTTACGTTATCTCCGGGTATTACTTTTATGGAACTCACATTTCCACCAACAAACGGACTGATGTTCGCCTTGTCCTGTGGGAAAAGCTCCAACGTACCTGTTACTTTAATGTTGTTCCCTAAATTCCGTTCCTCCAAAGGTTTCATTTCCAAACCGATGGTTTCGGCCTGTTGTTTTGTAAGTTCGACAACGCCTTCTTCCTCGCTGTGTCCACCTTCTTCCTCTCCTTCATCGTGACCTTCTTCGCCGTGCGCATCCTCTTTGGCTTCATTGGTTTTTGATACGCCTTCAGCTTCGTTATGCCCAAGTTCAGATTTTTGGGCATCGTTACAACTTATAAACATAAGTGCAAATAATACGGTACTTACTAATAGTATATTCTTCATTTCTCTTTTTTTAAGGTTATAAATTGCCCAATTGATATTGCATATCAATGGTTTGTTGGTTATACTGATTGATGTATTGTAAATGGTTTTGTTTAATGCGGATGGCACTATTGAGAATCGTGATGTAATTGACGTAATCTATTTCGCCTTCTTTAGATGCCAATTGTGCGGTGGTAATTTGTTCTTCTGCCAAGAGTAGTGCACCTTCTTCGTAATATTGCAAAATCTTCTTTGTTTTTTCAAGGGATTTGGTCAATTGCGACACACGACTTTCCGTGACGGCCTTTTGTTCCAAATATTGATTCTCTGCTACCATTGCGTCTGCCTTGGCTGCCTTGACCCTCGACTTCTGCGGAAAAAACCACAACGGAATACTAATACCTGCCTGATAGGTGTTGAAGCCTGACACTTCATCCACAACCTGTCTGCCATACGATAAGCTGAATTTCGGTAGGAATTGTGATTTCTCAACGCCCACGTTTGCTTTACTTACTTCGGCATTTTGCAAGGCATATTGCAACATTGGGTTATTCGCTACCGAAGTGGAATCTAATGTCGCCATAAAATCCAATGTTTTGTATGGTTCACTAATCGTTTCAATGGATTCATCCGTTCCCAAATATTGTTTTAAGGCACGTTTGGCTATTTCAATATCATCAAAAGCTTGTTGCCTTAATACTTGAATCTGTTGAAATTCGGAAGAGGCCGAAATAAATTCCAACTTACCTGTTTCTCCAGTATCATACCGAAGTTGGGCAGCGGTCTTAAAATTGGCATAAATACTGTCCAATTGGTCTGCAAAGCGCAACTGTGCCTTGTAATAATTTATTTGGTCATACGCCTGCATCACATTACGCACCAATTGTTGTTCACTTGCCACATAAAACTTTTCTCCCAAGGCAATACGCTCTTTGTAAAACTTCGATTTTGAAAATCCGGAAAGCAAATCAATATTGCCCTGTTGTACACCAACGGTGGTCTGTACTCCAGGAAGATTATTGCCATATTCTTCTTTGCCCGTGAAAACTTGGGTGCTACCAAGGTCAAAACTGGTGCCTTTCATAGCCTTTTCCCGTTCAATAAAAGCTTGGCTCTCTTTAAGGGATGGATAATTCTGTTTTGCCAGAGCAATGGCCTCATCAATGGTCAATGTTTTTGGAATTGTACCATCTTGATTGATGTCTTGGGCAAACGCAGTTCCAGAAGCCATCAAACCGCCAACCATCAATAATACAGTTACAATATTCGTTGATTTGTTGACATAACTTACATCTCCATCGTTATTGTTTCGTTCCTTTCTCGATTCGAGCCAATAATACAATACAGGAAGGACTACAAGCGTTAAAAATGTTGCGGTTATCAAACCGCCAATAACCACTGTTGCCAAGGGACGTTGTACTTCCGCACCACCAGAGGTAGAAATCGCCATCGGGATAAAGCCCATAATGGCCGCCGTTGCCGTCAGCAGAATTGGTCGTAAACGTTCGTGCGTTGCTTCGTATATTCGTTTTTTTAAGTCTGTCATTCCACTTTCTTTTAGTTCATTGAATTTGTTTATCAGTACCAACCCGTTTAAAACCGCAACTCCAAAGAGCACAATAAAACCTACTCCGGCAGAAATACTAAAAGGCATTCCCCTTATCCAAAGGGCAAACACGCCACCAATAGCCGCCAAGGGCACTGCCATATAAATCATTAGGGATTGTGAGAACGAACTCAATGCAAAATAGAGCAATATGAATATTAGGAAAAGTGCAATAGGCACTACAATCATCAATCGGTCTGAAGCACGTTGAAGGTTTTCAAACGAACCTCCGTAGGTTACAAAATAACCTGGCGGTAGTTTCACGTCCGTTTCCAATTTTTGCTGTATTTCCTCGACCATCGATTTCACATCGCGCCCACGAACATTTACACCAACCGAAATACGACGAGAGGTATTGTCCCTTGAAATCTGCATTGGCCCGGGTTTGTAGCTGATATCTGCCACTTCCTTTAAAGGCACTTGCGCTCCGTTTGGCAAATCGATATAAAGATTTTTAAGGCTGTTGATGTCCTGTCTAAATTCCTTTGCCAAACGAATGACCACATCGAATCGTTTTTCGCCCTCAAAAATCACACTTGCCTGTTCGCCTGCAAATGATGCACTTACATAATCGTTCAACTTGTCAACGGTTACACCATATTGGGCCATTTTTGCACGGTTATATTCCACCGTCATTTGAGGTAAACCGCTTGTAGCTTCCACATTGAGGTCAGCCGCTCCGGGAACGGTTCTGATGACCGCTGCGATTTCCTGTACCTTGTCGGCTAACACTTCTAAATCCTCGCCGTACAATTTAATTGCCACGTCCTCACGAACACCGGTAAGCAATTCATTAAAACGAAGTTCTACGGGTTGGGTAAATACGAAATTTACGCCGGGAACGACTGAAATTTTTTCCTGTATTTTTTCTATGAGTTCTTCTTTGCTATCTGCGGAAGTCCATTTACTCTTATCTTTTTCAAGAATAATGTAACTATCGGCAATGTCCATAGGCATTGGGTCTGTTGGTATTTCGGCCACACCAATCCTTGAAACTACCGTTTTTACTTCTGGAAATTCATTAATTAGATTTTGAAGTTTTTTTGAAGCTTCAATGGACTCTGTTAGACTGCTCCCCGGTTTTATCAACGCTTGAAACGCAATATCGCCCTCATCAAATTTAGGTATGAATTCGCCACCCATATTGCTGAAAATAAATCCTGCAATCAGTAATAGAGCAACTGCGCCAATCACGACACCAGCTCGAAAGCGAAGTGCAAAATTGAGCAATGGTACATACCCTCTGTTTAAACCGGACATTATTTTATCACTGAACCTATCAATCTTGTTTTCAAATTTGGCAAACCAACTATTCTGATTTTTAGCAGGTTTTAGGAACATTGCAGAAATCATTGGAACATAAGTAAGACAAAGGATAATCGCTCCTAAAACTGCAAATCCGAAGGTAAATGCCATTGGACGGAACATTTTTCCTTCAACACCTGTTAAGAACAAAATGGGGGTAAATACAATAAGGATAATCAATTGTCCGAAAAATGCCGAATTCATCATCGTACTTGCCGATTCATAGGCTATTTCATCCATTTCAGACTGGTCTATGGCGGTTGTGGTTTTTTTCATCCGTTGATGAATGTGGAATACCATTCCTTCCACAATGATTACAGCACCATCCACGATGATTCCAAAATCGATTGCACCCAAGGACATTAAGTTTGCCCATACTCCAAATTGTTTCATCAAAATAAATGCGAACAATAATGACAAAGGAATTACCGAAGCGGTAATCAAGCCGCCACGGAAACTTCCCAAAAGCAAGACAAGCACAAAAATCACAATCAATGAACCTTCAATAAGGTTTTTTTCAACGGTGCTTGTGGTTCTTCCAATGAGTTCACTTCGGCTTAAAAATGTATCTATGTAAACGCCTTCGGGTAGGGATTTTTGTATTTCTACAATGCGCTTCTCCACATTTTCGACTACGTTGCCTGGGCTTTCGCCTTTCAGCATTAAAATTTGTCCACCAACAGTTTCGTGTCCATCTTGGGTAAACGCACCATAACGCACTTGATTACCATAGCCTACTTTTTCGGCGACATCCCGTATTAAAACAGGGCTTCCGTTTTGTGTGGTTACAACTGTATTTTCCAAATCTTCAATGCTACGTGCCAAACCTTCTCCACGAATGAAATTTGCTTGGTGGTTTTTTTCAATGTAAGCACCACCAGTATTGGCATTGTTGACTTTCAAGGCTTCAAAGACCTGATTCATTGTAATACCGAAACTTTTCAGCTTATTAGGATTTATTGCAACTTCATACTGTTTTACATAACCTCCAAAAGCATTGACCTCGACCACTCCGGGGACTAATGCCATTTGACGTTTTACAATCCAATCTTGGATGGTACGAAGCTCCATTGCATCGTATTTATCTTCGTAGCCCTCTTTTAATTTTAAGGTGTATTGGTAGATTTCGCCCAGACCTGTAGTTATTGGTGCCATAAATGGCGTGCCGAAGCCTTCGGGGATTTCTCCAGCAACTTCGGTTAATTTCTCTTGTACCAATTGCCGGGGAAGATAAGTGCCTGCCTCGTCCTTAAATACAATGGTAACCACGGACAGCCCAAAACGGGATACTGAACGCAGCTCGATAACGTCAGGAAGATTTGCCATTGCCAATTCTACCGGATAGGTAACAAATTGCTCAATATCTTCAGTACCTAAATTTGGGGCCACTGTAATAACCTGTACTTGGTTGTTGGTAATATCGGGTACAGAACCCAGATTTATAGTGGCCATAGACCAAATGCCCGTACCTACAAGTGCCACTATAAAGAGCCCAATAATAAACTTGTTATTAATGGAAAATGAAATGATTTTGTTAATCATAGAAAAAGTATTAATTCAGTTTAAACATCGCAATGCAAAGAGGTGCAATACGTTTATGATGCGATACTTACTTTGAAAAGCATCACGGTAGGATATAGCTATCCTAAAAAAAAACTGAATTATACTTTAGGGGGTTGGAAAAGCGATTCCAGATATCTGGAAGTGAAGTTTACTTTATGTAAGTTAAACTGTTTTTTCTCTTCAAACTTTAGTCGATTGGTTAAAACCGAATTGTTGTTCGCAATAATTAATACTAAAGGGTGACAACATTGATGATGGGAATGGACTGGTGTATTCTCCTTATCTGGGTTATTATGATGCCCTTCATTTTTTGCATCATTGTCAATGTAATCTTCAACTACATATTCAAGGAAAGAGTCTCCATAAACTTTATGGTCTTGATAATGGGTAATAATGCTTGAAATTTCTTTAATTGGTCCACAAAAGTCCATATCAATGCTAATTCCCTGAAAAAAGAATAAAATTGACATTGATATGGAAAAGAATATTTTCATAAAGTTTGACAAAGATACAAATTAATCGATGCACAGGCTGTGCAAAGATTAATCAGCAGTATGAAATCAGAAATTAATCACACTATTTAATGTATCATCTGCCTCTTTGTGGATGAAGTTTGTTTGATAGCGTATGGTTGTTGTGAAAGAAAAATGTCAATATAATTTTTACAGCATTTGAATAGGAATTTGTAATAGGCTCTTTAACACCGCAATGAAATATTACAGAATTGGATGTGTGAAATAGGTTTTCAAATAACATTCTTGGGTAATCGTCATTGTCCATAAGCCAATTCACGGTCTCATCTTCACTCTCAAAAGTTCGTGTTACACTATCATCTGGCTCAAGATTATTTACGAAGAAGGAAACTGTAGATTTACCATAGATACGTTGTTTATCTGAAAACACGTATTGCGTAACCTCATAAATTAAAATGGCAATACTTGACTTGTAAATTCTTTGAATATTTCGCTCGCTAATGCCTTATCAAATGCCTTGGCTGTTACTAAATCGCCAAGTTTCGATTTTAATAATTGACCAAATGACTTTTTGCTCAAATGCGGAATGTCATCGCGAAGCTCATCGAACTCGTCGAAAATAATTTGCTGTCCAAAACCTAAACCTTCAATTTTCGAGAGAACCTGTTTTATAAGTTCTTTCAGTTCCTCATCGGAATTACTAATTTTGGAATAGTCCGTTGTCTGGGCTTTTCTTGATTGCTCAATGGCATATTTACCTTCCAATTTCAGTTTGGCATTTACATTCCTGCCATTCATACATTCAATAAATCCTCGGTTTTCAAGCATTCTTCCATAGTCCCAATCTTCGCCACGACCGTTTAATTTAATTCCATTGCCTTCAAGAATCCAGTTAATAGAATGGTATTTACCATCTTTATAAAGGTCATATAGTTTTGAAAGTATTAGTTCGAGTATGCCTTCGGTGTCAAGATTTTGACGTTCATTCAAATCAATTTCATCTGGCCTTACAATTGCATCTGAAATGAATAACATTTTCAAGTAGTAGTCAAGCCCGTTGATTTCATCTTTTAGGGCTTGAATTTCATTTTTAATTTTTTGGTCAGTCCCTAATTTAAAGCCAGTATTATATCCTCTTTGAGCTTTAAACTCATTTGCAAAATTTCTGTTTTCTGGTTCAAAAGATGCTCGAACATAGCTAACAACAGTATTTTCCCAAGATTGTTTTTCTTCCTTAAAATTATTAAATTCATCTTCTGTTTTTGAAGACCTATATTTATCGACAATTGCATTTCCAGTAGATACAAACCCATCGATTTCTTCTTTAAAATCTTCCCATTTTACCTTTATAATCATACACACTATTTTAGTCTGTAAAGGTAGTGGAATGAAAATGCAAACTGTTAAAATCTCAATTGAAGATTTCAACAGTTAGTAAATGCTTATAAAATTTCATCAACCAATTTTTGATTTGAGAAGCGCCATATCATCACTCACTTTCCTCTCAACGACCCTTGCATAGATTTGTGTTGTGGATAGTTTGGTATGCCCTAATAATTTAGATACTGTCTCTATTGGAACACCATTGCTTAAAGTTACTGTGGTAGCAAAAGTATGGCGCGCCATATGAAAAGTCAGGTTTTTTTTGATACCACATAGGTCAGCGATTTCCTTTAAATAACTGTTCAATTTCTGATTAGATAACTTGGGCAAAAGATTGGATGTGTCATTGGTTCTATAATGGTCTTTGTATTTATCTATTAAGATTGCAGCTTTGGGTAATAGTGGAATTTTGAATGGTGCACCTGTTTTTACTCTTTCGGCCATTATCCAAGGACTACCATCTATACCCATTACAATATTATCTTCATTTAATTGTACAATGTCAACATAAGAAATACCGGTGTAACAACTAAAAACAAATAAATCTTTCACAACCATAAGACGCTCTATGGAAGAAGACAAATCTTCAATACTTAATAATTCAAAATCTGTAAGGAAACCACGTTCTTTCTTTTCAATTTTCATTTTAAAATTGACAAACGGGTCTCTTTCAATCCATTTCATCCGATAGGCAAGAGTAACCATTCTGCGTAAACGCTTAATATGCTTCATTGCGGTATTATTGCCAATTTTAGATTGTCCGCTTTTAGGTACATACGACCGAAGAAAATCTTCAAAGCCCACGATAAAACCATATTCAAGATTGAAAAGTGGGATGTCTGTCAGTTTGTATTCCTTTAGAATATATTCCATCATATAACGTTGACTGGTCTTATATTGACCCATCGTATTCCTATGCAACTTATGTTGCATCTTTTCATTGTAGTAATCAACAAGGTTTTGAAAGGAAAAACGTGTTTTATCTTCGCCTAAAAATTTGGCTTTGACCATTTGGGAAGTGAAAGGCACTTCATCCCTCTTGAAATCTTCGTAAATCCTATATACTTTTGATTGTACTTCGTTCAAGTAAAGATTGAGAATACGGGAATCCTTATCGGTCCCACTTGCTCTTTGTAGTTTTTCATCCCAAGTAGAAATATTGATTTTCTTCTTGAGACTAATGTTGACACGTTTACCGTTTAAGGTAACCCGAATGTAGATATTTGCTTTGTTGTTTACAGCACGTTTTCCGTACACCCAAAACAATATTGAAAATGTTGATGAAGTTCGCATAATTGTCGTCTTTAATGATTAAACATTTAGTGAGACGAAAGTCAAATCAACTATACTAACACCAGTAAGTTACGTCAATCTGTCAACATAATCGCAGATAAAAAAATATGTTGACGATTTGTGACCTTTTAGATGCAAATGATATGAAATTATATGATTGCCCTAAAAACATAAAACCTTGCAAATCATAAGATTTACAAGGTTTTGAGGAAATTTGATTTCCCATTTAGCGGTCTGGACGAGACTCGAACTCGCGACCCCCTGCGTGACAGGCAGGTATTCTAACCAACTGAACTACCAGACCGTTGCTATCTTAGCGGTGGCAAATATACCACGCATTTTCATTCTGACAAACATTTTTTGAAAAAAATTTACTTCTATCCCCCAAACTTTTGACGCTCTACTAAATAGGTAGTCAAAATTTTATTGAAACTCTCATTAATATCAGCTGCTACATACTTAATTCGGTATTGACCGCACTTCAATTTTAATTCTGAAAAATAATTAGCTACAGCAGTTTCATAAGATTGTTTAATGTTTTCGGCATATAAATTAATATGCTCACCTGTTTCTACATCTACAAAGCGCTTCGGGCGATTACTAAAATTAAAATTCTGTTCTTTCTCTTTATCGAAAGTATGGAACAGAATCACTTCGTGCTTATTGTATTTTAAATGCTGCAATGCTTCAAACAAAGCTTCTTCTTCAGCATCGCTTTGAAACATATCGGTAAATAAAAAAACCAACGAACGCCTTTTTAGTTTTTCAGCGATTAAGTGTAGGTGCGAATAGGTTTTTGTTGTTTTCTTTTCTGCAGTCTTTTGTATCGCTTCATTTAACTTTCCTAATAGCATTTGGTGATGCCGTTCGCTACCTTTTTCATTGGCGTAAAACTCGTATTCATTACTATAAATACTCATCCCTACTGCATCTCGTTGTCTTTTTAGTAGGTTCATGATTGCAGCAGAAGCCAAAGCCGTAAACCCTATTTTATTTAAAGAATTGATCCCAAATTGCTTTATCTTAGGATAATGCATCGAACTACTGTTATCAATAATTATATGGCATCGCAAATTGGTTTCTTCTTCATATCGTTTTGTATACAGCTTATCGGTTTTGGCAAACAATTTCCAATCTATATGTTTGGTGCTTTCGCCTTGATTATAAATTTTATGTTCAGCAAATTCTGCTGAAAATCCGTGGAATGGACTTTTATGTAAACCGGAAATAAAACCTTCTACCACTTGGTTTGCAAGCAGTTCTAAGTTTTTAAATCCGGTTATTTCATTTATTTCTTTTTGAAGATCCACGCGAGGTGACTTTTATTTTAATACTCCATCCACAATACCATAGGCAACACTTTCTTCAGCATCCATCCAATGATCACGGTTAAAATCTTTCATTACTTTTTCAACCTTTTGACCACAATTATCGGCTAAAATTTGAGCACTTAATTCTTTCGTCTTTAAAATTTCTTGAGCCGTAATTTCAATATCACTTGCAGGTCCTCTTGTTCCTCCACTTGGCTGATGTATCATCACCCGAGCATTAGGCTGAATATATCGTTTCCCTTTTTCTCCAGCTGACAATAAAATACTTCCCATAGAAGCTGCCAAACCAGTACAAATAGTTGAAACAGGGCTTTTAATCTGTTTAATCGTATCGTACATTGAAAAACCTGAGGTTACATACCCTCCTGGACTGTTGATGTAAAATTTAATTTCCTCGTTACTTAATGAATCTAAATACAATAATCTATCTACTACGTGACGGGCACTTTTATCATCTACTTGTCCCCAAAGAAACACTTTTCGTTCGCTTAAAAGCTGGTTATCTATTTTATCTTGTACTTTATATACTTTTTCTTTTTCCATATTATTTGTTTTAAAACACTTGTGTTTATGTACTTCTTGTAAACTTACTAAAAATAAAAAAAGGCTCGGCAAATCGCCAAGCCTTTTCAACTTAATTTTTCTTTTTCAATTTTCTTCTTATAAAAGCTGATCAATCGCTTCTTCATATACATTTTTAGGCGCAACACCTACTTGTCTTCCAACTAGTTCTCCTTTATTGAAAACCAATACTGTTGGAATATTACGAACGCCGTATTTAGCTGCAAATTCTTGATTTGCGTCAACGTCAACTTTACCTACAACAGCTTTGCCTTCGTAGTCTTTACTTATCTCATCGATGATTGGTCCTACCATTCTACATGGTCCACACCAAGCTGCCCAAAAATCTACTACTACCGGTTTATCACTTTTTAAAACGGTTTCGTCAAATGTTGCATCAGTTATTTCTAAAGCCATAATTTTGTTTTTTATTGTTATGCAAAAGTAGTCATTTTTTAGGCTAAACCTTACAGCCCTAACATTACTTTAAGTAATAGGTTTATTGTTTTTGTTGATAGTATTTCTGTCTTAATTGAGCCTGAAATTTACCTGTTCTTGCTGTAATTCGTCTAAAAGCTCTTTATTAATTTCAATTTTTTGAGTTCGGCTTGGCATGTTCAATTTTACCTTATCTGCCATCTCATACACCAGAAAGTGTAGCTGTTTTTCTCCCTTATGAATAGTAAACAAATCCTTTAAACGGTCTATTCTATCATTTTCAAGATCTTCCAAAGGCATGCGTATCGTTAGTTTCTTGGAGTGTTTTTCCATTACATCATGTAACTGCAACATGCTCGAATACTGAATGCGTGGCTCGCTCTTTTTACCTGTATCTCGGTTTGTCCATCCCTCTTTTATAAAAACCCGTGCGTAGATAAAAGAATTAGGCACCAAAAAGTGGCGTAATTTTAAATAATCTTCTCCGAAAATTTTAAACTCATAACTGTCATTATAATCTTCAACTGTAAAAATAGCCCAGCCACGACCGGCTTTTGATTCCCGGTGTTGCACATCGCTCACTACTCCACCAAAACTTAGCTCTCTATTTACAAACTTTTCAAGTTCATTAAAATCTGAAACTTTACAGTTTGTAAAATATTTCATCTCTAATTTGAAATCGTCTAACGGATGTCCAGAAATATAAACCCCAACTACATCTTTCTCTAATTTTAATTTTTTCATCGTTCCCCATTCTTCACATGGTGGAACTTCCGGTTCAGGAATTTGCACATCGCTGGCTTCACCAAACAGACTTACTTGAGACGAGTTTTGCGTTTCCTGATATTTTGAAGCATACTTCAACACCTTTTCAACAAACATCACCCCATCGCCTTCATCGTGTAGGTATTGCGCGCGGTGGGTATCAAAGCTATCAAAACCACCTGCCAATGCTAGACTTTCAAAGGCTTTTTTGTTGGCCGCTCGTAAATCAATTCGCTTAGCTAAATCAAAAATAGATTTGTAATTTCCGTCTTTTCTGTTGTCAACAATAGTAGCCACGGCATTACCACCAACCCCTTTAACAGCACCCATTCCAAAACGGATATTTCCTTGATCATTTACTGTAAATTTATAGAAGGATTCATTTACATCGGGCCCTAAAACTGTCATGCCCATCCGTTTGCATTCTTCCATAAAAAAGGTCACCTGCTTAATATCGTTCATATTATTAGAAAGCACCGCTGCCATATATTCAGCAGGGTAATGAGCTTTTAAATAGGCTGTTTGATAAGCAATCCAAGCATAGCAAGTAGAGTGCGATTTGTTAAACGCATAACTTGCAAATGCTTCCCAGTCTTTCCAAATTTTTTCTAATTTTTCGGCATCATGCCCTTTTTTGGAAGCGTTTTCAATAAAACGTGGTTTCATTTTATCCAGTACGGCTTTTTGCTTTTTACCCATTGCTTTCCGCAAGACATCGGCGTCACCTTTACTGAAATCAGCTAGCTTTTGCGACAACAGCATCACTTGCTCTTGATAAACCGTAATTCCATAGGTTTCTTGTAAATATTCTTCCATCGCTGGAAGGTCGTATTCAATTTCTTCCTCTCCGTTTTTTCTTCGAATGAAACTTGGAATATATTCTAATGGACCCGGACGATACAGCGCGTTCATTGCAATAAGATCGGCAAAAACGGTAGGTTTTAGCTCTTTCATATACTTCTGCATCCCTGCAGATTCATACTGAAATATCCCTACCGTTTCCCCACGCTGGAAAAGCGCATAGGTTTCTTCATCGTCTAGCGGAAAACTATCTGGATCGAGATCTATATTGTGTTTGTGTTTTACAATTTTAACCGTGTCCTTAATTAGGGTCAAGGTTTTCAATCCCAAGAAATCCATTTTCAACAAACCGGCACTTTCCACTACCGAGTTGTCAAACTGGGTTACATATAAATCGGAATCTTTTGCCAAGGCAACAGGCACGAAGTTGGTAATATCGTCTGGGGTTATGATTACTCCACACGCATGAATTCCAGTATTTCGAACCGATCCTTCTAATATTTTAGCCTGGTTGATGGTTTCGGCTTCTAAATCACTTCCTTCTGAAAGGTTCAATAATTCATTAACCTTAGGAAGTTCATCACTTCTAAATTTACTTCGCAATTCCTGCTCACTCATACCGAAAATCTTATTCAGCTTGGTCATATTCGGAATCAACTTCGAAATCCTATCGGCTTCATTCAATGGTAAATCCAACACCCGAGCGGTATCTCGAATGGAAGACTTCGCCGCCATCGTACCATAGGTGATAATCTGCGCTACTTGATTTGCACCGTATTTTTCAATCACATAATCCATCACCCGGCTTCGGCCCTCATCATCAAAATCAATATCAATATCAGGCATACTCACACGATCCGGATTTAAGAAACGCTCAAAAAGCAAGTCGTACTTAATTGGATCAATATTCGTAATTGCCAAACAATATGCCACGGCACTACCGGCAGCAGATCCACGTCCCGGCCCTACCGAAACGTCCATATTTCGAGCTTCACGAATAAAATCTTCGGTAATTAAAAAATAACCCGGATATCCTGTGTTTTCAATTACGCTCAATTCAAAATTAAGGCGTTCTTCAATTTCAGGGGTGATATCTGGATAGCGCTTTTCAGCACCTTTAAAGGTTAGGTATTTTAGGTATGCATTTTCACCTCGGTTTCCGCCGTCTTCAGCATCTTTTGGATCTTGAAATTCGTCAGGAATACTAAACTTAGGAAGCAAAACGTCTCTTGCCAGCGTATACGATTCAATTTTATTGACAACTTCTGAAATGTTGCTAATCGCCTCTGGCAGGTCTTTAAAGAGGTTTTTCATTTCCTCCTGAGACTTAAAGTAATATTGATCGTTTGGCAATCCATACCGATACCCACGACCTCTACCAATGGGCGTAGCTTGCTTTTCACCATCTTTTACACAGAGTAAAATATCGTGAGCGTTGGCATTTTCCTTGTCAATATAATAGGTGTTGTTGCACGCCACTAATTTCACCTCATGCTTTTTAGCCAGCTCAATTAAAACGGTGTTTACGCGTTTTTCATCTTCTTGATTATGACGCATAATTTCTACATACAAATCGTCACCAAATTGCTCTTTCCACCAGATTAATGCTTCTTCCGCTTGATGCTCACCTACGTTTAATATTTTTCCAGGTACTTCCCCATACAAACTACCGGTAAGCACTATAATATCTTCTTTATACTTCTCAACTACATTTTTATCTATACGCGGTACATAGTAAAACCCTTCGATATAAGCAATCGAAGCCATTTTGGCCAAATTGTGGTAGCCTTTTTTGTTTTTAGCCAGCAAAATAACTTGGTAGCCATTGTCTTTGTGGTTTTTGTTAAGATGATCCTCACAAACAAAAAATTCACATCCAACAATTGCTTTTAATTCTTTGTGTTTTTCTTCTTCGGGAAGACCTGCGTTATATGAATTTACCGCTTTTGTAAAATGGAAAGCCCCCATCATATTCCCACTATCAGTAAGCGCTACGGCGGGCATTTCATTTTTAATAGCTGCATTTACCAAGTCTTGAGTAGATGAAGTGGATTGTAAAATAGAAAACTGCGAATGGTTATGAAGGTGTGAAAAAGCCGTTTCTTCAAGCGTAGCAATGTTTTCTTTTATTTCTTCGGAAGAAATGGTTTCAGTCTGTGTCGCTGCCTCAATTTCTTTCCTTATTTTTTCAGAAGCTTTTTTAAGATTAATGTGTTTTAAACCAATTAATTCAATCTCTTTTGGATTTTCTTCTGAAAACTTCTCGAAATAATCTGGCTGTACATCTAGTTCTTTTTCAGTGTAGATATTTCTTCTAACCAACTCTAAAAAACACCGAGTAGTTGCTTCCACATCGGCAGTTGCGTTGTGGGCTTCAGCAAAAGGCTTGTTAAACAAAAACTCGTGCAACTCGGTTAGCGTCGGCAATTTAAACTTACCGCCTCGACCTCCGGGAATTTGACACAATTGTGCGGTAGTTTCGGTACAGGTGTCTAAAACGGGTAATTGTGGCAATGGGTTATGCATTTCCAAACGGTGGAATTCTGCTCCCATTATGTTAAGATCGAAACCTACATTTTGACCCACTACAAATTTTGTTTTGGATAAAGCTTCTGCGAATTTTTCAGCAACATCAGCTAAAGGAATACCTTTTTGTTGTGCTAAGGCAGTAGAAATTCCATGAATTTTCTCCGCATCAAACGGGATGGTAAAACCTTCCGGCTGTATTAAGTAGTCTTGATGCTCAATGACATTCCCCATTGCATCGTGTAGCTGCCAAGCTATCTGTATACATCTTGGCCAGTTGTCGGTATCAGTTACTGGAGCGTTCCATCGCTTAGGTAATCCGGTTGTTTCGGTGTCAAAAATCAGGTACATGGGTCTCGGTCTAGTTTCAGAAATAAGAAGTTTTCAGAATACGTTCTGAAAAAAGTAAAAATAAAAAAAGACCAACAGTTAAGGAAAGAAACTTGCTACGAGTTGTTAACTTTTTACATAAAAAAAGACCGGAAAAATAACCGGTCTCTCTTCTTTCTCATAGCATTTTATCTTAGGATAATACTGCTTCGAAATTTTTTGCGTTCTGTAATGTGGTCTGCACATTATTGCGTTGTTGCGTTAAAATTTTCTGTGTCGTTGGAGGCAAAGTCGTATCGTTAATAACCTCATTGTATTCTTCAATAGCAGCTTCTTCCCCAGTTTTCACTTCTTCTAAAATAGCTTGCTCATCGTTTGATGTAAATGTACTTTTAATATCCATCCACGTTCTGTGCATAGAACCTTTAGCACTTCCACCTTTATCAGGGGTTTCACCAAAATTTTCTATTTCACTTTTAAGTTGGTGTCCAAAATCGTATCGATTTTGAGCTTGTTCATTAAAAAACTGCTTCAATTTATTGTTATCAACAATTTCTGCGGCTTTTTTATATCCTTTTTCGGCGTCATAATTCTTTTCTAACAAGTTGTTTACTCTTTTTGATATATCTTCTGTGTACTTCATAATTAGTTTATTTTACATTCAGTCCGTGATTGGCTGCTTTCTTCATCAATCTTCAACTAATATTAATATAACTTATAAAAGTCCTCTTGACGAACAATTAACCTAAGCTTATAATAATTTAACAGAGTTTAACCCTTATAAACAGTGGAACTGTGTTGCTTCTGGTAAAATGAAGGATTATTGTTTTAATTCTGAAGAAAAAAGGTGATGATTAATAAAATTTCAGAAAAGAAAGAAAAAGTTATATTGGGTTGACTTTCAAACAAAAAATGCTGTATCTTTGCAAACTCAAAATTATAACCGGGGTCGGGAACCTCAAAAATTAATTATAGTATGCCTTTAAAAATTAGATTACAGAGACACGGTAAAAAAGGAAAACCTTTTTACTGGATCGTGGCTGCAGACAGCCGAGTGAAAAGAGATGGTAAATACCTAGAAAAATTAGGTGTTTATAATCCTAACGTTAACCCTGCTCACATTGAACTAGATGTGGACGGTGCTGTAAACTGGCTTCAAAACGGGGCGCAACCAACCGATACGGCAAAAGCTATTCTTTCTTACAAAGGAGCTTTGCTTAAAAACCACCTTGCAGGAGGTGTTCGTAAGGGTGCATTAACCGAAGAACAAGCCGAAGAAAAATTCAACGCTTGGTTAGAAGAAAAAGCTAAGAAAGTTGAAGGGAAACGTTCAAAACTAACAGAAGCTGAAGAAAAAGCGAGAGCAGAAGCTTTAGCAGCTGAAAAAGCAGTTAGTGATGCACGTATTGCAGAAGCCAAAGCAGCTGAAGATGAAGCGAAAGCTGAAGAAGAGGCTAAGGCAAAAGCGGAAGCAGAAGCAAAGGCAGCCGAAGAGGCTCCTACTACTGATGATGCTGCAAAAGAAGAAGAATAAAGCGTAGCCTAACGATGCAAAAGTCAGCTTGTTTCTACTTAGGCAAAATCGTTAAAAAATACAGCTTTAAAGGGGAGCTGCTAGCAAAGCTAGATACAGACGACCCTGAACAATTTCTGGAAATGGAATCGGTTTTTGTTGAACACAACAAAAATTTGATTCCATTTTTTATTGAATCACTTTCCTTACACAAATCTACCTTACTCCGTATTCAATTTGAAGGCGTGAAAAACGAAACCGATGCTACTAACTTATTGGGAGATGAATTGTATCTACCTTTAAATATGCTACCTAAACTTAGCGGCAACAAATTTTACTTTCACGAAGTAGTAGGTTTTACCGTTACCGATACCAATTTTGGTACTGTCGGGACTATAACTGGTGTAAACGACACTACTGCGCAAGCTTTGTTTGAGATTGACCACGACGGAAAAGAAGTTTTAATTCCTGTTAGTGACGATTTAATTGAAAAAGTAGACCGCGAAAAGAAAGACATCCGTATAACCGCACCGGAAGGATTGATTGAGTTGTATCTTGAATAGGAGGTCATGAACGTATTCGTGGCTTCGATACACCTTGGCAAGCTCAGTGCAGCGCGCTTCTTGTTACTCGAATCACTCAGCCACCCACATCATTTATCTTTGTTATAAAATAATTTGAATTACCTAATCGTGAACAAACCTTTCCACTTTAAACAATTTACTGTAGCGCAAGATCATTGTGAAATGAAAATTGGCACCGATGGCGTATTGTTAGGTGCTTGGACTTCACTACAACACAATCCCTCCTCTATTTTAGACATTGGTGCAGGAACTGGAATAATCGCCTTACAACTCGCACAAAGAAGCACCGCAGAACTTATAGACGCTATTGAAATAGATGAAAACGCATATGAACAATGTGTTGAAAACTTTGAAGCATCGCCTTGGGGCGATCGTTTGTTTTGCTATCACGCAGATTTAAATGAATTTACTGAAGAAATGGTGGACGAGACGTACGATTTGATTGTTTCTAATCCGCCTTTTCATTCTGAAGACTACACCTCAGGTAATGCTGCTCGAGATACAGCACGTTTTACCGAAGCCTTACCCTTTGAACATTTAGTGACTAGTGTTTCTCTTTTACTTTCTGAGAGCGGTATTTTTTCTATTATTATTCCAAAGAGAGAAGAAGAACGTTTTATTCAATTAGCTTTTGCCAAAGGGCTTTTTATTAATCGTATTTGCAGAGTTCGCGGCACAGAAACTACCGAAGAAAAAAGAAGCCTTTTAGAGTTTTCATTTTCTGAAATTTCTCCTAAAATTGAAAATCTTGTTATTGAAATCAGTCGCCACAACTATACTGAAGCTTATAAAAACTTGGTGCGTGATTTTTACTTGAAAATGTAGGAGGTTAAAGTCGTGATTTCTACATTTGTATTCCTTAAAAATATGAAACCATGAAACCAGACCTTTTTGAAGCTCCAGATTATTATAATATCGACGATTTATTAACCGAAGAGCATAAGCTTATACGCGATGCTGCTCGCGATTGGGTAAAACGCGATGTATCTCCAATAATTGAAGAAGCAGCTCAAGACGCTAAATTTCCAAAATCTATTATTCCAGGACTTGCTGAAATAGGTGCTTTTGGCCCCTATATTCCTGAAGAATATGGCGGAGCAGGTTTAGACCAAATTAGCTACGGACTTATCATGCAAGAAATTGAACGTGGTGATAGTGGTGTTCGTTCTACAGCTTCAGTACAATCTTCATTGGTTATGTATCCTATTTGGAAATATGGTAATGAAGAACAACGCAAAAAATATCTGCCAAAATTAGCTACTGGTGAATGGATGGGTTCTTTTGGATTGACAGAGCCTGATCACGGAAGTAATCCAGCTGGGATGGTGACCAACTTTAAAGACAAAGGGGATCACTATTTATTAAATGGAGCTAAGTTATGGATTTCAAATTCTCCGTTTTGTGATGTTGCTGTTGTTTGGGCAAAAAATGAAGAAGGACGCATTCACGGCTTGGTTGTGGAGCGTGGTATGGAAGGTTTCACTACTCCAGAAACACACAACAAATGGTCTTTACGCGCTAGTGCAACTGGAGAGTTAATATTTCAAGACGTAAAAGTCCCTAAAGGAAACTTATTACCCAACAAAAGTGGCTTGGGCGCACCATTAGGGTGCCTAGATTCTGCTCGTTACGGAATTTCTTGGGGAGTTATTGGAGCGGCAATGGACTGCTACGATACAGCTTTACGCTACGCAAAAGAACGTGTGCAGTTTGGAAAACCTATTGCAGCATTTCAATTACAGCAGAAAAAATTAGCTGAAATGATTACTGAAATCACAAAAGCACAACTATTAGCTTTACGCCTTGGACAACTAAAAAATGAAGGAAAAGCTACCTCTGCACAAATTTCCATGGCAAAACGAAATAATGTAGATATGGCTATAAAAATTGCCCGCGAAGCTAGACAAATGCTAGGCGGAATGGGCATCACTGGAGAATACAGCATTATGCGCCACATGATGAACTTAGAAAGTGTAATCACTTATGAAGGAACACACGATATTCACCTATTAATTACTGGATTGGATATTACTGGTGAAAACGCATTTAAGTAAAAAATTAGGTATTAAAATTTTGATAAAGGCTTCCCTATAAAGGTGAAGCCTTTTATTTTTGCTAAAAAACAGCTATGATTGCCCAAATAAACAAAAGAATAAAGCCTTATCGCGACACACTGCTTCAGCATCCATTATATAGTGAGATAAAAACCCCAGAACATCTGCAAACCTTTATGGAATATCACGTGTTTGCCGTATGGGATTTTATGTCGCTCCTTAAATCATTGCAAAACAACTTAACGTGTACAGCTGTTCCGTGGATACCTAATGGTGAACCAGAAACTCGGTATTTAATCAATGAAATTGTATTAGCTGAAGAAACCGATATAAACTTAAAAGGAGAACGTCAGAGTCATTTTGAAATGTACCTCGATGCTATGAAAAAAGCAAAGGCGAATACGACTCCAATGAATGATTTTTTAAAACTTTTAAAAAGCACTTCTATTTCCGAAGCGATTGAAAAATCTGATGTCCCCAAAGCTGTACAAAAATCCTTAACTTATACATTCTCGGTTATTGAAGAAAACAAACCTCATAAAATAGCGGCCGCTTTTACTTTTGGCAGAGAGGATTTAATTCCGGAAATGTTTTCAGAAATTATTAAAAGAATTCAACAAAACTTCCCGAAAGAAGATTTAACGGAGTTTAAATACTATTTTGACCGCCACATTGAATTAGATGAAGACGAACACGGTCCTATGGCTCTGCAAATGGTAAAGAACCTTTGTGGCGATGACGGTAAAAAATGGCGCGAAGCCGAACGGACCATCGTGCAATCGTTACAAGCAAGAGAACAGTTATGGGAAGGCGTACTTTCTGAAATTTTAAACGACAAACTTGCATAGCACTCGAGGCAAGTTGTATCTTTAAACAAAGAAACCATCGATGTCCTCACAAAAAAGAATTACGAACGCCTACAGGAATGCGCGGCGTGTTTCTTTTAACGACCATTCAAAATTTATCGTTTTTAGCGATTGCCACAGAGGTGACAACAGTTTTGCCGATGAGTTTGCCAACAACCGGAACATCTACTTTCACGCTTTAGAGTATTATTATAAAGAAGGATTTACCTATTGCGAATTGGGCGATGGCGATGAATTGTGGGAAAACCTTACGTTTCAATCTGTTTTTGAAGCACACCAAAATGTATTTGAATTACTTCGGAAATTTTATGCGGAAAACAAATTGTACCGTTTAATTGGCAACCATGATATGGTGTATAAAAATGAAAAGTATATCGAGAAAAATCTCTTCAGCTATTTTAATAAAGTAACGGGAAAAGACGACCCGCTTTTTCCTGAAATAACCTTCACCGAAGGATTGATTTTAAAACACGAAGAAACACAGCAGGAGATCTTTATGCTCCACGGCCACCAAGCCGATTGGATGAATTACCACGGGTGGAAATTCAATCGTTTCTTAGTACGTGCCCTTTGGCGGCCCTTGCAGGTTTTTGGTATTGGCGACCCCACGAGTCCGGCACGTAATTACAAAGAACTCATAAAAGTAGAACGACGTACCAAAAAGTGGATTGTTGATAACGACAACATCTTTACCATAACGGGTCACACCCATCGCCCCCGGTTTCCTGAACCTAGAGATATAGCCTATTTTAACGACGGTAGTTGCGTGCACCCACGGAGCATTACCGGGCTAGAAATAGAAAATGGCGAAATTTCACTCGTAAAATGGAACATCTCCACTACCGAAGACGGTACATTAAAAGTCGTTCGTATTCTTCTGGAAGGACCGCAACAATTAATCGATTACAAAACCGAATAAAATAATTTCACGTAAATAACATACTATGATAAAGACCTTTTCTATATTAACGTTACTTTCAAGCTTCTTTTTATTTCTGAATTGTTCCGTACAAAAAGGAACCGTTAAGGATAAAGATTCAACCTCAGATTATAAATACTTGGCCCTTGGCGATAGTTATACCATTGGCGAAAGTGTTTGTGATACCTGCAGATTTCCTGAACAGTTAAAAAAAGAGCTTGACCAGCGTTTAAATGAGCAAGGCGATTTAAAAATCATTGCCAAAACCGGTTGGACCACCACCGATTTATTAAACGCTATAGCGCAACAAAAACCTTCAAACAAATATGATCTTGTTACCTTATTAATTGGGGTTAATAATCAATATCAAGGACAACCCTTTTCTACTTACGAAAAAGAATTTCCTGAATTGTTAAGTAAAGCCATACAGTTTGCTGGCGGTAATAAAGACAATGTGATTGTAGTTTCCATTCCGGATTATGCGTTTACACCTTTTGGACAAACGAAGAACAATCCATCTAAAATTTCAGAAGAATTAGGTCAATATGATGCATACGCAAAGAACATTTCAGAAAAAGAAGGTGTTGCTGCTTTTGTAAATATTACTCCGATTACCAGAAAAGGGCTAGAGGATGAAACTCTGGTCGCTTCAGATGGTTTGCATCCTTCAAAAGAAGCGTATAACCAGTTTGTGAAGCTATTGTCTGTGAAAGCAGTTGAGATTTTAAAATAAAGTTATCATTCCGAAGGAGGAACAACGAGGAATCACACAATTTCTTAATCCTAAATAACAATTGAAAAGTAAAGCGTGAATAACAGGATGTGATTTCTCCTTTCAGTCGAAATGATAAGTAGGACGTTACAATTAGGATGCGATCTCTCCCTACGGTCGAGATGACTGGAATTAGCTCTCTGGAGCCAATTTCACTTGCAAACCATCCATTTCAGGGTGTATGTGTATTTGGCATCCCAATCGGCTGTTATCTTTAACGTGAAACGCTTCAGCAAGCATTAAATCTTCGTCGTAGCTCATTTCAGGGAGTTCGTGGTCACTTTGAACATAACATTGACAAGAAGCGCACATCGCCATTCCACCACAGACACCAATGGTTCCTTCCGGAGCAAGCTCATAGGAGCGCACCACTTCCATAAGGTTCATATTCATATCGGTTGGAGCGTCAATTTGATGGCTTTTACCCTCCCTATCTATTATGGTTATTTTTATATCCTGTGCCATATCTTTACGCAAAAGACCTCACAAGATTTTGAAAGTTTGTGAGGTTTCTATCTTATAAGTTTAATTTATCGCTTTAACAACAGCTTTAGGAGCCTGTTTTTTGCTTCCGTCAAATCCTTGTACACCACCTACAGTTGTATACTTCATAACATAACGCTTATCTGGAAAGATGCGATGATAGGCACTTTGACACATTAATGTTGCTTCGTGAAAACCACAAAGAATTAATTTTAATTTTCCAGGATAGGTGTTTACATCGCCAATGGCATAAATTCCGGGAATGTTAGTTTGGTAATCTAATGAATTGTCAACTTTAATGGCGTTTTTTTCAATCTCTAGTCCCCAATCTGCAATAGGCCCTAATTTTGGAGCCAATCCAAACAATGGAATAAAATGATCGCATTCTCTGTTAAATACATCTGCACCTCTCTTGATAGAAACACCTTCTATGGTTTCTTTTCCGTAGACATCAATTACTTCAGCAGGGGTAATTAATTCAATTTTACCCAAGTTTTTGAGTTCTTGTACTTTTTCTACACTATCCAACGCACCACGGAATTCATTCCGACGGTGAATTAGCGTAACACTTGCGGCTACATCGGTTAAGAAAATACTCCAGTCTAAGGCAGAATCACCTCCACCGGCAATTACAACATTTTTGTCTCGATACACTTCCGGGTCACGTATAATGTATTCCACTCCTTTATCTTCGTATTCTGAAATACCCGTGATAGGGGGTTTACGAGGCTCAAAACTTCCCAATCCACCTGCAATAGCTACAATTGGCGCATGGTGTTTTGTTCCTTTATTGGTGGTAACAATAAAACTTCCATCATCTTGCTTGTCTATCGTTTGTGCTCTTTCGCCTAAGGTGAAACCCGGTTGAAACGGTTCAATTTGTTTCATCAAATTATCAACCAAATCTCCAGCTAATACTTCTGGAAAAGCGGGTATATCGTAAATAGGCTTTTTTGGGTAAATTTCGGAACACTGACCGCCAGGTTGCGGTAATGCGTCAATTAAATGACATTTCAGTTTTAATAATCCGGCTTCAAAAACGGTAAAAAGCCCCGTAGGACCTGCACCGATTATCAATATATCTGTTTTAATCATGAATCTAATTCGTCTTTACAAGTATAAAAGTATAATTGTTTTTAGGGTTAGTAAATGACATAAATCAGCTTACTCTACATTTACTACACTTTCAATTTGGGGAGCATGTTTTTTAATAGTCATTTCCACGCCACTTTTTAGGGTCATTTGGTTTACGGTACAGCCTACGCATGCACCTTCTAAACGCACCACTACTCTTTTCCCATCATCTATAGAGATAAGGGAAATGTCTCCCCCATCGCTTTGAAGAAATGGACGTATTTCTTCCAACGCATCTTCTACCTTTAATTTTAATTCTTGCTCTTCCATATTATTTTTTAACGGCACTACAACCTGCCATTGTTGTTATTTTAATGGCTTCGGTTGGGGGGAGATTTTCGTTACGACGTACCGTTTGCTCCACCACATTTTTTGTTACTTCTTCAAAAGCCTCTTCGGTAGGCGTAGCAGTTTGCATAGCTGCCGGGCGACCTACATCACCAGATTCCCGAATGCTTTGTACCAATGGCACACTTCCTAAAAAGGGGATATCTAAATCTTCAGCTAAATTTTTGGCTCCTTCTTTTCCGAAGATATAATATTTATTCTCCGGTAATTCTTCAGGAGTAAAATAAGCCATATTTTCTATTATTCCTAATACGGGCACTTGTATGTTTTCTTGCTGAAACATGGCGACTCCTTTACGGGCATCGGCCAAGGCAACATTTTGAGGCGTACTCACCACGACAGAACCTGTTAATGGCAAGGATTGCATAATACTTAAGTGAATATCACCCGTTCCTGGAGGGAGATCTACTAATAAGAAATCTAACTCGCCCCAATCAGCATCAAAAATCAGCTGATTTAATGCTTTTGCAGCCATGGGGCCTCGCCAAATTACTGCTTGATCTGGTTTTGTGAAAAACCCTATCGATAATATTTTAACGCCATAATTTTCTACAGGCTTCATTTTACTTTTTCCATCCACTTTTACGGAAAGTGGTTTTTCCATAGCCACATCGAACATAATAGGAATGGATGGTCCGTAAATATCAGCATCTAGAACCCCTACTTTAAAGCCCATTTTTGAAAGGGTAACCGCCAAGTTTGCCGTTACGGTAGATTTACCAACGCCACCTTTACCTGAAGCTACTGCTACGATATTCTGGATCCCTGGAATGGCTTTCCCTTTAATCAAGTTCGGATTTTCCTTTTTTGTTGGAGCTTCTATTTTTATATTAACCTGAACTTTAGCATTGGCATCTATCTTTTCCTGAATAGTTTTTATAATGTCTGCTTCAGCTCTTTTTTTAATGTGTAAAGCAGGAGTGGAAAGCGTAACATCTACAATTACTTCATCGGCAAATGTTACTACATTTTTCACAGCACCACTTTCTACCATATTTTTACCTTCTCCGGCTACAGTTATGGTTTCTAATGCTTTAAGTATATCTGTTTTATTCAATTTCATAAATTCTTTTTCACAATATTTAGACTGATTCTAAAGTACAAATATAACGGTATTAGTTTGGATTTTAAAGGAGTTGGATTGAAATGATTTATGGATAGATAGACGTTGATCGAAGCCGCGTCTCGATACAATTTTGTTTGCCCTTAATGGCCAATCAAAATTACTCGACGTGACAGATGCGGGGGTATTAGAAGTTGGGAGTGAAAAATATAAGCTTAAAGTTCTTTCATGGGGTCCCAGAACAATTTTTCAAAATTCTGAATTTGATTGTCAACAACCTCTACTCCTTCACTTTCCAGCAACTGTTGCATTAAGTTGGTTCCTTTAAAATGGTGCTTTCCGGTAAGTAATCCTCTTTTATTTACTACTCTATGCGCAGGAACGTCTGGATCTTTGCCACTTCCGTTCATAGCCCAACCTACCATTCGAGCACTTCCGGCAGATCCTAAATAACGGGCAATGGCACCGTAGCTTGTTACTCTTCCGTAGGGAATTTGTTTTGCAACTTGGTACACTTTTTCAAAAAAACCTTCCGAAGCCATCTTATATTTCTTGCATAATTTTAAGTAACGTAATAACTGAAATAACTGCTGTGATTATCCCAATGATAAAATTCATGTTGACATTCAGTTTGTTTTGGTCATCTTTTTGCCTAAAAAACCACACATACATAGCCAACACGGCAAAAGTGCCTAAACCTGATCCCACCACCGTACTCCATAGGTCTGGTTGAGAAAAACTAAACCAGCCAAAACCTGCAAAGGTGATACTTATATATACCCAATATGGTAGGGGCAGTAGGTTTACTAACGCCAATAACATTCCTGAAAATAATCGATTGGTTTTAGAATGGTTTACATCATCAGGTAATTGCCTACGGGTATCTTTTGCTATGAAGAAAAAATAAATGGTGATACAAATAAAAATACCCAATGCTACTTTTTGAAGCATAGAAACATACTCAGGGTGCTGATCTAAAAACCGAGCAAAAAATAAAGCGACCAAGGTTTGAAACATTACGGTAATGCAAACGCCAGTGGAGAACAAGAATCCTTTTTTCCGACCTTCTTTCATACTTATTTTTGCCGCATATAAGTTTAGCAAACCAGGAGGGATTACTCCTACAAATGCTGCTAAAAAGCCAATGGCAAAATTTACAAGTACAGTCATAAAAACGCTGTTTCAAGTGTGAATATAAACAAAATTATCTATCTGAATGTAAACCTGATATAGGTTATCTTTTTGTTTTCCTCCAAATATTGTTGCTCGTAAAAGGTTTGGATACCGGTTACTTCTTTTGGAGAATGGGCGTTTCCGTACACATCGTGATGAGCATATTCTATTTTTTCATCAAGACCATGCAGTAATCCCAAGGTATAACCGTGCATAAATTCGCTGTCGGTTTTTAAATGTACTAAACCGTCGGGTTTTAAAACTTTTCGGTATTTATTTAAAAAATCTTCATTGGTAAGGCGGTGTTTTGTGCGCTTATATTTTATCTGTGGATCGGGGAAGGTAATCCAGATCTCATCTACTTCGTTTTCTTCAAAAAGAAGATCAATTAACTCAATTTGTGTTCTTAGAAAACCAACATTGTCTAGTTTTTCTTCTAAGGCTGTCTTGGCACCACGCCAAAAGCGAGCTCCTTTAATATCTATTCCTAAAAAATTATGATCTGGATAGTTTCGGGCCAAGTTTACTGAATATTCTCCTTTGCCACAACCAAGTTCTAACACTAATGGTTTATTATTTTTAAAAAAGTTTTTTTTCCAATTTCCTTTTAAGTTTAAGCTATTCGAAAATACTTCTTCCCGTGTTGGTTGGATTACGTTTTCAAAAGTCTCGTTTTGCTTAAATCGTTTTAGTTTGTTTTTACTGCCCACTGTTACCTATTTCTTAGTACTGTTGATAATTTGGTAAAATTAAGGAAATAGTAGTAAGTGACTACATTGTGTACCTTTGTTTTTGTGAACAGTAAAAAAACGATTTTGGTCGCCCCTTTACATTGGGGTTTAGGGCATGCTACGCGTTGTATACCCATTATACGGGCGTTAATTAAAAACAATTATAATGTTCTTCTAGCTTCAGATGGAGGTGCTTTATTATTACTTCGGAAAGAATTTCCCGAGTTACCGTACGTTTCGTTACCCTCCTACAATATAACCTATCCTAAAAAGGGGACTTTTTTTAAGCTAAAATTACTATTGAAAATCCCCTATATTCAGAAAATAATTGCTTCAGAAAAAAAAGTAATTGATAAAGTAGTCTCTGACGGGAAAATCCACGCAATAATAAGTGATAACCGTTGGGGTGTACGCAGTGAAAAAATTCCTTCGGTGATTATAACCCATCAACTAAATGTGTTGTCGGGGAGCACCTCGTATGTAAGCAGTAAAATGCATCAAAAATTAATTAAAAAATTTGATGCTTGTTGGGTTCCAGATTTGGAAGGTTCTATTAACTTAAGTGGGAAATTAGGTCATTTTAAAAACGCGCTTTCCGTTCCTTTTCCTGTTACTTATATTGGCTTGTTAAGCCGAATGCAAAAAAATAAAACCCCCATTGTGTATGATGTTTTGTGCTTACTTTCCGGACCAGAACCGCAACGGACAGCTTTGGAGGAGCAATTAATTTCAGTTTTTAAAAATTCAGAAAAAAAGATTTTATTGGTTCAAGGAGTTGTTGAAGACAAAAAAAAAGAAAGGCAAGCAGGGACTATAAAAATTATAAACTTTCTACAAAGCAACGAACTAGAACAGGCTATTAATGAAAGTGCTTGTGTAGTTTCTCGCTCGGGTTACACAACTATTATGGATCTGGCCGCTATGGAAAAGAAAGCTTTTTTTATACCTACACCCGGACAATTTGAGCAACTTTACTTGGCCAAACGTTTAAAACAAGCTGGGTTTGTACCAAGTTGCAAGCAACATAAATTTAAAATAGTGAAATTGGATAAAATTTCGTTTTATAAGGGGCTGAAAGATTTTAACAGCCAACCTGATTTTAAAAATCTATTTCGCTTTTTCGAGGGTGAATGAGAACTCCGAGCCTACCTCAAGTTGGCTTTCCAAATAAATTTTTTCATCATGGGCTTCGAGAATATGCTTTACAATAGAAAGTCCCAAACCGCTACCGCCTTCTTTACGCGAACCACTCCTATCAACCCTAAAAAAACGTTCGAATAACCGCGGTATTTTATCTTTTGGTATACCTTCGCCATTATCGGTCACCCTTACAATTACTTTGTTTTTAATTAGGTCTTCTATGCTTACTTCAGTTGTGCCATCTTTTTTACCGTATTTAATAGAATTTACAATCAAATTGGTCAATACCTGTTGTATACGTTCACGATCTGCTTCCACAAAAATGCTTTCTTTATAATCAATATCGAACGTTAATGTAATATTCTTCTTGGCTGCTTTCATTTCAAACAGGTCAAAAACACCTTGTATTAGTTCGATAATGTTGAAGCGTTCTTTGTTCAGGTTTAGATCACCTACTTCAAGCTTGGTGATCATATCAAGGTCTTTTACAATATATATAAGTCGTTCCACACCTTTATTAGCACGCTGCAGGTATTTTTTACGGATGGCCTTGTCTTCCATAGCACCATCAAGCAAAGTTAAAATATAGCCTTGAACAGTAAATAAGGGAGTTTTTAATTCATGAGAAACGTTTCCCATAAATTCTTTCCTATAGTTTTCGCGGCCTTTAAGGGTTTCAATCTCAATTTTTTTGGTTTCAGCAAAACGTTCCACTTCTCTAGTAAGCGTTGCCATGTCGGTAGTGATTTGTTTTTTATCAAAAGTAGAAGCGTCGAGTAACCGAACATCATCATATATTTTTTTTACTCTACGATAGATGAACTTTTCAACTCTATATTGAATGAAAAAGAATGAAAAAGAAAAACACACAATGGCAAATGCGATTATAAACCAATACATCTCAACTTTAGTGACATAAAAAAAAACACCCACGACGAGTGTTAGAAAGAATGTCAAAAAGCTTGATGTATAGGCAGCAAACTTGTATGTTCTTTTAAATTCTTTCGCCATTAAACTACAAACTTATAACCTACTCCTTTTACGGTTTTAAATTTTTCATCCCCGAGTTTTTCACGAAGCTTACGAATGTGAACATCGATGGTTCTTCCTCCTACAACCACTTCGTTGCCCCAAACACGGTCTAAAATTACTTCACGTTTAAATACTTTCCCAGGTTTTGACGCTAACAAAGCTAATAATTCAAACTCCTTTCTAGGCAGTACCATTTCCTCTTTGCCTAAAATGATTTTATACTCTTCTCTATTAATTACTAAGTTACCTAATTTAATTTTACCCGTTTCTTCTTTTGTTTCTTTATACCTTCTAAGCAATGCTTTCACTTTACTTACCAATACTTTTGGCTTAATGGGCTTTGTAATATAATCATCGGCACCTGCATCAAAACCTGCAACTTGTGAGTAATCCTCACCACGGGCTGTTAAAAAGGTAATGATGGTTTCGGCCAACTCGGGCATGTTACGCATTTTTTCACAAGCTTCCATTCCATCCATTTCGGGCATCATTACATCAAGAATGACTAAGTGCGGTATTTCTTTTTTTGCTTTTTTCACAGCCTGTTTACCGTTTTCAGCAGTAATAACTGTATAGCCCTCTGATGATAAATTATAACCAACTATTTCCAAAATATCTGGTTCATCATCTACTAATAGAATTTTTATGTCTTTTTTCTTCATAGATAGTAACTATTGGTTTTTTAAAAGTTTAAAGATACCATATATTACTTTTTCGTATCGTTTATTATTTTAAATGATAACGATATTGTAACATGAACACCCTTAAATCAAGCTCTTTTATCATGTATATTATCCTAATGTTAAGCAATTTATAAACTGTTATTCAAAATCAACAACTAACAGACATTTATGTATATTTGCAAAGTAATCAAACATTTTATACTTAATGAAAAAAATTACTTTATTGGTTACACTTTTTGCAAGTGTTGCTTCTTTTGCCCAGATTTCTATTAATGAGGTTGACTCAGATCAAACTTCAACGGACACAGAAGAGTTTATAGAACTTTTGTCCGATACCCCAAACTTTTCACTCGACGGGTATATAGTGGTGCTGTTTAACGGAAACACAACTGACAACGTAAGTTATACAACAGTTGATTTGGCAGGTTTTCAAACCGATTCAGATGGCTATTTTGTTATAGGTAGTGATGCTGTTTCTGGTGCAGACGTAACTTTAGGCGCTAGTAATACTATACAAAATGGTGCAGATGCCGTGGCTATTTATCAAGACGATGCTGCTAACTTTCCAAATGAAACACCAGCTACAACTACCAATTTAATTGATGCTATTGTCTATGGAACAGGTGACGATAACGATACAGACTTATTGGCCGCTTTAGGAGAAACTGTACAATATGATGAAGATGCTAACGGAAACAAGGACACAGAGTCTTTACAGTTAAATACTGATGGAACTTACTGTATTGCTGAACCTACCTTACGAGCTGAGAGTGATTGTGAGCCATTAAGCGTAGGTGATAATTTTGAAAGCCAGTTTTCAATGTACCCAAATCCAGCTTCTAATGGTCTTGTAAATATCGTTTCAAAAGTAAACGGCACAAAACAAGTTGCTATTTTTGATGTATTAGGAAAGCAAGTAATTAATACTACTTTAAATGGTGAGCGTTTAAATATTGCTACACTTACAACTGGTGTTTACATTGTAAAAATAAACCAAAGAAACGCTTCTGTTACTAAGAAGTTAGTAGTGAAGTAATTTTTCTGAAATTATAATACTAATAAAGCTCTTGCTTAGGCAGGAGCTTTTTTTATTTCCTTATTTTTGAAATGTCTATTCTGAAACCATGCTTCAAGAAAAAATTTTCAACATACAAACACCCGAAGACTTCAATGAAATTGCATTAGAAGTGTTTAACTTTCAATACGAACATGTAAAAGTGTACAGGCAGTTTTGCGATATCTTAAAAATTAATCCGAAGCAAGTAAAAGAAATTTCTGAAATACCATTTCTCCCAATTCAGTTTTTTAAAAGCCATCCTATTATTGCTGAAGGATATAACGAAGAAACTATTTTTACTAGTAGTGGGACCACCGGAAGTATAACAAGTAAACATTATGTTGCCAGTACAAAGCTATACGAAGAAAGTTTCAACAAAGCATTTCAAAATCAATACGGAAACCCTACCAATTATACCATCTTGGCTTTATTACCCTCTTACCTAGAACGCGAAGGTTCTTCCTTAATTTATATGGTCGATTCGTTAATAAAGCAAAGTGAAAATATAAACAGTGGTTTTTATTTACATGAAATGGACGCCCTAATTGAAAAACTTACATTTTTAGAAGCTGAAGGAAAAAAGACCTTATTATTAGGTGTTTCGTATGCGTTATTAGATTTAATTGAAACACAATCATTTCAGTTAAAAAACACCATCGTTATGGAAACTGGCGGTATGAAAGGTCGAAGAAAAGAAATGATAAAAGAAGAATTACACGCAGTACTTCAACAAGGTTTTGGTGTTTCTGAAATACACAGCGAGTATGGAATGACCGAACTACTCTCCCAAGCCTATTCAACCGGAAACGGAATCTTTACCTGTCCGCCTTGGATGAAAACCTTAACTCGAGACACCGAAGATCCATTTACATACGTCAATGAAAAAAACGGAGGAATTAATGTAATCGATTTAGCAAACTTGTATTCATGTAGTTTCATCGCCACCCAAGATTTGGGCAAACTACATAAAAATAACACTTTTGAAATTTTAGGACGATTTGATGATAGCGATATACGAGGCTGCAATTTGATGATGCTGTAACCCTCTGTTATAAAGTTAATTAAATGCTAAATTTATACAATTAGCTGTAAGATACGTAAAGATATACGACTACTGTAGTGCAAAGATGTCTTGAGCCTTCGGGCTCAGTTCATAATTGGTTGGTTAGTTAATTTGGAAAACCCCGCTCCTTCTTAGGAAACGGGGTTTTCTTATGTTTATAGCCTAAACAGCCTTAATAATAAAGTAATTTTTCTTACCGCGTTGCAGTAGTATAAATTGATTATTTATTAAGTTATCTGAAGTGATTTTATAATCCTCTTGTACTTTTTCTTTATTCACCGAAATGGAATTTTGTTGTAACGCCCGACGCGCTTCCCCATTGGATTTCAAGAAATTGGTTTCTGAAGCTAGCGCAGCTATAATGTCCATTCCGTTTTCAATTTCAGTTTTGGCAATCTCGGCTTGGGGAACACCTTCAAACACATCTAAAAAAGTTTGTTCATCCAACGTTTTTAAATCGTCCGAAGTTGATTTCCCAAATAATATTTCCGAAGCTTTTACAGCTTTTTCATATTCTTCTTCATTATGCACCGTTACGGTTACTTCTTTAGCCAATCGTTTTTGTAACAATCTAGCATGTGGAGCTTCGTTATGCTCAGCAACCAAAGCTTCAATAGTTTGTTTATCTAAAAAAGTGAATATCTTAATATACTTTTCAGCATCTTCATCGCTGGTGTTTAACCAATATTGGTAAAATTTGTACGGAGAAGTACGCTTTGCATCCAGCCAAACATTTCCGCCTTCACTCTTTCCAAACTTACTACCATCACTTTTAGTAATTAATGGACAGGTTAACGCATAACCTTTTCCACCACCAATACGACGAATCATTTCGGTACCCGTAGTGATATTTCCCCATTGGTCGCTTCCGCCCATTTGTAGGGTACAATCGTAGTTTTTGTACAAATGGTAAAAGTCGTAGCCTTGTACCATTTGGTAAGTGAATTCGGTAAAAGACATGCCATCGGCTGCTTCTCCAGTTAAACGTTTTTTAACTGAATCTTTCGCCATCATATAATTAACCGTTATATGCTTTCCAACATCGCGAATAAAGCCTAAGAATGAAAACTCTTTCATCCAGTCGTAGTTATTTAATATAACTGCTTCATTTTCTGCTTCCGATTTAAAATCTAAAAACTGAGACAATTGTTTTTTTACACAATTCTGATTGTGCTGAAGGGTTTCTTCATCCAATAAGTTACGTTCATTCGATTTCCCAGAAGGATCACCAATCATTCCTGTGGCGCCACCAACCAAGGCATATGGTTTATGTCCACAGCGTTGATAAAAAGACAACAGCATAATAGGAACTAAATTCCCAATGTGTAATGAATCTGCCGTAGGATCAAATCCTATATAAGCAGATCGCATTTGTTCCATAAGGTGTTCTTCGGTATCTGGCATTACATCGTGTACCATACCTCGCCATTGCAATTCTTCAACGAAATTTTTCACTTTTAAAATATTTTATTTGTATTATTTCAGCAAAGATATACCCAATGGCGTTAACAGAAAAGAATACTATAAAAAAGACTATTTTTACAGCATGATTTTAGTCACCGGAGGCACAGGATTAGTAGGATCGCATTTGTTATATTTTCTTCTGAAAGAAAACAAACAGGTTCGTGCCATCCATAGAAAATCTAGCGATTTGCAAGCTGTGAAAAAGATTTTTAGCTATTATGTAAATGAAACTGAAGCTGAAACACTTTTTAATAAAATTGAATGGCAAGAAGCCAATATCACCGAAATACCAGCTTTAACTGATGCCTTTAAAGATATTACCTATGTATATCACGCTGCCGCCTACATTAGTTTTGACCCTAAGCACTACAAAAAACTAAAGAAAGCCAATATTGAAGGTACAGCGAATATTGTTAATCTATGTTTGGCTCATTCGGTAAAAAAATTGTGTTATGTGAGTTCGGTTGCAACCTTAGGTACAGCTTTAAATGGAGCTCCTATAACAGAAGAAACACATTGGAATCCCGAAGAAAAAAATAATATCTATTCCATTACAAAATACGGAGCCGAGATGGAAGTTTGGCGGGGTACGCAAGAAGGACTGGATGCCGTTATTTTTAAACCGGGCGTTATTCTTGGCGAAGGCTATTTTAATTCTGGTAGTGGCGTAATTATTAAAACGGCTTCAAAAGGAATCCCTTTTTATACTGATGGAGGGATGGGAGTTGTGGATGTACAAGACGTAGTGAAAGCTATGATTCAAGGGATGCAGACTTCAGTAAAAAACACATCATATATATTAGTAGGTGATAATGTATTGTATAAAAAATTACTTACCAAAATAGCCACTACTTTGAAAGTAAAGCCCCCTAAAAAACGAGCACCTAAATGGGTTTTGATGGTATTCAGTAAATTTGATTGGTTTATTTCTAAACTTTTTGGAACAAAACGGACCATGCTAAAAGCTACGGTTAATTCATTATATACGGTCTCTAATTACAGTAGCTCAAAAATTGAATCGGAATTAAATTTTCAGTTTACACCTATTTCTGAAACGTTAGACCGCGTAGTAGATCGTTACTCAATGGAGTCCTGAGAAGATGCCTGTAAAGCTGGCACCAAGCCGGATTGTTCCGAAACGGAATCTTTAACCTTTTCTTCTTCACTTTTGTTAGCCTCTTCTAATTTTTGAATACTATCTGCTTCTTTTTTCAAAGCCTTCAACCGTTCATCAATAATTTGAAACATCGACTCATAGTCCTCTAGATTTGCCGCATAGTAATTGTTACTATTACTAACTTGGGTACTATCTACATTATATTTCGCATATATAACCGAATCTAGTTTTAAGCCGTAAGATCTTATTTTTCGGTTGTTTACACTTCGTGCAGCATTGCTAATGTAAGATTCCATCATAATTTCAATCATCTTTTCCTCAGAGATTAAATTATCTGGTTTCTTAGGTTTTTCAACACTTTGGCAACCAAAAGCCGCAAAAAATAGTATGAAAAATAGATACTTCATTAACGATCAAAAGTTATACGCTCGCCATGACTTCTATTAGGAAATTTTAAATTTTCGTAAGCCAATGTTCCATTTACAATGGTGTGCGTTACACGCGATTTAAATACGGCACCTTCAAAAGGTGACCAGCCGCACTTGTATAAAATATTTTCTTTATTTACCGTCCAAGGTGATTGTAAATCCATCAATACCAAATCTGCTTTATAACCCCTGCGAATGTAACCACGATCTTTAATTTGAAATAATATCGCTGGGTTATGCGCTGTTTTTTCAACAATTTTTTCTAACGAAATAAGTCCTTTATGGTACATCTCCATTAACGCAACCATCGCATGTTGTACCAAAGGTCCTCCAGAAGGGGCTTTTGTATATACATTGTTTTTTTCATCCCAAGTATGTGGAGCGTGATCGGTGGCAATTACATCAATACGATCATCTTTCAATGCTTTCAATAATCCTTCCCGGTCGTTTTTAGTTTTCACGGCTGGATTCCACTTAATTTTTGTGCCCTTGGTTTTATAATCTTCATCACTAAACCAAAGGTGATGAATGCATACTTCTGCTGTGATTTTCTTTTCTGAAAGTGGCTTTTTATTGCTAAATAACTTTGTTTCTTTTGCTGTTGAAAGATGGAACACGTGTAATCTAGCTCCTGTTTTCTTAGCCAATTCAATTGCTTTTGAAGAAGAAAGGTAACAAGCTTCTTCACTTCTAATAACTGGATGCTTTTCTAATGGAATATTATCTCCATATTCTTTAATGTGCTCTTCTAAGTTTTTCTTTATCGTGGCTTCATCTTCACAATGGGTAGAAATCAACAATTTTGTTTTACTGAAGATATTTTCAATGGTTTCAGGATCATCCACCAGCATATTTCCTGTAGAAGAACCTAAAAACAATTTTAATCCTGCAACTTTAGTAGGATCAACTTTTAAAATTTCATCAAGGTTATCATTCGTGCCACCAAACATGAAGCTATAATTGGCCCAAGAAGTCTCTTTAGCAATGGTAAATTTATCCTCCAAAAGCTCAATGGTTGTAGCTTGCGGAATGGTGTTGGGCATTTCAATAAAAGTTGTAATCCCACCAGCAACTGCAGCTTTAGATTCGCTTTCAATATCGGCTTTATGGGTTAAACCTGGTTCTCTAAAATGAACCTGATCGTCTATCATCCCTGGCAATAAATATTGACCATCTGCATCAATGATTTTAGTATCAGAAGATTTTGCGCTGATACTATTGGAAATCTCGGCAATTATATCATTCTCTACAAGCACATCTCCTTGAAAAATGCTTCCTTCGTTTACAATATTCGCGTTTTTTATTAAAATGCTACTCATTTAAATTTCATTAAAGTCGGTGTTGCCAAAAAGGCTCTTAAATTTCATTTTTACTACTCCAAAAATGGCTTCGGAAATAATCCCTCTATCCATTTTTGATTCGCCCCGAGTTCTATCTGTAAAAATAACGGGGACTTCTTCTATTTTAAATTTTGCTAGGTAAGCTTTATATTTCATCTCTATTTGAAACGCATACCCTACAAACTGTATTTTATCCAGGTTTATTTTTTCTAGTACTCTACGTCGATAACACACAAACCCTGCCGTAGTATCATAAATTTTCATACCAGTTACAAACCGAACGTATTTTGAAGCCGACCAAGATAGCAATACGCGATCCATAGGCCAATTTACAACATTTACACCTTGCACATACCGGGAACCGATGGATACGTCCGCACCATTTTTTCTACAGGCATTATAGAGACGTATTAAATCGTTTGGGTTATGAGAAAAATCAGCATCCATTTCAAAAACATATTCATAATCACGTTGCAACGCCCACTTAAATCCTGCTATATATGCTGTGCCCAACCCTGCTTTTTCTTTCCTTTTTAGCAAAAAAAGTTGTTCGGGGTAGTTTTCAAAAAGTGACTCAACAGCTTGTCCCGTACCATCTGGAGAGTTGTCATCGACCACTAATATGTGGAAACCCATTCCCAACGAAAAAACATTACGTACCAACCGCTCTATATTTTCAATTTCATTGTATGTTGGTATCACCACAAGGGCTTTGGACATAGCCTACTTTTTGAGGCAAATGTACCCTTTTTTCAGCAAATAAACGTGAAGGAAATTCTAATTGAATTGCTTTTTGTCATATGTATTTTAATGTACCTTTAACTCCAAAAAGCAACAGTTGCAGTATATTGAAAGACATATTGAGTCCATAGATTGGGTGATAATCACGTTAGTTATTTGTCTATTGGTAATAACCCTTGCAAAACATTTGTACCCGAGACAATTTCAGCAATTTATAACATTGCCTGTAAGTGACAAGTATTTTTTGGTTCAAGGAAAGACAGAAGTCATCGTGCATCCCTTTAATATTTTATTGTTTGTTGGCCAGATTCTTTCGGTCTCTTTGTTCATTTATTTGTTTTTCAAGGTTTTTAGTCCTGAAATTGTAAGTTCGGACGAGTTTCTGTTTATTCAAATTTGTACCGGCTACTCGGTGTTCGTTTTTGTAAAATTTTGCATTGAAAAAATTATAGGAACTGCTTTTTCAATAGATACCGTTATAAACTCTTATTTGTTTCAAAAGCTAAGTTACCGAAACCTAATTTCGCTTTTGATTTTCATATTCAATCTTTTTTTATATTTTATTATTGAGCCTACGACTAAAATCCTATTTATCTTTCTAGCGGTAATTGTAGTGTTTAATGGTATTGCACTGTTTTACAGCTACAAAACTAACAGAAATTTAATAATTGGTAATTTCTTCTATTTTATTTTGTATCTTTGCGCACTTGAAATCTCACCCTATTTTATCTTGTATAAAACGTTGGTTTAGATAGAAAAGAATTAAAAAAACTGATTTTATGAAAGTGAAAACTATTTTGGTTTCGCAACCTGAGCCCAAGGTTGAAAACTCCCCCTATTTTGATCTTATTGATAGACAAAAAGTAAAAATAGATTTCAGACCTTTTATTCACGTTGAAGGAGTTCCTAGCAAAGAAGTTAGGGGGCAAAAAGTTGATTTGTCTCAATACACGGCAATTATTTTGACAAGTAGGAATGCGGTTGACCATTTTTTCAGAATAGCCGAAGAAATGCGTTTTAAAGTGCCGGACTCAATGAAGTATTTCTGCCAGAGTGAAGCGGTAGCTTATTACTTGCAAAAATATGTTGTTTATAGAAAACGAAAGATTTATGTTGGTAAACGTACGTTTCAAGAACTTATGCCTCTTGTTAAAAAATACAAGAGCGAGAGTTTTTTACTTCCCTCTTCAGATAAGTTGAAACCTATCGTTCCTGAATTATTAGATGAGTTAGGCGTAAAGTGGAAACAAGCCACTTTTTACAAAACTGTAGTAAGCGATCTTTCTGATCTTCGTCACGTATCGTATGATATTTTAGTGTTTTTTAGCCCAAGTGGAATTGTATCTCTTTTGGAAAACTTCCCAGATTTTGAACAAAAAAATACACGAATCGCCGTCTTTGGAAACACAACTGTAAAGGCCGTAACCGATAATGGTCTGCGAGTAGATATTCAAGCTCCTACAACTGAAACCCCATCTATGACTATGGCACTTGAAAAGTACATTAAGGAGGTAAATAAAAAATAAAGGGACTTCGTTAAAAACTTCTAACAAAAAACGCGCTGTTTAATTACAGCGCGTTTTTTAGTTTATTATTGAGTGTTAGTTACCCTTTAATAGGTGCTCCAGAAAGAATTTCTTCATTCGCATAGGATTCAAACTTCTCAAAATTAGTTTTAAAAGATTTTGCTAAGGATTCAGCTTTCACATCATAAGCCTCTTTATCTGCCCAAGTTTGCCGTGGGTTTAAAACATCGTCTGGCACATTAGGACATTCTTTTGGCATATTCAAACCAAAAATAGGATGGTTTTCATACGCCACATCTTCCAGCTGATTGTTTAGCGCTGCTGTTATCATCGCACGAGTATATTTCAACTTCATACGTCTTCCAGTACCATAAGGACCACCTGTCCAACCCGTGTTTACCAGCCAAACATTTACCCCGGATTCTTTCATTTTAGTACTTAGCATTTCAGCATATTTTGTTGGGTGCAACGGCATAAAAGGTGCTCCAAAACAAGCTGAAAAGCTCGGTAACGGCTCATCAATTCCAGCTTCGGTTCCGGCTACTTTTGCCGTATACCCGCTAATAAAGTGATATGCTGCTTGACCAGGTGTTAATTTTGAAATAGGAGGCAACACCCCAAACGCATCTGCCGTAAGGAAGAATATGTTTTTAGGGTTTTTCCCAATTGAAGGTTGCTGTATGTTATCAATATGATAAATAGGGTAACTTACCCTAGTGTTTTGTGTAACGGAAGTATCTTTAAAATCTACATTGCCCTTGCTATCCATTACTACATTTTCAAGAATCGCTCCCGGCTTAATAGCTTTAAAAATATCTGGCTCTTTGGTCGCTGAAAGATCAATCACTTTTGCATAACAACCACCCTCAAAGTTAAATACTTCGTTGTTTGCTGTCCAACCGTGTTCGTCATCACCAATTAATTTTCGTGTGGGATCTGCAGATAATGTTGTTTTTCCTGTTCCAGAAAGACCAAAGAAAATTGCCGTTTCACCATCTTCACCTACATTCGCAGAGCAGTGCATAGGCAATGTATTTTTATACACCGGTAGAATAAAATTCAGTGCAGAAAAAATACCTTTTTTAATTTCACCTGTATAACCAGTACCACCAATCAAAGCGATTTTTTTACTGAAATTTAAGATAGCAAAGTTATGTTGGCGCGTCCCATCTTCGCCTGGGTTGGCCATAAAACCAGGTGCATTTACAATGACCCATTCTGGATCAAAACTTTCTAGTTCTTTTTCGGTAGGGCGTAAAAACATGTTATGTGCAAACATGTTAGACCACGGATACTCGTTAATAACACGAATATTTAAACGGTAGTCATCATGTGCACAAGCATAACTGTCTCTTACATACACTTCTTTTTCAGAAAGGTAATCCGTTACTTTATTATACAATGCATCAAATTTTGAAGCATCAAAGGGGATATTTATACTTCCCCACCATACTTTATCTTCGGTAACCTCATCTTTAACAATAAAACGATCCTTAGGCGATCGACCAGTAAATTCACCAGTGTTCACTGCAAGAGCACCACTAGATGCTTCTTTACCTTGATCTTTTTGTATTGTTGCGTTGTGAAGTTCTTCTGAAGAGAGTTGATAATTAACTGTTGCATTTTTAATCCCATAATTATCTAATGAGATTTTTCGTATAGTTTGGTTTTTATCGACCATCACTTATTTTAATTGTTGTGGGTTACAAAAATATGAATTCTGAAATAGATAACGAGAAATTAATTAAGGAATTGTAATTACTTTAACGAATAAAGTCCTCGCGCCAACCACAGCCAACCAACAATGAAAAACAACCCACCAATTGGCGTGACAGGCCCTAAAAAGGAAACATTAAAAGGTAAAACCTGTTTTAATGCCAGCAAATAAATAGAACCAGAAAAGAAAATAATTCCGAAAATAAAGAAACGAAACACCCATTTTTTGATTTTTGCCGGTATGGGTTTTGCAAAACCAACAACCAAAAGTGCTAAACAGTGATACATTTGGTAACGCACCCCCGTTTCAAAAGTAGCAACTGATTCTGCATCAACTAATTGTTTTAATCCGTGAGCGCCGAAAGCTCCAATAGCAATGGTAATTGCCGTTAAAATAGAAGCCATAACCACTATATTTTTATTATAATCTCGCATTTGTCCAAATGGATTTTAGTAAATTCGTCAATCTGAAAAATCAATTTCAAAATTACGAAAAAACCTACCGATGCGAAACATTTTAATAATCGGCGCTGGCCGATCTGCAACGAGTTTAATTCAATATTTACTAGAAAAGTCTGAAGCTGAAAAATTAGCTCTTACTATTGGTGACCTTTCTTTGGAAAATGCTCAAAAATTAGCGAGTGAGCATCCCAATGCAACCGCTATTAAATTAGATATTTTCAACGAAGAAGAAAGAAGAAAAACTGTAAAAGCAGCCGATTTGGTAATTTCCATGCTGCCAGCCCGTTTTCATATTGAAGTGGCAAAAGACTGCCTAGAGTTTGACAAACATATGGTCACCGCTTCGTATGTAAGTGATGAAATGCAAGCTTTAAGTAGTGACGTAGAAAAAAAGGGACTGGTTTTTATGAACGAAATTGGTCTCGATCCAGGTATTGACCATATGAGTGCCATGCAAGTGATTGATCGCATTCGTGATAACGGCGGAAAAATGCTGTTGTTTGAATCCTTCACTGGCGGATTAGTAGCTCCAGAAAGTGATGACAACCTTTGGCATTATAAATTTACTTGGAACCCAAGAAATGTAGTGGTTGCTGGTCAAGGTGGCGCTGCCGAATTTATACAAGAAGGCACGTATAAATACATTCCATATCACCGTTTGTTTAGAAGAACTGAATTTTTAAACATTGAAGGCCACGGCCGTTTTGAAGGACTTGCTAACCGAAATTCCCTTAAATATAGAGGAGTTTATGGCTTGGAAGATGTCCTTACGCTTTACCGCGGAACCATCCGTCGTGTTGGGTTTAGTAAAGCGTGGAACATGTTTGTGCAATTAGGAATGACCGATGATGGATATACGATTCCAGATTCAGAAAACTTATCGTATCGTGATTTTGTAAACCTATTTTTACCGTATTCCCCAACCGATTCAGTAGAGTTAAAAATGCGCCACAGCCTTAAAATAGATCAAGACGATCTAATGTGGGGAAAATTGGAAGAGCTTGATATTTTCAACCCTAACAAAAAGATCGGGATTAAAGATGCAACCCCGGCGAAGGCACTTCAGAAAATATTAGAAGATAAATGGACGCTTCAACCTGAAGATAAGGACATGATTATTATGTACCACAAATTTGGGTACGAGCTAAATGGCGAAAAGAAACAGATTGACAGCCATATGGTGTTAACAGGCGAAGACCAAACCTACACCGCAATGGCAAAAACCGTTGGACTTCCAGTAGCCATGGCCGCCATTAAAATTCTGAATAAAGAAATTACCACTCCAGGTGTACAACGCCCAATTAAAAAAGAGGTATACGAACCTATTCTAGAAGAAATGGAAAAACACGGAATTACCTTTAAAGAAAACTTCACCAAATACCTAGGATACAATCCTGATAACGTTCAAGGTTATTAAACTAAAAAGCCCGATTCTAATGAATCGGGCTTTTTTTATTATGCTTTAGGCAGAATTTAATGTAACATTTCGGCTTTTGCAGTCGTCATTATAGCAAACAATCAAATATGTCAAAAAAGAACATCTTACAACTGTCTATAGCATTCATTTTGTTTTTAAATCAAAATCTTATTTTCAGCCAACAACTTGAAATTAAACCTTACGAATTCATAACCACTTCAAATGATACAGTACAAGCAGAAAGGGGAACGTTTAAAGTTAAAGAAAATAGAGAAAAAGCTTTCTCTGATTCTATTCAACTATCCTTTATAAGGTTTAAAAGCACAAACCCAAGTCCATCCAGTCCAATTGTTTATTTATCTGGTGGGCCAGGCGGTTCCGGTTCTGAAACTGCCAAGCACGAACGATTTGAATTATTTATGAAATTGAGCGAAGTTGCTGATGTAATAGCTTTCGACCAAAGAGGAACTGGAATGTCAGACAAATTAATTGATTGTCCCTATAAATTGAACGTTCCCTTAGATAAACCGTTAACAAAAGAGGACTATTTAAAAATAACAACCAAGAATCTAAAAAAATGCAAGTCATTCTGGGATTCTAATGATGTGGATTTGTCTGCCTACAATACTACAGAAAATGCAAAAGATCTAGATGTGTTAAGAAAAGTATTAGGTGCAAAGAAAATATCTCTTTGGGGAATTAGCTACGGTTCGCACTTGGGTTTTGAATACATAAGACTTTTTGAAGAAAATATCGATAAACTGGTCTTAGCAAGTTTAGAGGGTCCAAATGAAACTTTAAGACTTCCTTCAAAAACAGACTTTTTTTTAAACCAAATATGTGAACGAGCGAAAGACAATTACGGTCAGAGCCCCAAGTATCCAAATCTCAAGAATAAGATAACGGAAGTACATAAGAAGTTAAAGGCGCAGCCTATTGTCGTTGAAATAAAAAATGAAAATGGGGGAAAAACGAAAGTAGGAATCTCAGAATTTGAATTGCAGCTTGCAATTACAGCTATTTATTTAAGAGACCCATCAATGTCGAAACAGATACCGAAATTATATTCCGCAATGTACAAAAACGATTTTTCTGAAATCGCACCCATGATAAAACTGATTAAACAATCTATTTCAGAACCTGAAAACCCTATGTCTTTTGCCATGGATATGCAAAGCGGTGCATCAGAATCAAGAAGAAAAGAAATTAGGAATGAACAGAAAACTTCATTGCTCGGTGATGGCATTAATTATTTGATGCTAGATTGGATAGAAGAGCTTAATTATTTTCATCGTCCAGAAGAATTCAGAAAACTCAAAGAAAACAACGTTACCGCTTTACTTTTAAGTGGAAAAATGGATGGTCGGACCTATCTTTCTTCTGCTATTGAAATTGCTAAGTCATTTAAAAACGGGCAACATATAATTATTGAAAATGCAGGTCATAATTTATATATGTTATCTCCAGTCATTGGGGATTTAGTCTGTAATTTTTTTAAAGGAAAAGAACTGAATATTAGCGAAATAAAATTAAATCCTGTTAGATTCGAATAAAAAACTGTGCTTAACAATATTTACTGAACATAAGTATTTAGGCTTTCTAAAAGGTTTTTGCCTTTTAAATAAAAATTCGACTTTCTATTCATCCTGAAAGTTAGCCTCTTTTTAAATACTCCGTTTCGTATATACAAGCGTTATTGAGTCCGCTCGAACTTACCTCTTTTAATCTCTTCCCCCCAAAAACATACTTATAAAGTATAATAACGTCGCTAACGAACCTAATGCGGCTACTACGTACGTTCTAGCTGCCCATTTTAAAGCATCTTCCGCGCCGTCGTGTTCTTGTTGCGTAAGCATATTTTCATTTTCTAACCAAGCTAAAGCACGTTTACTCGCATCAAATTCTACGGGTAAAGTGATAAATGCAAATACGGTGGTCGCCGCAAATAAAATGATTCCGACTAGGAAAAGTGTGTTTCCTAAACCTGTCATAGAGGTTGCGAACGATAATATCAAACCTGCCATAATCACAAAATTAGACAGTTTACTCGCGACACTTACCGCCGGCACAATAGCTGATCTAAATTTTAACCAACCGTACGCCCTTGCGTGCTGAATAGCGTGACCACATTCGTGTGCCGAAACCGCAGCTGCAGCAGCATTGCGCTGCATATACACAGACTCACTTAAATTCACCGTCTTTTTTCCTGGATGGTAGTGATCTGTTAGTTGTCCCGGCGTTGAAATTACCTGAACATCGGTAATACCATTATCGGCTAGCATTTTTTCGGCAATTTCCTTACCGCTCATTCCGTTTTGCAGGTGTACTTTAGAGTATTTTTTAAACTTACTTTTCAGCTTGTTACTTACGTACATACTCACCAAAAAGATGATCCCTGCTAATATATAATATCCTATCATTTCTATTGTTTTACACTTCGGCTCCACTTAGTGTCCATAACGTAGCGAAAGCTTCTGTGATTTTTTTATTGTTAAACCTAAATTCTAAACTAAATATAGCAAATACTGTGCAAATTGTTATCCAACAATATTTACAATTTTACCCGGTACTACAATCACCTTCTTAGGCGTGCGACCCTCGAGGTAATGTGCTGTTTTCTCATGTGCCATTACGGCAGATTCAATTTCATCTTTGCTCATATCTAACGGCAACTCCAATGTAAATCGCATTTTTCCATTAAACGAAATTGGATATTCTTTACTGCTTTCGACCAAATGTTTTTCTTCAAACTTCGGAAACGGTGCAGTAGCAATACTTTCCTTATGCCCTAACAAACTCCACAGCTCTTCTGAAATATGCGGCGCATACGGTGAAATCAACACCGCCAATGGCTCTAACACTTCCCGACTGGTGCATTTTTGAGCCGTCAACTCATTTACGGCAATCATAAACGTAGAAACCGATGTATTAAAACTGAAGTTTTCAATATCTTCTTCTACTTTTTTGATGGTTTTATGCAAGGTTTTTAAACTGTCTTTGGAAGCGGAATCGTCGGTGACGTGGAAAACACCCCCCGTGCCCCCCTCAAGGGGGGAATCACCTTGATGATACAATTTCCATAATTTCTTTAGGAAGTTGTGCACACCACTAATTCCAGCGGTATTCCAAGGTTTCGCTTGCTCTAGCGGCCCCAAAAACATCTCATACATTCGTAAGGTATCGGCGCCGTAGTCTTCGCAAATAACATCGGGGTTGACCACGTTGTATTTGGATTTGGACATTTTTTCGACTTCGCGAGAAACAATATATTTTCCTTCTGAATTAAACTTAAAGCTCACAAAATCCATGTTAGGGTCCCACTTTTTCGCTTTTTCAATATCAAGTTCATTTGAAGTATTAACGAACTCTACAGGAATATGAACTTTCCGAATGTTGCCTTTGTCAATCGACTCTATAACAAGATTATCGAAATTGAAATCTTTATCATATCGATGATGATTTTTGAAGATTTCTAAATCTAAACCTTCTATATCACCATTCTTTATTTTCTGATAATTTTTTTCATCTATTGCGAATGTTAAGCCTAAAACAGAGTCTGGTGCTTTTTCATTTCTATAAACTAAGTAAACAATATTTAAAAAAGCACTCTCTCCCAAAATCATTCCTTGGTTAATCAGCTTTTTAAACGGTTCTTCTACTGGTAAAACCCCACGATCGTGTAAAAATTTCACCCAAAAACGGCTGTATAATAAGTGACCGGTGGCGTGTTCGCTTCCACCAACATATAAATCGACGTTTTGCCAATAGTCCATCGCTTCTTGGCTGGCTAATGCGTCGTCATTTTTTGGATCCATATACCGGAACATATAACAACTACTTCCTGCCCAACCCGGCATAGTGTTTAATTCCAACGGAAACACGGTTTCATCATCCACGTTGTCATTGGAAACTACTTCGTTGTTCTGCGTATCCCACGCCCAAACATCGGCACGGCCTAATGGCGGCTCGCCTTCTTCGGTCGGTAAATAAGCAGATACTTCGGGTAAGGTTAGTGGCAAATGCTTCTCGTCAATTAACTGTGGCAATCCATTTTTGTAATACACTGGAAATGGTTCTCCCCAATACCGCTGACGGCTAAAAACCGCATCGCGCAATCGGTAATTTATTTTTCCTTTTCCCGCGTCTTTTTGTTCCAACGCTTCAATTACTTTGTTGGTGGCGGCTTTGTATTGTAATCCGTTTAAGAAATCACTATTGGTGATTACCGTTTTATCCTTATCAGCAAAAGCGCCTTCAGAAATATCAACCCCTTCAAAAATATTGGGAATTGGGATATCAAAATGACGTGCAAAATCGTAATCTCGTTGATCGCCACACGGAACGCTCATCACGGCACCGGTTCCGTAGCCTGCCAATACATAGTCGCCAATCCAAATAGGAATCGATTCTCCGCTAAAAGGATGTACAGCATACGCACCTGTAAACACTCCTGAAATGGTTTTTACATCAGCCATGCGTTCGCGTTCGCTACGTTTTGCGGTCGCTTCAATGTAGGCTTCTACAGCAGCTTTTTGAGCTTCGGTTGTTATTTTTGACACCAAATCGTGCTCTGGCGCTAGCGTCATAAAGCTAACTCCGAAAATAGTATCGGGACGGGTTGTAAACACCTCAATGGTTTCGTTGTGATCTTTTACATCAAACGTCACACTTGACCCTTCACTTCTACCAATCCAGTTGGTTTGTGAATCTTTAAGCGGCTGTGGCCAATCGATGTCGTCTAAACCATCCAGCAAACGTTGTGCATACGCAGTAATGCGCATACTCCATTGTTTCATTTTTTTACGAACAACGGGATAACCACCACGTTCGGAAACGCCGTTTACAATTTCATCGTTGGCTAACACCGTTCCTAATTGCGGACACCAGTTTACTTCGGTTTCGGCTAAATAGGTTAATCGGTATTGTAATAATATTTCTTGTTGTTTTTCAGAAGAAAATTTGTTCCATGCATCCGCAGAAAAAGCTTCTACATCGCTATCGCAAGCTGCATTTACCTTCGTATTTCCTTCAGAAGTGAAGATTTCTTCTAATTCTGAAATCGGCTTGGCTTTATCCGCTTCATAATCGTACCAACTTTCAAAAAGCTGCATAAAAACCCACTGCGTCCATTTGTAATATTCCGGATCTGAAGTCCGAACCTGACGGCTCCAATCGAATGAAAAACCGATTTTATCCAGTTGTTCACGGTAACGCGCTATATTTTCTTTGGTAGTCTTTTTAGGATGTTGCCCAGTCTGAATCGCGTATTGTTCTGCCGGCAACCCAAAACTATCGTACCCTTGCGGATGCAATACATTAAACCCTTTATGGCGTTTGTAACGCGCATAAATATCACTGGCTATGTACCCAAGTGGATGCCCAACGTGTAACCCTGCACCAGAAGGATAGGGAAACATATCCAATACATAATATTTAGGTTTTTCGCTATTATTTTTAGCTTGGAAGGTTTTGTTGGTCGCCCAATATTTCTGCCAATTTTTTTCAATATTTTTAAAGTCGTATTTGCTCATCGCTACCGTTTGAAAATAGGTGGCAAATTTACGGCTATTGTACGAAAGACAAAAGTTTAAACGTTAGTTACTCGTAGCTTTAAAATTCCTTGTATTTTTACAACACTAATTCAACATATTTATGGCATCATCTTTTGAAAAATATCAAAAACGCAGGTTGATTTCTTCTTACTTTTCAGTAGTAATTAGCATTTCGCTTGTCTTATTTTTACTGGGATTGTTAGGGTTGTTGGTGCTAAACACCAAGAAAGTTGCCGATCATTTTAAAGAGCAAATTGCCTTAACCGTCTATTTAAAAGACACCGCCAAGGAAGTTGAAATCACGCAATTAAAGCAAAGTTTGGCATTAGCCGAATACACTAAAACGGCTGAATACATCAGCAAAGAACAAGCCGCCGAAGCCCACAGTGCCACCATTGGTGAAAATTTTATGGACTTTTTAGGGTACAATCCGCTACAAAATAGCATTGATGTCTATTTATTGGCCGATTATGTATCGCCTACTCAGTTGGAAGAAATTACAGACGAGCTGATGACCAAAGATTTTATCGATGAAGTTGTGTACGATAAACCCCTTATCGCTTTGTTGAATGACAATGTGAAAAAAATCAGTTTTTGGGTATTAGTGATTAGCGGCATCTTTTTATTTATAGCCGTATTGCTTATTAATAGTTCCATTAGGCTTTCGGTGTATGCGAAACGTTTCACCATTAAAACCATGCAAATGGTAGGTGCCACCAAACGATTTATTAGACGCCCTTTTATCTGGAAAAGTGTTCGGTTAGGTATGATTGGCGCAGTTTTGGCGCTAATAGGAATGGGCTTCGTGTTATATTATCTCAACAGAAGCTTCCCTGAATTACAATTACTGGAAGACAAATTATTATTAGTCGGGTTATTTGCAGGTGTCTTTTTCGTAGGCGTGTTTATAAGTTGGTTGAGCACCTTTTTTGCAACGCAGCGATTCTTAAATTTACGCACAGACGAATTATATTATTAAACCGTACCTTTGCACCCGAAAACAGGAAACAATTATTAGTATGGGAGAACAGAAAAGAAAAGAAGAAGCCCAAAAACGATACTTTATATTTGAGCGTAAAAACTACCAGTTTATGCTTATTGGTATTGCGTTTATCGCCCTAGGTTTTATTTTAATGTCTGGCGGTGGTAGCGATGATCCTAATGTTTTTAATCCTGAAATTTACAGTTGGCGACGCATTCGCTTAGCACCTGCTTTAATCTTGATTGGTTTTGGCATTGAAGTGTACGCTATTTTATTGAATCCTCACAAGAAAAAATAATCCATGAATAGTTGGGATGCCATTCTCTTGGGTATTATCCAAGGGTTTACCGAATTTTTACCCGTTTCTTCTAGTGGTCACCTTGAATTAGGAAAAGCCATTCTTGGCGACACTATGGTTGCCGAAGAAAGCCTTTTATTTACTGTCGTTTTACACTTTGCTACGGCTTTAAGTACGATTGTAGTTTTCAGAAAAGATATTATTGAAATTATAACCGCTTTGCTGAAATTTCAATGGAATGAAGAAACCCAGTTTATTGTAAAAATTGGCGTTTCCATGCTACCCGCAGTTGTTATCGGGTTGTTATTTGAAGAACAATTAGAATCCTTTTTCGGCGGAAGCATCGCTTTTGTAGGCGCTATGCTTATTGTAACCGCTGTACTTTTGTGGCTAGCAGACCGTTCCAAAAACACTGGTAAACCCGTTACATTTAAAGATTCGTTCATTATCGGTATTTCGCAAGCCATTGCCATGCTTCCTGGGATTTCCCGAAGTGGGGCGACTATTTCAACTTCCGTTTTATTAGGAAATGATAAAAGTAAGGCCGCTCGTTTTTCTTTCTTAATGGTCGTGCCGTTAATATTTGGTAAAATTGCTAAAGATTTATTAAGTGGCGACCTTTCTGCCGAAAGCACTAATTTCACAACACTTGGATTGGGCTTTACCGCTGCTTTTATTTGCGGACTCATTGCTTGCACGTGGATGATTTCATTGGTAAAAAAGAGCAAACTTCGCTATTTCTCTGTGTATTGTGTAATCGTTGGATTGATAGCCATCATCGTAAGCTTTATCTAAATGACCGAACAAGATTTTAAAGACGGACAAGTACTTTTAATAGACAAACCTCTTAACTGGACTTCATTTCAGGTGGTTAATAAAGTCCGTTGGCTCATTAAACAACGCTTTGGTTTAAAAAAAATAAAAGTAGGTCACGCCGGAACGTTAGACCCATTGGCAACCGGATTGCTTATTCTGTGTACTGGAAAATTCACTAAAAAAATCGAAACTTTTCAAGCGCAGGAAAAAGAATATACCGGAACATTTACATTAGGCGCTACAACCCCTAGTTACGATCTGGAAACTAAAATTGACCAACAATTTGATATTTCAGAAATAACTTCGGAAGAAATTAAGAATGCTACTGAACAATTTACAGGAGAAATTCAACAGCAACCGCCCGTTTTTTCAGCGTTGAAGAAAGAAGGGAAACGATTGTATGAATATGCTCGAGCAGGAGAAAAAGTCGAAATCCCCACACGAACGGTACATATTTCAGCTTTTGAAATTACGCGAATTGAACTTCCGGAAGTTGATTTTAGAGTAGCATGCAGTAAAGGAACCTACATCCGCTCATTAGCACACGATTTTGGAAAAGCACTTAATAACGGAGCACATCTTTCTGCCTTACAACGAACTAAAATTGGTGATTTTTCCGTAGAAAACGCCACTACAATTGAAGCTTTTGAGCAATCCTTATAACCTTCTGAGTCTTAATAATCTATTAATTACCAAGCGGTTTTGCTTTATTTTACGTAATTTTTCCCCGAAGTAATGAACCTAAACTACTCATACCGATCCCTACTCGTAACGTCCCTTTTATTTGGGATACTCTTTCTATTGCTGTATAGCATCAAATTAGGCAGTGTAAAAAAAGTAGAAGAACCGGTTTACGACATTGAATATGCAGAAGTGGAAGAATTGTTACCCAAAGAACAAGAGTTGGCTAAAATGTCTTCAGAAAAAACAGCCATAGAAACCAACCGTGCCTACAATGAAGCTGAAAAAATGCTTGCTGAAATGAGTCAAGAAGAACTAGAGACTTCTGATGAGATGCAAAGCAAAATGGATGAAATTGATGCGGCTATTGAAAGTTCAAATGCTTCAAATAACGGAAATGGCATTAAAGCTGCTGAAAAAGCATCCAATAAAAACAAAAAACCTGTAAGTAATTCTGCTAAGGAAAATTCTGGAAAAAAATCTGCCAATCGAAATACCACAGTTAGTTACCGTTTGGTAAACAGAAGCGATTTAGATTTACCCAACCCCGTTTATACCTGTGAAGGAAGCGGGAAAGTAGTAATTAACATTGTCGTTGATTCGCTAGGGAAAGTAGTAAAAACTTCTTACAGTGAAAGTGCTTCAACTACCGCAAACGGTTGTTTAATAGACAGCGCTATTGAATACGCAGAACAAGCCCGATTCACTACAAAAGCCAGTAAAAAAAGGCAATTAGGTACCATTACGTACAATTTCCCAGGACAGTAATTAGTTGTCCTAAATCTTAGTATCTTTCCCTTAAAATTACGTGTTATGACAAAACAACGCTGTTCCTGGTGTGGAGAGGATCCTTTATATATCGCCTATCACGATACCGAATGGGGCGTCCCGGTTTATGATGACAAAACCCTCTTTGAATTTTTATTGTTAGAAACCTTTCAAGCTGGGTTAAGTTGGATTACCATTTTACGAAAGCGGGAAAACTTCAGAGAAGCCTTTAATGAATTTGACTATAAAAAAATAGCCAAATACGATCAAACAAAAATTGATTCGCTTTTAAAGAATGCTGGTATTATCCGTAACAAATTAAAAGTGAATTCGGCTGTGACCAATGCACAGGCTTTTATGAAAGTACAAGAGGAATTTGGTAGCTTCAGTAAATATATTTGGGGATTTGTAGACGGAAAACCTATTCAGAATAAATTAAAATCACTAGATGGAGCACCCGCAAATACACCTTTAAGTGACACCATAAGTAAAGATCTCAAGAAAAGAGGGTTCAAATTTGTAGGTTCCACCGTAGTGTATGCACATATGCAAGCAACCGGTATGGTTAATGACCATGTAACTTCCTGTTTTCGATATCAAGAAATTAAAAAGGAAGTTTCGAGATCTGCCTAATTTGTACCTGAATACGTAACATCTTTGTTTTCAGAAGAACGGGAGCTCAAGGCTTTTAAGCTTTGCTTATATCTATATTTTAGGGTTTCGTCCGTTGGCTTTTCAATTGAAAAAAGCTTTTCAAACCATTTTTTAGCAGCACCATAATTATTTTTAAAATAATGGGCGTTGGCAAGTTTTTTATAAATGAAAGGAGTGCCATAGCCTTCCTTTACTACTTGTTCATACACTTTTATAACATCAACATCTTTATTGACATCTATGTTTTTTTCAGTAGCGCTATTTTGTGCCGTTATTGTGAATGAAACACAAAATAACAACAGAAACAGAGCGAGGGGAAATCGTTTCATAATTTGGGGCGTAAGAAATTACTTAGTCAAATATGCTAATTAACTGATTAAAAAGCAAATATATTCGATAAAATACAGGTTTGTTATAATTAGGTTGTAAAGAAAACAAAAACAACCGCAAATTATTGCAGTTGTTTTGTTAAAGTATTTCTAACACAAAGTAGCTTATTTACTACAACTTAAGTACTTTTTTATTTACCTGTCCAAAGCGTCCTTGAAAGGATACAAATAAGGTTCCCTTCCAACTTGAATTTAATTTTAGGTTTATAGTTCCGTTGGCATCTGTAATAATCGTACTGTATAATTGTTGTTCTAAAATATTGTAAACTGAAAGTTCAACAGGACCTTCTATAGCATTCAGATTAAAGTTCACTTCATCTGTCGCCGGATTAGGATACGGACCTGAAATATTGTTCTCTGCCCACTCTTCAGAAGACAACGTAGCGGTATCGATTGTCCAATAGCCTTCTGGTGCAACAATAGGTCTATTTATGGTTTTTCCTGAATTTGCTTCAGCGTGAATATAATACTCAATATCTACATCTTCTGAAGGCAAAGTAAGGTTGGTTGTCCAATTATCGTCACTACTTAATGTCATGGAAGCTTCAGTAAAATCTGTAGCCCCTACTTCTCTCCAATAAAGATCCGCGGTATTTACCCCTGAATTGTGCTTTATCATGGCATTGATATCTACTGTGCTACCTGCTTGCGCTTCTTCAATAGGATTATGAACAATCCATAATGGGTTTTCTACTCCAATAGTATGTGAAATACAATGAATAGCGCCTGATAATGAAATTAAATTCTCTCCTGAGTTATCTACATCTATAGGTACAATAGTATAACCTGGTAATAATTCTTCCAGATAATCCAAAGCTGGTTGGTCTACTTCTGGCCTATATGTAGGTACCATTACCGTTTTATTTACAAAAATCATATTACTGTAGGTTCTATAACTTCCCCCTGTATCAGGGTATGCGCCAGATGGACTTGGTGGGGCAGGAATCCATTTAATTTTGTAGGGTGTCCCAAAAGGGGATTGGAAATTATCTAACACATAGTTTATATTCTCGTCAATTTGAGGACCATCGGCCACGCCTTCAGGATATTCGCTTACTAAAATGGTTTCTTCATCCAGTAACTTCATATGCATATCAATATGATGAATACCATCATACGGCAGCGTTTCCATCTTAATATAATTTTCTATGCCCATATACTCATTCATAATAGCATCGATTTCACTTTCAGTTTTTACAGACACTCCATAAGGATTACCGGGTGCATTTTCATCTAAAACCAATTCTGAAGCAAACGCATTTCCCATTCCGTCACTCATATAATTTCCGCCTGTATTCACTAAATCGCTATTACCTGAAGTGGTTGTATAAATAGGCATACCTACTAAGTTTGCGTGCGCTGTTGGCATAACATCATCATTAGGTCTTGGTCTATTATAAATCCAATCCGTAAGAGCTCTTTCTCCTACATCATTACTGTAAATGGTATTTCCAGCATAATCACGAATCCAAATGGTATCAAACTCTTCATTTAAAAAAGAAACATTGGTTAAGTCTACTCCTTCAGATTGTAAATACGATGCTACCGAAGCCTGATTTGTAGTTGTGATAATCACTTTACACTCCTCAACTCCTGCTTCTACTATTTGTTTTAAAATGTTTGGAAAACTTGGATCCCAACTTACTACTAAATATTCTACCTCTTCCCATTCGGCGGCGGCACGAACCGGAGTACTGGGTGGTGGTGTAATTCTATTAGATGTAAATTGATAATCAGCTATTATTTCTTTCTCAGCTTCGGATAATCCTTTTGGTAATGGTTTTTGCTGTGAAAATGCTACACTAGAACAGAATATTGTAAGTAATAGAAATGTAAGGTATTGATTTTTCATACTAAATTAATTAACCTTACGAAGATACTTTTTTTAATGCTAAGGAAGAAATTCGATTAAGTCTTTAAAAATTAAGGTGTTGCAAAAACTCTTTTCTAGAAATTTCTTCAGCCCCTAAGCGCTCTAAATGTTCTGTATAAACTTGACAATCGATTATTTTATAATTTTTTCCTTTCAGAAATTCTATCAAATGATAAAACCCCACTTTTGAAGCATCGCTTACTTTCGTAAACATACTTTCACCACAAAACACCCGCAGTTCTGGTAAATCGATACCGTATAATCCTCCTACTAATTCACTCTCTTGCCACACTTCTACCGAAACGGCATGACCTTTTTCATGTAAATTGATATATGCTTTTTCCATTTCTGAAGTAATCCAAGTTCCATCTTGCCCTTCTCTTCGTATGGAAGCGCAGTTTTCAATTACATCCATAAAATTTTGATTGAATGTAACCGTGAATTTTTCAGAATTAATTGTTTTCCGGAAGCTTTTAGACACTTTTAAGTTCTTCGGAAATAAAACCATTCGTGGATCTGGGCTCCACCACAATATTGGTTGTCCTTCTGAATACCAAGGGAAAATTCCCGATTGATACGCTAACAACAATCGTTCTGAAGACAAATCGCCACCAACGGCTAATAATCCGTCTTCTGAAGCATCGGTAACGGGTGGAAACCATAATGTTTCGGTTAAAAAATGCATAAAATTAGTTTATGGTTTTTTTCTTTAGAAAAGGAGAACTTTTTTAAAAGATAATAAATAAAAAAGAATGGAGATGAAATTTTATTTAATAAAAGCAGCTAAAGAAAAAACGCTATCATAAAAAAAACAGCTCCATTTCTGAAGCTGTTTTTTTTACTATTATAATTTCTATATTTAAAACGGTAAATCGTCGTGATCTTCTTCGTTTAAATCGTTTGCTGGCTCAAAAGCATCTTCAGGCGGCATTGGTGGCATATTTTGCGACACCGACTGATCTACATTTTCAATACGCCATCCATTTAAGGAGTTGAAATATTTTGTTTCCCCTTGTGGGTTTGTCCATTCGCGACCACGAAGGTTAATACTCACTTTTACGTTTTGCCCAACGTTATACTTGTCTAGCAAATCGGTTTTATCTTGTATAAACTCTATTAAAATGTGTTGTGGGTACTGCTCTTCTGTGGTTACTACCATCTCACGTTTTCTAAAACCATTACTTCCGTAGGTTTTCGTGTCATCGATCATCTTTATTTTTCCTTGTACTTCCATCGTGTTCGTTATTGTGTTATTGATTTATTCGTTATCAAGATTAAGTTTTTCTTTTTATTTATTGGGTTTTTCTGAATTAGAACGTGCCAACAATAAATTCCATGCTTCTGCTACTTTACCATCGCAAAGCAACTCTTGTGCTCTAGTATGAATTTCTTCCTCCGTACCGGATGCAATTAAGTATTGCTCTGTTTCCGAAGCATCTTCAATATATGTTTGAATTTGCTGTTGCGTTGGTAAGTTTTCCACATTGCCCAGCATTCCTAAGTCATTTCCAGTAAGGATATCACTTGTTCTAATTGGCTCTGGCAAGGCATCAACGCCCATACCTAAAGTTCTTAGCGGTTTTGGCACTTCGAACATACCAGTTTTTGCTCGCGTGTACCAATTGCCACCCATACGTGCTACGGCGTCTAATTTGTCTGGATCAATACTCCCTTTATCATCTAAAATACTTTCATCTACATGTACTTTTACTACTTCGCAAATTACCAAATTACCGGCACCGCCCTCTTTTCCGGTCTCGATAACTTCTTTCACCTTACATTCAAACTGAACAGGCGATTCGGCAACCCTAGGTGGTTTTACAACATCGGAAGTAACTTCGGTAAAGCCCGCTTTTACAAACTCGTTTACGCCTTTATCGTATTCCGTAGAAGACAAACTCATTTGTTGTACCATAGCGTGGTTTACAATGTTGATAACCACTTCTTTGGTTTCCAAGACGTTTTCCAAAGTGTGCTTGGTGGTATTGCCACGAACCCGACGAGCCGGTGAAAAAATCATCGTAGGTGGGTTAGCACCAAATACATTAAAAAAACTAAAGGGGGATAAGTTTACATGTCCGTCTGCATCTACCGTACTAGCAAAACAGATGGGACGTGGTGCTACGGCGCCTACTAAGTAGCCGTGCAGTTTTTTTGTGGTAATTTCTTGTGGGTCAATACTAATCATAAGCTACAAATGTACCCAAACTTAAAAAGTTGTAAAAATTTGATTGTACAATAATATCAACATATTTGCTTTATATTTATTCCCCTTTTAAAATAACTATAGAAGTAAAACACATTTTACATTTTTTTTATGTTTAACAAAACAGCTTTTACACGATGGTTTTTCATCGCTGCCTCCATTATAATCATTGGTCTTATTTTATGGAACACATTTGTGTTTTTTAATCAATTAAAAGATGACGAGCGCAATAAAATGAAGGTTTGGGCAGCGGCTCAAGAGGAACTTCAAAAACTGAATCCTGCAGAAGATGCCATGAGCGAAACAGCTTCGGTAGTAATACAGAGTAACAATACTACTCCAATGATTCTTTACAGTCCCGAAGCAGATAGTTACAACGAACGTAATATTCCTGAAAAACAATTTAACACACCTGAAAAAAGACAAAAGCTCATTGCGCAGTTTTCTTCAGAATATAAACCCATTAAGGTTTATTATAAAGATGAATTGTTACAGGTTATTTACTACGGAAATTCATCCTTAATCAATAAACTAAAATATTATCCAGCGATGTTAATCGTGATCATACTGCTCATATTTTTGGCTATTTACCTGTTTTACCAAACATCTAAATCTGCCGAACAAAACAAACTCTGGGCCGGTATGGCTAAGGAAACTGCACACCAAATAGGAACCCCGCTATCTTCGTTAGTTGGTTGGACCGAAATTTTAAAAGAGGAAAATGTAAATCAGGAATACATTGTTGAAATTGAAAAGGATGTAGACCGATTGCAAACCATTACCGAACGGTTTTCAAAAATTGGCTCAGTGCCAAAATTGGAAGAAGCAGATTTAGCTGTTGAAACACAAGCTGCTTTTGATTATTTAAAAAGGAGAAGTTCAAAATTAATTGATTTCCAGTTAAATATTCCAAAAGAGCCTATTCCAGTTTTACTGAATCATCAACTTTTTGGATGGACTATAGAAAACTTAGTGAAAAATGGCATCGATGCTATGAAAGGAAAAGGAACCATTACTATTTCCATAGAAAAGAACACCAAAAAAGTATACTTGCGCATAAGCGATACGGGAAAAGGCATTTCAAAAAGAAAATATAAAACAGTATTCCTGCCCGGTTATACCACCAAAAAAAGAGGCTGGGGACTTGGGCTTTCGTTGGTAAAACGCATTATTGAAACATACCATAACGGAAAAATACACGTTTTAAACAGTGCACCCGGTAAAGGAACCACAATGGAAATAGTATTACGCTTACAAAATTAAATATGACAACAAGACACGTATTACACACTGCACGCCTAAACAACAATTGCCCAGAATGTTACGATACAGATGGTTTGGAGTTTACTTTTACCCAAGAGGAAAAACACACAAAACTGTACACCCAAGCAAATAAGGAAATTGATGAAAAACTATATTGCCATACGTGTAAGAATACTATTTACCCGGTAAATTGGGATGAAGATATTGAACGAGTTTACCAATACCATAAAAAACAAGCACACCCAAACACTACCTATCTAAAATTAAAACCATTAACGTATGGTTTAATTTTGTTTGGGATTGTGATAATTGGAGCTGCAACCTTTTTACTTTTGAATCAAGCCTGATTAAAAAAAGCTTTTAATCCAAGTTTTTGTGGATAGCGGCAGCAAGTTGAGAAAGTTCATCTTGCGACATGTCAACTTTTTTAGAAAAGTCCATATCACTCATTCCATTAAGTGGAATTAAATGTACGTGCACGTGTGGCACTTCAAGACCCACAGCAGCCATTCCCACTCGTTTACAAGGGACTGTTTTTTCGATCGCCCTAGCCACGCGCCTAGAAAACTGCATTAATCCCAAGTATTTATGCTCGCCCATTTCAAAAATTTTATCCACCTCTTCCTTTGGAACACATAGAGTATGTCCTTTTGCATTAGGGTTCACATCAAGAAAAGCGATAAAACTATCGTCTTCGGCCACTTTGTGGCTTGGTATTTCACCCTTTATTATTTTTGTGAATAGTGTTGCCATGGTTATCCCCTTGTTATCTCAAGAATTTCAAATTTCATAGTTCCATTAGGAACACTTATTTCGGCTGTGTCACCTACTTCTTTTCCTAAAAGTCCTTTTCCAATAGGTGAATCTACGGAAATTTTTCCGCTTTTTAAATCTGCTTCGCTCTGTGCCACCAGTTTATATTGCATTTCTGCTCCGGTAGATTGATTTTTAATTTTCACATTGGAATGTATCAATACTTTTGATGTATCCAATTGTGACTCATTAATAACTCTAGCATTTGCAACAACTTCTTCTAATTTTGAAATACGCATCTCAAGCATTCCTTGCGCTTCTTTGGCAGCATCATACTCGGCATTTTCACTTAAATCCCCTTTGTCTCTTGCCTCGGCAATAGCTTGAGAAGCTTTTGGGCGCTCCACATCCTTTAATTGATTAAGCTCGTCCCTCAATTTTTTTAGTCCTTCTGCAGTATAATAAGATACTTTACTCATAACTTCATCGTTTGTGTACTAAACACGTTATTCTTTTATTTTATATAGAACACCACTTTTACTTTGGCGTTAAGATATTAAACACAAAAAATCCCATGCGCTTGACGGGATCTGTTCTAACAAATATACTAAAAAATAACTTGTTGCATAAATAATTGTAATTTCGCGATTGAAAAATTAAGCTATGAAAAAAATTGTTTTCCTCTTATCACTTAGTATGCTATTTGCCTGCAAAAATGATGATGATAATTTAGACGATAATCCTTTTTTAACGTCCCCTTTGGTAAATTTAAACCTAAATTTAAATCTGCCAGAGTATAATTCCCTTAACTTCCCAAGTAATTCATTAGTCGTTACTCGACAAGGCATTCGAGGCGTTGTTATTTATAATGTGGACAACACAACGTATCACGCTTTTGAATTAAGCGACCCTAATCACGTACCTACAGATTGTTCTCTTATGGAGGTTGATGGTATTGAAGCTACTTGTCCTTGCGATGATGATAATAAATACAATATTGTAACTGGCCAAAACATAACCGACCCAAGCCGTTACCCTATGCAACGCTATCGTGCTGTACGTTCAGGCAATACTATTCGTATTACAAACTAATTATTAGAAAGCCTGTTCAAATTGAACAGGCTTTCTTTACTATATTACTACATTGGTGTTAAAACTTAACCGTAGCCCCTACTAAGAAATTAGTCTTAGCTTGTGGGTAATATCCTGCACCTTCAAATGTGGTAACATCTCCTTGGTCGTTTACACCATCAAACGTGAAAAAGTATCCGTTGGAAACATATTCTACATTAAAAATGTTGTTCACTAATCCCGTGAACAGAATTTCATTTACAAAAGGCACATTGTCCCAACGATACGCAATATTGAAGTTATTTATAAAGAAACTATCCAGTTTTGAAACCTCACTGTCAATATTTCCCATAAACTGTTCGCCCACGAACTTAGACAATAAAGCTAGTTGTACATTTTTTACTGGACGGTACTCTAGCATATTTCCAGCTACAATTTCTGGTGAAAAGGAGATATTTGTATTTCCAAGATTCACTAATTCGCCATCTTGAGAGGTTACAAAATCTACATTCTTATTAGAGCTTAGCGCTACATTAGGACGAATGCTTATTTTTTCTGTAATAGCAATAGTGGCATCCACTTCTAGCCCTAAACGATAACTTTCACCACTGGTAGTTCGAAGCGGTGCGCCTACATCATTCAACTCGCCAGAAAGCACCAACTGATCTTTGTAATCCATATAAAACAAATTGGTATTTACTTGAACTTTTTCTGAAGCAAAACGCCACCCTAATTCAAAATCGTCTAATTTTTCTGGTGTGGTAATATCTTCTTCAAAATCATTTCGGGTAGGTTCGCGATGTGCTCTTCCGTAGGAAGCATAAAACTGATTGGCATCGTTCAATTGAAATGAAACACCCGCTTTGGGGTTAAAAAAGCTATACGTTTCATCTACATCAATTGGCACAACATCTGATGTAATTCCTCCAGTTTCATAACTTAAAAACCGTCCTTGTAAATCTCCAAACACCTGCCATTGATTATTAAATCGATAGGTAGCTTTTGCAAAGGTTGTAAATTCGTTTTTTGTAGCATCGCTAAAATAATATCGATCTCGTATTTCAGAATCACTTGCATAGCGTGCCCAAATTACTTCACCATAATGATCCCCTTTGTAAGTGCTAAAAAATGCTCCTGCGGAAATATTAAGCGCATCATCTTTGTAGTTTACATTGGCATTTACGGCGTAGAAATCATTATCTAACCAACGGCGACGTATTAAATCGGTAGTGTTAATAGTATCGCCTCCTATTTCAATAGGGTCAAATGTGTAGGTATCAAAATCCTCGTCTTCTTTATATTGTTCGAAATAACCTCTTCCGTAGGTATAATTTAATGCAACGTTACTACTCCAATTGTTATCGTAACGCTGGTTCCAAAGAACTTGATAATGATCTTGTGCGTAATTATCTACTTCATTATCATAAAAACGAGTGTTTCCATCTTCATCTGTGTACATTCCTGACGGATTAAACGTTCGGTCATTTTCCAATGTTTCCGCATCGATACCGTTCCAAGCTTGATAGGTTTCTTCGGTTCCACCAAAGGTTAATACTTTTATTAAGGTGTTTTTGTCTTTATAAGCTCCTTGCAAAAAATAGGATTTTAAATCGGAACTTGCCCTGTCAATATATCCATCTGATTCAATTTTGGATAACCGTCCAGCAATTTCTATGCGATCTTTTAAAAGACCTGTGCTAAATTTCACATTGTGCTTTCGGGTGTTGAATGAACCAAATGAATTTGAAATTTCACCATAAGCCTCTTCAGAAGTTCCGTCGGTTAAAATATTCAAGCTCGCTCCAAATGCTCCAGAGCCATTACTTGATGTACCTACACCCCGTTGTAACTGTAAGTTTTGAATAGAAGAAGCAAAATCTGGCATATTTACCCAAAAAGTTCCTTGGCTTTCAGAATCGTTATAGGGGATTCCATTTAGTGTTACATTCACTCGAGAGGCATCACTACCTCTTACACGAATATAGGTATACCCAACACCGGCTCCGGCATCACTGGTAGTCACTACAGACGGTAAATAGTTAAGTAAATAAGGAACATCTTGTCCTAAATTTCGGGTTTCAATTTCCTCTTCATCGAGGTTAGAGTGGGTAATTGGTGAGTCTGCGTCTACGCGAACTGCCTGAATAAAAACTTCTTCCAAGCTTTCAACTTTGGTTGAATCTTGCTGTGTTTCTTGTGCAATGGCTGCTATGGTTGTTGTTAGTAAAGCAGCCGAAATAAATAAGGATTTCATTCGTAAAAAATTTAATTACGAATAAAAGGGGCCATTATTCTCGGTTAATAAAAGGTTTAAAAATTCCAGTAAAAATGATTTTTACTGGCTACAACTGCTTGTTGTTCTTTTCCTAAACAGCATTACCTGTTCTAGGTTCTATGGGTATCATCTCAGCTTCTAATAATTTAAAAAACAAATTAAAATAGGCACCCCTTTGAGATGTGCGGCAAAAGTAATCAAGACTTTAAGATTGTAAAAGCGTAATCGTACTTTTTTATCATATCATTAATATGCTGTCGTTTACATTGTATGTATTTTTGAACCATGCCAAAAACCAAAAACAGGTTTACCTTTAAAATCATCCTAAGCTATCTGGTTTTAGGAGCATTGGCTGTTGTAGTAGGATACTTTATCTATTCTGAATTTAAAAACTATGTTATTAATCCTACCGAAAAAACCGAGGAAAAAAAGTTTTTTGCTACAGGATCACTAGTTAATCTGGTTTATGAAGCCGATAGTTTTTCACGTTTGGCACTGCTAACCCAAAAAGAGGAAGATTACAAAAAATACATAACATTAAGTGACTCGCTCTTTGAAAAGGTAGAAACCATAAAGTTACTCACCAATGATGAAAGCCAGAAAAGACAACTGGACAGCGTGCGTGAACTGCTTACCGAAAAGAAAAAAAATATAGAGCAACTCCGCATTTTAAAAATCACCAATAGTAAAGACACTTCTTTAGACGATATTTTAAATGAGTTCAAAAAGCTGGATAACTCCATGGGCAAACTCACCTTGGAAACGTTTGTTGAAAATCCTGCTGCCCTTACTCCAAAAGAACGTTCGTTTTGGAACTCTTACATTGATATAATAAACCAGAACAACGAGGTAGATACCACCCAAGTACAGGCCCGTATGGTCGATTCTATGTTGGCACAATCCCGTTATCTTGTTGCTGAAGCTAAACGTGAAAATTCGAGAGCCCAGCGCTCGCTTCAACAAAAAGAAAATGAGTTAATTAGAAGTGATCTAACCTTATCTTCTCAGCTACGACTCCTCATTACCAATTTTGAAGCAGAAAACACAAAACTAAACAACCTAGAAAAAACCAAAAGAGAAGCTTCGGTAGCACGAACGGTCACTATTTTACAAGGTGCAGCCGTGGTTGGATTCGTAGTAATTTTATTGTTTACCTATTTTATTTTAAGTGACTTTTTTAGAGCCGAACGTTTTAAACAATCGCTTGAAAAATCAAAAAAATATGCTGAAGACTTACTTAAAAGTCGGGAACAATTAATAGCTACCGTTAGCCACGACCTTAAAACCCCTTTAAACACCATTGTGGGTTACACTGGCTTGATGGAAAACACGCCGCTTTCAGAAAAACAACATCACTATGTAAACCAAATTCATTCAGGATCTGAATACGTTTCGAAATTAGTGAATGATTTGCTTGATTTTTCAAAATTAGAAGCAGGAAAATTAAAAATGGAGTCGGTACCATTTTCGTTGGAAAATCTATTGCAGCAAACAACAGAAACGTATCGGGATATGTATTCAGAAAAGAAAGTGGAACTTTTGGTTACCATAGCTCCTGAATTACAAGAAAAAGTCTTTGAAAGCGATCCATTGCGAATGCAACAAATTCTAAATAATCTGGTTGGGAACGCTTTTAAATTTACTGAAACCGGAAGCATTGAACTAAAAGCCACTTTACAAAAAGCCAGAAAAAAATCAGTTAGAGTTAAAATCGATGTAATCGATACAGGGATTGGTATTTCAGAAGAAAAACAACAACTCATTTTTAAAGAATTTACCCAAGCTGAAGCCGATACGGGTAAAAAATTTGGGGGTTATGGACTTGGATTGGCCATTTCAAAGAAGTTAGCTAGTCTGCTTGACGGGAGCCTTAAAGTGAAAAGCGAACCCAACAAAGGGAGTACGTTTACATTAAAAATTCCTTTAAAAAAATCTGATCGGGCAGTTCGGAAACTTACAAAAAAACCTGAAACAGTCTTTAAAGGATTGAAAGCGGTTGTTTTTGATGATGATCCCGCAATGCGAACTATGCTTTCTGAATTATTTGGGCAAATGAACATTGAAGTACATGATTTCGAAAAATTCTCTGCTTTTGAAAAAGCTAAAGAAATCTATTTTGATTTTGTATTGACTGATATACAAATGCCAACAACTAGTGGTTTTGAAATTTTAAAACACTTAAAAAATGGAGCCATAAAAAATTATAGCAACCAGCCTATAATTGCGATGACTGGAAGCCGAGAACACTCCCGACAAAATTATCTGGACAAAGGTTTCTCTGAAGTATTACAAAAACCGTTTACCAAAAAAAACTTAGCACTGGTTTTAGAGAAAGTGCTCCCTTCTTTCGTTTCAAATTCATCCAAAAAAATTAAAACATATCCTTCAGAAGATGCACTTAAAGACAAATCCATCCAGACTGTTAGACACGAAAAGAGTGAGTTATATGATTTGTCCCTATTACGATCGTTTCTAGATACTGATGAAGCCTTAGATGATGTCTTGCAGGTTTTTTATACCCAAACTAAAAAAGATATAGCTGAATTGGAGCGGTTTGTAGAAAGAGAAAAATTAGAAAATGTGGGCCAAACCGTACATAGAATGTTGACCATGTGCCGACAGATTAGTGCCAAAAAAGTAATTCCACTCTTGGAAACTTTAGAAGTTATTTCAGAAGAGGGAAATAAAGAGCTTCCCTTCCTTTTTGAGGATTTAAAGGTTGAAATAAATAAATTGCTTACTGCTTTGCAACAAGACCACTAAAGCTCAATATCGTACTGTTCTAATTTATTATAGAGGGTTTTCCGGGTGATGTTTAATAGCTTGGCAGCACGCGATTTGTTATTTTCTGTTTCTTTTAAAGCATTCAAAATCAATTGTTTTTCATTACTTTCTTTTGAAAAATCAGTTGTTTTTGTTTCTGTTTCTTTAGCTGTCACCACTTCCCGCGGGATTACATCTAGCGGTATTTGTTCGCCAGGTGTTAACAATACAGACCTTTTTATAATATTTTTCAACTCGCGAAGATTTCCTGGCCAAGCGTATTGTTTAAAGGCTGCTTCTACCTCTTTAGAAAGACCCATCACATTTTTATTTAATGATTGGTTGGCTTGTTCTAAGAAAAATTCGGTAAATAAAAATAAATCTTCACTACGTTCACGCAACGAAGGGATGTGAATTGAAAATTCATTTAAACGATGATATAAATCTTCCCGAAACCTTCCTTCTTCAACTGCTTTGGTTAAATCTTCATTAGTAGCGGAAATAATCCGTACATCTACGTGTATCTCTGTATTACTCCCAACTGGCTTTATTTTCCTTTCTTGCAAGGCACGGAGCAATTGCACTTGATTTTCGTAGGAGAGGTTTCCTACTTCATCTAAAAATAACGTTCCGGTATCTGCTGCTTCAAAATGACCTTTTTTATCGTTTACAGCACCCGTAAAACTTCCTTTTACATGACCAAAAAACTCACTAGAAGCAATTTCCTTGGGAATAGCACCACAATCTACGGCTACAAATGGTCTATTACTTCGATTACTAAATTTGTGAATGGCATTTGCCGCTACTTCCTTTCCAGTACCGCTTTCGCCTTGTATAAGTACACACATATCGGTAGGACCTACCAACTTTAAATACTGATTGAATTTTTTTGAAGATTCACTAATTCCGGTAACGAAATTGCTTTCCGATGGTTTCGGTTTCGATTCTTCTTTTTGTACCGCTTTTGGTTCTGTGCTTGAGGAGGAGGCAGGTTTCTGTTGGCTTGAAGATTTCTTTGAATGTTCTGTAACAGGCTTTTCAAGACTTTCAGAAGCTTGTTCTATAATCATTAACAATTCTTCTGGACGGAAAGGTTTTGAAATATAATCCAAGGCTCCTTTTTTAATGGCTTCGACCGCTGTGTTTACTTCAGCATAACCTGTCATAAGGATAACGCGGGTATTGGAGTAGGTTTCTTTTACGTGCTCCAACAGTGCCATTCCGTTGGTGTCGGGTAGTTTTAAATCGGTAATCAGTAAGTCGAACGTTTCTTTCTTAAGGTGTTCTTTACCGTCTGTACCGGTACTGGTTGTGGTCACCGAAAAATTTTTACGCTCTAAAAATGTGGCCAGCATTTTTCCGAAAGCGATATCGTCTTCAACAATAAGAATTTTGTGTGTCATGCTAATTTTGTCTCCACACAAAAATACAGCTATGGTAGGAGCAAACTTTTAAAGTTTTCATAAAAAAAGGGATGCCCCGAAGGACATCCCAAATATATCGAATATAATCAAGTGAAATTACTTAGTCTGTAACCACTGTCCTTCACTATTTACATAAACAGTTTTCTCTTTACTGTCAGCTGTTGCAAGCATTAATTTATATTGATCTTTAGCATTTTTATATGCTTTAGATACAGTTGCTCCATCATACTTTGTAGATACAGCTTCTAAAATTGCTTTTGGTAATTCTGAAGCTTTAACCTCAGTAAATCCTTGCGCTTCTGAAGCCTGTGCTTTTTGAGCTAATGTTGCTTGATCACTTGATGCTTGAGCAATTGCTCCATCTTGTGCGTTTACAGCGGTTAATGATCCTAATGCGATTGCGATTGCGATTGCTAAAATTGACTTTTTCATAATTTTAAATTTTATAATTATTATTTCGTTTTCTAAATCTGTTCTGTATAGTGAAAAAGTAATGCCACGAAGATTACGAAGAAGATTTAACTTAACCAAAGCCCCTATCAATACTAAAACAACAACTATTCTACTTATTTTACAGCTATTTTAAAGCTGTGTAAAATCACTAAACACCTGTATAATTTTCACACAAAAAGCGTTTAATCATAAAAGAGAAATTAATTTATTTGAAGAGGTGAAAGTTGTAGACTCGAAACTATTTTTTATTAAAACACTTTTTATTCTAGACAAAAACAGCCAAGTCTTTTTAAAAATCACATAACCTTGCTCAATATAAACGTTGAAGCAAATCGAAACACTTCACAAAAGATGCAAACTTCAGAACGTATAGTATTACTTTTTAAAAACCGCGCATAAAAAAAGGGATGTCCGTTTGGACACCCCTTAAAAGTATTGAATGTGGCTAATTCAAATTATTGTCTACTTTTTTTGTTCATTTTCATTTTTTTCTTCATCCACTCACCGTCAGCACTTGCATATACTGTTTTTTGTTTTTTATCTGCTGTTGCAATAACAACTTTATATTCTCCTTTAGCATTTTTATATGCTTTAGATACGGTAGCGCCTTTAAAATCACTTGCTACTGCTTCTAATACTGGTTTTGGTAATTCAGTCGCTTTAATTTCTTTAAAGTCTTGTGCAACGGTTTCTTGAGTATCGACAGCTTTTGTAATCGTTGCTTCGTCAGTCGATGCTTGTGCTATTGCGGCATCTTGTTGTGCATTTACTGCGGTTAATGATCCTATTGCTAGTGCGGTTGCAAAAATTAACTTTTTCATAGTTTTAAAATTTTATGTTGTTATTATTATTTCTAATTCTATTCTATATAGTGAAAAAGTAGTGCCATTAAATGAAAACCTCACCTAAAACCCTTTAAAAGTACTGTTATCATTAGGATAACAAGATTTTACTTGTTTTTTAATTCAACACATAAAGTGTGTAAACATCTACACAATTGTGTAATATTCCCACAAAAAGCGTTTATTGAGAATCTATTCTGTAAAAGCCAACCTTCTACTTATTATCTGGAAAAAGCATAAAAAAGAGGATGCCCTATTGGACATCCTCAGAAGTATTGAATCTAACTACTGCAGCTTACTGCTTCTTAATCCACTCACCTTGACTGTTTGCATAAACGGTTTGTTCTGCTTTCTCAGCTGTTGCAAGTACCAGTTTGTATTCGCCTTGTTCATTTTTGTAAGCTTTAGATACAGTAGCACCTTCAAATTCTTTGGCTACGGCTTCCAATACTGGTTTTGGTAATTCGGTTGCTTTAATTTGCTTAAAGTTATCTTGGGCTGGAGCTTGAGCACTTAAAGTCGCTTTTGCTTCATTGGTAGAAGATTGTGCGATTGCTTTGTCTTGTGCTTGTACTGCTGTTAGGGATCCCAGCGTGATTGCGATTGCTAATATTGACTTTTTCATAGTTTTTAAGTTTATAGGTTTGTTATTGTTTTTTTTGTTATTTAAATTGTATAATGAAAAAGTAGTGCCACATAATAATTTTTTATAAAATATCAGTCTAAAATACTTGTTTTCAGTATTTTAAATGGTATTCGATTTTTTATAAAAAAGCGGAAAACTGTATAGAAAACAGGTACAGCTGTGTAAAAAATACACATTAACTGTATTTAATTAGTCAATTTTGGGAGGTTTGCGGTTGGCTTTTTTTAGGGCGGTATTCTTTTTTGCCTTCAACCGTTTTTCGATTGCCTTTCTTGGTTTTTTTGTTTTCTTCCTTTTTTTAACCGGTTTCAAGCTGTATTTCAGCAAATTAATCAAGCGCTCGATCACGATTGCTTTGTTGCGGTGCTGGCTTCTAGTTTCACTGCTTTGAAGGCTCAGGATTCCTTCCGAAGAGATTTTATTTTGCAGTTTTTGTTGCATCCGCTGCTTTTCTTGATCACTTAATGCTTGTGATGTTTCAATACTAAAACTCACCTCAACTTTACTGGACGTTTTATTTACATGTTGACCACCTGGGCCACTACTTCGCATGGCTTTAAAGGTTAGTTCTTTTATTAGTTTTTCGGTATTCATCTTAATTATTAGAGCGGTGTTCCGGCTGCAGTAAATCGTTTACCGTTTTTACCGGATTAAAGGTAAGTAAGGGAACTTCTACAAAAACCGAGTTCCATTTGGCCATCGCACCATTCCAAAGTCCAGGAAGTTCTAAAGCTTTTAATGGTTTTCCATCTTGCGATTTTAAGGATATAAAGCCAGTATCAGGATCGCTGTATTGTTTTAAGTCGAATTTTTCGCCCTTAAAATTTCGGATACCGCATACCAAATCTACTGGGTTAAAGTGTGTTGCTTCGTTTACAATTGCTTTTTGATGAGAATCTTCCATGTCTATTTGGGCGGTTTCCACAATCTGTAGGGTGGTTTCCCCCTCATTATTTTTCACCCAAAAAGGACCGCCTCCAGGAGCTCCCGTGTTTTTTACCACACCACAAACACGCAATGGTCTATTCAATTTTTCGTACAGTTTTTCTTTGGTTTGAGGCAATTCTTTACAGTTAAGATGGTTCCACAGAAAAGAACGGATGTCGTTTATTTCTTCTTCGGAAATGGTATCACTCGACAATTTTTCAAGAAAATCAAAAGCTTTTTCCTGCAACCAAATTAATTTACCAGCTAACATTTTTTTATACTGTGCAACCTCCTCCACGCGTTCACGAATTATTACATTGTCTATGTTTTTAATAAAAACAATATCGGAATTAACCTCATTGAGATTTTCCAATAAAGCTCCATGACCAGAAGGTCGGAAAATAAGGTTTCCATTGGTGTCGCGAAAAGGTTGATTTTCTTCGGTTACCGCAATGGTATCGGTTTCTTTTTTCTGAAAGGAATACGAAATATGAAAATTAGTCTTGGTACTCTTTGTCAACCTACTTTTTACAGCTTCAAACTCTTCTTTGAATTTCGAAACATGCGCTTCTGAAAACGTAAAGTGTAAGTACGCATTGTCTTTTGCCGAAGCATAGAAAGCGGCTTCGTATAATTGCTCTTCAAAAGCTGTGGTGTAGTATTTTTTATATTTATGAAACGGTATCAATCCTTTTGGAAGGTTTCTGTATCCCAAACCTTTTGGTTGCAACATGGCTTTTACAAAATAATGAGCCCGTTTTCCTTTTTTGCTGGTTTTATAATCTGGGTATAGTTCACGTATTTTGCTCCGCACTTCGTTTACAAAAGCAAAATCTTTTACATTACTTATAAAAACATCCAGTGCTTTATGGTTTCCCTTTTTAATGTATTTATTTAGGGATTCTTCATCAGGATCGTATTCTTTTAAAAACTGATACAAAAATTTAAACATACGCGTTGCTGCGCCAGAAGCTGGAACAAATTTTACGAGTTCCATTTGCTGCTTTTCGGCTTCAAAAAGATGGATTAGCTGTTGTTGCTTTTCTTCTGAAATAGCTTCGATTCCATTACCAATAGAAGCAGTAGTTACAATAGCTGAATACGGAATCCCCTTTGCAAAGGTTTCCAGTTGTTTTGCAACACTTTCTACGGTATGGCCGCTTTTCTCTATTTGTTTTACGTCTTTTTTGTTTAGCATACTTGGCTGTTGAGCAATCCCTCAATTATTTTAGTCGCGGTTTTCATCCGTTGTTCCACAGAACCTTTTAAGACAGTATAAGGGAGTTGTTTTTTACGTAGTTCTGCCTCAAAAATAGTAAACATTTTTAACCTATCGTTAGGACGATCTCGTAATCTGTCTGCTTCCCACGGTACATCAATATAGGTTAAAAAATAATGGTGATACTGGTTCTCTTCGGTAGCTTCTACTATTTCCGAAGGGCAAAACCCAGTATGATAGTATTCTGAATATACTTTCAGCTCCAAAAGGTTGGTGTCGCAAAACAGCAGGGTGTTGGCTATTTTGGTTATTTTATTTTCCAATGCAATCTGCCCTTTTGCAATGGGCAACAGATCGTCACGGGTAATGGTTTCATTTTTAGTTTCCCACTTTTCCTCTAAATAACCACGCATATATTCAGGCACCCATTTGGTGTTGTAATGTGTAGCCAATTGTTTGGCTAAGGTTGTTTTTCCTGTAGATTCAGGGCCATACAGCACAATCTTTATGCAATGATCCCCGTTTCCTGCGGATTGTTTAAGCGTTTTTTCCATGCGAAATAACCAGCGATTGATATAAAGACAAAAATAATATACAGCATACTGCTAATGGTGTACCCCTTGTAAAAATACAATGGGACACTTATTATGTTTCCTGCTAATAAGAAAAGCCAATTTTCAATTTTCCGTTTTGCTAAGAGCCACATTCCTACGAAAAAGAGTGCGGTGGTTAAGGTATCTACATAAGCGGTCCAACTGGTCCATTTTTCAAAAAAATCATAGACCGCATAGATAAACAATAAAGTGCCCGCAAAAATTCCTGCTGAAATATACTGTTCTTTTTTGGTTGTTTTACTGATTGGCGTATATCGAGTTGGAGTAACTTTTCGGGTCCAAATATACCAGCCGTACACACTCATTATAAAATAGTAGCCGTTTATAATCAAATCACCCAACAAACCCCATTGCCATAGCAAATACACAAAAATCGATGTGCTGACAATCCCCGTAGGATAGACCCAAATACTATTTTTCATTGAAAATAATGAAGAGGCTAACCCAAATAAAACAGCTGTGATTTCAAGTACTATTTGGTGGGTGGCATAGCCTTCGTACTGCCCGAATAAAAACTCAAAAATGGGGTTCATAGTCGCTTCGGTCTGATTTTACTATTTTTATGAACAACAGCCCTCTTTCAACAGCTTCTAGGGCTGTTTTCATTTCTTTATTGAGCAATTGCATTACGGCGTCATACTCTCCATATACTTGAGTGCTCAACGGATTTTCCTTTACAGTAAGGCCAGAGTTTCGTAAGTTTTTTATAAAATTAATAATAGCCGGCTCGTAATCATCTTGAATGGGCGTAAGTGTTAACTCTACTGAAATATTCATATTAAAATAAGTTTATAGCCAAAGGTACAGATATTACAACTTTATAAAAGGAGGAAGATCAATAAGATTACGGAGTTGATATTCTAATTAACTGGCTTTATTTTTGCAATGGTTGTACCATATCATTTCAGTATCTTTAACCCATGCGTATTTTTATATTTAGTCTACTTTTTATTCTAACAATCACATCCGTGACTGCTCAAAATGAGGCATTGGCCAAAAATTATTTTGAACAAGGCGAGTATGAAAAGGCTTTAACTATTTATGAAAAACTATATAAACAAACCCCAAACCGATTAGACTTTTTTATCGCTTTGGTGGAAGTGAACCAACAGTTGGAAAATTTTACTGCTTCAGAAAAACTACTTCAAGAAAAGTTGAATAGCCGCATGATTAATCCACAATTATATGTGGAGTTAGGGTATAACTATTCGCTTCAACAAAAAGATAGTTTAGCGAATGCCAATTATAATAAAGCGATTGAATATACGCTCGAAAGTCCTAATTATTCATACTCCATTGGAAAAGCTTTTTCGAAATATAGTTTGCTTGATTATGCAATCACTACCTATGAAAAAGCAATGGAAAATGACTCTAATAAAAACTACGATATTCAATTGGCTGAAATTTATGGCGAACAGGGAAAGTTGGAGAAAATGTTTTCTAGCTATATTAATTTAATCGAAAAAAATCCTTCTTATAAATCTAGTGCAAAGCGTAAGTTCAGTAGTTTTATTAAAGAAGAGCCGACAAACGAAGGAAATACAATCTTTAGAAAATTATTACTACAAAAGCTACAAAGCAATCCTGATGTTCTGTATAATGATTTATTAAGTTGGTTATTTATTCAGCAAAAAGACTTTAAAAAAGCATTTACACAAGAAAAAGCTATTTATAAACGCACTGGAGAAGATTTAAGTGGTATTGCCAATCTTGCTTTGGTTACTATAGCCGAAGAAGATTATGAAAATGCAAAGGAGATTGTCACTTTTATAATAGAACACTCATATACCCCAGAAGCCAAATTACAAGGCCATCAATATTTAATGAAAATTGCCTTAAAAACGACTACAAAAAACGACTATCCAGAAATTGAAAAAAAGTTTAAAGCTTTATTAGACGAATTTGGTTATGGTTCACAAACTTATGCGCTTCAAGTAGATTACAATCATTTCTTGGCTTTCAACGCTGAAAAAAAAGAAGATGCTATTTTAAATTTAAAAACACTTTTAAAAGACAGACTCACTTCGTTTCAGGAAGCACGAGTAAAAATGGAACTTGCCGATATTTTGGTATTCGATGAAAAATTTAACCAAGCATTAATTTATTATTCACAAATTCAGAAAAAAGTTAAAAATGATGTCTTGGCACAAGAAGCAAGGTTTAAAGTAGCCCAAACGAGTTATTATAAAGGTGATTTTGAATGGGCGCAAATACAATTGGACGTTTTAAGAAAATCTGCTTCCCAACTTATCGCCAACGATGCAATGGAACTTAGTTTAATGATTCGTGATAATTCGTTGGAAGATTCTACCCAAACTGCTTTGAAAAAGTATGCTCGCGCAGATTTATTGGCATTACAGAACAAAGATTTTGAAGCCATCCAAAAACTAGAAGATATCCTTACCAACCATAAAGGAGAAAAAATAGAAGATGAAGCCTTATTAAAACAAGCTGAATTATTTGAAAAAACAGAGCAACTGCAAAAAGCCGAAACTAATTACAATAAATTAATAGAATTATATCCAGACGAAATCGTTGCTGACGATGCCTATTATAGACTGGCAAAACTTTACGAGGATAAACTAGCGCAACCCGATAAGGCAAAAGACTTGTACGAACAAATAATCTATAACTTTGCAGACAGTATCTACTTTGTAGAAGCCAGAAAACGCTTTAGGACTCTACGCGGAGATGCTATTGAGTAATATGTTGAAACACAGATGACGGAGCATTAATAAAAATTAAACCTCTATGTACATATATAATGTAACTATAAATATAGACAATAGCGTTCACGACGAATGGCTAGATTGGATGAAAACAAAACACATTCCAGCAATGTTGGATACTGGAAAATTTAAAAAAGCATTAATGACCCGGGTCCAAGTAGAAGAAGAAATGGGCGGGATTACTTACTCGGTACAATACCGAACCGAAAGTAAGGAAATGCTTCAAAAATATTACGAAGAAGATGCCCAAACATTGCGAGAACAGAGCAAACCATTTGAAGGAAAGTTTGTAGCTTTTAGAACAGAGATGCAAGTTGTTAATGAACAGTAATTTTGAATAGTAAACAACAAAGCCCAAAAAACTAAAATAGTTTTAATGGGCTTTATAAGATGTACATTGCACTCACTCCTCAACAAGACAATGCACTGATTTTCAATTACTGAACGCAATATACTGTCAAAATAATTTATGCTAAAACATTCTTTATCAGTTTTTGTTTAAATGATGTTTTTTTCGTTCAACTACGCAAATAGCACCATTTTAAGGTGTTTTTTTAATTGTAGAATGCTATCCATTTCTTATTCAATAACAGTATATTTAGCCAATTACATTAATTAGTATGAGCAAACAAGTTCGAGCAAAAAAACATTTGGGTCAGCATTTTCTCCACGACGAGAATATTGCTGAAAAAATTGGGGATACACTCACCCTGCAAGGCTATAAAAATGTGTTAGAAATTGGTCCTGGAATGGGTGTGCTCACAAAATATCTGATTAAAAAGGATATTCAAGTAGTTGCAATGGATTTGGATAGCGATTCCATTACATTTCTCGAAGCAAATTATCCCAATGAAAACCTTCAAATTTTAGAAGGGGATTTTCTGAAAACAGAATTAAGTGATTTCTTTGGGGATGAGCCTTTCGCTATAACAGGCAACTTTCCGTATAATATTTCAACACAAATTGTCTTCAAAGCATTAGAAAATAGAGCGCAAATTCCAGAGTTTACAGGAATGTTTCAAAAAGAAGTTGCTCAACGAATTTGTGAGAAAGAAGGTAATAAAACCTACGGAATACTTTCAGTGCTTACGCAAGCTTTCTACGATGCCGAATATCTTTTTACGGTAAAGCCTAGTGTTTTTAACCCACCTCCAAAAGTAGATAGCGGTGTACTTCGGTTAAAGCGGAAAAAAGATTTCTCACTGCCTTGTAATGAAAAATTATTTTATAGAGTGGTTAAAACAGGGTTTCAGCAACGCAGGAAAACGTTAAGGAACAGTTTAAAAACCTTTAATCTTTCCAATAAGCTAAAAGAAGATAGTATATTTGGCAAGCGTCCGGAACAACTTTCGGTATCTCAATTTATTTCGCTCACCCAAAAGATAGAAAACGATGCAATTTCAACTCACTAATGAATTTCTTGAGCAAGTTGAACAACTCATTACCACTAGAGATGGTAGTGCGCTGCGTGAATTATTGCAAGAGTTTCACTTTGCTGATGTCGCCGAAATTTTAGAGGAATTAGACTCTGACGATGCCACGTATCTTATAAAATTGCTTGAAAGTGATATCACTTCCGAAGCTTTAATCGAGCTAGATGAGGATATTCGAGAAAAAATATTAGACCGTCTTTCCCCTAAAGAAATTGCCGCCGAACTTGAAGAAATGGACACCGATGACGCGGTGGATGTCATGGGCGAATTGGATGAAGATATCCAAAAACAAGTAATTAAAGAAATTGAAGATACGGAGCACGTTGCCGATATTGTGGAACTGCTCAAGTATGAAGAAGACACCGCCGGAGCTCTAATGGCTAAAGAGTTAGTACGAGTAAAAGAAACTTGGACGGTAGCCGGATGTGTTCGTGAAATGCGCCGACAAGCCAAAAATGTTACCCGCGTTCACTCTATTTACGTTGTAAACAAACAAGGAAAATTAACTGGAAGACTTTCATTAAAAGATTTATTGACCGCTGGTGAAAAAGCGCATATAAGTGATATTTTTATTCCGAAAGTTGACTATGTAACTGTCCATACTGAAAATGAAGAAGTAGCTCGTATTATGCAAAAATACGACCTGGAAGCTATCCCAGTAGTCGATGACAATGGCATATTAGTAGGTAGAATTACCATTGATGATATTGTAGATTTTATAAAAGAAGAAGCCGAGCGCGATTACCAAATGGCAGCCGGTATTTCTGAAGATGTTGAAGCCGATGACGGCATGCGGAAAATCATCCGAGCTCGTTTGCCTTGGCTAATTTTAGCGTTGGCAGGTGGTTTTATAAGTGTTACCGTTTTGGGCACTTTTTCCGATGCGATGGCAAAACACGCTGCGCTTTTCTTTTTCGTTCCGCTTATTGCGGCGATGGCTGGTAATGTTGGTGTACAATCGTCTGCTATTGTTATGCAAGGCTTGGCAAACAACAGCCTAAAAGATTCCCTTTTAAAACGATTGTTAAAAGAAGTTGTTTTGAGTCTATTTAATGGTTTTGTGCTTTCCTTGCTATTAATCGCCGGAGGGATTTTTATCATGGGTCTCGATTTTAAATTTGGTCTTACTATTGCCATTTCTTTAATTTCCGTAATTATAAGCGCCTCTTTAATAGGAACTTTTGTCCCTATTATTTTAGATAAACGCGGTATAGATCCCGCTATGGCAACAGGTCCCTTTATTACTACCAGCAACGATATTTTGGGTATCTTGATTTACTTTACTATTGCTAAATTAATTTTAGGATTTTGAACTCGGTTTTCTCATATACGTTTCAAGTACCAAAATCGGCTATCGATGTTAATGGTCACGTTAATAATATCACCTATTTAGAATGGTGCCTTGATATTGCTGAAAAGCATTGGTTTTCAAAAGCTCCTAAAGAAACACACAACACCTACTTTTGGGTTGTTTTAAACCACTTTATTGAATATAAAAACCCATCTTTTGAAGGTGAAGAATTACAAATTGAAACTTGGGTAACTTCTGCCGAAGGCGTAAAAAGTGAGCGACACTACAAGATTTTCAGAAAAAGTGACGATAAAGTAATGGTCACTGCTAAAACCCTTTGGTGTTTTGTTGAACTGAAAAGCCAAAAGCCTACACGTATTACAGAAGAAATTCGTAATTTGTTTCTATAAACTGAAACAAATTGAAGACAATAAACCTTCAGGAAAAACTCAAATCATTTAGCAAACACTGGCACCCGCATCAAATAGCTGTTGTGGACGATATGCAAGTGCTACTCGCCAAACTAAAAGATGAATTTGTATGGCACAAACACGAAGAGGAAGACGAGCTATTTTTCGTTCAAAAAGGAACCCTCGAAATGCATTTTCGGGATACCGTTGAAATTGTAAAAGAAGGTGAACTAATTGTTGTTCCTAAAGGTGTGGAACATTGCCCAAAAACTCAAAATAACGAAGAAGTACACGTACTGCTATTTGAAAAACTGGTCACAAACCACACAGGAAACGTAATCGATAAAAAAACAGTTTCTGACTATCCAAAAATCTAAACTATGAAAATTCTTCACTTAGATAACAACCATCCGCTTTTATTGGAGCGCCTAGCAGAAGCTGGTTTTAATAATGAAGAAGATTATACGTCTTCAAAAGAAGAAATTGAAAAAGATATTAGAAAGTATAATGGTATTGTTATTAGAAGTCGCTTTAAAATTGACAAACAATTTATCGATGCTGCCAAAAACCTGAAATTTATCGCTCGTGTTGGCGCCGGACTAGAAAGTATCGATATTGACTACGCCGAAAGCAAAAACATTCATTTAATCGCAGCACCCGAAGGCAATAGAAATGCCGTTGGAGAACACGCCTTAGGAATGCTATTGTCATTATTTAACAATTTAAACAAAGCCAATACAGAAGTAAAAAACGGACAATGGAACCGTGAAGCAAACCGAGGCACCGAATTAGACGGTAAAACGGTTGGGCTTATTGGCTACGGAAATATGGGCAAAGCGTTTGCCAAAAAACTACAAGGTTTTGACTGTACCGTGCTGTGTTACGATATTAAGGACGATGTTGGTGATAAACATGCTACCCAAGTTTCGCTTAAGACACTTCAAGAAATGGCAGATGTTTTAAGCCTTCACACCCCTTGGACACCTTTGACCGATAAAATGATTGATGCAGATTTTATAAACAACTTCAGCAAACCGTTTTGGTTTATTAATACTGCAAGAGGGAAAAGCGTCGTAACTTCCGATTTGGTTTCAGCCTTAGAAAATGGAAAAATTTTAGGCGCAGGCCTTGATGTGCTTGAATATGAAAAATTATCTTTTGAATCGCTTTTCGCTGATAAAGATATGCCACAACCGCTTCAGCAGTTATTGCAGCTTGAAAACGTATTGCTAAGCCCGCACATTGCTGGTTGGACAGTGGAGAGTAGAATAAAATTAGCAGAAACGATTGTAGAAAAGATATTAGATAAATTTAAAGAACTAACAAAATGAAAAAAAGAGTCACAGGTCTAGGTGGATTTTTCTTTAAAACCAAAAACCCAAAAACCGTAAAAAACTGGTACAACGAACATTTAGGATTAAACACCGATGAATACGGCTGTACGTTTTGGTGGAAAGACGAAGAAGGCAACAAATGCTCAACTCAATGGAGTCCTTTTGATGAAAAAACAGAATACTTTAAACCCAGTGAAAAAGAATTTATGATGAATTTCCGGGTTGAAAACTTAGTTGAATTGTTAAAAGTGCTTAAAGAGGAAGGCGTAACTATTGTAGGTGAAATGGAAGAATATGATTATGGAAAATTTGGATGGATCCTTGACCCTGAAGGAAATAAAGTTGAACTTTGGGAACCTATTGATAGTGCTTTCTTAGATTAATTTTTCATACTTTTACGTAGTAAACAAAAAATAACCAACTACAATCATGGAAGAAAATAAAAACGAAGGCTACGATAGCACTAAAAAAAACACCGACAATACGGCCGAGAACTTTGAAAACGAAGCTAAAAACTCGGCTAATGAATTTAAAGAAGGCTGGAACCAAGCAACCAATAACGGCGACAATAAAAAATTAATGGCAGGTATTTTAGCTATTGTTTTAGGCTCTTTAGGTATCCACAAATTCATTTTAGGCTATAATAAAGAAGGTATTATACTGCTTGTAGCCACCTTAATTGGATACGCCACCTCTTGTTTAGGCGTAGGATTCTTTATTTTAATGGCTACAGGAATTGTAGGTCTTATTGAAGGTATTATCTACCTTACCAAAAGCGACGAAGAATTTTACAACACGTACCAAGCTGGACAAAAACCTTGGTTTTAAAATCTATTTAAAAAAGCTTTCAGTTTTTCAACTGAAAGCTTTTTATTTTATTTCAATATGAAGTAATCCTTACTTTTCTCGATAGCATGTACTAACCTGTACACGTTAAAATTCTACACTTTAAGGTTTCATTAAAACTATTTTAGGTCTTTAATCGTATATTTAATGTACTTTGCCGTTTTTTTAAAGCATTAAAAAACTGCAATAATATACAGCTAATTGTTAACCACGTTAATATTATAAAATTTAGTTTTAACTCCCCAATTTAGTAAGCTAATGGAAGCCAATGCCCAAAACAACCTACAATTAAATGAAGACAACCTAATATTCAGTTTCATGCAGGAAGCTGCAAAAATTGGAAGTTGGGAAGTAGATCTTATAGACAATACGATTTTTTGGAGTAAAGTCACAAAAGAAATTCACGAAGTTGAATCAGATTACATGCCAATCCTTGAAGAAGGTATAAACTTTTATAAAGAAGGAGAAAATAGAGAAAGAATAACCAAACTCTTTAATAACTGTATAGAAACTGGTGAAAAATTTGATGGAGAATTTCAAATAATAACTTCCAAAGGGAAAGAAAAATGGGTGCGTTCTATCGGCGCAGCGGTTTTTGATAAAAATGATTCTTGTGTAAAAGTACACGGGATTTTTCAAGACATTCATGAAAAAACAAAGGCCTCTAAAAAGTTAGCCCTTAACGAAGAGCGTTTTAGAAAAATATTTGAATATGCCGCCAATGGCATGGCATTGGTAGACTTAGACGGTACGTGGCTTCAAGTAAATGACACGCTATGCGAGATGATTGGCTACACAAGTGAAGAATTTTTAAAATTGACCTTCCAAGATATTACTCACCCTGACGATTTATATTCTGATGTGTCTTTATTACAAGAAATGCTCATTAATGAAAGGGATAGCTATAAAATTGAAAAAAGATATTTTCATAAAAACGGTTCCATAATTTGGGCGTTGTTGTCGGTTTCGTTAGTTAAAAACAGCAAAGGAAAACCACAGTATTTTGTATCTCAAATAAACAATATAACAGAGCGAAAAAAGACTGAAGTAAAAAATAAATCGCTACTCGAGGTTACCAAAGACCAGAATATGCGGCTTCTTAACTTTGCGCATATCGTTTCGCATAATTTACGTTCCCATTCCGGTAACTTAGAGATGCTACTCAATTTAATGGAAATGGACCTGCCCGAATCTACCGAAAATGAATTTTTCCCTATGCTGAAAACTGCGGTAGATCATTTACAGGAAACCATCGAAAATCTAAATGAAGTTGCTGTTGTAAATACCAAAACAACTGAAAACTTAACAACATTAAGTTTGTCTCATTATATTGAAAAATCGATTGACAGTATAAAACCTCAAATTCTGGAGAATAATGCCACTTTTAAAAATAACGCAGATAAAAACATTAATATAAAAGGGATACCCGCATATTTAGATAGTATATTTTTAAACTTCTTCACAAATGCTTTAAAATACAAAAGCCCAGAACGTACTCCCTTAATAACAATAAATACAGAAATTAAGGACGAATTTGTACAGGTAAAAATTGAAGATAACGGTTTGGGCATCGACCTAAAAACGTATGGTGAAAAACTATTTGGCATGTACAAAACCTTTCATCAACATAAAGATGCTAGGGGTTTAGGCCTTTTTATTACTAAAAACCAGGTTGAAGCCATCGGCGGTAAAATTGAAGTTTTAAGCAAAATAAACAAGGGAACTACATTTATTATATATTTACAACATGAAAAAAATTGATCTAGCCTGCATAGTTGACGACGACCCCATTTTTGTTTTTGGGGCTAAGCGAATGATGCAACTATCTAATTTTTGCAATGGCTTTCTTATTTTTAACAATGGAAAAGATGCCCTTAACCATCTTACCCCAATCATGGTAGGAAACTCTAAAGAGATCCTCCCTGATATAATTCTATTAGATTTGAACATGCCAGTTATGGACGGATGGCAATTTTTAGATGAATTCATTAAAATAAAAACCACAAAAAAAGTTATAATTTATATCGTCAGCTCTTCCATAGATCCTGCAGATTTTAAAAAATCACAAAAATATTCGCAAGTTAAAAACTTTGTCATCAAACCTATTTCTGAAGATAAAATTAAATTCATTATGGAAGATTTGACTTCAGAATAGTTTCTTTCTTATATCTTTTCAGTAGTTTTAATACGTTTGTTTTGAAAGGTTTTCATAGCCTCTTCGACATACGTATAACAAAAAAACTACTTCTATGGCTACAAAAAAACCAGATTTCAGCAATCTTAAAGTACTATACATTAATTGCACACTAAAGCAATCTCCTAGAATGAGCCACACCCGTGGTTTAATAGATGTTTCGGCAAATATTATGGAGGCCGAAGGGGTTTCAGTAGAAATTATCCGCTTTGTAGATTATGAAGTAGCTCCCGGCGTTTATTTTGATATGACCGAACACGGTGCTAAAAAAGATGCGTGGCCCGAACTCTGGAAAAAAGTGGATGCTGCCGATATTTTAATAATTGGCACCCCAATTTGGTTAGGTGAAAAGTCTTCCGAAGCCACCAAACTTATTGAAAGGCTCTATGCTATGAGTAGCAAACAGAATGAAAAAGGACAGTATTATTTTTATGGAAAAGTAGGTGGTTGCATTATTACCGGTAATGAAGACGGTATAAAACATTGCTCGATGAATATTTTATATTCCTTACAACACGTTGGCTATAGTATTCCCCCTCAAGCTGATTGTGGCTGGATTGGCGAAGCAGGCCCCGGCCCAAGTTATATGGACGAAGAAAGTGATGCAAAAAACAACAGTTTTACCAATCGGAACACCACTTTTATGACCTATAATCTTTTACATTTAGCTAAAATGCTAAAAGACCAAGGAGGATATCCCGCTTATGGAAACTCACGTGGTGATTGGGATGACGGCACTCGATGGAATTTTGAAAATCCAGAGTATCGTTAATTTCTTTCCTTTCATATATTATTCTTTATAAGTACATTACTAATGTAAAAATCAATGGATGGGAAACAAAAAACAAAACTTTGCCCGTTTCGGAGTTGCAACTAAAGGATTAGTCTATTTTTTAATTGGAGGCCTTACCGCTTTGGGAGCTTTTGGACTTGGTGGAGAAAAATCTGGCAGTAGCAATGCATTGGATTTTATTTCGCAACAAGTTTTTGGAAAAATTTTACTCATAATTACAGCTGTTGGGCTTATTGGCTATGTGTTTTGGAGGTGGTATCAAGCATTTGCCGATCCAAAAGGTGCAGGAACAGATTTCAAGGCAATAGTTAAGCGAGTAAGTTATTTTATAAGTGGTACTTTTTATGGTCTTTTAGCTTTTTCAGCGGTTAAACAAATAATAGGTAACAGCTCTGGAGGTGGAAGCAGTAGCTTTCTAATAAAATTATTTGACTATACAGTAATTGTAATTATAATTGGTTTAGCATTAGTAGGAAAATCGATTTATGAGTTTTATCAAGCCTATTCTGGGAAATTCCGGGAAGAAGTTGATGAGTCTGGATTGGGTCATAAAGCAAAAAAAGGGGTTATACATGCTGGAAAAATTGGTTTTACCGCCCGTGGTATTGTTGTAGGGATTATGGCTTTTTTAATGTTCAGAGCCGCTTTTTCAACTTCTGGTGAAAAGGTCGATAAAACACAAGCTTTTGACTTTCTTCAAAATGAATTTGGATCTTTGGTACTGGGAATAATTGCTCTTGGTTTAATTGCTTACGGGGTGTTTATGTTTATTAAAGCCAAATACAGTAGTTTGAGTGTAGATTAATCTATTCTTCTTCTTTGGTTTTTCCGTTGGCATACTTTTTTTCCAACTCTTCTTGAAATTCTTCCATAACGGGTTTAACGGTACTTTCAGGTAAGTCAGCTATTCGAATATACATTAAACCATCTACCGCATTATTGAACAGCGGGTCTACATTAAAAGCTACTACTTTTGCATTTTGCTTAATGTATTTTTTTATCAAAACGGGAAGTCGCAAATCGCCTGGTTCTACTTCATCAATTATTTTATCAAATTTGTTAAGATCGGCTTCACTTTCATCAAAAATAAAGTCTTTATCGGCATCTTTCAACGTTACCTTATATTCCTTTTTAGGTTTAATATATTGCGCCACATACGGATCGTAGTAGTTTGATTTCATAAATTCAATCATTAAACTTTTACTGAAATCGGAAAACTTATTACTAATACTTACTCCACCGATTAAATATCGATGGTTTGGAAATCTAAGCGTAGTATGTACAATTCCTTTCCATAATAAGAAAAGTGGCATCGGTCTTAACTGATATTCTTTAATGATAAAAGCGCGTCCCATTTCGATGCTTTTACTCATCATAGGATATAATTCTTGATCGAACCTAAATAAATCTTGTAAATAGAAACCATCGATACCAAATTGCTTAAAAATTTGTTCGCCAAGGCCCATACGGTAGGCTCCAGCTAGCTTTTTGGCATCATTATCCCATAAAAACATATGGTGATAATAGGCATCAAATTTATCAAGATCGACAGCATTATTGGTTCCTTCTCCTACTTCCCGGAACGTAATTTCTCGTAAACGCCCTATTTCACGAAGTATATTGGGTATCGTTTCGGCTTGAGCCAAAAACACCTCGTAATTTTTACTAATTAGTAACCTTTTATCATTTTTACGTAGCTTTTCAATTTCGGGCTCCAAGGCTTCTAAAGGAATAGGTCCTGCAATTTTTTTGGGCAATTTTGGTATTTTTAAAGATTTTGGAATGGTATCCAGTAATTTTTTCTTCTGAAATGGATTGGCAAGAACATACGTTTTTCTTCTTAAAAAGTTTGTGAAGTCTTCCAACGATTCAAGCTCAGTTTGATCTTTTACTGAAATTGCGTTCCCAATACGCACTTTAATAACGCGTTCTTTTTGGGTTAGTAATTCAGAAGGTAATTTAGCTGTCCGTAACGTATCGTTCAGCTTCGCCATTCTATAAAACATCTTACTATTCTTGGCATGAAAATAGATAGGAACCACTGGAACCTCTGCCTTTTTTATCAATTTCATAGCGGCTGGTTCCCAAGGCTTATCTACTACCAACTTATCATCTCTATACGTTGAAACTTCCCCAGCAGGAAATATGCCCAAGGGGTGACCTTCCTTTATATGAGCCAAAGCGTGTTTAAAGCCCATTAAACTTGATTTCACATCCTTTCTGTCTTCAAAAGGATTTACGGGCATCACATATGGTTTTAGCGGTTCAATTCTATGTAGTAAAAAGTTTGCAATAATTTTAAAGTCGGGACGATGCTCTAATAACAACTTCAGCAAAAGAATGCCGTCTATACCTCCCAATGGGTGATTAGATATCGTTATAAAAGGACCTGTTTTTGGAATTCTTTTTAAATCTTCTTCTGGGATTTCAAAATTAATTTCAAATTCTTCTAAAAGGGCATTTATAAATTCAAGATCGCTTAGGTGTTTGTTACGATCATAAATTTTGTTGAGGGTAGAAATGTTCAGTACCTTCATTAAGGACCAGCCCATAAAAGTGCCCAAAAAGCCGAGGTTATCGACATTAATGGCTTTGGCCACTTCTTTAGCATTCACTAATCCCATAGAATTTTTAATTTTGAATCTAGTATGGTTTATACCTTACACAAATATAGCGAAAGCAATTCAACTAATTTTCAACAATAATTTGAACGGTGTCCCTACTTTCTTGTTTTAATAATACGTTTCTGTTTTCGATCAACGCTTTAATTTCAGAGGGAACAGAATGCCTAACGGTGTATAATGTTACCCCTTCATTCCATTTAACTTTAAACTTTTCGCGAAGTTTCACTAATAATTCATCTAACTTATCGTACTTATTATCAACGCAAACCGAAAAACTTATGGCCGAATTTTGAATTAATTCCACCTTCATTTTATACTCGTGTAACCATTTAAAAACATCGCCTATATTGTCTTCCATCATAAAACTGAAATCCAACGATGAAAGTGAAATAAGTACTTGGTTATTTTTTAAAATAAAACAAGACGTTTGAGGGTCTAAGGTGACGCCTTTACCTACGCAAGTCCCTTCATCTTGGGGATTATAAAATGATTTTACATACAACGGAATCTCTTTTCGTTGTAAAGGCTGCAAGGTTTTCGGGTGAATTACAGAAGCGCCGTAAAAAGCAAGCTCAATCGCTTCACGATACGATATTTTATTCAACAACTGCGTTTTACTGAAATATCTCGGGTCGGCATTTAACACACCCGGTACATCTTTCCAGATAGTAACGGATTCGCCATTTAAGCAATAGGCAAAAATTGCTGCGGTGTAATCACTCCCTTCCCGCCCTAGTGTAGTTGTGAAGTTATTTTCGTGTTCAGCACCTAAAAATCCTTGTGTCACTGTAATTCCGGTAGGGGACACATTATCGATAATTCGTTTTTGTGTCACTTCCCAATCTACTTTGGCATCACGATAATTAGCGTCGGTTTTAATACAGCCGCGAACATCTAACCAAGTGTTTTTAATGTTTTCTTCAGAAAGATATGTCGAAACAATTGTTGTAGATATCAACTCACCGTAGCTTACTATTTGATCATAAACAAAAGCGTGATTTTTCGATTTTGAAGAGACTAAAAACCCTTTTAATTGATTAAGAAGGCCTGATATGGCTTTATAAATAACGTGTTCCTGATTAGGGAATAACTCTTTTAAAATATCGTAATGATATGTTTCAATAGTTAAAAGATGGTCTTTTAACGTATCACTTTTTGCTAAGTGTGCGGTAACTACTTCTTCCAACGCATTGGTCATTTTGCCCATTGCCGAAACTACAACTACTAAATCTTTTTCTCCGGTTTTTTTAAGTACGGTTGTTACATTTTGAACTCCCTGAGCATCTTTAACCGATGCCCCTCCAAACTTAAATACTTTCATCTATAAATTTTCAACAAAGTTTTTAATTCCTTCTTCATCCATTTGTACTGTGTACCATTGTTTTTGAAGCGAAGCTCCTGTATCTTCATAAAACTTAATAGCGTTTTTATTCCAGTCGAGTACAATCCATTCTATACGTTTTACGCCGTGTGAAGCGCCAAATTTTATCACTTCAGAATAGATAGCAATACCCAAACCTTCTCCACGGTATTCTTTTTTAACCATTAAATCTTCTAAGTGGAGTGTTTTACCTTTCCACGTAGAAAATCGAAAATAAACCAATGCCATTCCCACTACTTCGCCATCTTCCTTTTCAGCAATAAAACAATCGAACAATGGATCATCCCCAAAACCTTCTTTCACTAAGTCTTCTGAAGTTATTTCTACTTCGTGTTCCATTTTTTCGTAATCTGCTAGCTCCTTTATCAAGTGCAATACGGCAGGCATGTCTTCTTTAGTACTTTTGCGAATGTTGAAATCCATCTTATTTTTGGTTTAATTAAAATACGCTTTGGACAAAAATATCGATATTTGCGACTAAAATCCACCTATTAAGATAAAAATGGCAAACAAAAACAAAACGTTAGGCGAGTTTATTATTGAAAATCAAGAGGAATTTAAGTATTCTTCGGGCGAATTATCGCGGTTAATTAATTCCATTCGCTTAGCAGCAAAGGTGGTCAATCACGAAGTAAACAAAGCGGGTTTAGTAGATATTCTAGGTACAGCTGGCGACCAAAATATACAAGGTGAAGATCAGCAAAAATTGGATGTTTATGCCAATGAAGCTTTTATTAATACCTTAACCAATAGAGAGATTGTTTGTGGTATTGCCAGTGAAGAAGAAGATGATTTTATCAACATTCAAGGTCGGAACGAAAAAAACGACAATAAATATGTGGTGTTGATTGATCCGTTGGATGGTTCTTCAAATATCGACGTAAATGTTTCGGTAGGGACTATTTTTTCTATTTATAGACGGGTAACTCCCTCTGGTTCGCCTGTTACTTTAGACGACTTTTTACAACCTGGTAACCGCCAAGTGGCAGCAGGTTATATAGTATATGGCACCTCAACGATGATTGTATATTCTACAGGCCATGGTGTTAACGGTTTTACATTAAATCCAGCAATTGGAACGTATTATTTATCGCATCCAAATATGAAATTCCCAAAAGATGGTAACATCTATTCTGTAAATGAAGGAAATTATATTCAATTTCCGCAAGGCGTAAAGGATTACATAAAATATTGCCAAAAAGAAGAGGAGGATCGTCCTTATACGGCACGATATATTGGTTCGATGGTTTCAGATTTTCATAGAAATCTAATAAAAGGTGGAATTTACATTTACCCAAGTACTTCAAAAAACCCTGAAGGCAAACTTCGCTTGTTGTATGAATGCAACCCGATGGCTTATTTAACCGAACAAGCTGGTGGAAAAGCCAGTGATGGCTATACTCGTATTTTAGATATTCAACCTACTAAACTACATCAACGCGTTCCTTTTTTCTGCGGAAGCATAAAAATGATGAACAAGGCTGAAGAGTTTATGAGGAATGCGGACAAATAAATTGTCTTTCATTCACATCAAAAAATTATTGCACAACTACTCTTTCAATAGCCCTACCTGAAGATGAAATAACTTCCATGACATAAACACCGGAAGTTAAACTTTCAGTTGGGTAAAAAATTTCAGGATTTGAACCTGAAACCGTAAAATCTTGAGCGTTGATCAACTTTCCAGAAATGGAGAATAGGTTTACTTTCACTTCTCCTGCTATTGTAGCATCCGTAAAGTGAACTTTAAAATATCCGTTTGCGGGGTTTGGGGATACGATGATATTTTGATTGGTTTCTACTGCTTCTAACCTTCCTAAGTCATTGCCATTTATTTTATATAGTTGCGTAGTGTTGGTTTGTTGATTTAAATAATTAAAATACAAATCTTGGTCTAAAGTAAATTCGTAATCAACTAAGGCTGCATTTTCTGGCACTACAACTTCAACAAACCCTGATTGATCTACAGCATAAAGCTTATAGAGATATTGTTCTGAATCCGATTCATAACTATAAAATAATGTGTTTCCATAGCTAGTTAGAAAATCAGAGAAGCTGTAATTTTCAGGAGGGTTTGACACCAACGTGGCTGTTGTTTCTCCTAATGTCAGTTCGGTCAATGAATAATTTTCTTCGGTATCCTCATAGACCATATATAATTTTTCATCTGTTGACGTAGCATATCCCACCGCACTTAAATTTTCTGGCACTCCGATAGCTGTAAAAGATACCCCATCATATTTGTAAAAATGAGATTGAGAGGAACTATTATACATAGAAAAGATAAAATAATCTTCATTATTAAAATTACCTCCATACAAATATGCGTCTTTATCCAAATTTGTGTAAATCGGGTTTAACCCATTACCATCAAAGCCATACAACTCTCCTTTTTCAGAGGCTAAATTTTTATACCGAAAAAATATCTGTTGATTATTTGAACCTAATTTGTAGGATAGTGAAGTATTTCCAGAGGTCGGAAGGGCTGTAAGATTTGTCCCATCAAAAGAATACAGTGAAAAGATATCCGTATTTACGACATCTATACAGGCCAAAGTCAATACACCATCTATTTCACCTTGAATAGATACTATTTCCTTTTCTTGGGGGTTTGGTATCACGGTATAATTTTCTCCGTCAAAAACCCAAGCTGATGTAGGATTATTTTGTTGATTATCTCTAAGAATAAGGTATAAAGACTGGTTGTTTTCAGAGAAATAATAACCTATTATTTCTCTTTGGTTTGGAACTTCAAATTCTTCAAGTTCATTACCATTAAAACCAAGAATTATATCACCCTCCAGATAATTTTGTCCTACTATAAATAATCTATTATTAAAGTTACCTAGAAATACAGGGTTTTCATAACCCTCTGGGAGATTGTAGGATATTACTTGAGATCCGTCATATTCCATTAAGCTCGCTATAGGGTCATATTGAGCAAAATAATATTTGTTATTATATTTATCTAAGTATTGAACATTAGCATAATCTTCAAAAGGAATAGATTGAAAATTAATCCCATCAAAATTATACATAGCAGGGTTTGTTCCCCCATAATAATCAGTAAAAACAATATTATCCTCAGTTTCAAAAGCTTCAGCATAATCATATTCAGGCTGGTTCTCCACAATTTCCAATGTTTGCGCAAACGAGGAGGAGAAAATTGAAATACATAACAAAAAAGTGCTTATTTTTTTAATAGGCGGTATGGTTTTCATAACAGAATATCTAAATTATTGGTTAAGTTGTATAATTCAAACATACAAAAAAACACCCAAAGCTAGTTTAAGCCTTGGGTGTTCCCATTATATTTCTGTGATTTTTAGTTACTTATCTCTGTTCAATAAATAACGATAATCTTCAAGGTTTAATCCCCCATCGTAGATTTCGATAGAGCGTTTAATTAGTTTTTGAGCTAATTCTGCCGTATAACCTAACCCTATTGCATAGCGCTCAATTAAAAAACGCTCATGATCGTCTATTTCGTGATCGGCAAAGATCATTTCAAAAAGATCGTGCATACGCTCCAAACGCCTATCAGCACTATTAGGAGGGTTTATCGGATATTTTGAAGGGTTTTTAATCACTTCTTTGTATTCATCTTCATCGATATCCAACTTTCGTGCAAAACGCTTCAATAGCTTTTCTTCTTCTTCGTTCAATTCACCATCAATGGCTGCAATGTTCGCTATAGAAGCAAAGTGGCTCAAATTTCTGGAGTGTTCTCCTCTTTCAAAAAGATCTGTAAATGACATAGTATCGTATTAAGCTACAAATATAAAATATTTACAAATCAAGTTTAGCAAACTAGACTTTTTTATTTTTCAATAAAAATACCGTTCGCTAAATTTTTCTTAATTTAAAAAGAAGTCATCTTTTAAACTTTTAACTTTAAAGGACTATGAAAAAAACACTACAAATTGCTAATATTCTTGCCTTTTTGGCCACTATTTTTGTGAACTACCTCTCAAACACTGGCGCGATGAACAACACCACAATCGGTGAAGTTTCGGCCTCCATGCCAAACTTGTTTACTCCAGCAGGCTATGCTTTCTCCATTTGGGGGTTTATCTATTTATTATTATTAGGGTTTATAATCTACCAAAGCCGAAGTCTTTTTACCTCCGTTAGGGATGATGCTTTTGTGCTGAAAACGGGTTGGTGGTTCGTGTTATCGTGCGTGGCTAATATGTTATGGGTTACCTTTTGGCTTTACGGATATATTAGTTTTTCTATACTAGTAATGTTCGTATTACTATTTTCACTACTGAAAATTGTCATGAACAATCGTATGGAATTGTGGGACGCCCCTATTTCAGTCATTACATTTTTATGGTGGCCGTTTGTTTTTTATAGCGGATGGATAACCGTCGCAAGTATTGCCAATATTGCTGCTTATTTAAGCAGTACCGGATGGGATGGTTGGGGTTTTTCTGAAACTTCTTGGACGGTGATAATGGTTATCATTGCCGGAATCATCAATCTAGCCGTCACCTGGAAACGCAATATGCGCGAGTTTGCATTAGTAGGCGTTTGGGCGTTAATCGCAATTGCCGTAGCCAATTGGGACAGCAACCAAGCTGTCGTTTACGCAACCTTGATAACTGCTGCTGTGTTATTTATAAGTAGTGCCGTTCATTCCTTTCAAAACAAGGATACTAGCCCGGTGCAAAAATGCAAAGAGCATTTTGGTAAATAGCTCTGATTTTCAATTTTTCAGATTTGATTTCAGTTTCGATTTCAATTTCGACTTCCTTAAACCATCCCCTTAATATCATTACCCCACGTTGGGTAGGCAAAAATCATGGCTTTTAAATCTTCACATTTCAATTTACCGCACATGGCGAGTACAAATAAATTAATCATTTCGCCTGCATGAGGCGCAATAATATGCGCACCTAAAATCAAATTTCGTTCTTTATCGACTATGGTTTTATAAGCGTAGGTCTTTTCATTTATACGTTTTGCATTGAACCAAGAAGGCACACTTTTATACTCCACCACAATATCATAGCCTTGTTTTTTAGCTTGCTCTTCGGTTAAACCAATAGCAGCGACTTGCGGCAATGTAAATACCACGGAAGGAACCGGCGGAAAATCCATTTTCAAGATATTGTTTTTTCGAATATTTTTTGAAACAACCCTCGCTTCTTGAGACGAAGTAGGTGTTAATGGTAAAGAACCACTTGCCGAAACATCACCACAAGCATACACCGACGGATTGGTAGTATTTTGAAGAAATTCATTCACCGAAATACCTCCTTTTTCAAAGGCAACGTTTCCTTTTTCTAAATCCAATGCGTCTATCGAAGGTACACGGCCTGCCGTATTAAAAACAGCCCGTCCTTTTACAGAATTCTTTTTTCCGTCTTTCTGAAAAATAACTCGGTAGTTTTTCTGAAGCTCTTCCACTTCGGTTACTTGGGCGTTAAAAATAAAATCAATTCCTAATTCCTCTGAAGCTTTTGTAATATGACTCACAATATCTTCATCAAATGGTGTTAACGGTCGTGGAGCAAATTCCACTACGGTAACTTTGGCGCCACAGCGAGCGGCGATGTGTGCAAATTCCATCCCAATATAACCCGCTCCAACAAAGACGATGCTTTCGGGTAATTCTGGCAAGTCTAAAAAATCGTCACTTAATTTTAAATGTTCTCTTCCAGGAATTTTTAACTCCATCGGTTTTTGGCCCGTAGCGATTACTATTTTTTTAGCTTTTACGGTTTTTCCTTCCACCGTAAGGGTGTTTTCATCCAAAAACTGCGGTGATTGGTGGTACATTGCAATCCCAGCTTCTTTTAAATCGCGTTCCGTTGCCGCGGGAACCGCTTCAGTAAAATTAGATTTGAATTTTTGTATGTCTTTCCAATTTATTTCAGGGGCAGCCGTAATTCCTTTTCCTTTTAAGTTTTCAGCTAATTGTATGGCTTCGGTAAACCCTACTAATACTTTTTTTGGGTCACATCCACGATTGGCACATGTACCGCCAAATTCTCTATTATCGGCAATGGCAACGCTCATTCCGGCTTCTATACAATCGTACGCTACACTTTTTCCAGCTGTTCCGGTTCCTATTACAAAAACATCAAATTTTTCTATTGCCATCTTAATATATTGTTTTAATTACACCGCCATCTACACGAAGTGCGGCTCCATTTGTCGCAGACGCTAACGGACTCGCAACATAAGCAATCATCGAAGCTACTTCTTCAGGATCTGCAAACCGCTGAATAAGGGAAGTGGGGCGTTCGGTCTTAAAAAAACCATTTTCTACTTCTTTTTTAGATTTTCCATCACTTACCCCTGTCATATCTTTTACGCCATTTGAAAATGTGGGCCCAGGTAGCACACTGTTTACGGTAACATTAGTACCTTTAGTGGTTTCTGCAAGACCACGAGAAATAGCTAATTGTGCTGTTTTCGTCATTCCGTAGTGAATCATTTCAACAGGTATATTTATCGCGCTTTCACTTGAAATAAAAATAATACGTCCCCAATCTTTTTTCATCATCTTAGGTAAAAACGCACGGGATAGACGTATGCCACTCATAACATTGACATCGTAAAAACGTTGCCAATCTTCATCTGGAATATCTAGAAATTCTGTCGGATCAAAAATTCCTACGTTATTCACTAAAATATCTACTTCTTGTACTTCTTCTATAAGTTTTCCCACCTCAACAGCATTGGAAAAATCACAGGGAATTCCTGTAACCATTGCACCTTTTACACTTTTCTTCAAAGAACTTGCTGCGCTTTTCACAGATTGCTCACTACGTCCGTTTAAAATAACGTGAGCGCCTTCTTCGGCAAATAGTTTTGCGGTTGCATAACCAATTCCTTTCGTTGATCCTGTAATGAGAACTCGTTTATCTTTCAGTTTTAAATCCATCTACTTTTTTTCTTGCATTTGTATCAATAGACCAATAATTATGGTCTAGATTTTTAATTAGTAAAAAGAAAAAGATTGCATATACCATTTGTGTTCCTACCGCTGCCCAATCTTCTTTAAAAGCAGAGCCTAAAATCAACAAGGCGATTAAAAGTCCGCCCGCAGCTGCTGCATATTTAGTTTTCCAACCTAGTAATAACAGGGCTCCGATTGTAAATTCGATAAAAGGTAAGGAATATGCAAATGGGCTTACTAAAATTTCAGGCAAGTAGGTTTCAGAAAAACCTTTTACTATTCCATTTGCAAAAGCGTCTAATTTAGGTATTCGAACCAATCCGTGAACCAATAAATTAATCCCAATAGTGAGTCGAGCTACAAAAAACGCTAACTGGTTATTACTAATCTTTTTCATAAGTATTAAAATTACTCAATGCATTACCCTAATTGTGTTATGAAAATGATAAAACTCAATAAGGCAGCTTAAAATAAGAAGATAAGATACTATCTTTGCGCCTTTATGAGCAAGACTCTTGTTAATACGCTTTTTGCAAAGGCTGAAGAAACCCTAAAGCTAGGGGAAGCTATATTCGATTCGCAACCAAAAATTTCGGTTTCAGGCTTAGTTGGCTCTGCTACTTCTATTGTTATTTCTGAAGTGTTTAAAGCTTCAGAAAAACCATTCCTTCTTATTTTAAATGATAAAGAAGAAGCTGCTTATCACTTAAACGATTTAGAACAATTGCACGGCGACGATAACGTGTTGTTTTATCCAGGAAGTTATCGCAGACCCTACCAAATTGAAGAAACCGACAATGCGAATGTGTTGCTGAGGAGTGAGGTATTAAATCGTATTAATTCCCGCAGAAAGCCGGCTATTATTGTTACTTATCCCGAAGCCTTATTCGAAAAGGTAGTAACTCGAAAAGAACTTGAAAAAAACACCTTAAAGCTAAAAGTAGGCGAAGAAGTGTCTATCGATTTTGTAAATGAAGTGTTATTTGAATATAAATTCAAACGTACCGATTTTGTAACTGAACCTGGTGAGTTTTCAGTCCGTGGTGGGATTTTAGATGTCTTCAGTTTTAGTAATGACGAGCCATATCGTATTGAATTTTTTGGCGATGAAGTAGATAGCATCCGTACCTTCGATGTAGAAACACAACTTTCAGACGAGCAATTAAAGAAAATATCCATCATTCCCAATGTGGAGAATAAAATGATGGAAGAAACCCGTGAAAGTTTCTTAAAATATATCGCTTCCAAAACTGTGGTTTTTCTGAAAAATGAAGAACTATTAAGCAGCAGTATCACAAAATTATTTGAAAAAGCAACCCACGCTTTTAATGAAGCTTCTGGCGAAGTAAAACAAAGCGAACCACAAGATTTATTTTGCACTTCAGAATTATTAAAAAGCCAACTCTCTGAATTTACAACCGTAACGCTAGACAGTAAAACCAGTAGCGAGGCAATTCATTTTAATACAAAACCGCAACCGTCGTTTAACAAGCAGTTCAATTTGTTAATTGAAAACTTGAACGAGAACGTTGAAAATGGCTATAAAAACTACATTTTCTGCAGTAGCGAACAGCAAGCAAAACGTTTTCACGACATTTTTGAAGATGCTGAACAACATGTAAAAGAATACCAAACGGTCGTATTTCCATTGTTTCAAGGATTTATCGATGACACTCAAAAAAACGTGTGTTATACCGATCATCAAATTTTTGAGCGTTATCATAAATTTCAGCTTAAAAACGGCTACGCCAAAAAGCAGGCAATTACCTTAAAAGAATTGACCAACCTTGAAGTAGGCGATTACGTTACCCACATTGATCACGGAATTGGGAAATTTGGCGGACTTCAGAAAATTGATGTGGAAGGAAAACAACAAGAAGCCATCAAATTGATTTATGGCGAACGCGATATTTTATACCTCAGCATTCATTCGCTTCATAAAATCACCAAGTACAACGGCAAAGATGGAAAAGAACCCAAAATATACAAACTGGGAAGTGCTGCTTGGAAAAAATTAAAACAGAAAACCAAGAAACGAGTTAAGGAAATTGCTTTCAACTTAATTGAGCTCTACGCCAAACGTCGTTTGCAAAAAGGGTTTGCGTATGATCCCGATTCGTATTTACAAGCTGAATTGGAGTCGTCTTTTATGTTTGAAGACACGCCCGATCAATCTACCGCTACCGAAGATGTAAAACGCGACATGGAAAACGAGCGACCAATGGACCGCTTAATCTGTGGCGATGTAGGTTTCGGAAAAACGGAGGTAGCCGTTCGTGCCGCTTTTAAAGCGGTTGATAACAACAAACAGGTTGCTATTTTGGTGCCCACCACCATTTTGGCATTTCAGCATTACAAAACATTTACGGAGCGATTGGCCGAAATGCCTGTAAACGTAGATTACCTCAACCGTTTTCGAACTGCCAAAGAACGTCGTGCTGTACTAGAAGGTTTAAAAGATGGAGCACTTGATATTGTGATTGGGACGCACCAATTGGTAAACAAATCGGTTGAATTTAAAGATCTTGGATTATTAATAATTGACGAAGAACAAAAATTTGGTGTTGCGGTAAAAGACAAACTAAAAACCATAAAGGAAAACGTAGACACCTTGACATTGACCGCTACACCTATCCCGAGAACGTTACAGTTTAGTTTAATGGCCGCACGGGATTTATCGGTAATCACCACGCCGCCACCCAATCGCTATCCGGTAGAAACCCACGTGATTCGTTTTGGGGAAGAAAGTATTCGCGATGCCGTTCGGTATGAAATATCACGTGGCGGACAAGTATTTTTTGTTCATAACCGTATTGAAAACATTAAAGAAGTAGCCGGAATGATTCAGCGCTTAGTTCCAGATGCCAAAATAGGAATTGGTCACGGCCAGATGGACGGTAAAAAACTGGAAAAACTCATGCTCGGTTTTATGAACAATGAGTTTGATGTATTGGTTTCAACCACTATTATTGAAAGCGGACTGGACGTTCCAAACGCCAACACTATTTTTATCAACAATGCCAATAATTTCGGATTGTCCGATTTACACCAAATGCGCGGGCGTGTGGGTAGAAGTAATAAAAAAGCGTTCTGTTATTTTATCACACCTCCCTATTCAGCCATGACCGACGAAGCGCGAAAACGAATTACAGCTTTGGAGCAATTTTCAGAATTAGGTAGCGGGTTAAACATTGCAATGAAAGATTTGGAAATTCGTGGTGCGGGAGATTTATTAGGCGGCGAACAAAGCGGGTTTATCAATGAAATTGGGTTTGAAACCTATCAAAAAATTCTTTCCGAAGCGATTGATGAACTTAAAGAGAAAGAATTTAAAGATCTGTATGAAGGTACCGAACATGAGAAAAAGGATTTTGTAAAAGAAACCGTGCTCGATACCGATTTTGAATTGCTTTTCCCTGATGATTACATCAATAACATTACGGAACGGCTTAATCTGTACACCAAGTTAAATCAGTTAAAAACTGAGGAAGAACTCCAACAATTTGAAAAAGAATTAATAGACCGCTTTGGGGAACTTCCTGACGAAGCAATTGATTTATTGAACAGTGTTCGTATTAAATGGATTGCGATTAAAATGGGACTGGAACGCGTGATTATGAAGAAAAACAAATTGGTTGGTTATTTTGTGAGCGATCAAGCAAGTGCGTATTATCAGAGTCCGGCGTTTACAAAAGTATTGCAATACGTTCAAAACCATCCGCAGCGCGTAACGATGAAAGAAAAGAAAACCCGCAACGGACTGCGGTTGTTATTGACTTTTGATAGAATTACTTCAGTAGATAGAGCATTGGAAGCGCTAGCGCCTTTTTCAAGTAGTTTTTCAGAAGCGACGTAACAATTTACTCAAACAAGAGAGAAGACAAATACCGATCGCCTCGATCACAGATTACTGCTACGATTACACCACTTTCTAATGTTTCGGCTAATTTCAACGCTGCTGTAACACTGCCGCCGCTGCTCATCCCAGAGAATACACCTTCTTCCTCTGCTAAGCGTTTTGCCATTTCGGTAGCTTCCGTTTCGCTTACTTCAATTACTTGATCCACTTTTTTAGGATTGAATATTTTAGGTAAATATGCTTTCTCCCATTTTCGAATTCCAGGAATTTTAGAACCGTCTGTTGGTTGCGCACCTACAATTTGAATGTTTTTATTTTGTTCTTTCAAATAAGTAGAGGTGCCCATAATGGTTCCCGTAGTTCCCATTGCTGAAACAAAGTGCGTTATTTTCCCTTCTGTATCCTTCCAAATTTCAGGGCCTGTGGTTTTATAATGGGCTTTCCAGTTATCATCATTTGCAAACTGATTAAAGGAATAATATCCCTCTTCAGCTACTTTTTGTTCGGCATAATCTCTTGCACCTTCAATACCGATATCGGATGACGTTAACGTAACTTTCGCACCATACGCTCGCATGGTTTGCACACGCTCTTTAGTTGAATTTTCGGGCATCACGAGTTCAATGTTAAGCTTAAAAATTCCGGCAATCATCGCTAATGCAATACCGGTATTTCCGCTTGTGGCTTCAATTAGCTTCGTACTTTTATCAATTTCGCCTCGATCTAAAGCAGATCTAATCATGTTATAAGCCGCCCGATCTTTTACGCTTCCGCCTGGGTTATGACCTTCCATTTTTAAGAGTAAGGTGATCTTCGGGTTCTTAATTAAGGTTTGTGCTTCAATTAAAGGAGTCTTACCTATAAAATCGGTTATATTTTTAAACATTTTCTGTTGTTTTAATTTTCACTTCATTGGTGTTTGAAACAATAGAGTTCCGCGGAATAGAATTGGTAATCCACGTATTTCCTCCTATTACGCTATTTTCACCAATGATTGTTTTTCCGCCCAAAATAGTTGCATTTGCATAAATAACCACATTGTTTTCAACAGTTGGATGCCGTTTTATATTTCGTAAATTTCTTGCTACTGAAAGCGCTCCTAAGGTAACCCCTTGGTAAATTTTTACATTATTTTTAATAATTGTAGTCTCTCCAATTACCGTACCTGTTGCATGGTCTAGAAAAAAGGACTCGCCTATTTTCGCCCCGGGATTGATATCAGCTCCTGAAATACGGTGTGCATATTCACTCATAAGCCTGGGCACTAAAGGCATTCCCACTTCATATAATTCGTGACTTAATCGATAGATTACAATAGCGTAAAATCCTGGATACGAAAGATATACTTCTTCGATAGAATTTGCTGCAGGATCGTTTTCAACAAATGCCTTCGCATCTTTATTTAATTTTTCTAAAATTCCTGGAAGTTTTTGTAAGTATGATTTCCACAGCTTTTTACACGGTTTTTCTGGTGTCCAACACGCAATATCTACTAATTCTTCAAAAAGTGTTTCTAACGTATCAAAATTTTCTGAAACGGATGTTTCCGAATCGAATAAGGTATGGAATAACAACCTTGTAAACTCTTCGGTACGCTCTTTTAAACGATACTTTAAATTAGGGTTTTCTTTCTGTTGCTGAATGGCTTGAATAATATCTTTTTTGGTAAAATTCATAAGTTGAAACTAAGATTGAGTGAGTCGATTGCCTTATTTCAAAATTACAGAAATACCAATAGAATAAGGGTTTTTTTAAAAATGATAAAATGCATTTTCAAAATGTTCAATCTGTTCGGTAGTTTTGTTTTTCAACACGGCAATAATATCAAACTGAACTTCTTTGTCAAGGTTGTTATCAATCATATACTCATTGGCAGCTTTTACCAATAGTTTTACTTTTCCTCTAGTAACAAAGCTTTGTGGATCCCCAAAAAAAGAACTATTTCGGGTTTTTACTTCTACAATTACAATAGTGTCTTCATCTTTTTGGGCTATGATGTCTATTTCGGCCTTGTCGAAGAAAAAATTTCGTTCTAAAATTTCATAGCCGTTTTTCAGAAGATAGTCTGCTGCCAATTGCTCGCCTATTTTTCCAAGTTCGTTGTGGTGTGCCATGCCAATTTAGGATTACACCTTACAAGATAACCATTAAAGTTGAAAAGAATAACCTTTGAAACCCCAGGCAAATAACGTTACTTATGGTTAACTTTGTTTTGTATGATTATATCCTATAACATTTCAGAAAAAAATAATTCTAGTATAAAAAAGAACAGGTATGAAAAAAATAATTCTAATTCTAAGTGTAATGCTAAGCAGTAGTTTAATGGTTGGACAACAAACAATGACCCCCGAACTGCTATGGCAAGTAAAACGCTTAAGCGTAATGGGGTTGGATCAAGATGGTGCGACAATCTTTTTCAAGGTAAAAACACCGAATATTGAAGAAAATGATTTTAACACCAAGTACTATAAAATGCCAGTTTCGGGAGGAACTATAGTCGAAATTAATGAAGACGATGCTAACGCAAAAGACAAAAATATTTCACCCGACGGCACGTATAAATTGTTTAATGAAGAAGTGCATGTTGAAGCCATTAAAGGAAAAGATGTATATAAAAATCTGGAAGAGTCTAACGCCTATATTTTTTCCGATTTAGATATCCGTCACTGGGACACGTGGCAAGATGGTAGCTACAACCATGTTTTTTACAAACCTACTGATAACGAAAATGCGACTGGCACCGATATTATGCCCAAACAACCGTATCATACACCACAACGTCCTTTTGGTGGTGACGAAGATTATATTTGGTCGCCAGACAGCAAAGACATTTACTATGTAAGCAAGAAGTTAAAAGGTAAAGAGTATGCTACTAGTACTAATACTGATATTTACAAGTACAATCTGGATTCTAAAACCACCGAAAATATTACCAAGGACAATAAAGGTTACGATACTAATCCAGCTTTTTCGTCAAAAGGAGCTTTGGCGTGGTTGCAGATGAAAACCGATGGGTATGAAGCTGATAAAAACGATATCGTTGTTTTACAAAATGATGTAAAGCAAAATCTTACTGCACAATGGGATGGTACAGTACGTAGCTTTTTATGGAATAACGACGGAACCGATGTTTATTTTACCGCTGCCGTTGATGGAACCATTCAACTTTTTAAGGTGAACTATCCAGGTAAAAAACGAATTGCGCCGGTAGTAAAACAACTTTCCAAAGGCCAATTTGATGTAACAAGTATTATTGCACAAAAAGACAATACGCTGTTAGTTACTCGAACCGATATGAATCATGCTGCTGAAATTTTTAGTTTTAATTTAAAAGACAACACGTTTAAGCAATTGACGAATATCAATTTAGAGTTATACAATAGTATCGACTTGCCAAAAGTTGAAAAGCGGACGGTAACTACTACCGACGGCAAAGAAATGTTGGTTTGGGTAATTCTACCTCCAAATTTTGACGCTTCCAAAAAATATCCAACCTTATTATACGCCCAAGGTGGTCCACAATCGCCGCTATCACAATTTTATTCCTACCGTTGGAATTTCCAATTAATGGCATCGCAAGGATATATTGTCGTGGCGCCTAACCGTCGCGGTATGCCCGGTCACGGTGTAGAATGGAACGAAGCCATTAGCAAAGATTGGGGCGGACAAGTAATGGACGATTATCTTTCGGCCATCGATGAAATCGCTAAAGAGCCGTACGTTGATAATGATAGATTAGGAGCTGTTGGCGCTAGTTATGGCGGATATTCAGTGTTTTACTTAGCTGGAATCCATAACAACCGTTTTAAGTCGTTTATCGCTCACGATGGTGTATTTGATACTAGAAGTATGTATGGCACCACCGAAGAATTGTTCTTTGTAAACCATGATTTTGGCGGACCGTATTGGGACAAAAACAATAAAACAACCCAAAAAGTTTACAACGAGTTCAACCCAATTACCAAAGTATCAAATTGGGACACGCCTATTTTAATTATTCAAGGAGGAAAAGATTATCGTGTGCCGATTGAACAAGGTTTAAGCGCCTATCAAGCTGCACAATTGTTAGGAATAAAGAGTAAATTGCTTTATTTTCCAGAAGAAAACCACTGGATCCTAACCCCGCAAAACGCGTTGGTTTGGCAAAACGAATTTTTTAAATGGCTAAAAGAAACGCTTTAATTTTCAAATCCCCTTTTCACTTGAAAAGGGGATTTTTTTATATTTTTATTTGATAATGAGTCGAATAATAAGATTTCTGAATGAATTGGATGATTATGAATTAGCATATTTTGCAAAATTCAAACTTCAAACCTATATGCCAGAAACTCAATTAAAGATTAAAAAGCATCTTTTAAAACAAGGTTTCACGGAAGAGAGGATTAATCAACTAATCGCTATCAACCCAAAAAAAGAAGAAAAAAAAGGAAAAATGCGATGCCCCAGATGTTCATCGGATAAAATTCGAACCGAGAAAGTTGAATGGACAGATACTACAAATAAAATTGGTTATGAGGATGAAATTGCCTCAATGGATGGATTAACAGTAAAAGTAACTTCCAAAAATCAGGTAATTTGTAATGTTTGTGAATATTGGATTGAAGACCCTAATTCTGAAAAAACAAACAAATCATTGTGGTATCATATCTATGATACCGTTTTTCACATATTTACCACTTAAAATAATGATAGCAATAGCAATCCTCTTTATTATCCTTGGCATACTGATTAAATACGGTAAACTATATTTTTTAATAGCAGGCTATAATACCATTCCAAAAGAAGAAAAAGCCAAAGTAGATGTCGATGGAATTGCAACAGTCTTTAGAAACGCCATGTTTGGCATGGCTTTTATAATGATAATCGGTTATTTTGCCGCTACATGGTTTGCGAATCCCGAAATTGAAAACATCGCTTTCTTTGGGGCATTAATCATAGGGATTCCCTATTTATTGATTCGATCTAATTCCAAAAAATATACGATTGACAAATAGCATTTAAAAAGTAAGTTTCGCTTCCTTTTCAGTCACTTCCAACGTAACGTTTCGTCCCATTATCAATGCGCGATTGTCTTTTATATGACCTGCCGGAGCATTAAAACAAACCGGGTACTCATATTCTGAAACAACTTCAGCAATAATTTTCTCAGCCGTTTTTCCAAAAGGAATCGTATTATCATTCATATCGCTCAAACCACCTACTACCAATCCAGAAAGGTTTTTCAGAAATCCGCTGCGTTTAAGGTTTTGCATCATTCGGTCAATGTGATATAGGTATTCATCCAAATCTTCTATGAAAAGTATTTTTCCATCGGTATTTACTGACGAAGTACTTCCTAAAATAGAATACAAAACCGAAAGGTTACCGCCCACCAATTGCCCTGTTACTTTTCCGGTTCGGATTAATTCTTTTTCTTCGGAAGGAAATGAAATTTTATATTCTTCTCCAAATAGAACTTTTTTTATGGAAGTTGCTGCTTCTACTGTTCTCTTCTTAATATCTGCTGGCATATCAGCGTGCATCGTTTCTACATCCAAATTATGAATGTGCGAATGCAGCACCGTAATATCGCTATACCCAATAACCCACTTCGGATTTTTTTTGAATTCTGAAAAATTCAGTCCATCCACCATCCGAACCGTTCCATAACCACCTCGCGCACACCAAATGGCTTTTACCTTTGGGTTATCTAACATCTCTTGAAAATCAGCTGTTCGTAATCCATCATCTCCTGCAAACTGGTTTTGTTCGGCTTCGATTGTTTTTCCTAAAATTACTTTCAAGCCCCATCCTTCTAACAAGTCTAAACCGGGTTTTAATTCTGTTTTTGAAATTTTTCGAGCAGTGGAAACAATTGCGACGGTATCGCCTTTTTGTAAAAATTCAGGTGTAATCATAAGTAGTGGTAATCTAAAATAGTATAGCACCCAAATTAACACATTTATCCGTAATTTTGCACCTCCATCAAGAAAACGAAGGATTCAATTATGCAAACGACACCAAAAAGATATACTATTACCGCCGCTTTACCGTACACCAATGGCCCTGTTCATATCGGGCATTTAGCTGGGGTATATGTGCCAGCAGATATTTACGCGCGCTACCAACGCTTACAAAATAAAGATGTAGCATTTGTCTGCGGAAGTGACGAACACGGCGTGCCTATTACCATTAAGGCCAAAAAAGAAGGCATCACGCCTCAAGAAGTAGTGGATAAATACCACGGAATCATTAAAAAATCGTTTGAAGATTTCGGAATTTCCTTTGATAACTATTCCCGCACCTCAGCAAAAGTTCATCACGATACTGCTTCAGCATTTTTCAAAAAATTGTATGAAGACGGAAAGTTTATTGAAGAAGTTACCGAGCAATTGTACGATGCCGAAGCCGACCAATTTCTGGCCGATCGGTTTATTTTAGGAACCTGCCCAAAATGTGGTTTTGAAGAAAGCTACGGCGACCAGTGCGAAAACTGCGGAACCTCACACAACGCAACCGATTTAATCAATCCAAAAAGTGCCATTACGGGTAACAAGCCTGTTTTAAAAGAAACACGCCATTGGTTTTTACCTTTAGACCAATACGAAGGCTTTTTAAAAGAATGGATTTTAAAAGACCATAAAAAAGATTGGAAAAGCAATGTGTACGGCCAATGCAAATCTTGGATTGACGACGGCTTACGAGCACGAGCGGTAACCCGCGATCTGGAGTGGGGAATTCCCGTACCTGTTGAAGGAGGTGAAGGCAAGGTTTTATATGTTTGGTTTGATGCGCCGATAGGGTATATTTCGGCAACCAAAGAATGGGCCGAACGCGAAGGTAAAGACTGGGAACCATATTGGAAAGATGAAGATTCTAAACTGCTTCATTTTATTGGGAAAGACAACATTGTTTTTCACTGTATTATCTTCCCGAGTATGCTAAAAGCTGACGGAAGTTATATTTTACCAGATAACGTTCCTGCGAATGAATTTTTAAACCTGGAAGGCAATAAAATATCCACTAGTAAAAACTGGGCGGTTTGGTTGCACGAGTATTTGGAGGAGTTTCCAAATCAACAAGATGTGTTGCGCTATGTATTAACAGCAAACGCTCCAGAAACAAAAGACAACGACTTTACTTGGTCCGATTTTCAAGCTAGAAACAATAATGAGTTGGTTGCTATCTTCGGAAATTTCATAAATCGAGTGGTGGTTTTAACCAATAAATATTACGATGGTATTGTTCCAGAGGCTTCAGATTTTTCTGAAGTTGACAAACAAACATTAAAAGAGTTACAGGCCTATCCAGCTGTTATTGCGAGTTCGATAGAGCGGTATCGTTTTAGAGAAGCGCAGCAAGAATTGATGAATGTCGCGCGATTAGGTAACAAATATTTAGCAGACGAAGAACCTTGGAAAACGTTTAAAACCGATGAAACACGAACCAAAACGGTGATGTATGTCGCATTGCAAATCGCCTCTGCTTTATCAGTCTTGAGCGAACCGTTTTTGCCATTTACTTCAGAAAAATTAAGAGAAATGCTTCATCTTGAAAAAGGTGAAAATGAACTTATTTGGAGTGATGTCACTTCAAAAACTGAACTTATAAAGCCTAGTCACCAAACAGGAAAGGGAAGTTTGTTGTTCAGTAAAATTGAGGACGAGCAAATACAAAAGCAGTTAGATAAGCTAGAAGCCAGTAAAAAAGCCAATGAAGCCATGAACAAAACCGTAGAGCCTGAAAAAGAAACCATTCAGTTTGAAGATTTCACCAAACTCGATATGCGCGTGGGAACCATTATCGAAGCCGATAAAATGCCAAAAACGAAAAAATTACTGGTATTAAAAGTGGATACGGGTATCGATGTACGCACCATCGTTTCAGGAATTGCTGAAAGTTTTAAAGCAGAAGAAGTTATTGGTAAAAAAGTGACGGTACTCGTTAATTTAGCGCCTAGAAAATTACGCGGTGTAGAAAGCCAAGGCATGATTTTAATGACCGAAACAGCTGAAGGGAAGTTATCTTTTGTAAACCCAGACACTTCGACTCCGCTCAGTACAGGAGCTGGAGTTGAAAACGGAGCATCGATAAATTAATACTTTATGAAACAATTATTTCTATTTCTAACCATGTTCTTTTATACATTTATGAATGGACAGGAGGAAGTTATACAGATAAATGGCGACGACAAGTTCAATACTATAAAGCAATCCTTTAGTATAGTAGATGAAAAATCAGGGAATTTCTTTGTTTTTCTTGAAGACAGTGATAGAGTATATGGTTTTCTCTATGATGAAAATTATAATACCTTGGGAAATGTAATCTGCCCAGACCTTTCTTCAAAATTTAAGTCTATAATTGGGTATACTATCGAGGATAAAAAAGTAACTCTTTTTATGAATACCTTAAATGGTAGGAGTTATGGAGCAATGATCTTTGATTTTGAAAAAAGTATTAGTCAAGCTAAGGAATTAGACTTTAAACTTCGTGGTGAGACCTATTTAGACGCAGTATATTACAACAATACACTACACGTTTTATCTGTTCCTAAAAGAAGCTCACAAATCAATATTTACTCGTTTAAAAATACGCTTACACCCATAGTTAACAAAGTTAAATTTGAAGAACAAGCTCTTTTAGATAGAAATGACAGACCCATTAGACTGAGTGAAATTGTAAGTAGATCTACAATAAGTCAGATTGAATTAAATACACCAAATTCATTAGAGCTTACCTCTAAAGATTTTAAAATTTACCGAAGAGGTAGTTTAGTAAGCATAACCTCAGACCATTTCAAGGAATATACTTATGTTATTAAGTTTGATTTAGATTCCTTTAAGCAAACAGTTGAAAAAGTAGCGCAACGGGAATTTGACGGTTTCCAAATGTCAACATACAGCAATAGCTTTCTTTTGGATAATAAGCTTTTTCAAATAGCTTCCAATTCAGATGAGCTTCAATTTCAAATAGCAGAGATACCTTCAGGAAAAATAATTAAAAAAATCGCTGTCACTGATGACGAACAATTAGAATTTAAAAACACCCCAATAATACAAGAAGGAGGTGATTTTGATTCGTATAGAGAACTAGAAAAAACTAATCAATTCCTACGGAAAATTTCGAATGAAGGTATTGGTCTATCCATTTATAAACAAAATGGAATTTATGAAATTACAATGGGCAGTGCCACAGAAAAACCAAGTAACGCAATGATTATTGGAGGTGCATTAGGAGGTCTTGCCGGTGGAATTATAGCAGCCTCTTTTAATAACTTAAACTCCACATACAACGGATATAAAAACACAAAATCTGTTAGAATTACAGGTTTGTTTGATAAAGATTTTAACCATCTTGAAGGGTCGATTTCTGAAAATCCCTTTGATAGAATAAAAACTGCTTTTGAAAACACAAAAGGAGCGACCGCCGAAACTATCTTTAAATTAAACGAATCCTTTATCTGGGGACATTACAATAGGAAAGAGAACAGTTATAGGCTTGTAAAATTTTCAGAATAAATTTAAAATGAACAGCCTTCTTAAATATATAACTTCCAAAACCCAACTTCCCGAAAAAGCAATACAAAACACCATTGCTTTGTTGAACGAAGACTGTACCATTCCATTTATTTCGCGCTACCGAAAAGAACAAACAGGGAATTTAGACGAAGTGCAAATTGGAGATATTGTATCGTATAAAGAAGCATTTGAAACCTTAGAAAAGCGAAAAGCCACTATTTTAAAAGCGTTGAAAGAACAAGACGTACTTACCAATGAACTTCAGAAAAAAATAGAAGAAACTACCGATAGCACCACATTAGAAGATTTATACCTGCCGTATAAAAAGAAACGGAAAACCAAAGCCGATACGGCTAGAAACAATGGTTTGGAGCCACTCGCCAAAATTATTATGGCGCAAAATGCTTCAAATATCGATTCGATTGCTGAACAATATTCTTCGAATTCCATTCCAGTCGAAGATGCTTTGGAGGGCGCGCGCCACATCATTTCAGAATGGGTTAACGAACGGAGCGACATTCGAAATATGCTTCGGAACCAATTAGAACGCCACGCTATCCTCACAACCAAAGTGGTGAAAACGAAGAAAGATGATGAAAAAGCGCAGAAATTTAGGGATTATTTTAACTGGAGCGAAGCATTAAGTCGTTGTCCGTCACACCGATTGTTGGCAATTCTTCGTGCTACGGAAGAAGGGTTTATTCGTCTTAAAATAGAAATTGATGATGAAAAGGCGCTTTACAAAATAGAAAACCGAATTATAAAATCGAACGGTGACTGTGCTGAACAAATTTCAATGGCTATAGTAGATGCCTATAAAAGATTATTGTTTCCGGCACTTTCCAACGAAATTTTAACCGCGGCTAAAGAAAAAGCAGACGAAACCGCCATACAGGTATTCGCGAAAAACCTGAAACAATTGTTATTGGGTTCCCCGTTAGGTGAAAAGAAAGTTTTAGCAATCGATCCAGGTTTTAGAACGGGTTGTAAAATTGTCTGCCTCGATGCGCAAGGCGGACTAGAACACAACGAAACCATCTACCCGCATCCGCCAAAAAATGATTCAAAAGGGGCAATCAAAAAGATCAGCACGTTGGTGAATGCTCATAAAATTGAAGCCATTGCCATTGGTAACGGAACCGCTTCTAGAGAAACCGAACAGCTAATCCGCCGTATTCAATTTGACCGTTCCATTCAAGTATTTGTTGTGAGCGAAGCCGGTGCTTCTATTTATTCGGCTTCAAAAATTGCACGCGATGAGTTTCCAAATTATGATGTTACCGTTCGGGGTTCGGTTTCTATTGGGCGACGTTTGCAAGACCCCTTAGCAGAACTGGTGAAAATCGATGCAAAATCAATTGGAGTTGGGCAATACCAACACGATGTGGACCAAACCAAACTTAAAAACTCACTAGATCGCGTAGTGGAAACCTGTGTAAATGCTGTAGGTGTCAATATTAATACTGCGAGTACTTCATTGCTAAGCTATGTTTCGGGTATTGGTGATAAACTGGCTGAAAATATTGTAAAACATCGCGATGAAAACGGCGCTTTTACTTCCAGAGAGGAAATTAAAGATGTTTCCAGATTAGGCGGAAAAGCATATCAGCAAGCGGCTGGGTTTCTTCGGATAAAAGAAGCCAAAAACCCATTGGACGATTCAGCCGTACACCCAGAAAGTTATGCTGTGGTTTCAAAAATGGCAAAAGATAAAAAGGTTGATATTTCAGAATTAATAGGAAATAAAACATTGCTTCAAAAAATTCCGTTAGAAAAATACCAAACAGAAACCATCGGCTTACCTACGCTTCAGGATATTATAAAAGAATTGGAAAAGCCTGGTCTTGATATCAGGGAGCAAGCGAAAGTATTCACTTTTAACCAAAGCATTAAAACAATAACCGATCTAGAAGAAGGTCAATTACTACCAGGAATTGTAAATAATGTCACAAATTTTGGTGCTTTTGTGGATGTTGGGATAAAAGAAAGTGGTCTTATTCACATTTCAAATTTGGCAGATTCTTTTGTTTCTGATGTCAATGAACACGTACATTTACACCAACAAATTATCGTAAAAGTATTGGAGGTAGATGTTGACAGAAAACGGATTCAGTTGAAACTTCATAAATAGGTGTTAAATATCTGTTTTCTTTCCCTTTTTCTATTTGCTAGTGTTTTTTATTAGCTAATTTCGCGTTTTTATTATTTCATCCTTTTAACTGTTAGGCTTATGAAAAAGGCAAGAATCGCTTTAGTAGTAGGAATAATTTGTATTTCCATCTTTCCAGTATTAGTAAAATTGAGTCTTACGCCGGGGGTTATCTCTGCGTTTTACCGAATGGCAATTGCTTCGGCTTTATTGCTTCCGTATGCATTAATAACAAGGCAGTTAAAAATTCCTTCTACCAAAATTTTGCTTTTGGGCATCTTGTGTGGTGTGGTGTTTGGGCTAGACGTAGCCGTTTGGAATGTCGCCATACAAGAATCAACCGCAACGCAGGCTTCGTTGTTAACCAATTTATCACCTGTGTGGGTAGGAATTGGTGCCTTCTTTTTCTTAAAAAATAAACCTAAAAAGAACTTTTGGATTGGTACCGTCGTTGCTGTTTTAGGTATGGTAACCTTAGTCGGTTTTCACTTTTTCATAAACCTTAATTTCGATCTTGCTTTTATATTTGGCATTCTATCGGGGATGCTGTATGCCGTTTATATGTTAGTGAGTAAATTCATCTTACACGAATTTAACGTGGTGTCTTTTATGAGCATTAGTTTACTTGCTTCGGCCATTGCCTTGGGCATTATTAGCTATGCTATTGGCGAACCGTTTTCTGGGTTTAGCAACATGGGCTGGTTTGTATTACTTATTCAAGGGGTAATATGCCAGTTGGCTGCTTGGTTGTTGATAAGTTTTGCCACTAAAAGAATGCGAGCTACCCTCGTATCGGTGAGTTTGTTGGGACAAGGAATTTTAGCGTCTATCTTAGCGTGGTTATTTGTAGATGAAACCATTAACTTGCAAATGGTTATTGGGGGTTTAATTTTATTGTTAGGAATTAGAATTACCTTCTACAATAAAGAAATCAACTTCAAAAATCGATTGTTTCCTTCAAAAAGAAGACGTATTGCATGCTCAAAATAGCATATCATCCTATTTATAAACATCCGTTACCGGAAGGGCATCGATTTCCTATGGAAAAATACGAACTCCTTCCGCAGCAGTTGTTATATGAGGGAACGTGTAATGAAGCTAATTTTTTTGAACCTAACATGCCCTTAGATGAACATATTCTTGCAGTACACACAGCTGAGTATCTTTCACATTTAAAAAAGTTGACGCTTGATAAACGAGCCGCCCGCAAAATAGGCTTTCCACTTTCTGAAGGCTTGGTAAAGCGAGAGCATCTCATTACACAAGGAACCATTCAAGGCTGCGAATATGCTTTAGAACACGGTATTGCCATGAACATAGCCGGAGGCACACACCATGCGTATACCGATCATGGGGAAGGCTTTTGCATTTTTAATGATCAAGCCATTGGCGCGCGTTATTTACAACGCCAAGGATTGGCGAAAAAGATTCTAATCGTCGATCTAGATGTGCATCAAGGAAACGGTACTGCTGAAGTCTTTCAAAACGATGATTCGGTTTTTACCTTTTCTATGCACGGCGCCGGAAATTATCCCTTCAAGAAAGAAGTAAGTGATTTGGATATTCCTATTCCTGATGGGTCGGGTGATGATTTTTATTTGTCCAAACTAAAGGAAACACTTCCTAATTTAATTGAAACCGTACAACCCGATTTTATTTTCTACCTCAGCGGTGTCGATATTTTGGAAACTGATAAGTTAGGTCGATTAAACTGCACGGTCGATGGTTGTAAGGAACGCGATCTTTTTGTGTTGGAAACTATCCGTAATCTTGAAATTCCAATGCAAGTGAGTATGGGCGGAGGCTATTCGCCTGATATAAAAGTAATTATTGATGCCCACGCAAATACGTATCGCTTGGCGCAGGATTTGTTTTTTGTGTAAATAACCCGGTCACTTCGGTACACTTCGGCTCTGCTCAGCACACCGCATTCTGCTTCGCAGAACACTCAGCAACCTCATATTGTGAATTTTAAAGCAATATGTGAGGTGATTGAGTGATTCCGCCGAAAGGTGGGATTGTATCGAAAGCACCGAATTCAAAATCACTTATTCCGAAAGATGTAACCCCAGTTTTATTTTCCAATACGGAACTTTAGCCTCAAAATATTCGAAATATGCTTTTAAACTTTCAGGGCTTTCTATCTTATCTTTTGCGGCGATAATTTTATCTATTTCTTCTGAAGTGATTAAGCGTTCTATCTCGATCTCTTCCCCAGAAATATGTGCTTTTTCCAGATGTGCATAGATAGTTCCCGTAGTTAGGTTTCGTTCTTTTGAAATTTCATCGACGGTTAATCCGTCATTAAATAATGCCAAACTCACAAGGTGTGTGGGTGTTTTTTTAGATCCTTTTTTTTTGGTGGCTTTTATCGCTTTTTTTGGATTCTTTTTCTGTTCCTCTGTAATGACTTTTAGAAAAGGTGTTGCATACTTTTCTAATTTTGCCTGCCCTACACCGCTTATAGTCGCGAATTCAGTTTCAGTTTGCGGAACTTTTGCCACCATATCTTTTAAACTGGCATCGCTAAAAATTACATACGCTGGGACACCCATTTCTTTTGCTAATGTGCCTCGAAGTTTTTTAAGCTTATCAAAAAGTCCGCTGGTTTTTACAGCACTTTCGCTCGTTGTCTTTTCTTCTTCTTTTTCCTGAAGCGGACGCGCCAAATATATTTTTCTATTTTCAAATAAAACAGACTTTGCCAAAGGTGTCAATATCAATCTTCCGTTTTCGTGAAACCGAATCTCCAACACTCCTTGATTGATTAATTGAATGACGTATTGCTGCAAATCTCGCCACGAAACATCACTTGCTGCGCCGTACGTTTTTACACCTTGATACCCTTTGTTGAACACTTGTGCATTTTGGGCGCCTCGTAATACATCGATTACCATCCCCAATGCTTCTTGTTCTTGCAAACGTGCTACCGCTGAACATACTTTCTGTGCAAGCAACGTACCATCAAAATACGTTGGTGGATTTTTACAAATGTCACAGTTCCCACAATCTTCTTGTAAGTGCTCCCCAAAATAACCCAATAAAGCTCGCCTGCGGCAGCTCAAGGCTTCAGCGAACTGCTGCATCCGTTCTAGTTTGGCAAGTTGATATTCTTCTGTAGGACTTCCTTCGGCAAATTTCCGAAGCTGAACAACATCGGCAAAACTATAAAACAGTAAAGTATGTGCTGGTAATCGATCACGGCCACTTCGTCCAATTTCTTGATAATAACCCTCAATATTTTTAGGCATATTATAATGAATCACCCAACGAACATTGCTTTTGTCAATCCCCATCCCAAAAGCGATAGTCGCCACGATAATAGCTGTTCTATCATTAACAAAACTTTCCTGTATGTTGCTTCTTTCTTCTGAAGACAACCCAGCGTGATAGGCTTTTGCGTCATACCCAGCAGCAAGTAATTTATCGGCTACATTTTGTGTGCTTTTTCGGCTTAAGCAATAAATGATACCGCTCTCTTCTCTGTGTGATTTCAGAAATTGTAGTATTTGCTGAATCCTTTTCTGTCCAGGTCTAACATCTAAATATAAATTAGGACGATCGAACGAAGCAATAACCTTTTTAGCCTTTGGAATGGCCAATTGCTTTGCGATATCATTTTGCGTAGCACTATCTGCTGTTGCGGTAAGCGCTATTAAAGGTTTTTTCGGAAACTGCTCTTTTAAGCTCCCCAGTCGGGTGTAAGCCGGTCTAAAATCGTGCCCCCAGGACGAAATGCAATGTGCCTCGTCGATGGCAAACAGGTTTATATCAATATGGTGCAAGGTATCTTCCAGTAAAAAAATACTTTCTGGTGCTACATAAAAGAGCTTCAACTTCCCTGCTTGTAAATCGGAAAGGGTTTGTTGCTGCTCTTCTTGCGGTTGTGAACTATTAAAATAGGCTGCTGAAATTCCATTAGAGCGCAACGCATCCACCTGATCTTTCATTAATGCAATTAGGGGTGATACAACAATTGCTGTTCCCAGCAACGCCAAAGCCGGTAATTGAAAACACAACGACTTCCCTCCACCTGTAGGCATAATAGCCAGCGTGTCGTTTCCTTTCAGCACATTTTGGATAATTTTTTCCTGATTCGGCAGAAAAGCATCGTACCCAAAGTGGGTTTTTAAAAGGTCTTGTATGGTGGGAGGTGTGTTTGTAATGGGCATAGGGTGCAAAGTTAAATTAATTTAATGAGTGATGATACTGCTTTTGATGCAATTCGGTTTTGGCTTTCTGATTCGGTGGTTTCGGTACATTTCTCGTGCCTCGAAATACTCAATCACCTCGGATTTAGCATTAAAATTATCCTTCGAAGGTTGCTGAGTGTTCTGCACAGCAGAATGTATCGAAGCGACCGACAACTTGCCGAATGATTTTAAAATGGGCGCCCTTACGACGCCCATTTTAAAACTGTATCGAAGCTATTTACTCAACATCAACAATTCATTACACAACACCTCGGTTATGTAGCGTTTATTGCCGTCTTTATCGTCCCAGGCGCGGTTGGTGAGTTTGCCTTCTATGGCGATTTCTTGACCTTTGGTTACGTAGTTTTCTACAACGTTTACCAAGCCGCCTTTTACTACAACGTTGTGCCAATAGGCACGCTCTACTTTTTGTCCGTTTTTGTCTTTGTAGCTATCATCTGTAGCCATTGAGAATTTTGCCATTTTATTACCGTCGGCAAAGGTTAGGATTTCTGGGTCTTGTCCCAATCTTCCAATCAACTGTACTTTGTTTCTAAGTGCGTTCATAATTTTAAATTTTAAGGATTAACAGTTAAGATTATTGTTGAACTAATTATTCAACGGTACAAACATAGAACGAGCAAGAAGTTTTAATCGGTTGGTACGTATTTACTTTCGTTTATAGTTGTTTATAAACGTTTGTAAGTATTTGTATTTATATATAACTATCTATAAAACAAAAAAATAGTTGTAGGTTTATAAAAAAACAATGAGACTAATTTACTTTATAACTTTTCTTTTAAGTGTTTCTTCAGTTGCTCAAATTGTAAATATTCCAGATGCAAATTTTAAAAATGTATTACTAAACCAAAACTGTGCAGATTTTGATAATGACGGAGTTTATGATGGCGATGTAGATACTAACAATGATGGTGAAATTCAAGTAAGTGAGGCCGAAGCTGTATTAAGATTGCGAGGAACTAACGAAGGAATCGTTTCAGTTGAAGGAATCGAAAGTTTTGTAAACATTGAAATTTTAACCCTTTTTGGAAATGATATAACAGAGATTGATCTTAGTCAACTTTCAGAACTGACTCATATTTTTCTCTCTGGAAGTGAGCTAACAACACTAGATGTTTCTCAAAACCCCAATTTAATAAGATTAGGGGCCATAGGTAATAATTTATCATCAATAGATGTTTCTAATAACACACTCTTAGAAATTATAGACATAAGAGAAAATCAAATATCAACTCTTGATGTTTCACAAAATATAATTTTAGAAGAACTAAATATAGGCTATAATCTATTAACTTCTTTAGATGTTTCACAAAACACGAATCTTCGTCGGTTATGGTCTTGGAACAATGAATTAACGTATTTAAATGTGCGGAACGGAAATAATAACAGTATGTCTGTTATGGTAGCAACTTCAAACAAAAATTTACCTTGTATTTTAGTGGATGATGAAAATGCAACGCGCCCTACTTGTACAGAAGATTGGGGTTGGTGTAAAGATGAAGAGGCTATTTACAGTGAAGATTGTACGTTGGACATAGATGATTTTAACTCTGACAAACTTACTGTATATCCAAATCCTGCTAATAATTTGATACAAATCGATAGTGCAATGCCCATTAAATGTATAAAGCTATATAATAGTATTGGGGGCTTGGTTATTGAAAAAGAAACAAATGTTGATACTATTGATATTTCTAACCTACAATCAGGAATTTATTTTCTTCAAATAAACAATTTTGATAACAGGATCTCTAAAAAGATAGTGAAGCTATAAGCATAGTTAGAACTAAAGGCTAACAACTATATTTCCTTTATTTAATTCAAAATAAGGTTATTACTATCAATTAGAAGAACTAGTCCCCTCCCATCATCATTCGCCCTTTCTTCGCAAAACGTCCATTTTTAGAAAATATACCCAAGCCGTTCCCGAAGGATCCCCGAAGGAAGCCCGAACAAAACCCCCTAAAATTTGGGTTTATTCGTCATGTAAAGTCAATCGCACGCAAATAAATGCATCGGTAAGCAATGCCGTGCATTTGTATTTAAAAATAAGCAGTCGTATCCATACGTCGTCAATCGCAGTCAAATGACGTCAATTGACTGTTATATTTTCTATAATTATAAAGCACATTAACACAATCCTCTTAAAATTTCACACCATTCGTTAAATATCGTGTTAGTATCCTTTAATACCTTCCTACTTCCCTAAACATTTGCTAAATTTGGTAACCAAGCACATTATTTCATCATAAATCGCAACTCATGAGTAACTACCACATAAAAAATTTAGAAGAATATTTTACCGTATATCGCAAGTCGGTTCGATACCCCGAAACGTTTTGGGACGAGATTGCCGAGGAGCATTTTATGTGGCGTAAAAAATGGGATGAAGTGCTATCGTGGGATTTCAGCAAACCAGAAATCACTTGGTTTAAAGGCGCCAAACTAAACATTACCGAAAACTGCATTGACCGCCACTTGCGTATTCGGGGTGATAAAACGGCTATTCTGTTTGAACCGAATGACCCTTCAGAAAAGGCAGAACATATTACCTATCAGCAATTGCACGACAGGGTGTGCCAATTCGCCAACGTGTTAAAGGAAAAAGGCGTTAAAAAAGGGGATCGAGTGTGTATTTACGTGCCGATGATTCCTGAATTGGCCATCTCTTTATTGGCCTGTGCTCGAATTGGGGCGATACATTCTGTGGTGTTTGCAGGGTTTTCTTCTAATGCCTTGGCCACGCGAATTAACGATTCCGATTGTAAAATAGTGATTACAGCAGATGGTTCTTTCCGAGGAAAAAAGACAATCGATTTAAAAGGAATTGTAGACAAAGCGTTGGAGACTTGCGAGGGGGTAAAAACCGTATTGGTAGCAAAGCGAATAGAAGCAGACATCACCATGAAAGAAGGCCGTGACGAGTGGCTACAACCTTTGTTAAATAATGCAGCTACTACATGCGAACCTGAGATTATGGACGCGGAAGATCCGCTTTTTATTTTATATACATCCGGCTCTACTGGAAAACCCAAAGGAATGGTACATACCACTGCTGGGTACATGATTGGCAGTGCATTTACGTTTAAAAATGTATTTCAATACCGTGAAAACGATGTATATTGGTGTACAGCAGATATTGGTTGGATTACCGGCCACAGTTACATCGTATACGGACCTTTGGCGAATGGAGCCACAACGGTTATGTTTGAAGGCGTTCCCTCCTACCCAGATTGGGGTCGTTTTTGGGAAATAGTTGAAAAACATAAAGTAAATCAGTTTTACACAGCGCCTACAGCCATTAGAGCGTTGGCAAAGCAAAACATAGCATTTGTTGAAAAATACGACCTCAGCTCACTAAAAGTTTTGGGTACCGTTGGGGAGCCTATTAATGAAGAAGCATGGCACTGGTATGACGAAAACATCGGGCATAAAAAAAGCCCCATTACCGATACATGGTGGCAGACCGAAACCGGTAGTATTATGATTGCAGCCATTCCGTATGTGACACCCACCATTCCCACTTTTGCAACCTTGCCGTTACCTGGCATACAACCGGCGCTTATGGATGCCGACGGAAACGAACTTAAAGGCAACCAAGTAGATGGTAGGTTATGTATAAAATTCCCTTGGCCGTCTATGGCACGTACCATTTGGGGCAATCACCAGCGGTATAAAGACACCTACTTTTCAAGTTTTGAAAACATGTATTTTACAGGTGATGGTGCGATGCGCGACAGTGTTGGTTATTACCGTATCACGGGTCGTGTAGACGATGTTGTGATTGTTTCGGGGCACAATTTAGGCACCGCGCCAATTGAAGATGCGATTAACGAGCATCCAGCTGTGGCAGAAAGTGTAATTGTTGGTTTTCCACACGAGGTAAAAGGAAATGCTCTATACGGGTATATTACACTGAAAGAAGCCGGAGAAAGTAGAAACCAAGATAACCTTCGGAAAGAAATAAATCAGTTAATAACCGATCGAATAGGACCGATTGCGAAGTTGGATAAAATTCAGTTTACAGACGGCTTGCCTAAAACCCGAAGTGGTAAAATTATGCGCCGTATTCTTCGGAAAATAGCTTCTAATGAAACCGATAGCTTGGGAGATACAAGCACACTGCTTAATCCTGAGGTGGTTGAAGATATTATTAAGAATGCATTGTAAGGTTTTATTTTTCTGAAAAGAGGCAGACAATTTATATCTTGCGTTTTTAATTGAACCCATTGTGAACATAGCTATTTTATCTAGAGGATATCATTTATACTCAACACAAAGTCTTTTAAAAGCAGGTGAAAAACGCAACCATACTATGGAAGTGCTAGACCCCACCTACTGTAGGCTGAGTATTCAAAAAGGAAAACCTATACTGTATTATCACGAAGAGCAAGTGGACGACTTACACGCTGTTATTCCTCGGGTAGGAGCTTCAAATACCTACTACGGTTCTTCGCTAGTGCGGCATTTTGAAGCAATGGATGTGTTCAGTATTGTTTCGGCGCAAGCCATATTAGATTCTCGTGATAAATGGACTTCTTTTCAAATACTTTCAAAAGCAGGAGTAGCCGTTCCGCATACTGTTTTCGTAAATCCCTATTTAACAACTGAGCAAGTAGATACGTTTGAGGACAATCCAATTATCATAAAATTATTAGAAGGCACCCACGGACAAGGTGTAATACTAGCCAAAAACGGTAAACAAGCCATGCCTATTATTGAAACACTTCAGGCAGCCAACCAAAAATTTGTACTACAAGAGTTTATTAAAGAATCCAAAGGAGCCGATGTTCGTGTTATTGTGGTGGACGGCGTTGTAATTGCAGCCATGAAACGACAGTGTAAAGAAGGTGATTTTAGGTCTAACCTACACCGGGGCGGTTCGTCTCAAAGCTTGCAACTAAGCAGCGAAGAAGAAGCCGTTGCTCTAAAAGCCGCCAAAGCTTTAAAAATGGGTGTTTGCGGGGTCGATATTTTACAATCTGAAAGAGGGCCTTTAGTATTAGAAGTTAACTCTACCCCAGGACTAGAAGGAATTGAAAAAACTACACAAAAAAATATTTCCAAAAGTATTATCGGCTATATAGAACGAAGTAAGCGATAAGGGTTAAAGGAAATATAAAAACAGTCCCTGCCCTTAGATTGGCAGTGGTTTTTGGTATATTGTTAATATAAATACAAGGTTTCTGTGACTGAAAAAGAAAAAATGCTGAATGGTGACTTTTATGATTCTCGAGATCCAGAATTGATAAAAATGTATCATAATGCACGAAAGCTATTGAAGGAATATAATGGTCTTGATTCAGAATTAACTGAAGAGCGTGAAAACATCTTAACTGAATTATTTAGTTTTAAAGGAAAGCGTGTCTGGATTGAAACACCTTTCTTTTGCGATTATGGAGAGAATATTTCAATTGGAGAAAATACATTTGTTAATACAAACTGTATGTTTATAGACAATAACAAAATAACAATTGGAAAAAATGGCCTTATTGCACCTTACGTACAAATTTATACTGCAAGTCATCCTTTGAAAGCAGCAGACAGAATATTAGAAGATGGAAATCAATCTCGCTATTTAACCTCATCAAAACCAGTTAAAATAGGTAATAATGTATGGGTTGGAGGAAATTCTGTTATTTTTCCTGGGGTAACAATTGGTGATAATGTTACAATTGGAGCAGGAAGTGTTGTAACTAAAAACATTTCTAGTAATGTTTTAGCATATGGAAACCCTTGCAAAGTGATTAGTGAATTATAAAAAACGTGCCGTTATAACGTGCATAAATTAAATATATGAAGAGAAATATAGGCCGAATAGATAAAGCAGATTTTCCAAAATTAGAATTAGAAGATATAGAAGTAAAAATTGATACAGGAGCGTTTACATCGTCTATTCATTGTACCGACGTTACCATAGAAAACGATTATTTAAAATGTCGTTTTTTAGATGAAGAACACCCACAGTATCATAATAAAGAGTTTATTTTTGATCAGTATGATGTGAAAATTGTAAAAAGTAGTAACGGTGAATCGCAAACCCGTTATAGAATACACACTGAAATTATATTATTCGGAAAAAGACATCCTATTTTTTTAACCTTAAGCGACCGAAAGGAAATGAAATTTCCCGTATTATTGGGACGTAATTTTTTAACCAAGAAATTTGTAGTAGATATTAATAAAACCAACCTATCACACAAACTTAAAGCAAAACAGAAATGAATATAAAGATCCTTTCGGCCAATGCAGGGTTATACTCTACACAACGCTTAATAGAAGCTGCTAAAAAACGAAAGCATGAAGTAGAGATTATTAATCACACCAAATGTGATATTGTCATTGAAAAGAAAAACCCAATGGTGTATTACAAGGGTAAACCATTATCACACACCGATGCTGTAATTCCGCGTATTGGTGCTTCGGTAACCTTTTATGGAACAGCTGTAGTTCGCCAGTTTGAGATGATGCGCGTCTTTTCTACTACCGAATCGATGGCTTTGGTGCGTTCTCGCGACAAACTGCGGAGTTTACAAATACTATCCCGCGCCGGATTGGGATTACCTAAAACCATTTTTACCAATTATTCAAAAAACGTAAAGGAAATTGTGGAACAAGCTGGTGGAGCCCCAGTAATTATCAAACTTTTGGAGGGCACACAAGGAATCGGAGTTATTCTAGCCGAAACACGAAAAGCAGCCGAATCGGTTATTGAAGCATTCAACAATCTGCAAGCACGTGTAATTGTTCAAGAATTTATCAAGGAAGCCGGCGGTGCCGATATTCGTGCTTTTATTGTGGACGGACAAGTAGTTGGCGCTATGAAACGGCAAGGAAAAGAAGGAGAGTTCCGTTCAAACTTACACCGTGGCGGAAATGCTTCTATTATAACGCTAAGTGACGAAGAAGAAATAGCTGCCTTAAAAGCTGCCAAAGCTATGGGCTTAGGTATTGCAGGCGTTGATATGTTACAGTCAGATAGAGGACCTTTGATTCTAGAAGTAAATTCATCACCGGGATTAGAAGGAATTGAAGCTGCAACTGGAAAAGATATTGCAACTACCATCATAAAATATATAGAACGAAACGTATAACTATGGCAGAAGAAAACACCGATTTAATACTTCTGAAAACAAAGATAGCGCCGGGCGAAAGTAAAAAACTTAATTTCAGTATCGCTAAACTATATACTGGAACCAAAGTTGAAATTCCTATTATTGTAGAGCGTGCTGTAGCATCTGGCCCAACTATTTTGATTACTGCTGGTATTCATGGTGATGAAGTAAACGGTGTTGAAGTAGTTCGACAACTTATTGCTAAAAAGATGAACCGCCCCAAACGCGGTACTATAATTTGTATTCCTATTTTAAATGTATTCGGATTTTTAAACGCCCAACGCGAATTTCCGGATGGTAAAGATTTAAACCGTAAGTTTCCGGGAACTAAGCACGGTTCTTTAGCCAGCAGGGTAGCCTATCATTTTAGTAAAGAAATTATTCCACACGCAGATTATTGTTTAGATTTTCATACTGGTGGCGCAAGTCGGTTTAATGCCGCACAGATTCGCATTAAACCTAATGATGAAAAACTATTGAACTTAGCTCAAGTATTCAATCCACCGTTCATCGTGTATTCAAGTTTGTTGAAAAAATCATATCGCGAAACATGTGACAGTATGAACATCCCCACCTTGTTATTTGAAGGCGGAAAATCATTAGAAAGCGATAAACATATTGCCAAACACGGCGTTGATGGTATTGCTCGAGTTTTAAAACACCTAGATATGCTTCAAGATACTTTTGAAGTGCCAAAAACGAAGACAGAAAGTGTCCTAATTGAAAAAAGCAAATGGCTACGCGCCCAAAAAAGTGGCTTGTTGCATGTTAAAGTTCCCTGTCACAAACATGTAGTAAAAGGTGAATTTTTAGCCACGATTACCGACCCGTATGGAACCATGCGGTTTAAAGTACTTTCGCCCAATGATGGTTATATTATTAATGTAAACCAATCGCCTATTATCTATCAAGGGGATGCTATTTTTCATATTTCAACAGAAAATACGCCTATTTTAGAAAAAGAGGAAGAAGATTATTAATGGACAAAGCACAACTTAGAAAAGAATATAAAGCACGTCGGGAGCAACTTTCTTCGGAAACAATAGAAGAATTGAGTTTGCAAATTGCTAATCAAGCTTTAAAACTATCAATTTGGGAAGAAACGTATTATCACATCTTTCTTCCTATTGAATCACATAAAGAAGTTAATACAGAATATATCATGCATATTCTACAAGGGAAAGACAAAAGCATCGTCGTTTCAAAATCTGAATTTGAAACAGGTGAACTAAAACATTATTTGTTGCAGGAAAACACCGTTATAAAACGTTCAAAATATGACATTCCCGAACCGGTGGACGGCATTGAAGTTTCCGCAGAAAAACTAGATGTGGTTTTCGTTCCATTATTGGCGTATGATGAAAAAGGCAACCGAATAGGCTACGGAAAGGGTTTTTATGACCGCTTTTTAGCTAATTGTAAACCCGAAACGATTTTTGTAGGGCTTTCGTTTTTTTCACCCGAAAAAGAAATCCCTTTTGAAAAGACCGACATACCTTTGCATTACTGCATAACTCCCACAAAAGTATTTTCCTTTTAAAAAAACTATCTATATTTACTTCTTCAAAAAACAAAAAAATGGAAAACTTAACCAACCAACCTCCAAAACCTGACAATTACTTAGTTTGGGCTATTTTATCAACTATATTTTGTTGCTTACCCTTAGGGATTATCTCTATTGTTAAATCAACAAAAGTGAATGAGTTATATGCGCAAGGCAATTTCGCTGAAGCACAGCAAGCCGCACAGGAAGCAAAAAAATGGGCCATGTGGAGTGCTTTAGGCTGGTTGTTACTTATTGTAATTCCGATGGTTATTTTACTTGCTCTTGGAGTGTTTGGAGCAATACTAGATAGTGGCTATTAAAAAAGTTTTAAAAATAGGGGTCATTTTTATCATACTAGCAAGTGGTCTCTTGCTTTTTTATGCCTTTAACCCGATAGAGCAGTCATTTTTTATTCCCTGTCCTTTTCACTATTTAACAGGACTACATTGTCCTGGGTGTGGTTCACAACGGGCATTGCATCAATTGGTTCATTTTAATATGTATGAAGCTTTTCGGTATAACCCGTTATTGGTGCTTTCTTTACCTATACTTATTTACAGTGTAGGAATAACGTTGTATAATTTTATTAACCAAACCAAATACCGGGTTTCGTTTTTTTACAAGAATACATTTATCTATACCTATTTTGGGATTGTGGTTGCTTTTTGGATATTGAGAAATATACCAATTGAGCCGTTTAGCTATTTAGCACCAACTACTTTATAAAAAGTATCTTTTTCTTATTCCTCTTCCTCATTAGCAGGAAATGCTTTTTTATGAAAAAGCAATAACAATATCACTCCCACACTTATCGAAGTGTCAGCAACATTAAATACGGGTTCAAAAAATGTAAAGTAATCACCACCCCAAAAAGGCAACCATTCAGGCAAATAGCCTTTCCATAGCGGAAAGTATAGCATATCGACTACTTTTCCGTGAAACAACGTGCCATAACCGCCATCTACGGGCATAAAGTTGGCAAGTTGATTGTGGCTGTCCTCGAAGATAATTCCGTAGAAAACAGAGTCTATAATATTGCCGAAAGCACCTGCAAAAATAAGAGCAATGGAAAAAATCAACACTCGGGAAGCATTTTTCCGAATTGAATCCCACAGCCAATACCCTATTCCTACAATAGCAACTAAGCGAAACAACGTAAGGAATAATTTTCCGTACTCTCCAGGGATTTTGGCCCCCCAAGCCATGCCCTCGTTTTCCACAAAAAGAATGCGGAACCAATCGAACACAGGGATTTCTTCACCTAAAATAAAGTGAGTTTTAATATATACTTTTGAAATTTGGTCGATTAATAGAACCAAAATTATAATTAGGGAAGCCTTCTTTAGTGACATAGGTTATTTTAACAGCTGCAAAAATAGCAATATTATTTGTTTTGTAGCAGTGTGATTGAGCCTGTTATGCTTTCGGCTGTAATTTTATACTTTCCTGTTTTAGAGAGTTCATTTAAAATAGTCCCTTTTTTGGAAAGACCTTGTCCAGAAACATCTGGTTTTGCATAAACGGTTATAGCTCCTTGTTTGGTATATAAAGTAGCGTTTCCAGTAAAATTTTTAAGTAAACACTGTCCGTTTTCCAGCGCTATGAACATATTTTTAAAAGTCCCTTTACCGGTTACCGAAGCAATTTTTGACCGTATTTCCACTTTTAGGTTTTCCGGAACGGTGATGACCATATCTATGGCAATTACTTTGTGTGCGGCCAATTTATCGTTTTCTTTTTTGAAAAATGGGGTATATCCCGTTGAAAGTGTCAACGTTTTATGTGCTTCAGAAGTATTTAAAACGACACTTTCATAGTACTCGCCTTCAATATGAGTATTAATCTTGATTTTATCCGTCTTTTTTGCTGAAATGTCTATGGTAAACACATCGTCAGACTCAATAATTAGAGTTTCAAAACCTGACGCACTAAACTCTTTCTGAAGTACTTTTTGAGCCTTAGCTTCAGTTGTAAACAAAATGACACCTACTAGTATTACAATGTATTTTAGCATAAAAAAGCCCCAAAATTTGGGGCGTATTTTTTAAAGCATTTTATGATCTATAAAGTGCGATATTTAAGTGAATTAAAAAAAATAGCGCATTCTAATATTTGTTAGAATGTTCTCGCCCAATGTGATCTAGCTTAACAACTGCATTTACTTCTGCATGTTTTTGGCTTCGATGCTCAATGTAGCATGTGGCACCAATTTTAATCGCTCTGGATTAATTAGTTTACCGGTTACGCGGCATATACCGTAGCTTTTGTTCTCTATTCTAATTAAAGCATTTTTAAGATCGCGGATAAATTTTTCCTGACGGATAGCCAGTTGTGAATTTGCCTCTTTACTCATTACTTTACTGCCTTCGTCGAAAGCCTTGAACGTAGGCGAAGTGTCATCAGTACCGTTGTTGCTATCGTTTTTATAAGCACTTTTTATAAGCTCTAATTGTTCTTTAGCTTTTTCTATTTTTCCCTGAATCAATACTTTGAATTCTTCCAGCTCTTTATCGCTGTATCGGGTTTTTACGTCGTTTGCCATATCTAGTGTTTTTTTATCTTAATTTGGGTTGCAATATCATCAAAAGCAATTTCCGTTCCATTGCTTACATCATTATTAAATTGCAAAACTTCGGTTAATGTTTCTTCTTTAATATACGTTAAATTTTCTTCAACTGCAGATTTTAAGTAATTATCATCTTTAATAGTTACTTCTACACGGTCGGTTACTTCAAATCCAGAATCTTTCCGTAGGTTTTGAATTCGGTTTACCAATTCTCTAGCTATACCTTCATTTTTAAGCGAAGGGGTTATGGTTACATCGAGTGCAACCGTTATTCCATTGGCGTTTGCAACCAACCAACCTTCAATATCTTGAGAGCTAATAATAACGTCGTCAAGGACCAATGTAGTATTTTTTTTGTTTATTTCTACTGAAATTTCACCATCTTTCTCCAGTTTGGCTATCTCATCTTGTCCAAAACCAGCGATGGCTTGAGATACTAATTTCATATCTCTACCAAAACGTGGTCCCAGTTTTTTAAAGTCGGGTTTAATTTGTTTCACCAAAAGACCAGAAGCCTCATCAATTAATTTGATTTCTTTGACATTTACCTCAGATTTTATCAAATCTTCCACTGCCTCAATTTCGGCTCTAACGGTTTCGTCTAAAACTGGAATCATTATTTTCTGAAGCGGTTGCCGCACTTTTATTTTTTCACGTTGTCGTAACGATAAAACAAGCGAAGAAATTGTTTGCGCCCGTTGCATTTTTCGCTCTAAGGTTTTATCGATACAAGAGACATCTGCTTTAGGGAAATCGCTTACGTGAACCGACTCTTTTCCTTCTTTTTCAACGCCTTCATTTAAGTCTTTATACAAACGATCCATAAAGAACGGCGCTACCGGTGCGCTAAGCTTTGCAACTGTTTCTAAACACGTGTAAAGTGTTTGATAGGCTGAAATTTTATCGTCGTTATAACTTCCTTTCCAGTAGCGTCTTCTGCTCAATCGAACAAACCAATTACTTAAGTTTTCTTGTACAAATTCTGAAATAGCGCGCGTTGCCTTTGTAGGCTCATAATCGCTATAAAAAGTGTCTACTTTTTCAATAAGCGTGTGTAATTCGGAAAGAATCCATCGGTCTATCTCCGGACGTTTTTCTAACGGAACATCAGCTTCAGCGTATGTGAAATTATCCAAATTGGCATACAAACTGAAGAAACTATACGTATTGTAAAGCGTTCCGAAGAATTTATTACGCACTTCCGAAATACCATCCAAGTCAAACTTCAAGTTATCCCACGGATTCGCATTGCTAATCATGTACCAACGCGTAGCATCGGGACCGTATGTTTTTAAGGTTTCAAATGGGTCTACAGCATTTCCTAAACGTTTGGACATTTTCTGCCCGTTTTTATCGAGTACTAATCCGTTGCTCACTACATTTTTATAGGCAACATCATCAAAAATCATCGTTGCGATAGCATGCAAGGTATAGAACCATCCACGGGTTTGATCTACGCCTTCAGCAATAAAATCAGCTTTACGCCACGTTTGTTCTACTTTGTCTTTATTTTCGAATGGGTAATGCCATTGCGCATACGGCATACTTCCACTATCAAACCATACATCGATCAAATCGGCTTCGCGCTTCATCAGTTTTCCACTTTCTGAAACCAACGTAATCTCGTCAACAATGTTTTTATGTAAATCTACTGTATCGTAGTTTTCTTCGGAAAAATCGCCTGGGGTAAAGTCTTCGTAAATTGCTTTATCCATCACGCCAGCTGCAACAGCTTTTTCCATTTCGGCTTTCAGCTCTTCTATGCTGCCAATACATTTTTCTTCTTTACCATCTTCAGTTCTCCAAAGGGGTAATGGAATTCCCCAATAGCGGGAACGAGATAAGTTCCAATCGTTTGCATTGGCTAACCAATTGCCAAAACGTCCTTCTCCGGTTGCTTTTGGCTTCCAGTTGATAGTTTTATTTAAATCGTGCATGCGATCTTTAAAATCGGTCACTTTTATAAACCAAGAATCCAATGGATAATATAAAATAGGCTTGTCAGTTCGCCAGCAATTTGGGTAGCTGTGCACATATTTTTCAACGTGAAAAGCTCTGTTTTCAGTTTTCAGTTTGATGACTAATTCAACATCGACTGATTTTTCAGGTGCTTCACCATCATCGTAATATTCATTTTTTACGTATTTTCCGGCGAGTTCTTTCATTTCCGAACGGAATTTCCCTTGTAAATCCACCAACGGAACTAAATTGCTATTTTCATCTTTCACCAATAATGGCGGAACTTCTGGCGATGCTTCTTTAGCAACTTTGGCATCATCTGCACCAAAAGTTGGCGCGGTATGCACGATACCCGTACCGTCTTCGGTAGTTACGAAATCCCCAGCAATTACACGAAACGCATTTTCAGGATTTTCATACGGTTTTGCATAGTCCAATAACTGCTCGTACCGAATGTCTAAAAGGTCTTTCCCCTTAAATTCTTTTACAATAAAATACGGTATGTTTTTATCGCCTTGTTTGTAGCTGTCAAGGACCTCTTCATTTGGCTTTTCTTCATATTTGCCACCAAATTGTTTCCCTACCAAGTTTTTAGCAAGTACTACGTAAATAGGTTCAAACGTATATTGATTATAGGTTTTTACCAAGACATAATCAATTTTCTTTCCTACGGTAAGTGCCGTATTACTTGGCAGCGTCCACGGTGTGGTGGTCCAAGCTAAAAGGAAGATGTTGTTGCTTTCTTCAGCTAAAAAGTCTGGTAATGTATCTGCAATGGCTTTAAATTGGGCTACGGCCGTTGTATCGGTAACATCTTGATAGGTTCCCGGTTGGTTTAATTCGTGCGAACTTAAACCCGTTCCCGCTTTTGGCGAATACGGTTGTATAGTGTAGCCTTTGTACATAAAGCCTTTGTTGTATATTTCTTTTAGCAACCACCAAACCGTTTCCATGTATTTTGGTTTGTAGGTAATGTATGGATCGTCCATATCCACCCAATAGCCATAGCCTTCGGTTACTTTGTTCCACGCATCGGTATACCGCATCACGGCTTTTTTACACGCAGCGTTATAAGCCTCTACGGAAATTTTCTTACCTATGTCTTCTTTGGTGATGCCCAATTCTTTCTCCACGCCTAATTCAATCGGTAATCCATGCGTATCCCAACCGGCTTTTCGGTCTACTTTAAATCCTTTTTGGGTTTTATAACGGCAGAAAATATCCTTTATAGAACGTGCCATGACATGGTGAATACCCGGCATTCCATTTGCAGATGGAGGTCCTTCAAAAAACACAAACGGTTCATTCCCTTCACGAATGGAAATACTTTTTTCAAAAATGTTGTTTTCATTCCAAAAATCAAGTATTTCTGTCGCTGTTTTAGGAAGGTCTAATCCCTTGTATTCTTTAAACTTTTTGCTCATAACAAGTTGCATTTCAATAAGGTTGCGAAAGTAAGAAATTTTACTGAAAAAGTCTATGTCGAAAACCTTCAAATAACACATCGCTACCTCGTTTTTTATTCGCTTACAGAAGTTTCTTTCATATTTTTCTATATTTACTAAAAAATCACCGCCTTTTGAGAAAACTATTCCTTCTGCTGCTTCTTTTTCCCATGTTCACTTCCGCACAAGATTATGTGGATCTATTTAGGATAGGCCACGGCGAAACATTTAACAATAACTTTGAAGGTACTAATAGCGGTACGAGCATACGATCTTTTGAAGTTGGACTCACTCTTCCTGTCGTCCTCAATAACAATAATGCTCTAATCACTGGAGCAGATTTTAGCGTGAACAATCTACAACTGTTTCCGGAGGCCGAACGCACGAGTTTATACAGTACAAACATAAAACTGGGGTTAGCTTCAACGTATTCTTCAACATGGAGTTCGACCATTATTTTATTGCCTAAAATTGCTTCAGATTATAACGATATTTCTGGCGATGATTTTTATTTAGGTGGGTTTGCATTGCTGAAACTTCAGAAAAAAGAAAATTTAATTTATCGTTTTGGGGTGTATGGCTCACAAGAAGCTTTTGGGTTTTTTACCACCCCAATTATTGGTTGGTATTATTTAAGCCCTAATAAAAAGTTTGAAATGGATATGTCGTTGCCCATTTCAGCAGATTTAAGCTATGCTTTGGGAAAAACCACTATTGGGATGGATTATTTTGGAATTGGAAGAAGTTTCAATTTAAAAAAAGAAAATCAGCCCGATACGTATGTTGATTTAAGTTCGTTGGAATTTGCCGCCTACTGGCAATTCAATTTTTTGGATAAAAGTGTGTTGTTACGCACCAAATTAGGGTATTCCAGTAATAATTATGAAGTATATGCAGATGGGGAAACGATAGATTTAGGCCTTTCAGCCTTTAGTTTTGGAGATGACCGAACCCAATTAAATCCTGAACTGAACGGTGGTTTTTTTGCTAAAATTGAAGCCATTTATCGCTTTAACTTACCCACCAAAGAGAACAAAACACCTGAAAATCAATAAATTTATACTCCAAAAAGTTATTTTTACTATATTTGATATAAACTCCCCCTAAAATGATACCAAATTTAAAAGGAGAGGTCTGGAAACAATTTTCCGATCCCTCATGGCGTAGAAATGACTTATTTGATATTTCAAACTACGGAAGAATAAAACATTATAAAAATGATCCCAAAGGTGAATTTTTAAAAACCTATATGTTAAATGGTTATGAAGTTTTTTCAACCCTTAAAAAAAATGGAAAAACCAGTTTAATTTATATACATCGAGCCGTTGCCCAATTATTTTTAGAAGAAATAGAAGGTAAAAACTTGGTTATCCATAAAGATTTTAACAAAGCAAATAATCACATAAATAACTTGCAATTTGCTAACCGGAAAGAGCTAACGGAACACAATAAAAATAATCCGGCAGTAATACAAGCAAAAAAAGAAGCCTTGCTAAAACCAAAATATGCGAAGCTTACGCCCGAGAAAGTTAGATTATTAAAAAAGAAAATATTTGACCCCAACCGTAGAACACGATTGCGTTTAATTGCTAAGCAATTTGGAATATCAGAAATGCAATTATACCGTATAAAATCTGGTAAAAACTGGGGACACATAGATTATAAGTAAGTATGGAACGAGCCTGTCCCGAATGTGGCGATAAAATAATTGGTCGAGCAGACAAAAAGTTTTGCAGCGATGCTTGCCGCAATGCTCACAATAACGCCTTAAATAAAGACAACAAAAACCTCGTGCGGAATATCAACAACCGCCTTCGTAAAAACTACCGTATCCTTGAAAAACTAAACACAAAAGATAAAACCAAGGTTAAAAAACAAACTTTACATAAACACGGCTTTAATTTTCAGTTTTTTACCGGGCAGTACGTCACCAAGGCAGGAACGGTTTATTTTTATGTGTACGACCAAGGTTACCTCCCTCTTGAGGAGGATTGGTATTTATTGGTAAAGACAGAGCTTACTATGTAACTACCAGCTATTTCCTTTTAGTTCCAACGCCGCTTTTAATACATCTTTTTGGCTTATCTGCCCAACCAATTTTCCGTTTTCGCAGATGGGGAAACGCCTACGTTTGTCTCTTAAAAATTTTTCGGCGGCATCAAACAGATTCATTTCACCATCAATGGTTTCCACTTCTTTTATCATGTGGTCTTTCACTTTTATTTCTTCCATTGGAAGATTATGATAACGGCTATTGCTTATTTCTTTAATACAATCTCCTTCACTAATAATGCCTACCAGTTCATGATTTTCGTTTACCACTGGACCACCGGAAATTTTCTTTTTTATAAGCGTGTTCATTACTTCTAAAACAGTCTGTTCCGGCTTAAAGGTTATCAAATTCTTGGTCATATAATCTGAGACTTTTATGTTTTCCGTAGAACCCTTTTTTGGTTTTGCACGTTTGCCTATATAATTTTTAATTCCCATATTCTTAGCTTTTTATCTCCTTTAAATATAGTCATTTTTATAATAGGCAGCTTACTATTTATTTCTGAAAAAGAACAATCTCATTAAATATTGTACTTTTAGAACGCAAAAAAACCAACCCATGAAACGAATACCTGCTGTTCTTTCCCTACTAATCGTACTAGGATTAATTTTTTACTCCTTTTATAGCTTAATGCCTAGAGAAGGTACTCCTAAGAGTATCGAAAAAACCGAGTTTTCAACCGAGCGAGCTCTTGAAAAGCTTCAAAACATAGCCCAAAAACCTCATTATCACGGCTCAAAAGAACACGCAACGGTTAGAAACTATTTAGTCAGTGAATTAGAGAAGCTTGGGTTGCAAACCCAAACACAAGAAGGATTTGTTTTTACTACACAAAGTAGAACCATGAACCGCCCCATTAATATTGTGGCACGAATTGAAGGAACTGGAAATGGAAAAGCACTTTTATTGCTTTCGCATTACGATAGCGCGTTGGTTCCATCACCGGGAGCCAGCGATGCTGGTAGCGGACTTGTAACTATTTTAGAAAGCCTTCGTGCATACCAAGCGAGCGGGAAAAAGCCTAAAAATGATATTATTATCCTCTTTACCGATGCAGAAGAAATAGGCTTAGACGGTGCCAAGCTTTTTGTAAACGAACATCCGTGGGCAAAAGATGTTGGCCTCGTACTCAACTTTGAAGCTCGTGGCAGTGGTGGTCCCAGCAATATGATTTTAGAAACCAATGGAGGCAATGAAAAACTAGTAAAAGCCTTTAAAGAAGCAAATCCTGATTACCCAGTGGCTTCCTCTTTGATGTACAGTGTCTATAAAATGTTGCCCAACGATACCGATTCTACCATTTTTAGAGAAAATGGCGATATTCCTAGTTACTTTTTTGCATTTATAGACGATCATTTTGACTATCATACAGCTAACGATACCATTGAAAATTTAGATATTAAAACCTTACAGCATCAAGGAAGTTATCTCTTGCCGTTACTTCACTATTTTGCCGATGCAGACTTAAACAACTTAAAATCGAACGATGAATATGTGTATGTAAATATTCCACTGTTAAAAATGATTTCCTTTCCGTTTTTATGGATTTTACCATTGCTCTTAGTCGCCATGGTATTGTTTGGTATTTTGGTTTTTTACGGGTTTAAAAAAGGGAAAATAACTGCAAAGGGCATTGCAAAAGGTTTTGTTCCGTTTTTACTTTCGTTGGTTATTTGTGGTGCTATCGGTTTTTTTGGATGGAAATTATTACTTGCCATCTATCCACAATACAACGAAGTGCAACACGGATTTAAATACAACGGGCACGCTTATGTAGCGTTTTTTGTATTCCTTACCCTTTCCATCACTTTCTATTTGTACAGACGTTTTGCGAATAGAGAACCAGTAGCCTCAGTTTATGTCGCACCGCTTATTTTTTGGTTGCTGGTCAACGTAGCCGTTTTTGTTATTCTGAAAGGAGCAGCCTATTTTATCATTCCTGTGTTTTTTGGGCTGTTATCGTTTTGGTTACTTATCAAGCAAGAAAAACCCAGCTTGATAATAATGGCCTTATTAGCAGCTCCAGCATTGTTTTTCTTTTCTCCACTTATACAATTTTTTCCAGTTGGGTTGGGTTCTGAAATGGTCGTGATAAGCTGCGTATTTACCGTTTTATTGTTTGGTTTATTACTTCCAGTATTTGGTTTTTATAGTTGGAAAAAACTACTGTCCATTCTTTGCTTTTTGTTTGCCTTTGGCTTTTTTCTGAAAGCACATTTTACCAGTGATTTTTCTGAAACACGGCAAAAACCAAATAGTTTGGTCTATTATCAAGATGCAGATACTCAAAAATCATATTGGTTAACATATGATAAAATACTCGACGATTGGACCAAAGGCTATTTGGGCGAAAAGCCAGACGAAGTTCCTTCAGAAATATTGAGCGCTTCCGGAAGTAAATACAATACCGGTTATACCTACGCAGCGAAAGCATCTAAAAAATCGATTGCACCGTTTGAAATTATTCTGAAGAAAGACACGCTCGTCAATAACAAAAAGGAAGTTACATTCACCATTATTCCAAAACGAAATGTGAATCAATTAAATTTGTATGCAGATTTAGAGATTTCATTTAATTCGCTTTCCTTTAATGGTCAAAAGGCATTAAAAGACAGCACCGGTTTGGTCTATGGAAACAGAAAAAATGATTTATTACTTCGGTATTGGGTGAATAACAATGATTCCTTAGAAGTTTCTTATACAACCGAATCTAAAAAACCCATTTCATTTACAGCTTTGGAATTTTCGTATGACTTAATGGACAATGCTAATTTCAGTATTAGTAAGCGTCCCAAGGATATGATGCCAAAACCTTTTGTGGTTACCGATGCCATTGTTATAAAACGTACTTTTGCCGTTGACACGTTGTCAACTTTGAAAAAGGATAGCATTACTTTTTAAGCAAAATAAACTACGGAATGAATAAAACTATAGCAATTGCAGGCCTTGGGTGGCTAGGGAAACCGTTTGCCTTACTCTTACAAAATTTAGGATATCGCGTAAAAGGCTCGGTAACAAGCATTGAAAAAGCTGGCACATTGCAACGCAACGGTCTTGAAGCCTTTCCTGTTGAAATTTCAGAAAATGGAATTTCTGGTGAAGTGGAAGCTCTCTTAAAAGATATTGATTGTTTAGTTATTATGATTCCCCCGGGTTTACGGAAAAATACAGGTGCCGATTACGTGGCAAAAATGACGCATTTTTTAACCGAAATTGAAAAAGCTGCGGTACAAAAAGTAATAGTAGTTAGCAGTACTGCGGTTTATAGTGATGCGCAAGGCACTGTAACCGAAAAAGACATCCCTGTTGCTGAAAATAATGCTGCCAAACAATTAATTGAAGTAGAAAAACTATTTTTTACTTCTGAAAAACTACAAACCACAATTGTACGATTTGGTGGATTATTAGGTGGCAAACGACAGCCGGTTCGGTATTTAGCTGGAAGAAAAAATCTGAACAACGGAAATGCGCCAGTTAATCTTATCAATAGAAAAGATTGTATTGGCATTCTTTCAGAAATTATAAAAAAAGAGGCTTTTGGGCATATTTTTAATGCCGTAGCCCCTTTTCATCCTTTAAAAAAACATTATTACACTCAAAAAGCAACTGAATTGAACCTTGAGCCACCTTCTTATTCCGAAGAAGATGATCTTGCAGTTTACAAGAAAGTTACGTCTGTGAATGTTCCAGAAATATTAGGATATGCTTTTAAACAGCAACCCTAACAGCTTTTTATGACAGGGAATATTCAGTGCATCACGGAGGTTTCGATACAATCCCGATTATTATCGGGATCACTCAACCACCTCACAATATGAATTTTAAATTAAAAATGTGAGGTGGCTAATTTTTCTGTCTTTGACGGAATGTCCCGAAGCCCAGAATGAAAAAGTTCTATTCTAAATCCTTCGGAAATTGTCCGTGTTTACGAGTATCCTCTTTGGTAATTGTTCTAAAATCATCGGTTTTATCAATACCATCTAAAAAGCTATAAAACTTTTTTGGTAATGGAACCAGTTTTCGTTCTTTAAGGTCAATCCAAGCGCCTAACATTTCGCAACGACCTAAGTTTCTTCCTTTATGGTCATAAAAATTGTGCACAAATTCAAAAAAAGTTCCTTCTTCAGAAAGTCCTCTTAATTGTAATGAAACACGTAGTGGTTTGCCTGGAAATGCTTCTTTAAAATAATACATACGTTCGTAAAGTGCCACTGGGCCTAAGTTCATTTCGGCTAGATGTTTTTGCCCAAAACCCTTTTCGCTAAAAAAACTCATTCGAGTATGGCTCATATAATCTATAAAGGCACTGTTACGTAAGTGGCGGTTGGCATCTACATCGTCCCAACGAATTTCAAATTTTTTTAAATACATAGTTCTTTTTGTTTACTATTTTTTTCTGTTATATGGTTTAGTATGGTTTCAACTGTTTCCGGTTTGGTAAGATTATGATCTTGACCGGTTGTAAACCACGTTTGTATAGGTGGATTAGTAGCTTGTATTGCTTTTTTTATTTCTGAAATAGGCGTTACTTTATCAGATTCTTCATGAACCACAAATATTGGTTTTTCAGCTTCCTCAAAAAAATGTTTCATGGTAAGTTTTGATGCCGGAACTTTTAAAACAGAATCTACTTTTATTCCTAAATTATCAATGGTTCTATTTGAAAGTTTTAGCGCGTCTCTAAAAAATCCATAAATGGAATTCATCCCGGCAGGAGCTCCCATAATAATATAGTCGTTAACCTGAATTTGTTTGTTAGCTAAAAAAGTATAAGCGCCCACTAAACTTCCTAACGAGTGACAAACTAAATGGTCTACGCCTCCTAATTTTTGAATTATAGTCTCGGTAGCCTGACGATACATCTCAATATTCATGGTTTTTCCTTTTGAAAGACCATGGGCTGGAGCATCTAATGAGTAAATAGCATATTCTGAAGTATCTAACTTATTAATATAAGGTTGCCATCTTTTAGAGTGACTCATCCAACCATGCAAAAAAAGTATTTTTTTAGGTCCATTACCCCATTTGTGCACCGCAATGGAAGCTTGAGGCACTTCAATGTATGAGGTTTCAGCAGTATCAAAAAAATCATGTCCTTCTTTTGAAATAGGAACGGACCTCACCTTACACAACAGTTTAAAAGCTTGTTCCCTATTCAGTTTTGGGAATAATGGTGCCGTTGCGTTTAAATATTTTCCTGTTAATTTGGTAAGTAACTTTTTCATAGGAAATTTTCTATGTGATATATTAAATAGTTTTTTAGATTGAAATCTCAGCAACTATATTTCGTAAGTGGGCAATGGTATGTGTAATCGCCTTTTTGTCCCGCTGTAAACGGCTCATCATAATTCCGCCTTCTAGTGTAGCAATAAAAATGGTACTGTAAAAAGCTACATCTGCATCAGGTTTAACTTGGTTGTTTTTAATGCCGTTTTCAATTAATGTAGACACCGCATCTTTAAACTGTTGTAACATCGCGCAGGCTTGTTCGCGTAAAACTGGGTTGGCATCGTCTGCCTCGACGGCTGCATTCATTACAGGGCAACCGCCTTCGTACAACGGTGTGTCCATATAATTTTCAAAAAACAAAAAAATAGCCTCTATTTTGCTCGTGAAGGTTTTCGCTTCTTTAATAGTAGTTCCTATTTCGCCAAACATAACTTTAGACAATCGCTGCAATGCGTGTTTTTCTAGATCACCTTTGTTTTCAAAATGACGATAAATTGCCCCTTTGGTCAAACCCGTTGCTTTGGTGATATCACTAATGGAAGTCGCCTTATATCCTTGTGTATTAAACAAATTTGCGCTTTCATTAATAATGGTATTTTTTGTTGCCTGTGCATTTCTCATTCCACAAAGATACCGATTGGTATCTTAAATACAAAAAAGCATAGATACATTAACTACAAATTAAGAATTAGGTACTTTTGTAATTAAAAGCAAGCCTATTTATGCCACTAATTGAATCTACTTATTCCCCTAGCGGTATCTTTAAAAGCGGGCATGTTGCCACGATTTATTCAGCTAAACTGCGTCCTGTCCCTAACATACTGCAGCGTCGCGAACGCATAAATCTAGAAGATGGTGATTTTTTAGATATTGATTTCTCGTTTGCAGATAATAAAACTTCAAAAGTGGCTATTATTTTGCACGGATTGGAAGGAAACGCGCAACGCCGCTATATAAAAGGACAAGCGAAAAGCCTAACAAAACACGGTTGGGATGCCGTGGCTGTTAACTTTAGGGGTTGTAGCGGCGAACCAAATAAGCTATTTTCTTCTTATAATGCCGGAAAAACAGACGATTTGCAAGCCGTTGTCGATTTTCTTCTGAAGAAAGAAAAGTATGATACCCTATCGTTAATTGGTTTCAGTTTAGGCGGAAATTTAATGTTGAAATATTTAGGTGAGCAAAGAAACCTTCCGAAGGAAATAGAAAGTGCCGTTGCCATTTCTACGCCTTTAAATTTGAGAGGAACACTAGAATCGCTTTCCAATTTTGATAATTGGGTATACCGAACTTCGTTTTTACACAATCTTCGGAAGAAATTAAAGATTAAGGTGCAACAGTTCCCTGAAAAAATGAGCCCTTCAGATGTAAAACAAGTTAAATCCCTATTGGATTTCGACAACCTATATACCGCTCCCGCATTTGGGTTTAAAGATGCGTACGATTATTACAAACAAAATAGTAGCGGTCAATTTTTGCCTACTATCAGTATCCCGGTGTTGATTTTAAACGCCAAAAATGATTCATTTCTAACGGAGGAAAGCTATCCGTATTCGTTTGCAAAAAATTCTGAAAATATCTATTTAGAAACCCCAGAATATGGTGGTCACGTAGGGTTTCATCAAACAAATGCAACCTATTACAGTGAAAAAAGAGCGACTTCTTTTTTAAATAAAGAAGCATAATACATTTAATTAGTCCGCAACCTTTAAATGATAAGCTACTATATTCTAATTTACTACCTTTGCAACCATTAAATTGAAAATATGATCCAGTCCATGACCGGTTATGGTAAAAGCCTAGTGCAATTGCCTTCCAAAAAAATTACGGTTGAAATAAAATCGTTAAACAGTAAAAACCTTGATGTAAATGCGAGGGTTCCCTCTGCTTATCGTGAAAAGGAATTAGATATTCGGAAACGAATTTCAAAATCCCTTTCTCGCGGGAAAGTAGATTTTAACCTGTACGTAGAGCAAACAGGTGAGGAAACATCAACTGTAATAAACGAAACTGCTGTTAAACAATACATGAAACAATTGGCTCATATTACAGATGGTGATCCCGTTGAGTTGATGAAAATGGCCGTTCGTTTTCCCGATGCGTTACAAACCGAGCGAGATGAAGTTGATGAGACAGAATACAATAAAATAATCGAAGCGGTTGACGAAGCATTGCATTCTATAAATGAATACAGAAATGACGAAGGAAAAGCATTGGAATCCGATTTTAAAAAACGTATTACTAACATTTCCTCTTTGTTAGATGAAGTTATGGAACTCGATCCACAACGTATGGATAATGTTAAAGAACGGTTGACAAAAGCCGTAAGCGATTTAAAAGAAACCGTTGACGAAAACCGTTTTGAGCAAGAATTGGTTTATTACCTTGAAAAATACGACATTACCGAAGAGCAAGTTCGATTAAGTAATCACCTTTCTTATTTTTCTGAAACCTTACAAAGTAAAGATAGTAACGGTAAAAAATTAGGGTTTATCTCTCAAGAAATTGGTCGTGAAATCAACACCATTGGTAGCAAAGCCAACTTTGCCCCTATGCAACAAGTAGTGGTTCAAATGAAAGATGAACTGGAAAAAATAAAGGAACAAGCTTTAAATGTATTGTAATGGAAGGAGGGAAATTATTTGTTTTTTCGGCCCCGTCCGGAAGCGGTAAAACAACGATTGTACAATATTTGCTCGCCCAAGAAGAACTGAATTTAGCCTTTTCCATCTCGTGTACTTCTCGAGAACCTAGAGGGCACGAAACGCACGGTAAAGACTATCATTTTATTAGTTTAAAAGACTTTAAACAACACATTAAAAATGATGAGTTTTTAGAGTGGGAAGAAGTCTATCGCGATAATTTTTACGGAACTTTAAAAACCGAAGTAGAACGCATTTGGGCACAAGGTAAAAATGTAATTTTTGATATCGATGTAGTTGGCGGACTTCGAATTAAGAAGAAATATCCCGATAAAACCTTAGCCGTTTTTGTAAAACCACCTAGTGTGGACGAATTAAAACGCAGACTTAAAAAACGAAAAACTGAAAGCGATGAGCGTATTAATATGCGCATTGCAAAAGCTTCAGTCGAATTAGCTACTGCCCCACAGTTTGATTATATCATTAAGAATAACGACTTAGATACTGCTTTAAACGAAGCGAAAGAATTAGTATCTGATTTTATTAAAAATGGTCACCCGGAAAAAGAAGAAGAGTAAATGATTTCGGCAAAAAAAATAGGCCTTTATTTTGGTACGTTTAACCCTATTCACGTTGGTCACCTCATTATTGCCAACCATTTAGTGGAGAATAGTGATTTAGATGAAATTTGGTTGGTAGTAACGCCACACAATCCGCATAAAAAGAAAAAAACATTACTTGAAGATCATCACCGTTTGGCGATGGTACGCATTGCGTTAGAAGAATATCCAAAACTTAAAGCTAGCAATATTGAATTTGATCTTCCGCAGCCCAATTATACGACCAACACGTTGGCACATTTAGAAGAAAAATACCCTGAAAAGATATTCTCTTTAATAATGGGTGAGGATAATTTAAAGAGTTTGCATAAGTGGAAAAATTACGAGGTCATTTTAGACCGGTATTCCATTTATGTATATCCTAGAATTTCCGAAGGGACGATTGAAACTCAGTTTACAGATCATCCAAAAATTACTAAAGTAGATGCTCCCATTATGGAGCTTTCTTCAACTTTTATACGAAAAGGAATACAGTCTGGAATTAATATTCGCCCTATGTTGCCTCATACTGTTTGGAAGTATTTGGATGAAATGAATTTTTATAAATAACCCTTTTTAAACGAGAAACCGCCCCAACTGATTAAATTAAACAGTGTGAGACGGCTTCTACTAACCAACCAAAAAAAAGGTTTATATATTTTCTGAAATTATTTTTACAATTCAGTTTTTTCTTGTCTTCTTATAACGCAAAGTTTAAGGTATTCTTATTTAAACATTCATAATCCATTGTTAAATAATCTACACCACTAAAACAATAATTATTTCAGTTTTAAAAGATTCAAAACACGTGCCAAGTTTTTTAATTGATTCGTTCTATTCTTGAAATTTACACTTTAATTCGAGCCTTGACAATAATTGCGTACTTTTGAAACAATTGAAAACTTAATTATGACTGAAAGACCAAAATTTGCCGTTTTTGGCGGCGGAAGCTGGGCAACCGCCATTGTGAAAATGCTTTGTGAAAATCTAGATGAAGTAGGTTGGTACATGCGTAACACATATGCACTAGAGCATATTAAAAAAGAAGACCACAACCCCAATTACTTGAGTTCTGTGGAGTTTAAGGTTTCACAGCTTAAATTGAGTAATGACATCAATGAAATGGTGGAATATGCAGATTACCTTATCTTCGTTATCCCCTCAGCATTTGTGGAAACCGAACTTAAGAAACTTACTGTTTCTCTTGAAGAAAAAGTAATCTTTTCAGCGATAAAAGGGATTGTTCCTGAAACTAGTTTAATTGTTGGAGACCATTTTAACACCCACTATAATGTAGCTTTTAATAATATTGGCGTTATTTCCGGTCCTTGTCATGCCGAAGAGGTCGCTTTAGAACGTTTGTCTTATTTAACCATTGCCTGCGCCGATGAAGAAAAAGCCAAGTTAGTTGCAGATACATTGTCCAGCGATTATATAAAATGTACCACTAGCGATGATGTAATGGGCACCGAATATGCGGCAATGCTTAAAAACATCTATGCAATTGCTGCCGGAATTGCACACGGTTTGGGTTACGGAGATAACTTCCAGAGTGTGTTGATGAGCAATGCCATACGCGAGATGAAAAAGTACGTGAAGAAAGTACACAAAATGAAACGTAACATAAACGATTCTGCCTATTTAGGAGATTTATTGGTTACGGGCTATTCCGTTTTTAGTCGAAATAGGATGTTTGGCAATATGATAGGGAAAGGCTATACCGTAAAAAGTGCGCAAATGGAAATGAGTATGATTGCCGAAGGTTATTATGCCACCAAAAGTGCCTATAACCTCAACCAGGCCAAAGGAAAGAAGAAAGCAAAAACCCCTATTATAACTGCTGTGTATAATATTCTATATGAAGGAAAAGACCCGAAAAAGGTGTTTATAAAGTTAACGGATAAGTTGGATTAATTACCGAGCTAAAACTCCATCCTTTTTCATCACAGGGAGTGAAACGGCGTTATCTTTAATGGCTGCGTTTGCTGGAATTTCAAAACGTTTGTCGTATAATTTGTCGCCAATAAAATAGGTGACAGTAAAAAAGTTGTTTACTTTCAATACGTTTTCTTCTAGGTATTCAATTTTAGCGTATCCTTTAGCCGGTAATAATTGGATTGTTTTCCGCATAGGAGCAGTCATCTTTTCATTATCGTAGCCTTGTGATATAATGATGACCGTTTCTAATGGTTCGGAGTTATCATTAATAATATAGGCGTTCCAATCATATGTTTTAAACTCCTCGTTAAACTCGTTAACAGCAGCTATATAAACATTCTTCACTTCAGGGATTATAATATCTTTACGCATACAGGATCAATCTTTTTTAACTTTCCAAGTAATCCAAATGCCTAACAAAGCCAAGGCAAATATGCCTAAGAAAATACTACCCACGATAATCTTTATAGCGGCAATTACAAAGGTGAGGTAGGCAACTACAAATAGTGCAACGATTAAAAGACCAACAATTAAGTATTTTTTCATCTGTTTTTAGGTTTTAATCAGTACTTGTGAGAAGCTATTTTGGGTCTAGCATTATGCTAGTTTTATAATACGCTTTTAAACTGTCGTAAAAAGCGAATATCATTTTCACTTAACATGCGAATGTCTGGTATTTGGTGTAATAACAAGGCGATACGATCTATTCCCATCCCGAAGGCGAAACCTGAATATACTTCAGAATCGATTCCGCAGTTTTCAAGAACGTTGGGATCTACCATACCACAACCCATGATTTCTAACCAACCGGTACCTTTAGTCATTTTATAATCGGTTTCGGTTTCTAGTCCCCAATACACATCTACTTCGGCACTGGGTTCTGTAAATGGAAAGTAAGAAGGTCGCAATCGTATTTTAGATTTCCCAAACAATTCCGTCGTAAAGTATTGAAGCGTTTGTTTTAAGTCTGCAAAGCTTACGCCTTTATCTACATACAAACCCTCCACTTGATGAAAAAAGCAATGAGACCGTGCTGAAATAGCTTCATTCCTATATACGCGTCCCGGGGAAATAGTACGAATGGGCGGTTTGTTATTTTCCATGTATCGAACTTGAACGGTCGATGTATGCGTCCGTAGCATAATATCAGGATCAGTCTGCACAAAAAAGGTATCCTGCATATCACGAGCTGGGTGGTATTCGGGTAAGTTTAAAGCTGTAAAGTTGTGCCAATCATCTTCAATCTCGGGTCCTTCGGAAACATTAAAACCAATACGAGAAAATATCTCCGTAATTTTATTCTTAACGACAGAAATAGGGTGGCGTGAACCTAGTTCAATCGGTTCACCTGGACGAGAAAGATCACCATAAATACCTTTGGTTTCTTCTTTCGCTTCTAATGTTGCTTTTAAAGAATCTACTTTTTCTTGAGCAGCATTTTTAAGTGTGTTAATAGTCTGCCCAAATTCCTTTTTTTGCTCATTAGGAACGTTTTTAAATTCGGCAAAGAAATCATTCAGCAAGCCTTTTTTTCCAAGGTATTTGATGCGGAATTTCTCTATTTCGTCTTTTGAAGTTGTGTTAAACGCTTCAACTTCGGTAATATGTTCTTTAATTTTATCTAGCATACCCATATTCTTGTGGATGGCAAAATTACATAAATTATTGGCTATTCAATCACTTCCTTTTCAAGGAAATACTGTACAATTGCTTCTTTCATTAATACACTTTGCTCTCCAGCCTTTAAAGGTGGCAGTTGCTCTAGCATTTTATAATGTGGCCAACCTTGGTCATCAAAATATTCAAACTCATAATACCCAAAAGGTTCTAGCAACCTACAAATAGCAATATGCATTAAGTTTATTTTATCGTCTTTCTTAAATTTTCTGTGTAGTTGCCCTAGCTCTTGCACGCCAATTAAATAGATTATTGCGTCCAGGTCTAACTTTTCGCCATCGGCAAAGCGGTTACTTAAAAGCGTAACTAGCGTTTCCCATTGTTGTTTTAATTGTTCGTCTCTTGCCATAAATTATAGTGGCAAAGATACGTGTTTAAAACGCCAAAAGGCAAATGGAAAAAGAGTAAAAGTACGATAGACACACACCAATATTTTAAGAAATAGTATATTTACTTCAAACTTCTAATATGGTCACAATCGATATTATTTTAGGCGTAATTTTATTAATTGCTTTTTACTTAGGATTTAAAAAGGGCCTTTTTGTGACCCTAGCGTCTTTAATTGGGATTGTTGCCGGCGTGTATGGTGCGATTTACTTTTCGCATTATGCGGCTGATTTTCTTACCAACCGATTTGACTGGAGCACGCAAACTACCAATCTAGCGGCTTTTGCTGTTACGTTTTTAATTATTGTTTTTGTGGTTTCATTGGCCGGAAAGCTGTTGACAAAAATAGCAGACTTTGCCGCTTTAGGAATTGTAAACAAACTATTGGGAGCCGTTTTTAGCGTACTAAAGTATGCTTTTATAGTAAGTGTAATCTTTATGTTTGTAAATGCTTCGGAGAGTTATTCTATTGTTTCTGAAGAACAACGTAGTGAATCAATTTTATATCCGCCAGTAGCTTCCTTAGCGCCATTGGTTCTTCCTCATATTTTACGAGAAGTAGATGACTTAAGATATGAAGAGGAGGAAATAAGAGAAGTAGAACCTGAAATTCAAGAACAATTTCCTGATACTTCTTCACAAGAAAAATAAAAAAGCCCCGCTTTTGCGAGGCTTTGAAATATTAAACTTCATCTTCTACATTGTCTTTAATGTAGACTATCGTTTCTTTAAAGTTATCGAAAATTCTATCTTTCGACACTAAATCTGGAATAATATCAATATTCTCCATCATAATGCGCGGTTGTGTTTGCAATTGCTCGAAAATGATTTTTACCTTTCTTCTTCGTAGTTCTAACAACACTTCTTCCATAGCATATAAACCGGATTGATCCATATATGGAACTTTCCCCATTCGAATTACAACATGTTTAGCCGTATTTGGAATTTGCTCTGATAGGAGTTGGAAATCTGATGTATACCCAAAAAATAATGGCCCTTCCAATCTTTTGATAAACACCTCTTCACGAAATTTATTTGGAAATTCCACTTCGTCTCTCCAAGGCAATGCCAATTCATCTGCGTTGTCTAATGGAACTACTTTCGATTGGTCTGCTGTGAGATCTCCCATTTTTTTCATGAAAATTATGGAAGCTAATATTAGTCCAATACCTACGGCATATACTAAGTTCCAAAAAACGGATAATACTAAAACTACCATCATCACAGCAATTTCACTTTTCTGCATTTTTGGGATAGCTTTTAAACCTTTATAATCCATAACGCCAATACCCACTGTAATTAGAATACCTGCAAGTACAGCGGCTGGAATTTGTGATGCTACAGGACCCAATGCTAGTAAAATAATAAGTAATAATACTGCTGCAACCATACCAGAAAGCCGAGTAGTACCTCCAGATTTAATATTTACAACGGTACGAATGGTCGCTCCCGCACCTGGAATACCACCAAAAATAGAAGCAATACTGTTACCAATACCTTGTCCTACCAATTCTTTATTGGGTTTGTGTTTAGTTTTGGTCATGTTATCTGCCACAACAGAGGTCAAAAGCGAGTCGATTGCCCCTAAAAACGCCAAAGTTATGGCACTAAACACATAGGGAGAAATTTTCCCTACACTGAAACTTGCAAACATATCAAGGTTTGGTATAGGAAAACCACCTGGTATTTGTTCAATTGGGCGATAATCTAAATTTAAAAAATAAGCTCCTACCGAGACAACCAATAAAGCCACAAGAGTACTAGGTACTGCAGTTGTTATGCGCTTAAAGCCATAAATGATAAATATGGTCAATGCGGCCAAGGCAAACTCCAACCAGCTTATACTGCTTAAGGCTCTAGGCATTGATTTTATAGCTCCTAAAACCCCTGAACTTTCAGATTTAGCAAGTGTTGTCGCTTCTTTATTAATTTCAGATTCAGTTATTTCTCCAGCTCTGATTACCGTTTCTTTGAAATCTTCTAAAACTAAAATGCCTTCTCCAGCTTCATCTTTTAAGATATTATCCAATAAGACTTCCTCGGCTTGGGGTTTAAATTCACTAATATATTCCGTATCGTCTTCAGCATAATAGCCTAACATGGGTAATATTTGCGTTATTAATATAATAACCCCAATAGCGGTCATAAAACCAGAAACAACGGGATAAGGTATATAACGAATGTATTTACCAATACCTACGACTCCCATAACGACCTGAAATAATCCGGCCAATAAGAATACCATTAATATATAAGGCAAAGCTTGCTCTACACTACCATTATTAGCTGCAACAATCCCTGCCACAACAATCATGGAAACGGCTGTCATAGGTGCAGTTGGTCCAGATATCTGTGTATTTGTCCCTCCAAAAAGGGAAGCAAAAAAACAGATCATGATAGCTCCATACAAACCGGCGGCCGGTCCAAGACCAGACTGCACACCAAAGGCCAATGCTAATGGTAGTGCTACAATCCCAGCGGTGATACCACCAAAAAGATTGCCTTTAAAATTTGTAAATATTCCTTTAAACATAGTTTTTTATTTAGTTGTAAAACGTTACTTCGCCTGTACTTACGTTGTACATAGCGCCTACTATTTTTATCTCGCCTTCAGCTTCCATTTCGGTTAAAAGAGGGCTTTGTTTGCGCATGTTATCTAGCGTATGGTTTACATTAGTTTTTGAAACTTCATTTACAAAATCAGTGTTTTTTGAGTTTCGAAGTGATTCATCTGTTGGTTCTTTTACAGCAGCAACAGCTGGCTTTATTTTTGAAACAAGACTGGTAATATTACCTAGATCCACATCGTCACAAGCTCCTTTTACAGCTCCACAAGAGGTATGTCCTAATACCACAACTAATTTTGACCCGGCTACTTTACAACCGTATTCAATGCTTCCTAAAATATCTTTGTCAACAATATTACCAGCTACTCGTGCACTAAACACATCACCAATTCCTTGATCGAATACTATTTCAGCCGGAACACGAGAGTCTATACAGCTTAAAATTACTGCAAATGGGTATTGCCCTCCTTGTGTGTCTTTTACTTGTTCTAATAAGTTTCTATCCGCTTTAGAGTTATTGGTAAATCGCTTATTACCTTCTTTTAAAATGTCTAATGCTGTATTAGGTGTTAATTTTGCTTGTGTTTCTTTAGTATGTGCTTTCATTGGTATTAAAATTTTATAATTATATAATATATTACAAGGCTATGAATAATAGCAATGTACTGTTTCTATCAAAAATAGATAGTTACAGTTTTCTTTAAATTAAAATCAATTGTTAAGATAAAATTCGTTCAGGAGGTGGGGACAGAGTTTCAAAATAAATAGGTCTCCAGGTCTTTAAATACGGAGATTGAACTCTTTTCTTTAATTCCGTTTCATTTAAAAAATCTGGAATTAAGTCTTTTTCTGAAGCGTATTTCTGTTTTGGTCCTACTTTAAAACCATCGGTATTTTCTTCTTCATTCATGGAGAAATAAGAGGTCATATCTACATCCAAGTCTACCATAACAACCAATACAGGTGTTAGTAGGAATGAAGAAAATACCAATAAAAAGAAAATACTTTTTAACCTCAATACGCTTTGTCTTTTAAGATTTACAAAAATAGTATTTTAGAGGTAATTTCCTGTTAACTATTTATTAAATCTACAATTGCTTTAGATCATTAACAGGCATCCAACCATCTTTTCCATCTGCTAATTCTATACGCACCCAATTTTGCTCGTTTCCAATAATTTGTACTTTGGTACCTTCATGAAGTTCAAAAGCTGTGTCGCTTCCCATATTGGGTTCGCCTTTTACTTCGGTGTTTTCGGCAAAAATAATGGCTGGTTTATTTTTATTAAAGTCCACATAGGTTTGAAAAGCCATAACCAAGGCAGTTATACAAACAACTACTGAAAATAAAGAGGTGGTAAAATAAACGCGTTTTTTAGTTTCTGAAATAGAAAACCAATATAACAGAAAGAGCAATACAAATAATATAACACCTATTACCGAAACAATAGCCCAGCCATTATACGTAAAAACTCCTGACACGTTTTTATACCATCTGGAAAAGATGGTTTTAGGTAAAGGTTCAATTACATCTATTCGGGCGTTTTCAGCAAAAGCAAGATTGGTTTTTATATCGTCATCATTGGGTTGCAACTGAAGTGCTTTTTCAAAATAATAAATACTAGGCCCAATATTATTAAGCTTATAATGAGCGTTGCCAAGGTTAAAATACAGCTCGGCAGATTGCTGTCCATTGTCTACTATTTTTTTCCAATTGGTTACAGCTTCGCTGAATTTGGCATTTTTATAATTTTCTTTTCCTTGTTCAAACAATGCGTCGTTTTGAGCAAATCCCAAAGCGGAAACCAATAGCATACCAAGTATCAATAATCTCTTCATGATTCTGGATATTGAATTTGTTTGTCAATTTCTGAAATAACCGAGACGGCTTTATTATAGTCCTCTTTAATTTCAACAGCTGAAGTTGGGGTATAACGCGCAAACTCACAACTTTTAAGCAAGGTTATAAATTGAGTAACCGTTTGCGACTCCACACTTCTTTCTGAAAGAAGTATCGCAATGCGTTCTTTACTGAAATCTGATGTTTCGATATTCAGTTTTGCTCTTAAATAATTGTGTAAAGCTCTTTCTAACGATTCATAAAAAACAGCCTTATTGTTCATTTGCTTTTTAGCTTCACTTAGGTATTTTTTAGCGAGTTTATTTGCTCTACGCAATCGGTTTCCTTTTACATCTGCCAATCGCTTCTGTCGGTTTCTTCCAGCTAATATAAATATTGGAATAAGCAATAGCGGTCCTCCTAACAATGACCAGAATAAAGTAGATTTAAAAAATGATTCACTAGCGATAGGCTCCAAATTAGTGTCTAGTTTTATAAACTTAAATTGTTCCTTATCTAGCACCAACTCTTGTTTTTCTGAAGTATCATTATTTGCAGAAGCTGTAACAGGACCATTCTCTACATCTATTATAATCTCTTCAGAAGAAAGCGTTTTATACGTTTCGGTCTTCGGGTCAAAATAAGAGAATGTGATTGGTCTAATTGGGTAATTACCTTTAAATTGTGGTACAACCGTGTGTTTTTCGGTTACTGAACCATTCATCCCACTTCGTGTGGTTCGAACTTTTTCAGAACGTTCTGGCTCATAGATTTCTAATGAACTAGGTAAGGTTACACTTGGTAACTCGAATAATTTTAAATTTCCTGTTCCGGAAACTGTAGTAGTAAGTTCTAACGATTCGTTAGCATCTAACTTATTTTTATTTACCGAAACATCAAAGCTGTAATCGCCTACTGCACCAGCAAAATCATCTGGTTTTCCCTCTAAAGGCAATGGTTTTACGTTAATATTTCTTTTTCCAGCAGAAATAGTTTTATTAACCCGTGTAGTGACTCTTCTTCCGAAGAAATCACGGCGATTGGTTGGCACATCTATAGGAACATCTAATGTAAGTGGTTCTATTTCTAATTCTCCAGTTTTTTGTGGGTAAAGGACGGTAGTTCTTAGTACAACATACCGATAGTCTTCACCTTGGTATTTACCTTCGTACACTTTAAAATTCCCTTGATTATCGATATTCTGACTCCAGAAGTCGGCAAATTTAGGGGTATCAATTTCTCGCCAACTACTGGTAATACTTACATCATGTGAGACATACATTTTATAAACCACAGTAATAGCTTCGTTTAAAAATGGTTTGTTGTTTGAAATCTCAGCAACTAGATGTACTTTCTCACTGGCGATATAATCGGCATTGTTACCGTCCTGTGGTCTAGAAACCGCAGCTGTAACTTGTACTTGAATAGGCAAACTTTTATAGGTTTCGCCATCAATTTCAATAGTTGCTTGCCCAATAGTAAATTTCCCCTGGGACTGTGGAGAAAGGAAATATGAATAGGTTTTACTGTAACTACGTTTTCCGTTGATGTACGAATTGCTAATGGCTTGATTAGGACCTCCAACCACTCGAAAACCATTAAAATCTGGCGGATTAAAGTTATCGCCATCTTGGTTCATTTCAAAATCTATGCGAAGCCGTTCATTGATACCCAATCTTTTTTTGCTCACTTTAGCATCAAAAGTTACTTGTGCAAACGAGCCTGCGCTGCACAGCATAAAAATCAATATGTAAAGAATATAATTAGGTTTCATCTTACCAGTCTTTATCTGACTTTGTTTTGGCGCCTTTTTGTTTTTCGGCATTCATTTTATCCTGAACTTTTTTCTCTTCGTTGTTCATCGCTTCTAATAAGCTTTTTACTTGCTGTGGCGAAAGTTGACCAGGAACAGGTTGTTGCTGTTGCTGCTGAGGCTTATCTCCTTTACCTTGATCCTTGTCTTTAGGTTCATCAGGTTTTCCTTTATCTTCCTTATCGTCACCTTCTTTTTTATCCTCTTGTTTGTCACCTTCGTCATTTTCCTCTTTTTCATCCCCTTTATCTCCTTCGTCGCTTTTATCGTCTTGGTTTTGCTTATCCTTATTGTCTTTGTTGTCTTCGTTTTTGTCATTTTTATCATCATCGCCGCCATCACCTTGTGGTGGATTTTTCTCCAACATTTCTTTTGCCAACGCTAAATTATATCGGGTTTCATCATCTGTTGGATTATTGCGAAGAGCATTTTTATAGGCTTCAACCGCGTCTTGGTATTTTTTCTGGTTCATAAACACATTCCCAAGATTGTGAAACGCCTTGTGTTTTTGAGCCTTTGAAGTACCTACTGAAGCTGCTTGTTTATACCGTAACATGGCTTCACTTCCTTTACTTTTGTTGTAATAAGCGTTTCCTAAATTGTATTTCGGAATTTCGCTTCCAGGGTTTAATGATATAGCTTTTCGGTAATCTGCTTCTGCCACTGGAAAGTTTTCATCTTGCAACTCTAAGCTTGCATTACTCATTAATTCCTTAGATTGACGTATTTCTTTTTCTTGAAGTTTCGTTTGCTCTTTATTAGAAGTTTGTGAAAACGCTTCGGTAGAAAAACTAAAAGCCAATATCACTAAAAGTAGTTTTAAAATAGTAGTTATTTCAGAAAGTTTCGGTTTCATATTATTTGTCTTCTTTAGCTCCTTCATTAAATAAGTTGAGTCTTTTTACCCAAGCTGTTTTTCTTTCTAACAGCAACACATCTATTAACAACAAAAATAATGCCCCACCTAAAAACCATTGAAATTGATCTTTAAAATCTGTGAATTGTTTGGCTTCGAATTCTTTTTTGTCCATTCCGTTAAGGATTGCTGTCACTGTATCAACCACTTCCTTAGTGCTGCTCCCATTAATATATTCGCCATTTGCCTCTTCAGCAATTTCTCTTAACGTTTCTTCTCCTAAACGGGTTATAACCTGTTCATTATTCTGGTCGCGTTTATAATTCTGCAAAATACCATTTCGCTTTATCGGAATAGGACCTCCTTGAAGTGTTCCTACACCAATTGTATATATTTTTATTCCCTTTTGTGCAGCTTCTTCTGCTATACCTGCAACATTCCCTTCGTGATCTTCCCCATCTGAAACGATAAACAACACTCGATTGGTTTGTTCTTCATCGTTATAATAGGTTTCGGCCATTTGTATCGCTTCATTAATAGCTGTTCCTTGCGAAGAAACCATATCGGTATTCATTCCGTTTAAAAAGAGCTTTGTTGAAGAAAAGTCAGTTGTAATCGGTACTTGCGGAAAAGCACTACCCGCATACCCAATAATACCAATACGATCACCTGCTAGACTATTTATTATCTGCGTAACTAATTGCTTTGACTTTTCTAAACGGTTAGGCGCAATGTCCTCAGCCAACATACTTTTTGAAACATCTAAAGCAAACACCACATCTACACCTTCACGTTTCACGGTTTCTAATTTGGTACCAATTTTTGGGTTAACCATTGCAAAACTTAAGCATGCAATTGCCAAGCAAACAACCAAAACTTTTAAAATAGATTTAAAAACTGATTGGTTGGGACTCAGCTTCTTTAATAGCTGCTTGTCTGCAAACTTCTTTTGGGTATGTTTTTTCCAAGCCAACACCAATAGAAATAGTACAACCACCGCCGGAATGACGAAGAGCACGTAAAAATATATGGGCTGTTCTAATTGATACATATTCATTTCCTGCACAAGCAGGAATCTTTTTTAATTTTTAAATAAAACTCCTAAACACCGTATATCTAAGTAATAATTCTATCAATAATAATCCCAAAGCTAGGAATATTAAAGGACGAAACATTTCTTCGTAATTGGTGTATTTAAATTCTTCAATATCTGTTTTTTCCAGTTTATTGATTTCGTTATAAATCTCGTTCAACTTTGTGGTACTGGTAGCTCTAAAATATTGTCCTCCGGTGGTTTGAGCTATTTTTTTTAATAATTCTTCATCAATTTCAACTTGAATACTTCCATATTGAAAACTACCGTTAGGTCGCAAACCAATTGGCGACATGGCCAAGCCGTTTGTTCCCAAACCAATGGTGTATACTTTAATACCAAACTCGACTGCTAATTCACTTGCAATTTTAGGGTCTATAAATCCGCTATTGTTTACACCATCGGTTAATAAAATAATCACTTTACTCTTTGCTCGGCTTTCTTTTAATCGGTTTACAGCTGTACCTAGCCCCATCCCAATTGCGGTTCCGCCTTCAATAACGGTATTGTACTCCATGCTTTTTAAAGACGACAACACAACAGTTTTATCACTAGTGAGCGGGTTTTTAGTATAACTTTCGCCAGCATATTCTACTAAGCCAATACGATCGTTTGGTCGGGCTTGTATAAAACGGGCTGCTACAGTTTTTAATGCTTCAAGTCGGTTTGGTTTTAAATCACGCGCCAGCATACTTGCTGAAACATCAATCGCCATCACAATATCAATTCCTTTTGTCGTTTTAATACGTGTAGATTCATCAACTGTTCTGGGACGTGCCAAGGCTACAATTATTGCTGCCAAAGCCAATAAACGTAGGACAAACAACAAAGGTTTCAGTCTTGCTATCCAGTTTTTCCCACTTTTAAAGCCTTTTACACTGGAAATTTTTAAGGTAGCGGTTTGTTTATTCCGTTTCCATAGATACCATGCAATTAACACCGGAAGTGCTAACAGCAACCAGAAAAAAATAGGGTTTACAAATTCAAAATTTTCAAACATTATTTTTCTGAAATTTCAAGTTCTACAGAATTAATTATTCTGTTTTTTACATCTTCAGCAAAACGGCCATCGTCTTCTTGATACACGACTAGCACTTGTTGTATACCGCCTTTTTGAGCAAACAATAACAACTCGTAGTTACTAGCATTTGTCAATACTTTATCGTCGGATACTTGTACATTAAATTTTCCATAAGCTTTTAAGCCCGTAATGCCTTTTTCGGTTTCAAAACTTTCACGTTTTACCAGCATATTTTTAGCGCCCCGTTTTTCAAGGTTGGTTAAGGCTTCATCCATTAATGCTTCTAAATCGGCTTCTGCTTGTCCTTCTTGTTGTCCTTGCGAAGATTGTTTTAGCATCGTTGTATTTAACCAAACGTATAACGGATCGGTAATTTCACCTTCCGTAAACACACTTGCATTGGCAACGCGCATATTTTGTGACTCTGGAACCTCAATATCAGTTCGTATTAGAACTTCTGGGGTTTCTATGATAATAGCAGGATCTCCGTATTCACTTTTTATCCATCGGCTTTCGGCCAAATCGCGTATTTCATTGCCAATTACGGCATCTTTAAGGTCATCAAATCCTTTTACACCTCCATAAACAGCACCGGCAATAAGAACAACCCCCAATAGACCCAAAGCACCATATGCCCATTTTCTACGGATACGCTTTTTACGTTGTGCTTCTTGATATTCGGCGTTTTCCTGTAATTCTTCTTCGGTGGGTTCGGGGATTACCTCTTTGGTTTCGTTTATAATTTCTTCAATGGTTTTCCGGTCAGACGAGGCTTGTCCTTCGGCCTGATACATTTTGGCGAATTTTACCAAATCGGCTCGCTTTAAAATAGCGTCGAGTCTTTTTATGGTTTCATTGCTAAATTCGAAATTACCAGAATCCTTATGTAGCTGTAAACGAGCAATCAATTCATCTGAAGTGCTTTCCAAAGCGGTTTCATCAACTTCTCGGTCTAAGTAGCGTTTTACAATTTCAGTTAAATGCGAGTAATATTCTTTGGGTTTGTTTTCCTTTAGATACGTAGAACTATCAAGCGTATGCAAAGCTGTAATTGCTTCTTCATAAGGCGGCAACTGTTCTTCTTTGGCATCTTTTAATTTTTTTCTTCGGAATAAAATATACCCCACAATCGCTAAAACAATTACGATGGAAATAAGCCATAACAATAATGTTTTAAGATCTAAAGGCGGCTCATCTACCTCTATAGCAGGTTTTATATCAAACATCTTCTGTTTGGTCGTATCGACGGCAACATCACGAACTTCGACTGAAACAGAATCGGTTCCAAATCGCTTATCGTTAATAACCACTTGTTGTTGCGGAATCGTATAACGTCCTGAATCGAACTGTGTAAGACCGTATTTTTTGATTAAGCGGTACTTTGCCTGCTCAAAAGTAGTATCGATTTTATACGACTCGATTACTTCTAAAGGTGTAAAGGTTTGTCCTTCGGGAAAAACAACCAAATCAGTGGAGTCTGCTTCCACCTGAATGCTATAAACAATTTCTTCCCCAATTTTAATGGAAGTAGAGTCGATCGACGATTTTACTTGAGAAAATCCTGCAAAAGAGAAAAGGAAAAAAAGAACAGTGACAAAAAGGTATCGCTGTTTCATTTTCAAAGACAAAAAATTAGTATGTTCAGTACTCTCCTTCATTATATTTTATGCTCTGTGTTTAAAATAACCCAGTAATTTTTTTACGTAGCTTTCATCCACGCGACAACTTAATGCGCCGGCGCCACTTTTGGTAAACGATTCTTGAAAATAATCCACACGTTCTCGATAATACTTATTGTAATTTGTTCTAACAGATTTTGCATTGGTATTTACCAACATGAGTTCACCCGTTTCCGCATCTTGCATTTGTACCATTCCAAGATTCGGTATTTCTTCTTCGCGTTTGTCATACACCCGAATTCCTGTTACGTCATGTTTTCTAGCTACAATCCTTAGCGTGTCTTTATAATTATCTGTAATAAAGTCAGAAAGCACAAAAACAATGGCTTTCTTTTTCATTACGTTGGTTAGATATTTTAAAGCCTGCGATAAATCTGTTTTTTCACTTTTTGGTTTAAACTCAAGCAATTCCCTAATCAAACGTAATACATGCGATTTTCCTTTTTTCGGTGGAATAAAGAGTTCAATTTCATCTGAAAAAAGAATCAATCCTATTTTATCATTATTTTGAAGTGCCGAAAAAGCAAGCGTTGCAGCGATTTCAGTAATAATTTCGTTTTTAAATTGTGAGTCTGTACCGAAAAACTCTGAGCCACTAATATCTGCCACAAGCATTAACGTAAGTTCGCGCTCTTCTTCAAAAACTTTTACAAAGGGTTCGTTATAACGAGCGGTCACATTCCAATCAATACTTCGTACATCATCACCAAACTGATATTGACGCACTTCGCTAAAGGTCATCCCGCGACCTTTAAACGTACTGTGATACTCGCCACCAAAAACGTGATCGCTTAACCGACGCGTTTTGATTTCGATTTTTCGTACTTTTTTAAGAAGTTCTTTTGTATCCATTATTCCAGTAGTCAATATTCAATAAGTAGTGGGAGCAGTAAAAAACAGTAGTCAGACAACAAAACTGCATACTGACCACTGCTTACTGCGTACTGTTTTTATGGTACCTCGATTACATTTACAATTTTGTTAATGATATCTTCTGAAGTAATATTTTCTGCTTCGGCTTCGTAAGTAATCCCGATACGGTGACGTAATACATCGTGAACCACGGCGCGAACATCTTCTGGAATTACATACCCTCTTTGTTTAATAAACGCATAACACTTTGAAGCAACTGCCAAATTTATACTACCACGAGGAGAAGCTCCAAAACCAATTAGATGCTTTAAGTCGTCCAATTTGTAATTTTCAGGATTTCTTGTTGCGAAAATAATGTCGAGAATATACTTTTCAATCTTTTCGTCCATATATACTTCCCGAGCGGCTTGCTGAGCACGTAAAATTTGCTCTATGGAAACAACAGGATTTACTTTTTCAAAACCACCTTTAAGATTTTGACGCATAATTAGCTGCTCTTCGGTAATCTTAGGATAATTTATAACTGTTTTAAGCATAAAACGGTCAACCTGAGCTTCTGGTAACGGATAAGTTCCTTCCTGTTCAATCGGGTTTTGAGTTGCCATTACCAAAAATGGCTTATCCAAGATAAAAGTTTCTTCCCCAATAGTCACTTGCTTTTCCTGCATCGCCTCTAAAAGAGCAGATTGCACTTTTGCCGGTGCCCGGTTAATCTCATCTGCTAACACAAAATTGGCGAAAATTGGCCCTTTTTTAATGCTGAAATCGTTCACCTTCATGTTGTATATCATCGTACCCACAACATCGGCAGGAAGTAAGTCGGGTGTAAATTGTATTCGGCTAAAGCTTCCGTGAACGGCTTTTGAAAGTGTATTAATAGCTAATGTTTTTGCCAAACCAGGAACACCTTCCAATAATATGTGTCCTTGGCCTAAAAGACCAATAAGTAATCGCTCGACCATATGTTTTTGGCCAACAATTACTTTGTTCATTTCCATGGAAAGGATGTTTACAAATGCACTTTCCTTTTCAATTTTTTCATTTAGCGCGCCAATATCCAAGGCAGTATCTGTTTGATCCATACTTTAAAATTTCAAATAGTAAACGTTTCTATATACAGTCTCGCAAATTGTATAATTATTGCTAAAAAGGCTGTTAATAAAGGGTTAAAAAATTCATCTTAATAGACGATACAAAAAAAGCACTGTTTCTTAAAATAAAGTTACAGTGCTGTTAAAGTTTTATAACGTAAAAACATTAGTTTGAAGCTACCGTAACAGTACCTAAAGCGGTTACTTCACCAATACGTACTTCAACGTTTTCAAAAGTTTGTTCAGCTAATTTATTGTCTTCGGTTTTTATTTTCACAGTATAATTTCCTGCTGGAAATCCTGTGATAAAAAATTCGCCGACGTCATTTGTGGTTCCTATAATTTTTTCTTCAGAATTTGTCGCAACAATTGACACTTCAGAATTAGGAGCAATTACACTTCCCATTATAGCACCGTCAGTTTTTTGAGTTTCAGTTTCTTTGTCGTTGTTAGTGACTTCTGTTTCATTAGTAGATTCTGCATTTGAAGCATTATTGTTTCCTCCAAATATATTATTGTTACTACTACAGCTAATAAATAAGGCTGTAACAGCAATAAGTAAACTTGTTTTTATGTAAGATTTCATAGTTAATTTGTTTTTGGTTACCACTAATGTAGCTAGTTACTATAGCTCTTTCGGAGGAATTAACATGGTTTAACTTGGCAATTAACCCTATCTTAACTTTAATAAAAGCAGCAGAAGTTCTATTTTTAATGAAAACTATAGAATGAAAAATAAAACTGCCTTAATTACGGGTGCTACTTCAGGAATTGGTCGCGCCATTGCTAAGAATTTTGCCAAAAACGGATTGAACGTTATTCTCTGTGGAAGAAGACAAGAACGACTTGATAAACTTCAAGAAGAGCTTTCAAAAATCACAAAAGTTCTCACGCTTAAATTTGACGTTCGGCATAAAAAAACCGTTTTTGAACAGCTTCAAGATCTACCGGATGCATTTTCAAAAATCGATATTCTAATAAATAACGCAGGAAATGCCCACGGAAAAGACCCGATTGATGAGGGAAACACGGATGATTGGGATGCGATGATTGATATTAATGTAAAAGGATTGTTGTATGTTACCAAAGCGATTCTTCCGCAAATGATCGACAGAAAGTCTGGGCATATTATCAATATTGGTTCTACCGCTGGAAAAGAAGTCTATCCTACCGGAAATGTGTATTGTGCCAGTAAACACGCCGTAGAAGCTATAAACGAAGGAATGCGATTAGACCTAAACGGAAAAGGCATAAAAATTGGTGCTATCAATCCGGGGTTGGTGGAAACTGAGTTCAGCGAAGTGCGTTATAAAGGCAACACCGAAAAAGCTGATAAGGTCTATCAAGGTTACACACCGTTGCAACCGGAAGATATTGCGGATATTATTTGGTTTGCTGTAACCAGACCGCCACACGTAAATATAGCCGATTTAACGGTAATGTGTTTAGACCAATCGTCAAGTATGATTGTAAATAAGACTTCGGTATAATTTAAGCTTCGATACAATTTATTAGCAAAATGTTCCATTTTGATAATAAATCACTCAGCCACCTTTAAACATTAAGATGTGCCGGTCTCTGAGTGTTTTAAATAATGCTTGAAAAGCATCATTTAAAAATGTATCGAAGAGCCCTTAAAAACTCAATAACATAGTAAACAATAACTTTTTACCCTGTGATCAACAAACGACTTCTTATTAAAAACTTACTCGCACATAATGACGAGAGCAGTTTCTATGATAAAAAGCGAAAGATTGATTTGGGTAGTAAAGAAGGAAAAGCGAAATTTTTAAAACACATTTGCGCACTTAGTAACAGCAACCCGAAAAACAATTCGTTTATCGTGGTGGGTGTGGAAGATGAAGTGAACGAAATACGAGGCGTTGATTTTTTTGATGATAGCAAGCTTCAAAATTTAGTGAACGCCTATTTAACAAATGCGCCGCTGATAAGTTATGAAAATGTAATGTTTCCACATCTGCCACCAGACAAGGTGGTCGGGTTGGTCACCATTCGGCCAACAGGAGAAATTACTTCACTTCGGAAGAATATTTGGAAATATTGGGGCGGTAGCATTTTTCTTCGAGACGGAAGCATCTCTATGCCTAAGGATTTTGACATCAAGATTAAAGATGTGAATTCTGAAATTGTTAAGTCCATTGAAAACAAAGCGAAAAATAACATTGAGCATACTTTGGACGGCGTAATCGATTTTATGAATAACCGCCACGACGAGCTCGAATCACACTACAAAGTTTTTAAAGAACAATTTGTGGTTTGCTGGGCAGGCAACACCAAACATGCAAAAAATGAAACCTATTATTCTCGGTTAGATATTGAATTGATTAACGAACAAGTAAGATTGTTCTATTCTGCTTTAGATGAAGTAACTATTGAAGTAACCGACCACTATTTTAAAACAATAGAGTACGTAAGTTTAGGATTGAACAACCGTCAAGAACATTATCCCTTGGAAGAAGTAGTAATCACTTTTCAGGAAAACGGGTCGTATCATATTGACTCCAAAATGATTTTTAAACCACCACGATTCAACAAAAAAACGTTACATCATATTTATAATGCTAATAATACGTTGATCAAAAAACTAAAAAAGAATGTGCGCCTTAATTCTTCTGAAGAAAAAGACCTACAAAACCTACCAGAAACCTATTTAATCTGCTACTTGAACGATTTTAAAAATGCGAAAGAAAAATTACTGGAAGCCAAACCTTATTTAAAGGAAACCAATGGAAAGGTGTATAAGGCTTACAAGGAATCAATTAGGATATTAAGAAAGGTGCGATATAACTAACAATCCATTCAGCTAAATTTTATACCTTTAACTTTCAATCACTCACTAAAAAACAACTAACAAATGGGCATATTCGACAAAATCAAGGAAAAACTGAGCCACGAGTTTATAGACATCATCGAGTGGCTAGATTATACAGACGATACTATCTGTCATCGTTTTGAGCGCTACCAAAACGAAATTAAAAATAATGCCAAGCTTATTGTACGCGAAGGACAGACCGCTGTTTTTATAAACGAAGGACAACTAGCCGATGTTTTTGAAGCCGGCACCTACACCTTAAACACCAAAAACCTACCTATTTTAACCACCTTAAAAGGTTGGAAATACGGTTTTGACAGTCCTTTTAAAGCTGAAGTGTATTTTGTAAATACCCATTTGTTTACCGATGAAAAATGGGGCACTAAAAACCCGATTACCTTAAATGATGACCGGTTTGGGTTGGTTGAAATTAGAGCCTTCGGAACTTATGCATTTCGAGTTAATGATCCAGGCAAGTTTATTGTCGATATTGTAGGAACAGATAACAATTTTACCAATTTTGAAATCAATGAACACCTAAAAAGTTTAATCGCCACTCGTTTTACTGATACTGTTGGCGAAGCAAACTTACCTATTGAACTCTACGCTGCCAACACCACCGAACTTTCTGAAACGTGTAAAGAAGTAATGAAGCCAGAATTTAACAGCGTCGGAATTGGTTTAGAAAAATTCTTTATTGAAAACGTATCCATGCCAGAAGACCTTAAAAAAGAAATCTTCGAGTACAGCCGTATCGATAAATTGGATCTGGATAAATTGACCAAATTTAAAACCGCGAAAGCTATTGAAGCAGCCGCTGCTAATGAAGGCGGAACAGCTGGTGCTGGTATGGGCATGGGAATGGGCTTCGTCCTCGCACAACAAATGGGCGGCATGATGAACCCTCAGATGGGTGAACAACAACAGATGCAACAACCGCAACAACAAGCCGGAAGTATGCCACCACCTATGCCGAAAGCCGTTCAGTATTTCTACGCCAGCAACGGGCAACAAAATGGTCCGGTAGGTTTTGAACAACTACGTGCGTTATTTGCCAACCGTACCGTTAATAAAGACACCCTAGTCTGGAAACAAGGCATGCAAAACTGGACTGCATTACAAGAAGTGGAAGAATTAAAAGCATTTTTGGGTGGAAATACACCTCCGCCGATACCGGAATAATTAGTTTTTGGTGGTTTCGATACGATTTTGATATTTTTCGCTCTGCAAAAAATATCAAAATCACTCAACCACCATAGACAATGCTCAATTTAAGATGGTTGAGTGATTTTAAAACGTTGCCAAGCAACGCTTTAAATTGTATCGAAACCATCGAGATGACCGTCCATAGCCTCTTATAATAGAAAATGCAACAACCCAAACAACAAAAATCCGAACTCAAAAAATCCTGTGTCAACTGTGGGGCGGAGCTTCGGTATGCACCAGGCACGACAAGTTTAAAATGTGATTATTGCGGCTATACACAAGAAATAGACCCTGCCAAAACTACTTTTGAAGAGCTTGAACTAAAACCATATCTAGAAAAGCTAGGCAGCCAATCGCATAGCGAAGAAATAATGATGCTGCAATGTAAAAGCTGTGGCGCCGAGCAACATATAGAAGAAAATTACAAATCCCTACATTGTGTGTATTGCGGCTCGCCACTCATTATTGAAGATGCTAAAAAAGAATCTTGGATTTTGCCAGGAGCAGTACTACCATTTCAGATAAACCAAGGAAAAGCACATCAAATCTTTAAAAAATGGGTAAAAGGCCTGTGGTTTGCCCCAAACGATTTAAAAAAAGCGGCCATCGACCCGCAATTTACCAAAGGACTCTACGCGCCGTATTGGACCTTCGATGCTCAATTGTATGCCGATTATTCAGGACAACGAGGTGAATATTATTATGTAACTAAAACAGTGGGTAGTGGAAAAAATAAACGTACTGTACGAGAAAGGCGTACCCGCTGGTATCCAGCTTCTGGTAATGTTTCAGGATTTGTAGATGATACTTTAATTAAAGCTTCAAAACAACGCTCTGGAGTTATTCCTTCTAAGGTTGCTCATTGGAATTTAAAAGAACTACAGCCTTTTGACAGTAGTTTTTTAGCAGGTTTTGTAACCGAAAAATATACGATTCCATTACAAGACGGTCATTTAGGGGCTACCAAAGAAGCCCGAAATATAGCCGACAACTGGGCAAGACGGGATATTGGAGGGGACACGCAACGCGTACATTCCATCGATATGAAGTTAAGCGACGAAACCTTTAAGCACATTCTGCTTCCCGTTTATATAAGTGCTTATAAGTTTAAGGGAAAACGATACAATTTTTTTATAAATGGACAGACCGGAGCCCTATCTGGAAAAAGACCGTACTCTTTTTGGAAGATTTTCTTTTTAGTCCTCGGTATCCTTTTAATAATCGCTGCAATTGTATATATTTCTAACGTATGAGAACAGTAGTTATTGGTGATATTCACGGAGGATTAAAAGGGTTGAAACAGGTTTTTGAACGTATGGATTTAAAACAGGACGACCGTTTTATTTTTGTGGGCGATTATGTTGATGGATGGAGTGAAAGTGCCGAAACCATTTCGTATTTAATCAATTTTTCTGAAAAATATGAATGTGTTTTTATTCGTGGTAATCACGATGCGCTACTTTATAATTTTCTGAAAAAAGGCGATAATAACCCCACTTGGTTGCAACACGGTGGCGAATCCAGTAAAAAAAGCTACGAAAACCTTTCCGAAGGAGAAGTTAAAGCGCATATCAATTTTCTTGAAAACCTACGAAATTACTTTGTAGATGAAGAAAACCGACTTTATCTACACGCCGGGTTCACCAACCTTCACGGTCCAGAATATGAATATTACCCCAATATGGTGTATTGGGATAGAACGTTATGGGAGATGGTCTGTGCACTCGATAATTCAATTTCAGAAGAAGATGATACCTACCCAAAACGCTTAAAATTATTCAAAGAAATTTACATTGGTCACACCCCAGTTACACGTGTTGGCTTTACAAAACCGGCCAATTTTGCCAATGTTTGGAATGTAGATACTGGGGCGGCTTTTAAAGGCGCTGTTTCAGTAATAAATGCTGATACCAAAGAAGTATGGCAAAGTGACCCTGTGTGGCAATTATACCCTAATGAAGACGGTAGAAATTAAGACTACTTTAGTATAGTTTAATTTATAGCTTCGTATCTTTACGGTAAGTAAATGTTTTCTTCAGAAAAAACAATACCTTAAATTTCTCGAATACCCAAAATTACAAAAGAATGATTCTTAAAAATAAACGTCTTGAAGTCATGAAAACGGTTGAAAAATCGGTAGATGACTATGTAAAAAACTATTTAATTCCAGTTGAAGAAATTTGGCAACCTAACGACTTATTGCCTAACCTTCAAAATGAAAATTACATGGATGAGCTTACCCAAATGCGGGAAGAAGCAAAAGAATTACCATATGATTTTTGGGTGGTTTTGGTAGGCGATATGGTTACTGAAGAAGCCTTACCTACTTACGAATCTTGGCTAATGGATATGGAAGGCGTTGATCAACATGGTCGTGATGGCTGGTCTAAATGGATTAGACAATGGACGGGTGAAGAAAACCGTCATGGCGATACACTGAACAAATATTTATATCTCTGCGGACGGGTTAATATGCGCGAGATTGAAATCACCACACACCACTTGATTAATGATGGTTTCGATATTGGTACCGGGCGCGATCCCTATAGAAACTTTGTGTACACGAGTTTTCAGGAATTGGCAACCAATATTTCACACAAACGTGTGGGACAATTGGCAAGAAAAAGAAACAATAAGATGCTCGCTAAAATGTGCAAGCTTATCTCAGGAGATGAAATGCGACACCATTTAGCGTATCGTGAATTTGTAAAAACCATTATGGAATATGATGCGAGTGAAATGATTCTCGCTTATGAAGATATGATGAAAAAGAAAATCGTCATGCCGGCGCAGTTTTTACGTGAATCTGGCGAAGGAATTGCTTCCGCTTTTGAAAATTTCTCGAATGCCGCACAGCGATTGGGCGTTTACACTACGTTCGATTATATCGATATCATGGAAAAACTAAACACGTATTGGGAAATAGACAAGCTAAATTCCCTAAACGATGAAGCCGAAAAAGCTCGTGATTATTTAATGAAGCTTCCAAGTAGAATGCGACGCATTGCTAACCGTATTTCCATTCCGCAAGATCAAACCTTGTTTAAATGGGTAGAGCCAAACGGAATAATTTAAAGGAGAAGACAGACCATTTCGCTAAAAGGTCATAAATTTATTTATTACCGAAATTAAAAAACCCGCTGCATTTTGCAACGGGTTTTTCTATATTCTATTAGTGAGTCTGCCGATCCAGGCAGACAAACGGTCTAACATCTAGATACTAAAGATCAAACTTGATTCCTTGCGCTAATGGCAATTCCGTTGTGTAGTTAATGGTATTGGTTTGTCTTCTCATATACACTTTCCAAGCATCACTACCACTTTCACGACCGCCTCCGGTTTCTTTTTCACCACCAAAAGCACCACCAATTTCTGCACCAGAAGTACCGATATTTACGTTGGCAATTCCACAGTCAGATCCTTCTACAGAAAGAAAACGCTCTGCTTCTCGCAAGTTATTTGTCATAATAGCTGAAGAAAGTCCTTGACGAACTCCATTTTGTAATTCAAGTGCATCAGAGACATCACCTTTATACTTCATAATGTAAAGTACTGGGGCAAACGTTTCGTGTTGTACAATCTCAAAGCTATTTTCTGCTTCAGCAATGGCTGGTTTTACGTAGCATCCGCTTTCGTAACCTTCGCCTTCTAAAACGCCACCTTCAACTAAAATTTTACCGCCTTCTTCTACTACTTTATCTAATGCATGTTGATAGTTTTTAACGGCATCTTTATCGATAAGAGGACCTACGTGATTGTTTTCGTCTAATGGGTTTCCTATTTTAATTTGCTTGTACGCATCTACAACAGCACTTTTTACTTTATCATATACATCTTCGTGTACAATTAAACGACGAGTAGAAGTACAACGCTGCCCACATGTTCCTACAGCGCCAAATACAGCTCCGATTACGGTGTTTTTAATATTTGCATCTGGTGTTACAATGATGGCGTTATTTCCGCCAAGCTCTAGTAATGTTTTTCCTAAACGGCCAGCAACTTCTTTAGCTACAATTTTTCCCATTCGGGTAGAACCAGTAGCAGAAATTAAAGGAACTCGCTCATCTTTAGTCATCATTTCACCTACCGTATAATCTCCTGTAATTAAACAAGAAATTCCTTCAGGTACGCCGTTTTCAGAAAATACACGTGCTGCAATATTTTGACAAGCCACTGATGTTAATGGGGTTTTTTCTGAACCTTTCCAAATACAAGCATCTCCACAAACCCAAGCTAAAGCTGTATTCCAGCTCCAAACAGCTACAGGAAAGTTAAATGCTGAAATAATACCAACTACACCAAGCGGATGGTATTGCTCGTACATTCTGTGGCCTGGACGCTCGCTGTGCATGGTTAAACCGTGTAACTGACGAGACAACCCAACTGCAAAATCACAGATATCAATCATTTCTTGTACCTCACCCAAACCTTCTTGGTAACTTTTTCCCATTTCATAGGAAACTAATTTTCCAAGAGGTTCTTTTAAACGACGAAGTTCATCATTAAATTTTCTTACAATTTCTCCTCGTTGTGGAGCAGGAAGTTGTCTCCATTCCTTAAAGCCTTCTGTTGCTGTAGAAATTACTTTTTCGTAATCCTCTTTTGTGGTAGCAGAAACTTTTCCTATCAATTTTCCATCTACTGGGGAGTAAGACGCTATTTCCTCTCCATTAGAAAACCAATTTGCACCGGTTGAAGTACCGTTGTTTGTTTCGTTTAATCCTAATTCTTTCAATGCTTCTTCAATACCGAAGCTTGTGGCTACTGTTGACATATTTTAATAAGATTTTGTTCGCTATTTTTAATAAATGCGAAGGTACATAATCGAAGTTAGAATTTGAAATTAAAGGTATTATCTTAAAACAAGGTGCTAATCTGCAGTAAATCGATCGTCAGATTCCATTACCGTGCCACAATTCTTACAAGTGCGAAGCTCTTTTGAATTGTAAAAGTGTTTAAAGTGTTTCAGAAAATCTTTTTCAATATCGTCCAATTCAAAATACACTTCATATAATTTATTGTTGCAGTTGTCACAAAACCATAGAAGGCCATCTTTTCCTTCTAAATCTGTACGTTTACGTTCTACAACCAGCCCAATAGAGTTTTCTTTTCGAACTGGAGAATGTGGCACTTTTGCAGGGTGTAAATACATATCGCCAGGACCTAGCTTCATCGTTTTCTTTTTCCCTTCGTCTTGAACGTGTACTTCAATTTCGCCTTCTAATTGATAAAAAAGCTCTTCTGTTTCGTTATAATGATAATCTTTACGAGCGTTGGGGCCAGCTACGATCATGACAATATAATCGCCAGCATCTTTATAAAGGTTTTTATTCCCAACAGGTGGTTTAAGTTGTTCTCTGTTTTCTTCTACCCATTTAGTAAGATTGAAAGGTTTTTTAATAGCCATAGCCGTATTTTTATATTTCCATAAAAATACGGCAAAAGCTATAAACAAAAAAGTGGGAATTATTTTTTATAGAAAAGCTGAGTAAAATAAACTCTTCCGTCAGGAGCTTCTATAACTCCAAAACCTGAATGAGTGAAATTACCTTCAATGTTAGCAAGGTGACCTGGACTATTTATCCAAGCATTTACCACTTCCTCAGCTGTTGGATAACCAAAAGCCACATTTTCACCAACGATTTTGGCGCCTCTGTCTTTCAGTCCTTTTTTTCTAACATCAAAATGATCGTGATTAATTTCCTCAAGGTCAATCATATAAAAGGTGTGATCTACTGCATACGCAGAAGCATATTGTTGATCACGTTTAAGAGGAGTAAGCCCTTGAGATACTCTGTGCTGGTTAACAAGGTCTAAAATTTCATTTGCCATCTCCCAGTCGGTTTCATTGGCAAGGTTTAAATCGATTGTGTAATCTTCTGGTGTTTCCTCAACGATTACATCTGTGTCTTTGCTACATGATGTCACAGTACAAAAAAGTACCATTGCCAGTAGGCTAGTTTTTAGTAGATTCATAAGTACGGGGGCATCAAATTTGGGGCATGATGCTGAGTCAAATATAGAAAAAAACTTACAAAAAAATACAGTTAATCGATTTTATTAAGCACTTAATCGATAATTAACGTTATTTTTACGATTACAAAACATCGTTAAAAAAGCTGTTAGCTTCTATAAACACTATAATTTCTATTATATTAGTACATCCTAAAACTGAACATGTTATGAAAAAAACTTTAACACTTTTAATCCTGTTTTTTGTGCTTTTCAGCTGTAAAAATGAAGAAAATGTGTCAGAAAATTCTGATAAATTAACAAAAACCAAACAAAAAGCTGAACCAAACTTCGGAATTGTAATCCATGGAGGAGCCGGAATCATCCTGAAAAAAAACATGAGTGATTCGTTAGAAAATGCTTATAAAATAAAATTAGAAGAAGCTATTAAAATAGGACATACTGTTTTAAAAAATGGTGGCTCTGCTATGGAAGCAGTTACCAAAACCATTAATGTTATGGAAAACTCTCCTTTATTTAACGCCGGAAAAGGAGCTGTATTTACTCATGAAGAAACAAATGAGCTAGATGCTTCTGTTATGGATGGTGCTACTTTAAATGCAGGAGCCGTTGCGGGCGTTACGCAGATTAAAAACCCAATAAACTTAGCGTTAACGGTAATGAACAACTCACCACACGTAATGCTTAGCGGAACAGGGGCCGAACGCTTTGCAGAAGAACAAGGGTTTGAACTGGTAGATCCTTCTTATTTCTACACAGAAAAAAGATTTCAGTCCTTACAACGGATTAAAGATAAAGAAAAAGCCGAATTGGATCACGACTCAAAAGTTTCCTTCGCCGACGATCCATTTATTAAAGATTCTAAATTTGGTACCGTGGGTTGTGCCGCTTTAGATAAAAACGGAAACTTGGCTGCTGGAACCTCAACGGGTGGAATGACCAATAAACGCTGGAACCGTATTGGGGATGCACCTATTATCGGTGCCGGAACCTATGCCAACAATGCTACGTGTGCTGTTTCTTCAACGGGTTGGGGTGAATATTTTATCCGTGCCATGGTCGCGCATGATATTTCGGCCATGATGGAATATAAAGGTGTAACGCTTCAAGAAGCTGCGCAAGAAGTGATACAGAAGAAAGTACCAGACTTAGGCGGTAATGGTGGTATCATTGCTATTGATAAAGATGGAAATGTTTCTATGGAATTTAATACCGCTGGCATGTATCGTGCTCATATGAATGCTGAAGGAGATTTAAAAATAGGTCTTTATAAAGAATAATATGGATTCAACGTATTACGCAGTTATTTTTACCAGTCAACAAGCAGAAACCATAAAAGGCTATGATGAAATGGCGCAAACCATGGAAAGCCTTGCAAAACAACAGCCGGGATATTTAGGTATTGAAAGTGCTCGATCCCAAATAGGAATAACCGTAAGTTATTGGGAAAATCTTGAAGCCATTAAAAACTGGAAAGCCAATCTGGACCATCAAATGGCTCAAAAATTAGGTAGAAAACAGTGGTATGCTTGGTATAAAGTGCGGATTTGTAAAGTGGAACGAGAATATGAATTTAAAAAATAGTTCTTACCCCAAACCTATGTATAAAGTACATTTCTAAAAACACCTAGATTGGGCAAAGGCTTGTTAAACTCTTCCTAAATGTTAAAATTTCAAATACGAAGCTTAATCGTTTTTCCGTTTCATAAATAGCTTCCTTCCAATATTTTTAAAAAATTGAAACCCCTGAAATCAGGGACGTTTTATCCCCCTAAAACAGCGACTTTTGTTTGTTGTTAGGTCACATTCTTTATACTTTTAAGAACGCTAAAAACCATCAATTATGAAAAATCTGTCTTGTTTATTTGCCCTAGTCGCTATTGTATTTCTTTCCGCTTGCGGGGATAAAGAACATTCAGAAACCGATAATCTTTTTAAGTTTAAAGAGTATATTTCATATAATACCTACGGAAACAAAAGCATTGCAGAGCCTATTCGTATTGAGTTGCAACAACCTTTAGAACAATTTGAACTCACCCAGGAAATTGATAAAGATTATGTAGCAATCTCACCCAAAACTGAAGGTAAACTCACCATAAAAAACGGTCGGACTCTTATTTTCAACCCTTCAGAATACCTAAAACCAGACACCGAATACACCGTAACAGTAAAGCTGAGTAAACTCTATGATGGGGTAGGGAAAGATTTTAAAGAATACACCTTCAGCTTTAAAACCATTACGCCCAATTTTAAAGTCGATTTGGGCAACTTGCAGTCCTATAGTAAAAAATGGCAATATGTAAATGGAAGCATAGAAACTTCAGATGTGATTACATTAGAAAAAGCCAAAAAACTGGTTCAAGCAGAACAAAACAATAAAAACTTAAAATTTCAATGGCCTTCGGAAGGGAAATATGCTAAATATTTCAGTTTTACTATTGATAGCATACAGCGCAAGATAGACGATTCAGAAATTAAAATACGCTGGAATGGCGATGCGATAGGTGCTGAAACAAAAGGTGAAAACACCTTCGAAATTCCTGGACAGAACAATTTTACGGTGATCGATGTAGAAAGCACCCTTTCGCCACAAACCTCCCTTGCCATTAATTTCTCCGATCCGTTAAAGGAAAATCAAGATTTTGCAGGTTTGGTGACTATTGACAGCCTCCAAAACCTCCGTTTTGAAGTAAACGGAAACGTTTTGAATATCTATCCAAACACGCGAATCACTGGCGATGCCCGCGTTACTATTTTCAACGGAATTAAAAACACCGAAAACTTCGGTCTGAAAAAAGAATTTTCAGAATTGGTTTCTTTTGAAGAGCTTAAACCTGCCATTCGGCTTATTTCAAAAGGAACAATCTTACCCAATGCCACTTCTACGCCTTATTATTTTGAAACGGTTAACCTTTCAGCAGTTGATGTACGCATTATAAAGATTTATCAGGATAACATCCTTCAATATTTACAAACGGCAAACCTGAACAGCAACAATGTGTACGATATAAAGCGAGTAGGTAGACGCATTGCTAAAAAAACCATCAACCTAACTGAAAATTCAATTGGAAGTAATGACACTTGGAAAGCCCACGCCTTAAATCTTTCTGAATTTTTTAAGGCCGACCCAGGTGCTATTTATCGCGTAGAGCTAAGTTTTAAGAAAGAATATACTACGTATGATTGCGCGGAAACTACTTCCGAAGAAACAGAAAATGAAAATTATTATGCCAGCACTGACGAAACCTATGAAGATGAACTAGAAGAACAGTATTGGGATAACGAAATATACCGTTGGCGCGATTATACCTATAATTGGCGTGAAAATGATAACCCTTGCCATCCCGCCTACTATAATCAAGATCGCATAATTAGCAGCAATGTGTTAGGCAGTGATCTTGGTTTGATTGTTAAAGAAAGCAGCAACCGTTCCTATCATTTTATCACCAATAACCTACTTACTACAAACCCAGAAAGCGGTGTAAAAATCAAGCTCTATAATTATCAGCAGCAATTGGTGGAAACTGTTACAACAGATTCTGAAGGGATGACCTTATATGACAGTGAAAAGAACATTGCGTTTGCCGTTGCCCAAAAGGGAAATGACTATGCCTACGCAAAACTGGAAGACGGAAACGCATTATCATTAAGTAAGTTTGATGTTTCTGGAAAACAATTACAAAAAGGAATTAAAGGGTTTTTATATACCGAACGCGGGGTACACCGCCCTGGTGATAGCATTCACTTGACTTTTGTATTGAACGATGTTGCCAACCCTTTACCCAAAAACCATCCAGTAAAACTAGAAGTAACCGACGCCCGTGGAAAATTAGTGCAACGTTCAGTTTTACGCGGTAATTCCTCCCTTGAAGGGGGCAGGGAGGTGTCCACAAGCAAAGATGGTTTTTACCACTTCCCCATCACTACTCAACAAGCGGCTCCAACCGGCAATTGGAACGCTACTTTGACCGTTGGAGGGGTAAAATTCAGTAAAACGTTAAAGGTTGCTACAGTAAAACCAAACCGTTTAAAAATTAAATTGGATTTTGACGATGAAATCCTCGATGCCAGCAAACTGGTAAAAGGAATGGCAACCGCTGCTTGGTTACACGGTGCGCCAGCCCGAAACTTAAAAGTAGAAATGGACGCTACACTTAGAACAACGTCGACCGCTTTTAAAAAATATCCAAAGTATCAATTTAATGACCCAGTTCGAACGTTCAACGAACTAGAAGTCCCAGTGTTGGATACCAAACTTTCTTCGGAAGGAACCACGGCCTTTTCAAAAGATTTTGAAATCAGTGGCAAAGCTCCGGGAATGCTCCAAGCTACTTTTTTAACCAAGGTTTTTGAAGGCGGAGGCGATTTTTCAATCGATGTATTTTCAAAAAACTTAGCGCCCTATTCACATTTTGTAGGATTACGCTCGCCTGAGGCCCATAAATACGGTTCTTATTTTACCGATGAAAACACGGAGTTTGATGTTGCAACTGTCGATGCCCAAGGCAATGCGAGTGCCAACCGTGAAGTAGAAATAAAAGTGTTCAGAATTGAATGGCGTTGGTGGTGGAACCGCGGCAACGATAATCTATCCCGCTATGAAAATGCAACCGTTCACAAACCCGTTAAAAATTTTAAGGTCACGACCAACGGCAAAGGAAAAGCCAATTTTACCGTCAACATTCCAGAAGATGAAGGCGGTCGGTATTTAATTCGGGTGATTGATAAAGAGTCTGGTCACGCCACAGGTCGGGTAGCTTATTTTTATCGAAATTGGTGGAAAGCCCCTGTTGATGGCGATGCTGAAAGTGCTAAAATGTTGGTTTTTTCAGCTGATAAAGAAAAGTACAATGTAGGCGAAGAAGCCTTTATAACATTTCCTTCCGGTAGTGAAGGTCGAGCCTTGATTAGTGTGGAAAACGGCACTGAGGTTTTAGCAACTCATTGGATTGAGACTAAAAAAGGCGAGACCAAAGCTGCAATCAAGCTTACCAAGGAAATGACGCCCAACGTGTATGTAAATATTTCCTTGTTGCAACCGCATGCACAAACTAAAAACGATTTGCCCATTCGTTTGTATGGTGTAATTCCGTTGTTGGTGGTAGATGCTTCAACCATCTTAAAACCGGAGATTAATATGCCAACTGTATTAAAGCCAGAAGAAAACTTTACCGTGAACGTTTCCGAAGCAAATGACAAACCAATGACCTATACATTGGCCATGGTCGATGAAGGTTTGCTGGATCTTACCCGCTTTAAAACACCAGAAATTCACAAAGCTTTTTACACTCGTGAAGCCCTGGGCGTGAAGACATTCGATATGTACGATGATGTAATTGGTTCGTATTCTGGAAGTGTCGATAATATCTATGCTATTGGTGGTGGCGACGTGGCTGCCGGTGCCAAAAACCGAAAAGCTGACCGATTTAAACCCGTGGTAAAATATATAGGTCCGTTTAGTTTGGAGGCCGGCGAAAAAGCATCGCATACCCTTACTATGCCTAATTATGTCGGTTCGGTTCGTACCATGGTTATTGCTGGTGACAACTCAAAAAGTGCCTATGGAAAAGCTGACGAAACAACACCGGTACGAAAGCCGTTGATGGTGTTAGCTTCGCTTCCTCGGAAATTATCCCCAGGTGAAAAAGTAACGCTTCCAGTAACCGTTTTTGCGATGGAAGAAAAAGTGAAAAATGCAACAATTACTGTAAAAACTGGCGAAAGCTTAAAACCAATCAGTGGAACTTCAAAAAACATATCATTTCCTTCGATAGGTGAAAAAATAGTGAATTTTGAATTTGAAGTACTACCTACTTCTGAAATACAAGCCATTGATGTGTTGGCTTCTGGAAGCGGAGAAAAAGCGAGTTATAACGTAGAAATTGATGTAGAAAACCCGAACCCTATTTCGCAAAAAACCACTCAATACACCTTGACGGAAAACGGAAATGAAACTATTAATTTTGAAACCTTCGGTGTATCGGGAAGTAACGGAGTGATGCTCGAATTTTCTACCGTCCCGCCCATGAATTTCGGCAAACGGATGGAATACTTAATTCGGTATCCACACGGTTGTGTAGAGCAAACTACCTCGGCAGCTTTTCCACAATTGTTTTTAGCTGACGTCTTCGATATTACGTACGATAAGAAAAAAACCATTCAAAAAAATATAGAAACCGCCATTAGAAAATTAGGGACGTATCAAAACACGTCTGGCGGTCTCAGTTATTGGCCTGGCGAGCGAGAGGCTGATGAATGGAGTACCAATTACGTAGGCCACTTTATGCTAGAGGCGAAGCAAAAAGGATATGCCTTGCCCATTTCGTTTTTAAGTAGTTGGTTGCAGTTTCAGAAAAATACAGCACGGCAATGGCGCAATAGCAGTACGAGTTACAATTCCAGTTTCACACAAGCGTATCGGTTGTACACCTTGGCACTAGCTGGCCAACCCGAATTAGCAGCAATGAACCGACTTAGAGAGTCTAAAAACTTGAGTAATGATGCTAAATGGAGATTGGCAGCAGCTTATGCTTTAGCCGGGAAAAAGAACGTGGCGGAGCAGATTTCACAAACTGCAAACATCAATTTTGAGCCTAAACGGTATGATTATTACACCTATGGATCCCCTTTTAGAAACAAAGCAATGGCTTTAGAAACGATGGTGGCTTTGGGAGATTCAAAACAACGAGAGATGGCCGTTTCCGTAGCGAAAGAATTATCATCACAGCGTTGGTACAGTACGCAAGAAACTGCTTACTCTTTATTAGCTATGGCAAAAATGATCAATAAAAATGGTGGGAAAGCGATGGAATTAACCTATACGGACAATGGAAAAACCAAAAAGATCAAAACCGAACGTGCCGTAGCGCAACGAGAACTTGGATTTACTATGGGTGGCAACTCAGTATCGGTTTCCAATAAAAAAGGAAATGTAGTCTATGTTACATTAATTCAGCAAGGGAAACTTCCGTTAGGTAAAGAATTAGCAGAACGAAAAAACCTTACCATTCAAGCACAATATTTAGATGGTACAGGGAAAACAATTGACGTTTCTAAGTTACGTCAAGGAACCGAAATTTCCGCAACCGTTACAGTCACAAATATCTCAAATGATCACATAAATAACGTGGCACTCACTAAAATCTTCCCAAGTGGTTGGGAAATTGTCAATACCAGTTATACGGAGCTTGGAGGTGGAGCCAATGGCGAGGCTCGTTATACCGATATTCGTGATGACCGAGTAAACTTTTACTTCGATTTACGAGCAAAGAAGTCGAAAACGTTTACGGTAAAATTGAACGCTTCCTATTTAGGAACCTATTATTTGCCAGGAACACAAGTAGAAGCAATGTACGACCGTAATTATTATGCGCGTAATAAGGGGATGTGGGTTGAGGTTGAAAAGTAAAATATCATTTATATAAAATGTTGAAATTAAATTTTGAAAAGGAAAACGAACGTAAAAGCTTTCATTAAAAAACACAAGCTCAAACTTAGTGTTATGTTTGTGGTTTTCCTTGTTTGGTTGTTTTGTCTTCCTTCTCAATTATTTAAAACACCCACCTCAACCGTTGTTGAAAGTCGGGAAGGAATTATGATGGGCGCTCGTATTGCCGATGACGGACAATGGCGATTCCCACAGCTGGATTCGGTACCTCATAGATTTGAGCAATCCATTTTATATTTTGAAGATGAATATTTTTACAGTCATCCAGGTTTTAATCCGGTGTCCATTACAAAAGCGCTTTGGCAAAATATCACGACCGATTCCCGTCGTGGCGGAAGTACACTCACCCAACAAGTAATCAGGCTTTCCCGTAAAAACCAAAAACGAACGTATTTTGAAAAATTGATTGAGATTTTCCAAGCTACCAGATTGGAAGCGGGAAATTCAAAAGATGAAATTTTAAATTTATATGTTTCGCATGCGCCTTTTGGCGGTAATGTGGTAGGGTTGGAAACCGCATCATGGCGGTATTTTGGCATTCCAGCCAGTGAATTGAGTTGGGGACAATCGGCTGCATTAGCAGTTTTACCTAATGCCCCGGCTTTGATTTTTCCAGGTAAAAATGAACCTATTTTAAAACAGAAACGTGATCGATTGTTATTAAAATTATTTCAGAAAAATGTAATCGATAAAACGACATATGAATTGGCAATCGCCGAACGATTACCCGGTAAACCGATGCCGCTTCCTGAAATTGCCCCTCATTTAACCGAAAAATCCCGGATTGAATATCCCGGTGAACGCATACAAACCACAATAGATCTTTCACTGCAACAAAAAACCAATCGCATTGTAAAAGAGCATCATTTTCAACTAAAGCAAAATCAGATTCATAATCTCTCGGTGTTGATTTTAGATGTAAATACACGTGAAGTGATGGCGTATGTTGGCAACGCTCCCACTACTCTTGATCACAATAATTATGTTGATATTATAGACAAAAATCGAAGCACCGGAAGTGTATTGAAACCTTTTTTATATTCTGCATTACTAGATGGTGGCGAGTTATTACCAAATATGCTAGTAGCCGATGTCCCAACCACAGTAAACGGCTATAGCCCTGAAAATTTTGACAATTCCTTTAACGGTGCTGTTCCTGCTAGTGTAGCTTTGTCGCGCTCCTTGAATGTCCCCGCCGTGCGTATGCTTCAGGAATATGGATTACAACGGTTTTACAATCGGCTGCACGACGTTAAATTAAGCAGCATGGATCATCCTGCCGATTACTACGGTTTATCCTTGATTCTTGGAGGAGCGGAAAGTTCCTTGTGGCAAGTTACAAATGCATATGCGGGGCTTGCTTCGACTTTGAATTATTTTAATCACTCGTCCAGCGAATACCGTCCCAATGAGTTTACCGAGCCCACTTATGTGAAAAATAAAAAAGTTGATTTTGGAAAAAAACAGGCGAATCCTTCTGCTTTTAATGCGGGTGCTATTTATGAAGCTTTTACTGCTATGAAGGAGGTGAATCGTCCACAAGGGGAGGAAAACTGGAGTTTTTTCAGTAATTCGCAGGCTATCGCATGGAAAACGGGAACTAGTTTTGGTTTTAAAGATGCGTGGGCCGTTGGCGTTACCCCAAAATATGCCATAGGGGTTTGGGTAGGCAATGCCGATGGAGAAGGTCGTCCAGGTTTAACTGGAATTGAAGCCGCAGCACCTGTTTTGTTTGATGTCTTAGATGTGTTGCCCACTACTTCAGAGTGGTTTGCAACGCCATATGATGAACTAACTGAAGCTGAAATATGCCAAAAAAGTGGCCATTTAGCCAATGTGTTTTGTGAAGAAACTATTTTGGAATTTATTCCAAAGAACGGTGTGAAAACCGACCCTTGTCCGTACCATCAAAAAGTATTTTTAAATGCTTCAGAAACAGCACGCGTAAATTCATCTTGTTATGAATTGTCTGAAATGAAACAAAAGAGTTGGTTTGCCCTTCCGCCTGTAATGGAATATTACTACGCACCCTTGCACCCTGAATACAAACCGTTGCCACCTTTTAAAAATGGTTGTATGCAAGAAGGCGAAAAATTGATGGAGTTTATAGTTCCGAAGAAAAACGAAACCATTTTATTAGCAAAAGATTTTAATGAAGCTACACAAGAATTAATCTTCAAGCTTGCACACCGCGATCCAGAACGGACCGTCTATTGGTATCTTGATTCAAATTACATAGGTTCAACCGAAACCTTTCATGAGATTTCCGTTTTAATAAAACCGGGTGCTTATCTATTGACTGCCACCGATGCCCAAGGAAATGAAGTGAAGCAACAGATAAAAGTGGCCTCAGCAGCTAATTAATGGGTGTATTTTCTTCTTTAATTTCATTTAACAAAAGTTTAGCATGTGGTTAGTTCGGTAGTTTCCGAACCAATACTATCTTTGCTGAAAATTATTTTAATGCAAAATATTTCAGAAGAAAAATGTAAGCTCGTTGAAGAGTTAGGTTTAAACTTTGAAGAAAAGCACAGCCTACCCCCTCTTGCAGGAAGGATATATGCTTTTATGATTCTTTCCAGCATGGAAGGTCACAGTTTTGAAGACATTATAGAAATAACGTGTGCAAGTAAAAGTTCTGTATCTACCAATCTTAATTTGTTGGTCCAGTTAAAATTTATCGAATATTTCACAAAAACAGGAGATCGGAAACGTTATTTCAAAACAACTAAAAATTATTTAAGAATTACCTTAGAAGAGTACCACGAGTCCATAGATAAAGAACTGAAGTTAGTAAAAAAAGTAAATACCTTTAACAAGAAACACAATCCTGAAAAATTTAAAAAAAATAAAAATCTTGGCCTCATATTTCAAGAATATTTAACCACACAAAAAGAAAATTTAGAAACTACCATTCAAAAGATGATCGCGTTTAAAAACGAATTTGATCAACTGTAAATTTAACTAGCTATGAAAAAAACGCAATTATTAATCTTGCTCTTTATATCATCTCTTGCACTAATATCCTGCGGGAATGACAAGAAACAACAAGCGCAGGCAGCACAAGGTCCGAAGCCTTTTCCTGTAGTAGAAGTTCCCACCAAAACCGTTACTGCTTATAAGGCCTACCCTACCAGTATTGAAGGTGTAGTAAACAGTGAAGTGCGCCCTAAAGTTTCAGGATATATTACAGATGTTTTAGTCGATGAAGGAGAAGCCGTAAAAAGAGGGCAGCTATTGTTTAAGCTGGAAACGCAGTCTTTAACCCAAGATGCGGCAGCAGCAAAAGCCAACGTAAATGCAGCGCAGGTTGAAGTAGACAAACTAAAACCTTTAGTGGAAAAAAACATTATCAGTAACGTACAACTAGAGACAGCTAAAGCAAAATTGGCGCAGGCGAAAAGCGGTTACAACAGCATCGCAGCTAATATTGGGTATGCCAATGTTAAAAGTCCTGTTGATGGTGTTGTAGGTTCTATAAACTTCAGAAAAGGAGCGTTGGTTAGTGGGCAAGATCAAATGCCTTTGACGCGTGTTTCGTCTATAGAAAATGTGTACGCTTATTTTTCTATGAATGAAAAAGACTTTTTAAGTTTTATGAATAACGCTGAAGGAAATTCTATGGAAGATAGAATTAAAAACCTACCGAAGGTAAAGTTGATTTTAGCCAACGGACAAGAATATGAAAAGGAAGGAGCCATTGAAACCATTTCAGGCGAAATAGACCAACAGACTGGAACAGTGACCTTTCGAGCAAAATTTGACAATACTTCTGGTTTACTGCGTAATGGAAGCAGTGGTACCATTAAAGTTCCAGAAATATATGAAGATGCATTAATTGTCCCAGCACTTTCCACATATGAGCAGCAAGGAAAAACATTTGTTTATAAAGTAGTGAACGACTCGTTAGTAGCTTCTTCTCTTACTGTTCTTGCCGAAGTAAACAAAGTATATGTAGTAAAAGACGGGGTGGAAAAAGGATCTATTATTTTGGCTAAAGGGGCTAATAAAGTAAAGCCTGGAGCTAAGATTAAGCCACAAACCACTTCCATGGACAGTATCGTAAACTCATTCAACACAGTTTTTAAATAAAAAGCTATGCTAAAAACATTTATAGAACGCCCGGTACTATCTACCGTTATATCCATCATTATCGTGATTTTGGGTATATTGGGGCTCACGCAATTGCCCGTAACCCAATATCCTGATATTGCGCCACCTACTGTGCAGGTAAATGCTTCCTATCCCGGAGCCAACGCCGAAACAATACTGGAAAGTGTCATTGTTCCTATTGAAGAACAAATTAACGGTGTGGAAGGAATGACCTATATAACTTCCAGTGCAAGTAATAATGGTAGTGCGAGTATTTCAGTATTTTTTGAACAAGGATACGATCCAGATATCGCTGCCGTAAACGTTCAAAACAGAGTATCTCGTGCAAATTCCGTTTTACCTGCCGAAGTAATCCGTTCAGGAGTAACTACTACGAAAAAGCAAAACTCAGCACTATTATACGCTGGGTTATACTCGACTAATCCCGATTATGACGATACGTTTGTTCAAAACTATCTGAATATTAATGTAAAACCCGAACTGCAACGTATTAATGGTGTGGGTGAGGTAAATGTCTTTGGTGGAAAAGATTACGCTATGCGCGTTTGGTTAGACCCTGCTAAAATGGCAAACTACGGATTAGTGCCCACCGATGTTACCAATGCTATTGGCGAACAAAGTTTAGAAGCTGCAGCGGGATCGTTAGGACAAAACGCTGGGGAGTCTTTTGAGTATGTTCTGAAATATAAAGGCCGTTACAAAACAGCCGAAGAATATGAAAATATCATAATAAAATCGCAAGGTAACGGTCAGTTTTTACGAGTAAAAGATGTCGGGACGGTAGAATTAGATGCTTTCTCGTATTCATCGTTATCACGCTCTAAAGGAAATCCAGCGATTAGTTTTGGTATTTTCCAAACACCTGGATCGAATGCACAGGAAATTATTGAAGAAATCTATACTAAACTGGACGACTTAAAAGAAGATTTTCCAGAAGGTGTGGATTACATTGTTAATTATGACACCAATAAATTCTTAACCGCATCTATAGGAAAAGTAAAAACCACATTAATTGAAGCCTTTTTACTAGTCTTCTTGGTAGTGTTTATTTTCCTCCAGGATTTAAAATCTACCCTTATACCTGCTATTGCAGTACCGGTATCTATTATAGGTACGTTTTTCTTTTTAGGAGTTTTAGGATACTCCATTAACTTACTTACATTATTCGCATTGGTATTGGCCATTGGTATTGTGGTAGATGATGCCATTGTGGTGGTGGAAGCCGTCCATGCAAAACTGGAAGACGGTGCCGAAAGTGCTAAAAAAGCATCTGTGTCTGCCATGAGTGAAATAGGTGGAGCCATTGTATCCATAACCTTGGTAATGGCTGCAGTTTTCGTTCCTATTACCTTTATTCAAGGACCCTCTGGAGTGTTTTACGAGCAATTTGGTGTTACCCTGATTGTAGCCATATTAATTTCAGCATTAAACGCTTTAACACTTAGCCCAGCATTATGTGCGGTGTTTTTAAAGCCTCATACTGAAAAAGACAAAAAGAAAAATTTATTACAACGATTTTATACAGCATTTAATGTTGCTTTTAAAACCACCACTAAAAAATACACCAATTCCTTAGGGTTTTTGATAAAACATAAGTGGATTACCTTTTTAGTTTTAGTACTTGCTGGAGCAGCAATTTTCTGGGCAGACAGCACCATTCCAACAGGATTTGTACCTACAGAAGACAGAGGTGTTATTTTCGTAAATGCTGAATTGCCTCCAGGTTCTTCTCTAGACCGTTCGTATGAAGTTTCAGAAACGTTATATGGACAAATGCAGAGCGTGGAAGGAATTAGAACGGCAACTGTAATTGCAGGACGAAACTTCTTCTCTGGGGCTGGTAGTTCAAACGCAATGGGCTTTATCATTCTTGAAGATTGGGAAGATCGGGAAACTGATGAAACTTCAGTAGATGGGATTATTGCTCAACTAAACAAAAAGGCGGCGGCTATTAGCGATGCCAATATTATTTATTTTACGCCTTCCAGTGTTCCCGGTTTTGGTAGCGCCGATGGGTTTGAAGTACAGTTAATAGACCGTACTTCAGGAGAATTAAAAGCCTTAGATGAAACTGCCAATCAATTTGTGGGTGGTCTTTTTCAACGTCCAGAAATTGCATTTGCTTCCAATCCTTTTAGTACTAATTATCCGCAATTGCAAATGGACATCAATGTTCCAAAAGCGAAAGAAGCGGGGGTGACCATTAGTGATATATTGGGAACGTTGCAAGGGTATGTAGGAGGGGTTTATACTGCCAACTTTAGCCGTTTTGGAAAACAATTTAGAGTATTTGTACAAGCCTTACCTGAAGATCGGGTAGACCAACAAAGCTTAAACAGCATGTTTTTGAAAACGCCTAGTGGCGAAATGGCACCCGTTTCACAGTTTGTAACTTTAAATAGAATATATGGTCCACAAACAGTAACCCGTTTTAATTTATTCAACTCTGTTGCTTTAAATGGGTCGGCTGCACCTGGTTATAGTTCAGGAGATGCTATTACTGCCATTGAAGAAGTTGCCGAGCAAAATCTTCCTAATGAGTATGATATCGCCTTCTCTGGACTTACAAGAGAAGAAATTGCTTCTTCTGGTCAAGCAGGCATCATATTCTTATTGAGTATCATTTTTGTGTACTTTTTATTAGCGGCACAATATGAAAGTTATCTGCTACCATTTTCAGTAATTCTTTCGCTACCTATTGGTGTAGCAGGAGCCTATTTTACAACTTGGATGGCAGGATTGGAAAATAACATTTACTTCCAGATTGCCTTGATTATGTTAATTGGCTTGTTGGCTAAAAATGCCATATTAATAGTCGAATTTGCCATACAGCGACGTAAGGAAGGAATGTCCTTGACAGATGCAGCCATTGACGGAGCAAGAGTGCGCTTACGCCCTATTTTAATGACCTCTTTCGCCTTTATTTTAGGACTAATGCCATTAGTGTTGGCAAGCGGTGTTGGGGCCGAAGGAAACCGATCTATTGGTACTGGGGCCGCTGGAGGACTGTTAATAGGAACTATTATAGGCGTATTTATAATACCTATACTGTTTATCATGTTCCAATGGTTACAAGAAAAAGTTAGTAAAAAACCGGAAGCCGTAGAAGCCAACTAATACTGAAAATTGAAAAAATGAAACGATTTAAAATATATAAAATAGCTACGGTAGGATTGGTTTTCTTAACACTACAATCTTGCTTTGTAGCTAAAGAGTACAACAGACCGGAAACCGTTGTAGAAACTGAATATTATCGAACGGATAAACTACCTCAAGACAGTTTATCCATGGCTTCAGTTTCTTGGAAAGAGTTGTTTACCGATGCACAACTTCAAAGTTATATTGAAGAAGGGCTTCAGAACAACATTGACATTCGTATAGCCATTCAGCAAATCTCGGCTGCCGAAGCATATTTAAAACAAGGAAAAGCAGGTTATTTCCCTACTTTAAATGGAAATGCTACGTATACCCGACAGGAACTTTCAGAAAACAGTCAGTTTGGAAGCCAATTTTCTACCTTAGATCAATATCAGTTAAGCGGTGGTCTTTCCTGGGAAGCTGATATTTGGGGGAAAATACGCAGTAACAAACGAGCTTTTCAAGCTTCCTACTTACAAACCGTTGCTGCTCACAAAGCTGTTAAAAGTAGATTGGTGGCGAATATTGCATCTACGTATTATCAATTATTGGCATTGGATGAGCAAATAAAAATTACAGAAGAAACCATCAAAACCCGAACCAATAGTTTAGAAACAACGGAGGCGTTAAAAGAAGCTGGTAATGTGACCGAAGTAGGCGTTAAGCAAACGGAAGCACAGTTATACACCGCACAAGCCATACTAATTGATTTGAAAAATGAAGCCCGACTGTTAGAGAATAGCATGTCTATTTTATTAGGAAGTCCTATGAAGGATATTACTCGGGGTGCATTGGAAAACCAAGAAATAAATACGCATTTAAAAACGGGCGTTCCTGCTCAGCTTTTACGTAATCGCCCCGATGTAATTGCCGCAGAGTATAACCTAGTCAATGCATTTGAATTAACAAACGTAGCAAGAAGTAGTTTTTACCCTTCACTTACGCTAACAGCAACCGGAGGATTGCAGAGTTTGGATATAGACGATTTATTCAGTGCTAGCTCGTTGTTTGCAACCATAACGGGAGGCCTAGTGCAACCTATTATTAATGGACGAAAAATACGAACTCAATACGAAGTATCACAAGCGCTGCAAGAGCAAGCAAGATTGGATTTTAAGTTTGCCATTTTAAATGCCGGAAAAGAAGTTTCAGATGCGATGTATTCGTATGAAGCTGCTACCGATAAAATTGAAGTAAAAGAAAAAGAAAATGAAGCCTATTCTTTAGCTACCGATTATTCCCAAGAGTTATTGGATAATGGGTTGGCAAACTACTTAGAAGTTTTAACTGCCCGTGAAAATGCGTTAAGTTCAAGTTTAGATTTAGTAGGTGCAAAAAATAGCCAGTTACAAGCTATCGTTGACTTGTATGAAGCCTTAGGTGGCGGTTGGCAATAAAAATCATAGTTTTCATGATTGGTTGATTGTTGATTCCTGCCCTGTAGCGATGCAGGGCGGGAATTTTTTTAGAAGATAGTATGCAAGACGACAACAAAAAAATTATAATTAAAACATTAGAACTTTTTAAAAAGTACGGTGTTAAAAGCGTTTCTATGGATGATATTGCTAAAGCATTAGCCGTATCAAAGAAAACATTGTACACATATTTTGATAGTAAAGACCTGCTTATTAAAGATACTATCTGTTATGTTTTCACGGAACATTTCAGCAAAATAGATCGTATATTAGAAAAAGACCTTTCCCCACTTCAAAAAATCATTCTTATTTATCGTTACGGAATTAACCAAATGGTTTCTTACGATCCCGCTTTTTATTTTGAGCTAAAAAAATATCATATTTCGGCACACAAACATTATGAAAAATATAAAAATGAGATAATTTTTGAAACAATTTTAGGCTTATTGAAGGAAGCACAAGAAGTAAACGAAATCAGGCAAGATCTAAACCTGAACCTTTTTTGTGAAATACACTTATTTAAAATTGATGAAATTCTGGCCGATCCTGAATTCAACACCCAATATTCCACGCAGCAAATGCTAAACCACTTGGTGGTTTATAATTTACGAGGTATTGTCATTGATGCTTCGTTGATAGATTAATTAGCGTAACGAAAACCCTTTTGCTGCCCACCACGGGTGTATTTCAATGGCTAAACGACCTGCTTGTACCATAGGGTCCATATTAGCCAAACTATCTGCCATTTGTTGTGTAGGTACGTTGTAAATGGTAATCCCGCGAATATCTCCATCATCCCCAAAAGGACCTGAAATGTCGGCAAAGCCTTGTTCATACATGCTGCCTAAATGTGCTAAATGCAGTTTTTGCAAACTATCTGCCTCAGCTTTATTTTGCGATCTATTGGTGCCTTGCTTTAAAAAAGCAATGAAATATTGTTGCATCAATACCGTATCGCCGGTTTTTTCATCTACATAGTCAAAAATCTGGTAGCCTTTATCGGTCAGTTCTTTTTTAAGTTGTGCAGCTGATTCTTTTTCAGTTTCCAATGCTTGCTCTTTTTCCTCAACAAAAGTGTTTGTTTCTTCTTTTTCTTGAGGATTATTGCAGCTAAAAAGTACTGCCAACATACAAAATAACTTAATTTTATTTTTCATGATTCCACGTTTTAAAAGGGTGCTTGCTTAGTTGCGAATTGTAATATTTTGTTTCTCCGGTAACCTCTTTTCCTATCCAATTGGGGATGGTGACCGTTTCCTGCTCTTCATGAAGTTCAACCTCAGCTACAATTAACCCTCTATTATTACCAAAAAATTCATCTATTTCAAAAATATGCTTTCCAGCTTTTACTTCATATCTTATTTTTTCAATACTTCCCGGTTCGCAAAGTTCTAATAACGATTCAGCCTCTTCTTCAGTAATTTGCTTTTCCCACTCAAAACGGCTGGCTCCGCTTTCGTTTCCAATGCCTTTTACGGTAATAAATCCTTCGGTGCCTTTTATTCTCACACGCACTGTCCGTTCGGGATGTGTATTTAAAAATCCTTGTACGATTCTCGTTTTTTTAAACGCGTGTTCTTTAAAAGCTTCGGAAGTCACTAAAAATTTCCGTTCTATTTCAATCATACTGTTGCTATCTTTTTAATTTCATCTGAAGGGATTCTCGTTTTAGCATAGGGTTTATATAGTAAATTTTGCATGGCTTTTGCAATGGTTTCTGGTTCAATCATTTTATATTTCTTAGGAATTAAAAAACTGAAGGTTTTAGCAAAAAACTGCGCAATCGACTCTCCCGTTCTGTTTTCATTTCGGTCACCACCTATTAATGACGGCTGCAAGATATAGGTTTCTGAAATATTCTGCTGCAACACATCGCGCTCCATTTCACCTTTTACTTTGTTATAAAATACGCTACTATCTGGGTTTGATCCTAAAGCTGAAATTACAACAAATTTTTTAATAGAATTTTGCTTGGCAAGTTTTGCCGCCGCTACCGGAATACCATAATCTATCTTTTTATACGTTTCCTTATCCGGTGTTTTTGATTTTGTGGTGCCAATGCAACAAAAAACAACATCCCCGGTAAAACGTTCCGTTTCTTTTTCCAATTGAAACATATCAATTAGATATTCTTCAACTTTAGGGCTTTTTATGTTACTTGAACTACGTGAGAACAATTTTATGGTCGAAATTGAATCGTCATCAAGTAACTGCTGAAGCAACATACTTCCAGTTAAACCAGTTGCTCCTAAAATAATCGCTGTTTTGCTCATCATTATGCCCGCAAACGGGTTTTTTTAATTAGTAGTTAACCAAAATTTTCTGTTTAATAATTGAAACTCTTAGAGATTTGGTTGCTATAAAGATATTAAATTTACACTATGGAAGAAGGGCTGCCCATTCGTAAAATAATTCACGTAGATATGGATGCGTTTTATGCTTCAGTAGAACAGCTGGACGATCCCGAATTACGAGGAAAGGCTATAGCTGTGGGCGGAAGCAGTAAACGTGGGGTCGTTAGTGCTGCAAGTTATGAAGCGCGAAAATTTGGGGTGCGATCGGCAATGAGCAGTGTAACGGCAAAGCGCCTTTGTCCCCATCTAATTTTTGTAAAAAGTAATTTTGATCGCTATCGGGAAGTTTCGCAACAAATCCGGAAGATCTTTCATGAATATACCGATTTAGTGGAACCATTATCGTTAGATGAAGCGTATTTAGATGTTTCAGAAAATAAAAAAGGAAATCCTAGTGCGACCTTAATTGCGAAAGAAATTAGGCAGAAAATTAAAGAGAAAACCGGCCTGAATGCTTCCGCAGGGATTTCCATTAATAAGTTTATTGCCAAGGTTGCGAGTGACATCAACAAACCCAATGGGCAAAAAACTGTACCGCCCGAAGAGGTTTTAGATTTTTTAGAAAAACTCGACATTAAAAAGTTTTACGGTGTTGGGAAAGTGACCAAAGAAAAAATGTATCGCCACGGAATTTATACAGGGGAAGATTTAAAATCCAAATCGTTAGAGTATTTACAGGAACACTTCGGAAAAAGTGGTGGCTATTATTACCACGTGGTTCGCGGAATCCATAACAGCGCCGTAAAACCAACCAGAACGAGAAAATCATTAGCTGCCGAGCGGACTTTTTCAGAAAATATTTCTTCGGAAGTCTATATGTTGGAACGTCTTGAAACCATTGCCGAAGAAGTAGAACGACGCCTCACAAAAAGCAATGTGGCAGGAAAAACGATTACCCTTAAAATTAAGTATAGCGATTTTACGTTACAAACTAGAAGCAAGACGTTACCGTTTTATATTTCAAGCAAGTCATTAATGCTAGAAGCTGTTAAAGATTTGTTATTTCAAGAGAAAATGAAAAATTCGGTGCGATTATTGGGGATTTCTTTATCGAACCTCAACAATGAAAAAAAGGAGCAACAGCCCGAACCTGAGGAAAGTATAGACGTTCAACTTAAACTTGATTTTTAAAACATGCAATAAAACTACTTGAATCTAATTAGTAATTCCAAAACCCATCTATTATGAAAAAAGTAGCTTATTCTTTGCTTGTTTTTACCGTGATCATTTCAGTATTATCCTGTAAAAATGAAACGAAATCAAATGAATCTTCAGAAATTTCAGAAGAAACCAACGAACTTGCCCTTGCTGAAAAAGAAACCGAAACCACGCCAGATTTTCTCTACGTAACTGCTTCAAGCGGACTCACATTACGAGAACACAATAACCTAAACAGTGAAAAATTAGGGGTGATGCCGTACGGAACAAAAATTAAAGTAATTGCCCCAGAAGATGAAGAGACGATGACTATTGGCGGTATTAGAGGCGCGATGCATCAAATTGAATACAATCAGAAAACCGGTTATGCTTTTAACGGATATCTTTCCAGATTTTTTCCTCCGGAAGAAGACATAAAAGCTAAAATTTACGCTGATGATTTAAAAGGACAGTTCCCAGGAGTTTCATTTACAGAAACCAGCGGCGGAACGGCTAGTAAACCTACAAACACTGAAACATTAGTACTCCCAACAGACAAGTGGCACGAAGTATTCTATATTGCAGCCGAGTTGTTCGATATTCCGAAGAGTTTTGCATACCCCAACCCAAAAGGAAGCAATGAAGAAACCGTTAAAGAAAAAGACCCTAAAAGCGGAACTTGGACAAGCCAGTTAACCGTGAATAGAAAAAATAATAATTTAGAAAAAATAAATTACGACTACCGAACTGAAGGCTATGGCTATTCTGTAGACATTCTCCAAGAAGGAAATAAAATGAAATTAGAACGCACTGAAATGGCGGATTAAAAATTTATTAAAATTGAAAAAGCCGAGTTAAAAACTCGGCTTTTTTTATTTAATCAATGATACTCTTAACGTATTTACCATTCCTTTATCAGCAATGGGCATTGCCGCAAGATTTATCAAGTAGTCACCTTTTGTTACGTACCCTTGATTTTGGGCAATTTTGTTTACATCGTCAACCGTTTCATCCGTGCTTACAAATTTGTCATAGTAAAAGGCTTTAACACCCCACAGTAAATTTAACCGTGACAAAATACGTTTGTTGGAAGTAAACGCCAAAATATTCGCGTCTGGTCGCCATGCCGAAATTTGAAAGGCTGTATAACCACTGTTAGTCAAAGTACAAATTGCGGTCGCATCAATTTCGTTCGCCATGGTTGCTGCATGGTAACAAACCGATTTAGTAATATAACGATTGGTTCTAATTTGTGGTGGCTCGTGAGGTACAGCAATTAGGTTAGAGTTTTCTACACTTCTACAAATATTGGCCATGGTTTTAATCACTTCTACCGGATATTTACCAACCGAAGTTTCACCACTCAGCATTACGGCATCCGCACCATCCATTACAGAGTTAGCGACGTCGTTTACTTCTGCCCGAGTGGGTGTTAATGAGGTGATCATTGTTTCCATCATTTGCGTAGCGATAATAACGGGAATCCGAGCTCGCTTAGCTGTTAATACTAATTCTTTTTGAATGAGTGGTACTTCTTCAGCTGGAACTTCTACTCCCAAATCGCCTCTAGCAACCATTAAACCGTCACAATAAGCAACAATTTTATCAATGTTTTGTACCGCTTCGGGCTTTTCTATTTTGGCTATAATCGGGATTTTGTAATCGCAATGTGCTTCAATAATAGCCTGCAATTCTTTTAAGTCTTCGGCGTGGCGCACAAACGAAAGTGCAATCCAATCTACCTCTTGTTGTACTGCAAAAATGGCGTCTTTTTTGTCCTTTTCGGTAAGTGCTGGTAAAGAAATGTTAGTGTTAGGTAGGTTTACCCCTTTGCGAGAACGCAATGGCCCGCCTTGAATAACTTTGGTTTTCACTTCATCTTTGCCATTGGTTTCAAGTACTTCAAACATTAATTTACCGTCGTCCAATAAAATTCGTTCGCCCGCTTTTACATCTTTAGGGAAATTATCATAATTCATGTACACCTTTTTACTGGTGCCTTCAAACTCTTTTCCAGTACAGAAACTAAGCTTATCTCCTGGTTTAACCACCACTTCTTCTTTCATAATACCTACCCGTAATTTAGGGCCTTGTAAATCGCCCAGAATTGCAGGAGTAATACCTAATTGTTCCCCTAACTCTCGGATCATGATAATTCGCTTTTTTACGTCTTCGTATTTAGCGTGGGAAAAGTTGATACGAAAAACATCCACTCCTTCCAAAATCATTTTTTTTAAAACTTCTCTTTTGGTGGTCGATGGGCCTAAGGTGGCAACTATTTTGGTTCGTTTTAATTTCGGCATTAATTAAATATTAAATTGTTTTTAGACTTTATATGCTCACTATCTATAAGATAAGAAGAAATAATGGATTTTATTTTATTTACTTCTGAAAGTAGTGTGTTTATTGAAACCTGATCGTGCTCTGACGTGATTTTCAAAAAATAATCTACTTTTTTATACTCCGGAATTAAATAGGTGGTTACATATTCTTCCGAAGTATTTAACTCAAACAATCCTCCGCTAGCTGTTGTATGCGCAGTAGCAGATTTGCAGGTATTTGAAACGAGATTGTACACCGTGTAATTTGCAGTGTTTTCAAATTCAAACAACGGAAACTGAACTTCTAATCCATCTTTTGAAAATTCAAGATCTGTTCGTCGTCTTTTTAACCGTAATTGTAAGTATTTATTTAGATAGAACGCCATTTTATAGGGCTCTACAGCACAGTGAATGGCTAGTATCTGAAAATTTTCTCTAAAATCGTCTTCGAGCACTAATCTATGTTTACCCATAACGGATTTTAGCATAAAAATAAGGATACTTTAGGGAACTTTCGAACGGCTTAGTTTAATTCTTTGTCAATTTTTGACTGAAACTTATAATAGGCTCTTTTGGCGGCTCGTTCTTCAGCTTTCTTTTTTGACGTAGCCCTTGCTTTGGCTATTGTTTCGTTATCTAGTTGAAGTTTAACTGCAAAGTGTTTCAATTCATCTTTACCAGTATCTTCATAGATATTAAATTTAAAATGCTGTTTTGTTTTTTGGCACCATTCAATGAAAATACTTTTGTAGCTAATTATCTTACCTTCCAAGCGTTCAATATCAACATATGGTTTTATCACCCGTTTATAGATGAATTTTTCACAATACTTGTAGCCACGGTCTAAATAAATTGCACCTACCAAAGCTTCAAAGATATTGCCGTGAATATTCCCTCCAAATTGATCAGAAGAAACGGAGGATTTTAAAAACTTGATAAGGTTTAAATCCCGTCCTAATTCGTTCAAATGTTCGCGGCTTACTACTTTAGAGCGCATTTTGGTAAGATACCCTTCATCGCCTGAAGGCACTTTACTAAAAAGGTGGGCTGCAATCACTGAGCCTAGCATGGCATCGCCTAAAAACTCTAAGCGCTCGTAGTTTTGGGGTTGTCCTTCGTTGTTTTTCTCATGAAGGGATCTGTGGGTGAACGCTTCATTATAAATTGAAATATTCTTGGGTTTAAAGCCTAGAATTTTTTTCATCGCATAAAAAAAATCCCCGTCATTTGTGGTGCGGGAATTGAATATGTGTTTTATAGATGTCATCTAGTGTTTATGCGTCCAGTTTTTTGAACAGCACACAAGCGTTGTGTCCTCCAAAGCCAAAGGTATTGCTCATCGCTACTTTAATTTCGCGGTCTTGGGCTTTGTTAAGGGTAAGGTTAAGCGATGAGTTAATGTTCTCATCTGCTGTAGTATGATTAATAGTAGGTGGTACTACACTATTTTCCATGGCTAAAATAGAAGCTATCGCTTCAATTGCACCGGCGGCACCCAATAAGTGTCCGGTCATGGATTTGGTAGAATTTATATTAATGTCTTTAGCGTGTTCCCCAAATACTTTGGTGATCGCCTTCAGTTCGGCCACATCACCTAGTGGTGTTGAAGTTCCGTGTGTGTTAATGGCATCGACTTGATTAGGACTCATTCCTGCATCTCGCAGACAGTTAAGCATTACGCGCTCTACGCCAATACCATCTGGATGAGGAGCTGTCATATGGTAGGCATCACTAGACATCCCGCCACCAACAACTTCGGCATAGATTTTAGCTCCACGCTTTTTGGCATGTTCGTATTCTTCAAGAATCAATGCGCCAGCACCTTCTCCTAATACAAATCCGTCACGGGTTGCATCAAAAGGTCTTGATGCTGTTTCAGGGCTTTCATTTCGGGTTGAAAGGGCGTGCATAGCATTAAATCCTCCCATACCTGCTTTGGTTACTGCAGCTTCACTACCCCCAGTTACAATCACGTCACAATGCCCTAACCTAATGTAGTTTAAAGCATCAATCATTGCATTGGCGGAAGATGCACAAGCAGAGACCGTAGTATAGTTAGGCCCCATAAAGCCGTGTTTAATAGAAATATTACCAGGGGCAATATCTGCTATCATTTTAGGAATAAAGAAGGGGTTGAAACGTGGTGTTCCGTCCCCTTCTGCAAAATTTATTACCTCATTTTGAAAGGTTTCAAGTCCGCCAATACCAGCACCCCAAATAACACCTACGCGAAATTTATCAACTTCGTCTAGGTTTATTCCCGCATCTTTAATGGCCTCATCTGAAGAAACTAAAGCATATTGGGCAAAGCGATCCAGTTTTCTGGCTTCTTTCCTATCAAAAAAATCTTCTGGTTTAAAATCTTTTAGCTCACAAGCGAATTTAGTTTTGAACTTTTCAGCATCAAAATAAGTAATAGGGGCACAACCGCTCTTTCCATTGATTAATGCTTCCCAATACTCAGGAATAGTATTACCAATAGGCGTAAGTGCTCCAAGACCTGTAACTACAACTCGCTTAAGTTCCATAAAGGACTAAATTTATTTAGCTTCTTCTATATATGAAACTGCTTGACCTACTGTTGCAATGTTTTCAGCTTGATCATCTGGAATTTGGATATCAAATTCTTTTTCGAACTCCATAATAAGTTCAACTGTATCTAGGGAATCAGCTCCTAAGTCGTTTGTAAAGCTTGCTTCGTTAACAACTTCGTTCTCATCAACTCCTAGTTTGTCTACTATAATTGCTTTTACTCTTGATGCAATGTCTGACATAATCTTTGTTTTTAAAATTTAATTAAGTGGCAAAAATAAAATTTTTTAATTTAATACACCATTTTAAACATAAAATGTGAATACCAATTTAAACATTTTTGGGAGAAGTAAAACCCTATTACCTTACTTTTGTTATTTATTTTATATTACTTCTTGAAAACCTCATTATTATTTTGATGAAAAAACGCATTATCATATTCGCTTCCGGTAGTGGTACCAATACCGAAAATATAATAAAATATTTTAAACAATCTAATGTTGGTGAAGTTGTTCTTGTGTTGTCAAACAAGAAGAATGCCAAGGTGCTAGAAAAGGCTAAAAAACACAATATCAAATCGCTATACTTTAATAAGGAAAATTTATTTTCTGAAGATGGTATTTTAAAAACGCTCCAAGAAACCAAACCAGACTTAATTGTGTTAGCAGGATTCCTATGGAAGTTTCCTGAATTAATTTTAAAAGAATACCCTAACAAAGTAATAAATATCCATCCGGCTTTGCTTCCTAAATATGGCGGAAAAGGAATGTATGGGAATTATGTTCACGAAGCAATTATTGCAAATAAAGAACCTGAAACTGGTATTACAATTCATTATGTGAACGCAAATTATGATGAAGGTGCTATTATATTTCAAGAAAAAACGCCGCTTTCAGATAATGAAACACCAAAAACAGTTGCGGAAAAAGTGCATACATTAGAATATAAGCATTTCCCGAAAGTGATTGAACAAGTATTAATTGGAGAAGAAACTAACTGATGGCAAAGACCAAAAAATATTATGTAGTCTGGTTTGGAAACCCAGCAGGAATTTTTCACAGTTGGAAAGAATGCAAAAAAGCTATTACAGGAGTTACCGGTGCACAATACAAAAGCTTTGAAAGTTTAAAAGAAGCAAAAATTGCCTTCAGTAAAGAATATGCTGACTATAAAGGAAAAAATACCAAAAAGAAAAAAACACTCACCAAAGAGCAATTAGCCAAAATAGGCCAGCCAAACTTATATTCCATCGCTGTTGATGCGGCTTCTAGCGGCAACCCTGGGAAAATGGAATATCGCGGTGTAGATACGCAAACGCATAAGCAATTGTTTCATCAAGGGACATTTAAGCAAGGCACAAATAATGTGGGTGAGTTTTTAGCATTGGTTCACGGATTAGCCTATTTAAAAAAGATTAATAGCGACCGTATTATTTATACGGACAGCAAAATTGCGATGGGGTGGGTAAAACGAAAAAAATGCAACACTAAATTAAAGAAGTCTTCAAAAAATAAATCGTTATTTGAATTAATTGCCCGAGCCGAAACTTGGCTTAAAACAAACACTTATTCCACCAAAGTGGTTAAATGGGAAACCAAAGCGTGGGGCGAAATTCCAGCAGATTTTGGGAGGAAATAGGCTATTGTCGCAAATAAAACCTTTCCCATTTATATCTTTTTTAAATTAACATAATTTTTGTAGATTTATCCTACATTTTGGCTCCCTAAATTAATAACAAGCAATTTTTGGCTAACTAAAACTCTGTTTAAAAAGGTTTTTTTTCGTGTAAACGGTTTTGCCAATAAGACAATTGTAATTTATTAAAACTACATATTATGAAGCTAACCACTACCCCCCCCCCTCAATTTTTTAAAAGGGACTTTATTTCTATTTTTACTGTTTTCATCTTTTATACTTTTTTCACAAAAAAACCCTGACCCTCTAGATTGTGGTACAGAAGCAGCGCCAGGAGCCTATAAAAACGACAAGTTCTTTGGCAATAATCAAAAATTGGTGGACATACTTTTGGAAAACAAAGTAAATATCGATACCAATTATATGAAGAATGTAATGGAAGGAACCGCCAAAATGGTTATGGATCAAAGCAGGTTTTCCGCAGAAAGTTATAAAAGAAACATTCCCATCAAAGCTTGGATTTATAAAAATGACAATGGTGCCGGAAATATTTCAAACAGTCAAGTTTACAATGTTATTGACCAATTAAATTCTCTTTATGCATATGAAAGCAATATTAATTTCTACTTATTATGTGATATTAGTGAGGTAAATAACAGTAATTATGCAAATTATGGAGAACAATATTTTGATGATTACACGTTAAGCAACAAAACAACAGGTGCAATTAACGTGCATTTTGTTTTACATTCCGCTCCTCCCCCCAATAGGGAAATATGGGGAGGCAAAGCAAATTTTCCTTTCGAGCTTTTTCCAGGCATACCTGACCCAAGGGCATACACCTGCGCTGTAAGTATTGGAGGGTCTTCGTCTATATCAAAAACTTTAGGACACGAAATAGGGCATACATTAGGGCTCTTACACACCCAAGAAACCTCCCGTTCCAGTGAACATTATAACGAAAGTGCCGGTAATTGTTACCAAGAGGCTGTAAGCAGGTCTAAAAGACAGGGTGTTTTTTGTGTTAGTACGATTGATGATTTAAAATGTGAAATTAATGGCGATGCTTTATGTGATACACAAGCTGATCCTGGATTAAGAAAAATCGGAAGAGTCCCTGAATCTTATGTAGATTTTCCTTGTGATTATAATACCATGGATGGAGGTTCTGATAACTGGAATGATAATTGGACTCCTGATGTTACAAATATAATGAGCTATGCACCATCAAATTGTAGAAATTCTTTTTCTCCATTGCAAGTTGGAAAAATGTACGGTTACATTGGCGACATTGGCATTAATTATCCAAATTTTGAAATTACAGGCCCTTCAAGTATTTGCGCAGGGCAAACCGCTACTTATACTGTAAATACCTTGCCGGGTGTTACAGAGTATACTTGGGATCCACCGTATAATATGAATATTTTAAGCGGTCAAGGCACCAATACCCTTACTGTAGAGGCAGTCAGCGATTTTGGTGGTGTGATAAAAGTAACACCCAATTGTGGTACAAAGACAGCAAAATTTAGTGTTTTAGATATTTTTACCATTGATATTGACGGACTCGACCAAGCGTGCCCACTTTTTACTTATACATACACAGCACCTGATTTTCCATCTGTAAATTATGATTGGAGCGTAACCCATGGCTCTATTGTCTCGGGACAAGGGACTAATGAAGTAGATGTGGCATTAGCGGTTCATCCTTCAGACGAAACAATACTCGATTTAGAAGTAACTGGGCTCTGTGATGGCAGTGTATTTGGACAAAAAACAATTGTGCATGGAGATCCGCCACCACCAGCACAGCAATGTTTTTCGACACGTCCAAACAGTGAAAAAACAGAAACTGAAAAACATTCTGATTCAATACTCGCTATAGAAACTGGAAATAATGTAGTACTATCCAATGAAACGAATCTGCCTGTTAAATTTACTGGAGATTTGCAACTATATCCAAATCCAACATCAGGACGTATCACTATTGTGCCACCAGATCAAACCAAATATACATTGATTTTATATGATTTGTTGGGCCAAGTACTCTATAGACAAAAAAGATATAAAAAGGATACCTTTTCATTAAACATACAAAATTATTCCTCGGGTATCTATTTTGTAAAGCTTATTGGGCAAGAAAAATATTTCACTAAAAAATTAATCTTAAAAAAATAAAATTATGAAAGCATTACTATATTTAAGCAGCTTATTCCTGTTATTGTGTGCAGGCTGTAATAAAGACGAAAGCAATGATAGTGGAGGTATCCCTGCAGATTATTTTTTATATTTTGATATTTCAAAAGTAGACGGAAGTTTTTTTGAAAATGGAAGTGTTGAATTGTCAGATGAAATGAAAATGGAAAATGGTGAAATAGTTCCCACTGGCGAAATTATCCATTGGGTGCCAATGGGGAAAGTAGAGTATCTAGACGATATAGATAAAACTTTAACTGGCACGCAATGTGCAGGACAAAGTTGTCTAGGTGATTATATTGGATTCATTTTTTCTATGAGTCCGGAAAATATTGAATATGAGGAAGAAGATGCTTACGACATTAATAGATACTACTTGCTAAGATATCAAGGTGATGATACCGATACGCTTCGAATAAGAGAGCGTTTTTATACAAATCCACCATCGACTGATTTCACTTTTTTCCTTAATGGACAAGAGAAAGAAATTCTAGGTGAACCAACTAATTTTAGTCTGTTTAGCGCTAATTATATTACTATAGAGAAATAGCGGTCTTAATTTAAAAATCAACATCATGAAAACAGTATTTTATTTTAGCACCTTATTGGTATGCCTTTCTTTATTTGTTGCTTGTAACAAAGAAGAAAGTACAACACCTCAAAATGATCCAGACAATAAAGAACTCTATTTTCAATTTTTAATACAGGATGGCTCTTTATTTGAAAACAACGAAGTTAAAATTGGCCTTGTTCAGTCTAAAGAGGATGGCGAAATTACATATAGTACCGAAAACCCTGAATTGAGCAATTTAGGCAGGGTAAACACTTTTGATAATGAGATGGTTTTGTTCGGTCCCGAATGTCCTAATGACAATTGCCCGGAAAGTGAATATATTGCATTGGTTTATGGCCAAGGCTGGGAAAATGACGAAGTAAAGGAAGATGATAGTTGGACAAATGAAAGACAATATGTATTACAATATCCCAACGAAGAATTTGACACATTAAAAATAATAGATATTTTACAATCTAACTTCGAAAGAACTTTTGAGCTTTATATTAACGGAGAGTTAAAAGAGGTTAAAGACATTTTTGATGATTCAGATACAAGAACTTATATTACCATTCAAAAATAAATAGTCTTCATGCATTTTAGAAAAACCTCTCGGCTTTAAAAACTGAGGGGTTTATTTTTTTAGCATTTCCAAACCCAAAACCATATCTTTGTACTTTCAAAATTAGATAGAAACCTTAAAAAGATACCCGCTTTTGCGGGCATTAGATATGAGCAAACTTGTTATAGTTGGTACCGTTGCTTTCGACGCTATTGAAACGCCTTTTGGCAAAACCGATAAAATATTAGGTGGCGCCGCTACATATATAGGATTGGCTGCTAGTCAATTTAATGCCGATGGCGCCATTGTTTCAGTAGTTGGAGGTGATTTTCCAGAAGAATATATCGCTATGCTGAAAAACAATAATTTGGATGTTTCAGGACTTGAAATTATTAAGGAGGGAAAAACATTCTTTTGGAGTGGTAAATACCATAACGATATGAATTCCCGCGACACCTTGGCAACCGAGTTGAATGTATTGGAAAATTTCCAGCCAAAAGTACCTGAAAGCTATAAAGATGCTGAAGTAGTGATGTTAGGAAACTTGCACCCACTCGTCCAATTAAGCGTAATTGAGCAAATGGATTCGCCAAAATTAATAGTATTAGATACCATGAATTTTTGGATGGATCATGCGTTAGCCGAATTAAAACAAGTCATTGCTAAGGTAGATGTAATTACGATTAACGATGAAGAGGCTAGGCAATTAACCGGCGAATATTCATTGGTGGTTGCAGCTCAAAAAATAAGAGAGATGGGACCTAAATATGTGGTCATTAAAAAAGGGGAACACGGCGCATTATTATTTCATAATGAAGATGTCTTCTTTGCACCCGCATTACCATTAGAAGAAGTTTTTGACCCAACCGGAGCTGGAGATACCTTTGCAGGAGGATTTACAGGTTATTTGGCAAAAACCGCAGATTACAGTTTCGAAAATATGAAGAATGCCATTATTTATGGTTCGGCTTTAGCTTCCTTCTGTGTAGAAAAATTTGGAACAGAACGATTGGAGGGTCTCACAAAAAAAGAAGTACATCAGCGCTTGAAACAATTTCAAAGCCTAACACAATTTGATATAGAATTAACATAATAACGCGCCCTGAATTTTCGGGGCGTTTTTAATTGAACTAATTTTTTAGAAAAATGAGCGACGCGTTAAAACACGAATGTGGAATAGCAATGGTACGATTGCTGAAACCGCTTGAATATTATAAGGAGAAATACGGAACTGCATTTTATGGGGTAAATAAAATGTACTTGATGATGGAAAAACAGCATAACCGTGGTCAAGATGGTGCTGGTTTTGCTAGTATTAAACTCGACGTAGATCCTGGAGAGCGTTATATAAGCCGAGTACGATCTAATAAATCGCAGCCTATACAGGATATTTTTGCTCAAATTAACGGTCGTATAAATGAGGAGTTTATAAGACACCCAGAATACAAAAATGATGTCGCCGCCCAAAAAAAGAACATCCCTTACATTGGCGAATTACTTTTAGGTCACGTTCGGTATGGAACTTTCGGTATTAACAGCGTGGAAAACGTACATCCTTTCCTTCGCCAGAACAACTGGATGCACCGTAATTTAATTATTGCTGGTAATTTCAATATGACGAATACTACCGAACAGTTCAATAATTTGATTAAACTTGGAATGCACCCTAAAGAAAAGGCTGATACCATTACTGTAATGGAAAAAATAGGTCATTTTCTAGACGAAGGTGTTCGCAAGCTTTATAAAAAATCAAAAAAGGCAGGGTTAAACAAAATGGAAGCTTCCCCCTTTATTGCTGAAAATCTAAAGATTGAAAAAATACTTAAAAAGTCGGCTAGAGATTGGGATGGTGGTTATGCCATGGCCGGAATGTTGGGTCACGGTGACGGTTTTGTGTTACGCGATCCTGCAGGAATACGTCCAGCTTATTACTACAAAGACGATGAAGTGATAGTTGTCGCTTCAGAAAGACCGGCAATTCAGACCGTATTTAATGTGGCGTTTGAAGATATTAAAGAAGTAGAACCTGGACACGCTATTATCTTGAAAAAAGATGGTAGTTTTTCAGAAAAAAAGATATTAGAACCTCTAGAGCGTAAATCTTGTTCGTTTGAGCGAATTTATTTTTCCCGCGGAAGCGATGCTGAAATTTATGAAGAGCGAAAAGAATTAGGGCGTTTAGTTATGCCAAAGGTTTTAAAAGAAATAAATCATGATACCGAAAATACCGTATTTTCTTTTATTCCAAATACAGCTGAAACATCCTTCTATGGGATGCTTGACGCTGCCCAAAACGAACTGAACAAGCAGAAAAATGAAGCCATTTTAGAAGAAGAAGGTAATTTAACCACTGAAAGGCTTCAGCAAATACAACGACATAAAATTCGCACCGAAAAAATTGCGATTAAAGATGTAAAACTGCGAACTTTTATTACCGAAGATAGCAGTCGTGATGACTTAGTTGCCCACGTATACGACGTCACCTACGGGGTTGTTAAACCAACGGACAATCTAGTTATTATTGATGATAGTATTGTACGCGGGACAACACTTAAAAAGAGTATCTTAAAGATGCTGGATCGATTAAACCCGAAGCAAATCGTCGTGGTTTCATCTGCTCCGCAAATTCGATATCCAGATTGTTATGGTATCGATATGGCACGTTTGGAAGGTTTAGTTGCATTTCAAGCAGCATTGGCTTTACATAAAGAACGCGGTACGTATGATGTTGTTGAAGAAATTTACCATAAATGTAAAGAGCAACTACATGTAGAAGATAAGGATGTAGTGAATCACGTGAAAGATCTATATGCTCCATTTAGCGATCAAGAGATCTCAGATAAGATTGCTGATATTATTAGTGATAATAACATTAATGCTGATGTAAAATTGATTTTTCAATCGGTAGATGACCTGCACAAAGCTTGTCCTAAGAATTTAGGTGACTGGTATTTTACAGGTAATTACCCAACAAATGGCGGAAAGCGAGTGGTTAACAAAGCTTACGTTCATTTTTACGAAGGAAACCCAGAAAGAGCGTATTAAACTGTTAAAAAACAGTGTAAATAACTATTATTGAACACTTAATCGAGTTTATAAAACAGTTCATCCAAAAGTAGGAAAAGCCTTATTGCAGAACTGAAAATTTGATATATATTTGAATTATACCATAGCATAAGTAGGTTAAGTTTATGGTAAGATTTGGGGCAAAAAAAGGTGAACACTTGTTCACCTTTTTTTATGCGCTAAATTGTGGGGTGGTGAGTAACAGAAAAGACTCCATTCCTGTTGAACGGATTTTATTACGAGTCGTTTCCCATCTTCCAATGACAATTGTTTATCTTTTTTTTTAATTAAATTTCGGTTGGTGAGAGCTAATTAAAACTTCACCTTTAAATAAAAAAAGCAAGTGATTTAAAACCACTTGCTTTGTTGATCGATGTTTTATAAAGGTTTAAATCCTTAACATTCTATGATAAGTTGAATTGCAATTAGAGCCAAACCTGACCATATAATTTTTAAAAAGAGTAAAGATATTTTTGGATGTAGAATCATCCACTTCGGTTAATGCGTGTTCAATATCTTGAAATTTACTATCTAACGTGTCAAGGTTTTTAACCAAATACCGTTTCTTCCTTTTATGGATTGATTTTTTACCATTCTTTTTCTTTCCAGATATTTCTTGGACAGAATATTTTACTTTCAGTATATAATATTTGTTTTCATCATTACTCATAATACATTCATTTTTATCACACCCAAATATATGAAAAATTTAATTACTTAACGTTAAATTTACATTGACATAACATTGGATTAACATTTAAAAGCTGTTTATCAAGCAAATAGCAAAAAATATGAATTTTTAATAAATCATTCACATGTTTTCCCTTTTTTGAAGGAAAACACTTATCAAAAAACCCTCTTTATCGAAAATAAAAGCTATTGGTCTAAAAAATAAATATTGAAATACTTTATTGTATATATTTGAATCATACCATAGCATAAGTAGGTTAAGTTCATGGTAGATTTGGGGCAAAAAAAGGCGAACACTTGTTCGCCTTTTTTTATGCGCCAAATCTAAATGGAGTGGCAAGCTATAGACAAAACTTGAATCACAAGAAGAAAATTTAAAGCGAGCCGTTTCATATTTCTCCATGAACACTTATCCGCCTTTTTTTATGCCATAAACCTAAATGGGGTAGCGAGTAACCGAAAAAACTTCATTCCCTGCTGAACAAACTTTAGTGCGAGCCGCTTTTCTTCTTTCAAACATCTTATCCGCTTTTTTATGTATAAATCTGATAGTCATTTCGACGGCAGGAGAAATACCACCCGCTTTTAACTCTCTGCTTTTCTATTTAAAAAAAAGTTTTTAGTCAAACACGATTCTTCGTCCTTTAACTAAAAAGTCATAAACAAAAAAACCCCACCGTTTCCAGTGGGATTTCCTTTCTAATCTATAAGCTTCTACTTATTTATTCTGCTCGTATCGTTTAGAAACTTCATCCCAATTGATCACATTAAAAAATGCATTTACGTAATCAGGTCTGCGGTTTTGGTAATTTAGGTAATACGCGTGTTCCCAAACATCTAACCCAAGAATTGGTGTTCCGCCACAGCCTACTCCAGGCATTAATGGATTGTCTTGGTTAGGGGTAGAGCAAACCTCCACTTTACCCCCTTCATGAACACAAAGCCAAGCCCATCCTGATCCGAATTGAGTTTTCGCTGCTGTAGAAAATTTCTCTTTAAAATCTTCAAAGCTTCCATATGCACTATTAATTGCTTCGGCTAATGCTCCTGAGGGTTTTCCACCACCATTTGGTGACATTACTTCCCAGAACAATCGGTGATTGTAGAAACCACCACCATTGTTACGGACAGCCTTATCGTCCATATCAAGATTATTCAAAATATTCTCGATTGTTTTTCCATCTTGATCAGTTCCTTCAATGGCTGCGTTCAATTTGTTGGTGTATCCGTTGTGGTGTTTATCATGATGGATTTCCATCGTTTTTGCGTCAATATGTGGTTCTAATGCATCAAAAGCATACTGTAATTTCGGTAACTCAAAAGCCATAATTATATCTTTTTTAGTTGTTTATATTTTTTTGTTATGTTCATTATCAAAGGTACGCAGAAGATGACGTAAAAAATGTTATAAAATTTATAAGATTTTATAACCATATAAATTATATTGATAATTTGTGTAGATAAAAGCACAATTTGCTACTTTTAAACAAAAACAGCTTGAAAACAACCTCGCCTTTTACCATTTATAACGCTGCCGCAGGAAGTGGGAAGACTTTCACCCTTGTAAAAGAATATTTAAGCTCGTTACTGCTTTCAAAAAATGAAGGAAGCTATAAAAATTTGTTAGCAATAACCTTTACCAACAAAGCGGTTGCTGAAATGAAACAACGTATTGTTTTAAATTTAGTTGAATTTTCAAAGGAAACTTCAGTTACCAACCCGCCGGATATGATGACACTTCTCGCTGCTGAAACCGGGATGAACCTCGAAACTATTCAAACAACTTCAAAAGCAATTGTAAAACATTTACTACATCATTATTCGGCGTTTAGTGTAGAAACAATTGATCGTTTTAACCACCAATTATTACGAACCTTTGCACGTGATTTGAAACTTTCTTCAAATTTTGAAGTGAGTCTGGATGTAGATCAATTATTGGCAGAAGCCGTGGATCAATTGATAAGCAAAGCAGGCGACGATAAAAAGATTACTAATATCCTATTGGATTTCGCACTTGAAAAAACCGATGATGATAAATCGTGGGATATTGCTCGCGACATTACCAAAGCTTCTTCGCTACTTTTTTCTGAGAATGAATCTAATCAAGTTGGAAAGCTGAAGCAACGATCCCTCGATGACTTTCTTTCGTTTAAAAAGCAATTGCTGAAACAACAGAAAAAACTTTCAGGAAACATCATTCAAGTTGCCTCCATTACACTAAAAACAATTGCCGACAATGGGTTAGACGAAAGCCACTTTAGTGGCAAATACTTATACAGCTATTTTGTAAAGCTTTCTGAAGGAAATTTTGATGTTCCCTATGGAGCCAAATGGCAAGAAACTTTAGGAGATAAACCATTGTATCCAGGACGTGTAAAAGCACCCGAAAGCAGCATTATGGACGGATTGACTCCAGAATTGGTTTCTGCTTTTTCAACGAGTAAAAAATTGGTGTTTCAGCTTCACTTAATCAATTCCATAGTAAAAAATCTTACGCCGCTTTCCGTGATAAACTTGGTTCAGCAAGAAATAGAAGCCATTAAGGAAGAGAAAAACATCTTACCTATTTCAGAGTTTAATTCCATCATTAATAAAGAAATAAAAAACCAGCCAGCACCTTTTATTTATGAACGACTGGGCGAAAAATACCGTCATTATTTTATTGATGAGTTTCAAGACACTTCCGAATTGCAATGGGAAAACTTAATTCCATTGATTGAAAATGCGTTATCACAACAAGTAGCAGATGAAGAAGTAGGTTCGTTATTATTGGTAGGCGATGCCAAACAATCTATCTATCGTTGGCGAGGCGGCAAACCCGAACAGTTTATGGATTTGTATGGTGGCAAAACTCCTTTTGCTGTCTCAAAAGCCGAGGTAGAAACCTTAGACACCAATTATAGGAGTTACAAAGAGATTATTACGTTCAATAATTCATTTTTTACGTTTGTTTCAAAATACTTCGGTGATTCCGGTCATACGCATTTATATGAAATAGGTAATAAACAAAAGCATACTAAAAAAGAAGGTGGCTATGTTCAGATTGAATTTATTGAAAAACAATCGGCTGCAGAAAAGGAAGAAACTTACGCAAAATTGGTGTTACAAACCATACAGGATTTAAAAGACAGTGGTTATCAAGAACAAGACATCTGTATTTTAACGCGCCGTAAAAAAGAGGGAATTGCGCTGGGTTCTTGGCTTATGGAAAACGGAATTTCAATTGTTTCTTCTGAAACATTATTACTACAATCTTCGCCATTGGTTCAAGGATTAATGCAAACGCTTATCTATTCTTTACAACCTGAAAATGAAGAAGCAAAAATAAATATGCTTGATTTTATACACGAGTTTCTTGCCATTTCAGAAGAAAAACATACATTTTTCATCCAGTTTTTAAACGAATCTGCTGAAGAAGTAACGCAAACCTTACAGCAATACGAAATCGATTTTAACCCCAATTTCATACATTCAGTTTCCTTATATGAGGCGTTTGAATATTGCATTCGTCAATTTAAATTAGAGCCAAATGCCGATGCCTATCTCTTCGGATTCATGGATTTAGTGTATGAGTTTGAACAACAACCCTTGGCTTCAAAAACTGCTTTTTTGGAGTATTGGGATGCCAAAAAAGAAAAAGCCTCTGTCGCCGCGGCCGAAACTACCGGAGCGGTACGATTAATGACTATTCATAAAGCAAAAGGACTCGAATTTCCTATCGTGATATTCCCGTTTGCTGAAACCGATTTGTATAAAGAAATAGAACCTAAAACTTGGTTTAAAGCCCCTGAAAATAATTTTGGTTTTGAAGAGGCTTTAATAAACTTTAATAGTAGTGTAGCAGAATTTGGTGAACAAGGCGCTAAAATTTATGCCGAACGCAGAAACACGTTAGAACTCGACAACTTAAACCTGCTCTACGTAACCCTAACAAGGGCGGTAGAACAACTCTATATTTTTTCTGAAAAGCCAAGTAAGGTAAAGGATCAGCCAAAGAATTTTAATCAACTGTTTGTGGAATACCTTAAACATGAGCAACAATGGAACGATGGCCAATTGTTGTATCAATTTGGTAATAAAGCCACCAAAAAAGTTAAAAAAGAACGTTCTATAACGAATACGGTAGCGCCTACATATATTAACAGTTCGCCGTCAAGTCGTAACTTAAAAATTGTTACTAAAGAAGCATTGCTTTGGGATACCGAAACCGAAGCTGCCATTTTAAGCGGAAACCTCTTCCACGATACGATGGCTGAAATTAAATATGAAAGCGATGCTTCGGAAATATTAGACAATATAAAAAAACGAGCGATTGTTTCAGAAAGTGATTTTAAAATTTTAAAAGAAGCGGTTGAAACTTTAATAAGTGATAAGAAGTTAAACCACTTATTTCAACCTTCAGAAAAAGTAGAAAACGAACGGGATTTAATGACTTCAGAAGGGAAAATATTACGTCCCGACCGATTGAATTTTCATCCCGACGGCAGCGTAAGTATTATAGATTATAAAACCGGAAGTCAATCTGAAAAACACAAGATTCAAATAAACCAATATGCAACAGCGCTTTCAGAAATGAATTTTAAGATTGCCGAAAAAATCTTGGTTTATACTTCAGAAAATGGCATACTTATAAATAAAGCCTAACTTTGTTACTCGAAAAAAAACAGACATTATGTACGGAAAGATTAAAGAACACCTGCAAGAAGAACTTCAGGAAATAAAAAACGACGGATTATTTAAAAAAGAGCGGATTATCACCTCTCCACAAGATGCCGCTATTAAAATTTCGACAGGCCAAGAGGTAATTAACTTCTGTGCCAACAATTATCTAGGGCTTTCTTCACACCCAGATGTTATACAAGCAGCCAAAGATGCGATGGATACCCACGGTTTTGGTATGTCGTCTGTTCGGTTTATTTGTGGAACGCAAGACATTCATAAAGAACTGGAACAAAAAATAGCCGATTTCTACCAAACAGAAGACACTATACTATATGCAGCTTGTTTTGATGCAAACGGGGGTGTTTTTGAACCGTTATTGACCAAGGAAGATGCGATCATCTCAGATTCACTAAACCACGCTTCTATTATTGACGGCGTTCGTTTATGTAAAGCTGCTCGGTATCGATACCAAAACAGCAATATGGATGAGCTAGAAGAGCAATTAATTAAAGCTAATGAAAATGGTGCACGTTTTAAGATTATCGTTACCGACGGTGTATTTTCTATGGATGGTTTAGTAGCACCATTAGATAAAATCTGTGATTTAGCAGATAAGTATGACGCATTGGTTATGATCGATGAATGTCACGCTACAGGCTTTATAGGTAAAACAGGCCGTGGAACCTTAGAAGAAAAAGGAGTTATGGATCGTGTAGATATAATAACGGGTACATTAGGTAAAGCTTTAGGTGGCGCTATGGGCGGTTATACTACTGGAAAAAAAGAAATTATTGAAATGCTTCGCCAGCGATCGCGTCCGTATTTATTTTCAAATTCATTAGCTCCGGCAATTGTTGGAGCCTCTATTAAGGTGTTTGACATGCTAGATACCGACACCACATTAAGAGATCGTTTACAGGAAAACACCACATACTTTAAAAAAGGCATAAAAAAAGCAGGTTTTGATATAATTGATGGTGATTCTGCCATTGTTCCTGTCATGTTATATGATGCAAAATTATCGCAAGATATGGCCGATATGTTACTAGAAGAAGGCATATACGTTATCGGATTTTTCTACCCTGTAGTACCAAAAGAGAAAGCAAGAATCAGGGTTCAATTATCTGCCGCTCATACAAATGAGCAATTAGACAAAGCTATAGCCGCCTTCATTAAAGTAGGTAAAAAACTAGATATTATTAAGACTGAATAAAATAAATTTGCGAGCAAAAGGCTTTGTATTTATGAAAAATTTAATAGATTTGACTTTGTTTATAAGTTATAACAACTTACTTTTGCTCTAATTAACACTTAAAAATTAAACAATCGAATATGAAACATCTTAACAGTTTATTAGTTGCTGCCATCCTATTTATGGGTATTGGCGTAGCGAACGCACAAGACGAAAACAACCCTTGGGCTTTTGAGATTGGTGTCAATGCTGTTGACGTCTTTCCCGTTGGCCTCGAGGACGGCCAATCAGCTTCCAACTCTATGAGAGGAGAGCTTTTTGAAGAATTTTACAATGTAAACGATCACTGGAACATCTTACCTTCAGTATCTAAAATTGCAATCAGCAGATATGTTGGTAGTGGTTTTACTTTTTCTGCTGTAGGTTCTATTAACAGAATAGATAAAGTAGGTGATGTAAGTGTAGACGATTTAAGTTACTACGCTGCTGATGGTGAAATTAGATATAGCTTCAGAGACCTTATCAACGGTCCTGGTGGATGGTTTGACCCATCTATTGGTGTTGGTGGTGGTTACACTTGGGTTGATGATATCGGCTTTGGAACCGCTAACGGTTTAGCGAGCGTTAAAATCTGGTTTGCTGAAAACATAGCATTAAACCTACAAACAACTTATAAGCATGCATTTGAAGATGATTACGGAGTAAAGCATTTCCAACATTCTGCTGGTATTGTGTTTAAGTTCGGTGGAAAAGACACTGACGGCGACGGAATCTACGACCAAGATGATGAATGTCCAGAAACTCCTGGTCTTCCAGAATTCAACGGTTGTCCTGATACTGACGGTGATGGAATCGAAGACAGAAACGATGCTTGTCCAGAAACTGCTGGTTTAGCTGAGTTTAACGGTTGTCCTGATACTGATGGTGATGGAATCGCTGATCCACAAGATGCTTGTCCTACTGTAGCTGGTTTAGCTGAATTAAACGGTTGTCCAGATGCTGACGGTGACGGAATTGCTGATGGAGACGATGAGTGTCCAAACGAAGCTGGTCCTGCTGCTAATAACGGTTGTCCTTTCGAAGATAGAGATGGCGACGGTGTATTAGATAAAGATGACCAATGTCCTGACGTTGCTGGTACTGTTGCAAACAACGGTTGTCCAGAAGTAACTGTAGAAGTAATTAAAGAAATCAACGAGTACTCTAAAACAATCTTGTTTGATTACAACAAATCTTCTATCCGTCAAGAGTCTTATAGTGCACTACAGAGTATTGCAGATATTATGAAAGAATATCCAAACACTGTATTCCACATTGGAGGACACACAGATAGTAGAGGTAGTGATTCTTACAACTTGAAGCTTTCTAAAGAAAGAGCAGCTTCTGTAAAAGATTACTTAACTACAATCGGAATGCCATCTAACAGATTAACTTCTGAAGGTTATGGTGAAGAGAAACCAGTTGCTACAAACAATACTGCTGCTGGAAGACAACAAAACAGACGTGTTGAAATCTCTCTTAACAAAAACAGAGATAACTAAACGATAATGAACTAATGTTCATTAAATAAATAGCAGAAACGCCTCCGTAAATCGGGGGCGTTTCTTATTTTTAGGGTATGCAAACATTTTTGGAAGAAACCCTAATTAGCTTAAAAAGTAAACACGAAGACCTCTCAGGTCTTACACTTATTCTTCCCAGTAAACGTGCTGGTAGTTTTCTTAAAAACTACTTGAGTAAGTACTCGAAAACAACCTCTTTTCTACCCCATATAATTAGTATTGAAGAATTTATAGAAACCGTTTCAGGAATTTCTATATTAGATAGCACAGAACTCCTCTTTAAGAGCTATCAGGTTTATTTAAATACCGATTCATTTTCAGAAAAAGAAAATTTTGAAAATTACAATGCTTGGGCAATTACCTTACTAAATGATTTTAATGAAATTGATCGCTATTTAGTGAATCCAAAAGACTTCTTCACCTATTTAGGAAGCATAAAAACCATGGAGCGGTGGAACTTGAAAGAAGAGAAAACCGAACTTATAGAGAAATATCTTCAATTTTGGAATAGTCTATTAGAACTATATACCAATTTAAAAGAAACACAACTTAAAGAATCAATAGCGTATCAAGGGTTGGTATACCGCATGGCTTCAGAAAAAATAGAAGCTTATAAAAATACATATCCTGATAAAAAACACGTTTTTATAGGGTTTAATGCGCTTAACTCAGCCGAGCAGCACATTATCCAACAATTATTACAAACTGGCAATACAGAAGTATATTGGGACGCTGATAAAACCTTTGTTAACGATACCAAACACAGCGCCTCTCTTTTTATACGACGATATTTCAAAAACTGGCCGTATTTTGAAAAGAACAAACCACTGGGCACTTCCAATCATTTTAAACAGCAGAAAGATATTCGTTTCATTGAAGTGCAGAAAAATATAGGACAGGCAAAATATGTAGGCGAACTATTAGCCTCTTATTCAAAGGAAAAACTCAATACTACCGCTGTGGTATTGGCCGATGAAAATTTGTTAATTCCAGTATTGCATTCATTACCAGACAATGTAGATTCTGTAAATGTCACGATGGGGACTGTGCTTAAAAATTTTCCAGCAACCTTATTTTTCGAACTCCTATTGTCACTTCATTCGGTTACTTCGGAAGCTTCAACCGAAACAGCAAAAGCAATTTACTATAAAGATGTTCTCTCGCTTATTAACCATCCGTTAGGAAATTCATTGTTAACTAACGCTCCTGTGATAGCATCAAAGATCAGTATTGAAAACAAAACACATCTCACTAGTAAAGATGTACTCCAGTTTTCAGATAAAGAAGACGCCGAAGTTGTATTGCTTTTATTTCAGGATTGGAACAATAGTAGCAAAACAGCCATTACTACCTGCTTAAAACTATTAAATAAACTGAAAAATAAATTTCAGGAAAACCCTATTGAACGTGTTGTTTTATACCAGTTATATCAGGTTTTCACTAAGATTGAAGCGTTGAGCACTTCATACTCCCATTTAGATTCCATAAAAACGGTTCAAGGTTTGTTTACCGAACTTATTGCAACTACATCGTTAGACTTTGAAGGCGATGCCTACGAAGGACTTCAGATAATGGGAGTTTTAGAAACTCGTGTCCTCGATTTTGAGACACTTATTGTTACCTCGGTAAATGAAGGTGTTTTACCCACTGGAAAATCAAACGCTTCTTTTATAACGTATGATTTAAAAAAGGAATTCAACCTTCCGCTTTATACCGAAAAGGATGCTATTTATACCTATCACTTTTACCACATGTTACAACGCGCAAAGGAGGTTACGCTGTTGTATAACAATCATTCTGAAGGCATAAATACAGGTGAAAAAAGCCGTTTTATTTTACAGTTAGAAATTGAAAAACAGGCCAACCATACGCTTTCAAAAACCGTTTTATCGCCAAAAATTACTCCGACGGTACAGACGTTGAAAACCATTAAGAAAACTGATACGGTCATGCAGCGCTTGCAGGATATAGCCGGTAAAGGCTTTTCTCCATCGGCGCTTACCAGTTACATTCGGAATCCGATTGATTTTTATTTTCAGAAAATATTGCGACTAAACGAAACCGAAGAAGTAGAAGAAACCGTTGCCGCCAATACGCTTGGTACTATCGTTCATGACACACTAGAGGAGTTTTATAAACCCCTACAAGGAACACTATTAACTTCGGAAATTTTAAAGTCTTTAAAATCGAAGACTGAGGAAGAAGTTGCCGCCCAATTTAAAAAAACTTTTAAAGGAGGAACCTTCAGCAAAGGCAAAAACCTCATCATTTTTGAAGTAGCGAAACGCTATATTGAAAATTTCATTAATCAAGAGATTTCAGAAATAGAAGCAGGGAATGAAATTAAAATTATTTCTATTGAAAACAATTTAGAGGTTGAAGTGTCCATTTCAGAATTATCGTTTCCCGTGAAAATAAAAGGTAAAGTGGATCGCGTGGACGAGTACAATGGACAATTGCGCATCGTTGATTATAAAACCGGAAAAGTAGCTCAAAACGATGTAGAATTAGTAGATTGGGAAGAGATAACATTAGATTACAAATACAGTAAAGTGTTTCAAGTGTTAGCATATGCGTTAATGATGAACAAAAAAATTCCTATTAACAATGCGGAAGCAGGTATTATTTCGTTTAAAAACCTGAGCAGCGGATTTTTAAAATTTGGAAAAAAAGAGAAAGCTGGAGCTCGCACGAAAGATCAAATTATTACGCAAAATACGCTGGACAGCTTTACTGTTGAATTAAAACGGTTGATCCTTGACATTTGTAACGCAGAGGAACCGTTTACCGAAAAAGAGATTGCATCATGATGATTGAACAAAACAACATATTGCATAGAGAAAATAAAAAGCCCATTGTGTACGATGTGTATTACAATGAAAATCAAAAACCTAAACCAGTAGTGATTTTCTGCCACGGTTATAAAGGTTTTAAAGATTGGGGAGCCTGGCATTTGGTTGCCGAAGCGTTTGCCAAAGCAGGTTTTTTCTTTATTAAATTCAATTTTTCGCATAATGGCGGTACGGTTGACGAACCTATTGACTTTCCAGACTTGGAGGCTTTTGCCGAAAACAATTATACCAAAGAATTAGACGACCTAGAAACAGTCATTGAGTATTTTGCAACGACCAAACATTATATGCTGGAAGCCGATGTAAAAAAAATATCGTTAGTTGGGCATAGTCGTGGCGGTGGGATTGTCTTGATAAAAGCTGAAGAAAACGATAAAGTAAAAAATATCGTCACCTGGGCTGGCGTGAGTGATTATAAAACCCGTTTTAAGGAAGGTACTGAAGATTTTAAGGAAAATGAAAACAGACTGACCATTCAACGAGCAGTAGAACATCTGGAAACCCCTCACCTTATTATACACGGAAGTGATGACCCAACGGTTTCAGTAAAAGAAGCAGAATCTATGCATAAGTGGAACCCAAAAAGCACACTAAAAATTATAGAAGATACCAACCATGTTTTTGGAGCGAAACATCCATGGAACGATGATAAAATGCCATCCGCTCTTAAGAAAGTTGTAAAAGCAACAATAGATTTTATAAAATAAAAAAACCACCGCGTTAACGGTGGTTTGTGGAGAATATCGGAGTCGAACCGATGACCTTTTGGCTGCCAGCCAAACGCTCTAGCCAACTGAGCTAATCCCCCAATTTAAAAGCGAAAATAATAATTTTTATTAATCTTGAACCTTTAAAATCAATAAACAATTAATTTTTTTATTAAATGATTCGAAAAGCAACCCTTTCTGATATTGATAAGATTATAACAATAACACGGGCGTGTGCCACTAAAATGATAGCTGAAAAAATCTATCAATGGAATGAAAAGTACCCTACATATGAAGCATTTGAAAACGATATTAAAAGAAATGAGCTTTATGTACTTACTTTTTCTGAAGAAATAATTGGTAGCGTCGTTGTTTCAACATTAAAAGATAAAGAATATAACGACATAACCTGGCTTACTGTAGATGGAAACAACTATTACATCCATCGATTGGCCATTCATCCAGAACATCAACATAAAGGATATGCCAAAAAATTAATGGATTTTGCTGAAACTACAGCTAAAGAAAAGGATGCGACTTCAATTCGATTGGACACATTTAGCCAAAACCCCCGAAACCAAAAATTTTATGAAGCTCGTGGCTATCAAAAACTAGAATCTATTTATTTTCCGAAGCAAAGCAAACATCCTTTTTATTGTTACGAGTTGGTCTTTTAAAATTTAGACTGCTATTTTTGCCAACTTAATTAGTTTGCTTTGAGCACAACGGTCAATTTTAAGAGCATCAATAAAATAGCAATTCCTGCCATCATCGCTGGGATTGCCGAGCCGCTTATTTCGTTAACCGATATTGCAATAATTGGTAATGTGGAAGAGCATTCGGTTGAAGCTTTGGCGGCGGCAGGTTTAGTGGGTTCTTTTTTATCCGCTATTATTTGGATAGTAGCACAAACAAAGACTGCAATTTCTGCTATTGTTTCACAGCATTTGGGAGCCAATAGGTTGCATGCCGTTAAAACCTTAATTCCGCAGGCCATTGGATTCAACTTTATATTGAGTCTTTTTATTTATGGTCTTACCGCTTTTTTTGCTGAAGCTATTTTTAGTTTGTACAATGCTGAAGGACTTATTCTAAGTTATTCGGCAGACTATTACCGAATTCGAGCCATCGGTTATCCGCTAACCTTGATTACGTTCGCTATTTTCGGAATTTTCCGAGGCTTGCAAAACACCTATTGGGCGATGAAATGTAGCCTTACTGGAGCGTTGGTAAATGTGGTTTTAGATTACTTGCTGGTGTATGGAGTAGAAGGCATTATTCCGCCACTGCATTTAAAAGGTGCTGCCTACGCTAGTTTAGCAGCACAAAGTGTGATGTTGCTAATGGCTTTGTGGTTTTTCTGGAAAAAAACCCCATTTCATTTAAAATTGAGTTTCAATATCAATCCACAGATGAAGCCTTTGATTTTAATGGCGGCTAATCTTTTTGTGCGTACGGCGGCATTAAATTTTGCTATTTATTTAGCCAACGCCTATGCAACCGATTACGGTAAAAACTACATCGCCGCCCAGAGTATTTTAATGAATATCTGGTTGTTTTTTAGCTTCTTTATCGACGGCTATGCCAATGCCGGTAATGCCATTGGCGGACGTTTATTAGGTGCAAAAGATTATAAATCCCTTTGGGTGTTGAGTAAGAAAATAAGTAAGTACGCCATTTTGATAGCGCTTATTTTAATGGGAGGTTGTGCGCTGGCGTATGACGAAATTGGACTGTTATTCAACAAAGAAGCAACCGTTCTGGTGTTGTTTAGTTCGGTATTTTGGATTGTTTTGTTAATGCAACCCATCAATGCTATTGCCTTTATGTTCGATGGAATTTTTAAGGGCTTGGGCGAAGCAAAATACCTTCGTAATTTATTATTGGTCGCTACCCTTTTAGGCTTTACGCCTGCGTTGCTTATTTCAGATTATTTTGGACTAAAACTACACGCTATATGGATTGCCTTTTTTGTATGGATGCTTATCAGGGCCGGCGGGTTGGTAATAAAATTCCGACGAAAATATTTGAATAAAGAAGTATAATCGTAATTTTACTAGAAAGAAAAAAAAAAATGGAAATTTTAGAATTTTTAGGCGGTCCCGGATTGTTTCTAATCCTTGCTATTCTTGTAGTAATCGTAGTTATTTACCAAAAATATAAAAAACGGTAATCGGTGGCATAAGTTCTTCCGAAGAAAAAATAGTTGTAGTCAAAACCACTACCTTTGCAACATAAAGTAAAAACATGAGCAAGATTCGAATTACCAAACAGTTTTCTTTTGAAACCGGACACGCCTTGTATGGTTACGACGGTAAATGCCGCAATGTGCACGGGCATAGTTATAAACTTTCCGTTACGGTAATTGGTACGCCAATTGATAATAACAATAACGTTAAATACGGAATGGTGATTGATTTTAGTGATCTTAAAAAGATTGTAAAAGAAGATATTGTCGATGTTTTTGATCATGCAACGGTATTTAATAAAAACACTCCGCACGTAGAACTAGCAAAAGAATTACAGGACAGAGACCACAATGTATTATTGGTCGATTACCAACCCACGAGTGAAATGATGGTGATTGATTTTGCTGAAAAAATTAAAAACAGATTACCCAACACCATACAACTGCATTCATTAAAATTGCAAGAAACCGCTACCAGCTACGCAGAGTGGTACGCTTCTGACAACTAACTTTACTGCAGACCCTGAGCGGAGTCGAAGGGTCTTTTATTATCTTTACCCACTATGCAACTACCAGAAGGCAAAAAAATTTACTTTTCTAGCGACAATCACTTAGGCGCTCCTACTGCTACCGAAAGCAAACCCCGGGAACAAAAATTTATCGCTTGGTTAGATGAAGCAAAAGAAGACGCAACTGCCATTTTTTTGCTAGGTGATTTATTCGATTTTTGGTTTGAATATAAAACGGTAGTCCCAAAAGGGTTTGTGCGGGTTTTAGGGAAGTTGGCTGAAATTCGAGACAGCGGTATTCCCATTCACTTTTTTGTGGGAAATCACGATCTTTGGATGCACGGTTATTTTGAAGAGGAACTAAACATTCCTGTATATCACGAACCCAAGGAGTTTGTCTTTAACAACACACGCTTTTTTATAGGTCATGGTGACGGAAAGGGTCCGGGTGATAAAGGTTACAAACGAATGAAAAAAATCTTTACCAATCCTTTTTTTAAATGGTTGTTCCGCTGGTTACATCCCGATATTGGAGTGCGCTTAGCACAACACCTTTCAGTAAAAAATAAATTGATTTCGGGCGACGAAGACCAAGAGTTTTTAGGTGAAGAAAACGAATGGTTGGCACAATATGCAAAACGTAAACTCGGAAACAAACATTACGATTATTTTGTGTTTGGTCACCGTCATTTACCGATGGAAATAAAAGTAGGTGAAAATTCAACCTACTTTAACCTTGGTGATTGGATTAATCATTATACCTACGGGGTTTTTGATGGTGAGAAGTTTGATTTGAAGGAGTTTAAATAAATTATTTATTCGCTTCATATTCCTTAACAATATCTCTGAACTCGTTACTACTAACAACCAATAAATCAAGCAATTGAAATTTATTTTCTTCTATTAAAAGAGCTTCTTCAATTTGTTTTGCAGCGCAATAATCTAAAAATAGATTTTTGTACTGCTTCGGAATTTTTAGCGTGTTTTCAAGTAAGGTTTCAGTAAAAAATTTATCTTTTTCAAAAAGTTGTATTAAGTCTATTTGGGTAGCGTATATAATCTTTTCCTCAGGTTTCTTTTTAAAAATGGAAATAACCAGCTTTACAAGAGCTAACAAATTTACACCACCTCCAGCGGGAGCCTTCCCATAATCAAAAGGATTGTTCTCAATATCATTTTCTATTTGTTTGCTTAAATCAGCATTATACTTTTCTACATCAAATTCTTTTTCTTCTCCGCTTAACAGCACCTCATCTAGTGTGTTTACTTTTTGCTTCAGTTCAACAATTAAAATCGTTCTATACTCGGCTAATGTGATGATTTTATCTTGGCTTTCATGAAACGAAGATTGAAATTGAAGGGTGTCGTTAACAGCAGCCTTAATTGTAAACGCACCATCTTCATTAGTTACAACAGCCGTTTTATTATTACTGTTAAAAACAGTAACGCCAGGTAGTACCGAAGTATCATCATAGACCCTTCCTGAAATTTCTTGTGATAAAAGAGAAGTTGAAAAGAATATAAGTCCAACAAAGAATAGTAGGTTTTTTAATGTTCTAAAAAGATGGGATTTTATATTCAAACTATTCTTTTATGTCTTTTAACCGAAGCTGCAAACTTACATTGCCTTGCCATTCGTTTTCATCGATTACGTAGGCTGCTTTAAACGAGATGCCTCCACAAGCAATCTCTTGTTTCTCTGCCATGCTAAAACCAATTCCCACAAATTGTGGTGAATTGCCTTGTTGTACCGTAATGCGTAAATGCGTTTTATCTTCGCCTACACATTTTCCCCAACCGGTGTCTTTTAGGCCTTGCGTCATAAATACAGGGGTCATATTTCCAGGGCCAAAAGGAGCGAACTGCTTTAAAAGACGATAAAATTTTGGAGTTATTTCAGTTAGATTGATTTCAGAAGCAATTTTTAATTCGGGTTGCAATAATTTGGGGTCAATGGTTTCTGAGACTACTTTTTCAAATTCCGCTTTAAATGCTTCAAAATCTTTTTCGTGCAGGGTTAATCCAGCTGCATATTTATGCCCCCCAAACTGCTCAATGTATTCTGAACAGCTTTCAAGTGCATTGTATACATCAAAACCTTTAACAGAACGCGCCGAAGCGGCCAGTTTTTCGCCGCTTTTGGTAAACACAAGCGTTGGGCGATAATAGGTTTCCGTTAATCGCGACGCTACAATACCGATGACGCCTTTATGCCAATCTTCTTGATATACCACGGTTGTAGTACGTTCTTCCTCCTTGTTTTCAATAATTTGAAGTAGGGCTTCTTCCGTAATGATTTTATCGGCTTCTCTCCTATCGGTATTAAATTGTTCAATTTCCGAAGCATATTCAGCAGCACGATTTAAATCAGTTTCAGTCAATAAAGTGACGGCGTGGTTGCCGTGTTTCATTCTTCCGGCGGCATTAATTCTGGGAGCGATTATAAAAACCACATCGGTAATCGTGAGCGTTTCTTTTTTTACTTGTTGTAAAATAGCTTGAAACCCAACTCTAGGATTGCTGTTAATGACTTTTAAGCCATAAAATGCTAACACTCTATTTTCCCCAGTGATAGGAACAATATCGGCTCCAATGGCTGTAGCCACCAAATCTAAATACAGCAACAAGTCATCGAGTTGCAGACCTCTTTTTTCTGAAAGTGCTTGGATCAGTTTAAAACCAACGCCACAACCACATAACTCTTTATAGGGATAGGAACAATCCTCTCGTTTGGGATCGAGAACAGCAACTGCTTTGGGAAGTTCAATACCCGGACGGTGGTGGTCGCAAATAACAAAATCTATATTTTTTTCGGAAGCATACGCTACTTTATCAATCGCTTTTATGCCACAGTCTAATGCAATAATTAATGAAAAGCCATTGTCTTCGGCAAAATCAATTCCTTTATATGAAACCCCGTAGCCTTCATCATAACGGTCCGGAATATATGTGGCTACATTGGGATAATAACTTTTTAGATACGAAGAAAGTAAGGCGACACTAGTGGTCCCATCTACATCGTAATCACCGTACACTAAAATGTTTTCTTCAGCAGCGATAGCTTGTTCAATTCTAGTTACCGCTTTGTCCATATCTTTCATCAAAAAAGGATCGTGAAGATTGCTCAATTGCGGACGAAAAAAATGCTTTGCTTCATCAAAGGTTTCAACTCCACGTTGAACCAATAAAGTGGCTATCATAGTATCGACACCTAATTCTTTTGAAAGATGATTGACGATTTCTTCAGAAGGTTTTGGTTGTATGGTCCAGCGCATAAAAGTTCTATTCTAAACAAGGGGAGAAACGTAAAATTAAACATTTCAAATTAAAATAGTTCCATCAAATAAGTTTCAATTTTGTAATTTCATACTCTGAATTTTTTAAAACCAAAACATGCCATTAGTTACCCCTCTATCTTCTGATCACGACAAAGAAACTCAAGAATTAGCTGAATTTTTCAATGAAACCCTCGGTTTTTGCCCCAACAGCGTATTGACTATGCAACGCAGACCAGCCATTAGTAAAGCATTTATAAACCTCAATAAAGCGGTAATGGCTAATGAAGGTAGCGTAACCTCAGCCTTAAAACGAATGATTGCTTGGGTAAGCAGTAATGCAACGGGATGTCGGTATTGTCAAGCACACGCCATTCGCGCTGCAGAACGCTACGGCGCCGAGCAAGAGCAATTGGATAACATTTGGGAATACAGAACGCATCCCGCTTTTTCGGAAGCTGAACGTGCGGCCTTAGATTTTTCATTAGCCGCTTCACAAGTACCGAATGCAGTAACTCAAGAAATTGAAAAACGCTTACACGAGCATTGGAATGATGGTGAAATTGTGGAAATGCTAGGTGTTATTTCTCTATTTGGCTACCTAAACCGTTGGAACGACTCCATGGGAACTTCTATTGAAGAAGGAGCTGTAGAAAGTGGTGAGCAGTATTTGGGCAAGCACGGTTGGGAAAAAGGGAAACACGTTTAGAAAGACTTATTTTTTTCCTTCCACAACAACAACTAATTCGCCTTTAGGAGGCTTGTTAGTAAAATGTTTCAATACTTCTTCCGCGGTACCGCGAACGGTTTCTTCGTGTAGTTTTGTTATTTCCCGGGATACGGAAACCTTTCTGTCTAGGCCAAAATATTCGGAAAAATGGGTTAAGGTTTTAATTAGTTTGTGTGGTGATTCGTAGAAAATCATCGTCCGGGTTTCTTCAGCTAAAAGGGTTAGCCGAGTTTGGCGGCCTTTTTTAACAGGTAGAAAGCCTTCAAATACAAATTTATCATTCGGCAATCCACTATTTACTAAAGCGGGAACAAATGCTGTGGCACCTGGCAGGCAATCTACTTCAAGACCAGCTTCTACACATGCTCGAGTTAATAAAAAACCAGGGTCGCTTATGGCGGGTGTTCCGGCGTCGCTAATTAAAGCAATGGTTTCACCACTTTTTATTCTGTTCACAATACCTTCCACCGTTTTATGCTCGTTGTGCATATGGTGCGAATGCATGTGTGTGTCAATTTCGTAATGTTTCAGTAATTTTCCGCTGGTGCGAGTATCTTCAGCTAAAATAAGATCGGCTTCTTTTAATACTTCAATTGCGCGGAAGGTAATATCTTTTAGATTCCCTATTGGTGTTGGAACGAGATAGAGTTTTCCCATAAAAAATTGAAAAAGGCTTAATTAAAATTTTTCTCTACTACCGTCATAAACCGTTCGGCATATTCATCTTTGTTAAGCCAATAATTGTAATCGGGTTTTATTTTTCCTTTAATGAAGTTTTCGGCTTCATCGAACGTTTTCATCGTGTTAATTTGCGATAATACTCGGGTATAATCGTTTGCATCATCATTAAATAAGTGTTTAATAAATGCCAAACGATCATTCAATCCTATTTGAAGACCCTTGTTTACCGATTCGTTTAAAGATCGCTGCCTTGCTTCTTTTGTATTAGCAAGTTCTGCTACTTTAACGGTATTAGTTGGTTTTTGAGGTTCTTGCCCATTGTCTTGTTTTTTCTCATCACTCGCTTTACGCTCAAAAGTGGGCATTTGTTGATATTGAGCCGCAAAATCTTCCAACTCATTTTTATCATTTTTCTGATACTTTTTCTTCGGAAGTATATCTTCAAGCAATTGATCCACCCGATCGGCTTCCTGTGGCATTTGGGCCACGATATCCTTTATTTTTTCCATTAAAGGCTCTACCAAATCTTCTTCATGTTGTGGCTGCGGAACCGGTTCGGGTTCTTTAAACCAGTTTTGTTCCCGGAAGCTTTTAGAGTCGAAAGACTCTTCTTCTTGGCCGGTATTAATCTGACTTTCCATATATTCTAGAATGGCCAGTTTTTCGTATAATTGTCCCACTATTTTTTTTACAGAAGTGGTGTTAAACTGTTTTTCTTCTTCTGAAAGTTTTTCTATCAATGCCTGTATCTGCTCCCTCAGCTTCTTCTTCATAACTTTTTAAAATGATGTGTTTTTACTGTATTTTGTTTTGTTAAATTTACGCATCCTATATGAAAACGTCAAGGATTTGCGTTTTATTCTAAAATTGAAGTATGTTTCTTGAAAATACCGTTAATCAAAAAGAACAATTTGGCTGGATTGAAGTTATTTGTGGCTCTATGTTTTCGGGAAAAACGGAAGAACTCATCCGCAGACTAAAACGTGCTAAGTTTGCACGACAAAGGGTAGAAATTTTTAAACCGACCATCGATATTCGGTACGACGAAGAAAAAGTAATTTCTCACGATAGCAACGAAATTCGGTCAACCCCAGTTCCGGCAGCGGCGAATATCCCTATGCTTGCCGATAATTGTGATGTTATTGGTATTGATGAAGCCCAGTTTTTTGATGATGAAATTGTACAAGTTTGTAACGATCTTGCCAATCGAGGGATTCGCGTCATTGTCGCCGGACTCGATATGGATTTTAAAGGAAACCCTTTTGGCCCGATGCCCAATTTAATGGCCACAGCAGAATATGTAACCAAAGTACACGCTGTTTGTACGCGTACCGGAAACCTTGCAAATTATAGTTTTAGAAAAGCTCAAAGTGACGATTTGGTACTTTTGGGAGAAAACGAAGAATACGAACCACTAAGCCGTGCAGCTTATTACAAAGCCGTTTTACGGGATAAAGTAAAAAAAATGGAGGTGAAAGATCCGCAACAAATACCGCCTAAAAAGCAAGCATAATTTATGCAAAAAGCAACCGAAACAGTTTTAGAAATAGATTTAAACGCCTTAGCGCAAAACTATCGGTATCTTACTTCAAAATTAGATAAAGACACCCGGGTTATGGGGGTTGTAAAAGCTTTTGGTTATGGAAGCGATTCGGTAGCAGTAGCGAAAGAGTTAGTTATTTTAGGTGTTTCCTATTTTGCAGTTGCTTATCCGGATGAAGGAATTTCACTTCGCAAAGCAAGCATTGAAACTTCTATCTTAGTTTTACATCCGTTACCGGCAACATTTAAAAAAATAACCGATTCTTGTATGGAACCCGCGATTTACTCACGTTCCATGTTAACGCAATTTATTGATTTTGCTGAAAAAAGTGGCCTCACAGATTTTCCCATCCATTTAAAGTTTAATACCGGGTTAAATAGATTAGGCTTTATTGCAGATGATATTGATTTTATTGCTGAAAAGACTACTGCTACTTTTAGTGTGAAAATTAAATCAATGTTCACGCATTTAGCAGCAAGTGAAGATGCTGCAGAAAAAGATTTTACTGAATCGCAGTTGGGTCAATTCAAAGATATTTCAGAAAAAATTATTAATAAGATTGGGTATAAACCATTGCTTCATACGTTAAATACATCTGGCGTTTTAAATTACCCCGAAGCGCAATACGATATGGTACGTACTGGGATTGGTTTGTATGGTTTTGGTAACGACCCCGAAGAAAACAAAAATCTAAAACCAGTTGCGACTTTAAAAACGGTGATTTCACAAATCCATACCGTAAAAAAAGGGGAAACTGTTGGATACAACCGTGCCTTTAAAGCTTCTGAAACAACAAAAACTGCAACCTTACCTGTAGGTCATGCTGATGGAATTAAACGTATTTTCGGAAACAGAAAAGGCTGGGTAACTGTACATGGTAAAAAAGCCTCAATTATTGGTAATGTGTGTATGGACATGATTATGATAGATGTTACTAGTATCGATTGTGACGAAGGCGATGAGGTGATTGTATTTGGCGAAAACCCCTCGGCTGATGAGCTTTCTAAAGTAATTAACACCATTCCTTATGAGTTGATTACAGGCGTTTCACAACGTGTAAAACGGGTTATTTGTCGAAAATAAACACTTCTTACTTCTTTTAATACAAGTTTTTGTCTAAATTACTTGCTGTTAACCTAATAAACCAATCAACATGTTAAAAGAATTCAAGAAATTTATTATGACGGGCAATGTCATCGATTTGGCCGTTGCTGTTATCCTTGCCGGAGCCATTAGTTTAGTGGTCAAAGGATTTACTACTGATATTATGATGCCAATTGTAGGTCATTTTGCCGGTGGATTAGATTTTGCCGATATGAAGGTAGTACTCGATCAGGCGGTTGTAGGTGCCGATGGCAAAATTGTTAAGCCCGAAAATGCCGTGATGTATGGTAATTGGATCAATGCTATTATTAACTTGATTATTGTTGGTTTTGTCCTTTTCCTTATGGTTAAAGCTTATAACAAGACCAAAAAACCAAAAGAAGAAGCTCCTGCTGCACCAAAGGGTCCTACTCAGGAAGAGTTGTTGGCTGAAATTCGTGATGAATTAAAAAAACAAAGCAAATAAACTATTTAGTTCCTAATTTAAGTTAGGAAACCGCTACACTACTTATTATTCAATACTAATTAAACCCTTCGTTACTAAAAGTTTCGGAGGGTCTTTTTTTGGTTTTATTTCAGAAAAAATCAAACCATACTGTGTATTTTTACATCAAAATTGAAAACCATGACAATAGCCGTTATTGGTGCCACAGGAATGGTAGGCACTGTCCTTTTAAAAGTATTGGAAGAACGTAATTTCCCAATTAGTAACCTGTTGCCTGTAGCTTCAGAGCGATCTGTAGGAAAAGAGGTTACTTTTAAGAGTAAAAAGTATAAAATCGTTTCATTGCAAGATGCGCTAGCAGCCAAACCGCAAATCGCTATTTTCTCTGCTGGAGGAAATACGTCATTAGATTGGGCACCAAAATTTGCCGAAGCGGGTACTACGGTTATTGATAATTCTTCCGCTTGGCGAATGGATCCAGATAAAAAACTGATTGTTCCAGAAATTAATGCTTCTGAATTAACCAAAGAAGATAAAGTCATCGCTAACCCCAATTGTTCAACTATTCAGTTAGTGATGGCGTTGGCACCGCTTCATAAAAAATATAAAATGAAGCGTGTGGTAATTTCTACCTACCAATCTGTTTCAGGAACTGGTGTAAAAGCGGTACAGCAAATGGAAAACGAAATGGCTGGTGTAAAAGGCGAAATGGCGTATCCATACCCCATTCATAAAAACGCATTACCACATTGCGATGTTTTTGAAACAAATGGATACACTAAAGAAGAAATGAAATTGGCGCGCGAACCTCAAAAAATATTAAACGATCGTACATTTTCAGTAACGGCAACTGCGGTACGTATTCCAACGGCTGGTGGACACAGTGAATCGGTTAATGTGGAGTTTGAAAACGATTTTGACCTGACGGATATTCGAAAGGAATTACACAATACCCTAGGAATTACAGTGCAGGACAATCCAGATACCAATACCTATCCAATGCCAGTCTATGCGCATAACAAAGATGAGGTGTTTGTCGGTCGCTTACGAAGGGATGAAACGCAACCAAACACATTAAATATGTGGATTGTGAGTGATAATTTAAGAAAAGGGGCTGCTACCAACGCCGTGCAAATTGCTGAATATTTGGTAGAAAATAAATTAGTGTAATCTTTTAAAAAAAGTCTTTTAACCTCGAAATCAATAATTTGGTGTCGAGGTTTTTTATTTTTCAGTATATTTAAAAAAGAAACACTAAACAACCATCCCTATGAATTCAACTTTTACTACTATTCTGCGTATAATCCTTGCGTTGGGTTTACTCGTTTTCGGATTTAATAAATTTATTGGTTTTATGCCTGCGCCAGAGCTACCGGAAACTGCTGGGAGCTTTATGCAATCTTTAAAAGCAACTGGTTATGTTTTACCTATTGTGGGTGCTCTGGAGATTTTTATTGGTTTCCTTTTACTTATTAAAAAATGGGTTCCGTTTGCTTTGCTTTTATTAGCTCCCATTTCGGTTAACATTGTATTATTTCACTTGTTTTTGGATCTTCCAGGTATAGCAGGCGCCATTGTGGTTACAGTAATCAATATTATTCTAATTTATAAGTACTGGAAAGTGTATCGTCCATTGTTTCAGTATTAATTTTTTTTCTGAAGAAATTACTAACAAACTTATAACAGTTTACATGAGTGGTTTTTACTACATTTACCGACTACTAAATTATTTTAATATGAAAAAACTAATCATACCTATTGTAATTGGCCTTACCGTTGTGGCTTGCAAAGAAGAACCTAAAAAAGAAACTACTGCTTTGACCTATCCCGAAACCAAAAAAGTCGATACCGTAGACACCTATTTTGAAACCGAAGTAAAAGATCCCTACCGTTGGCTCGAAGACGATATGAGTGACGAAACTGCCGACTGGGTGCAACGTGAAAATAAAACCACCTATGGCTATCTAGATAATATTCCTTATCGTGATGCACTAAAAGAACGCTTATCAACACTTTGGAATTACGAAAAAGTAGGCGCTCCTTTTAAAGAAGGTGACTACACCTATTTTTATAAAAACGATGGTTTACAAAACCAATATGTAGTTTATCGCTACAAAACAGGAGAAGACCCAAGTACTGCTGAGGTTTTTCTCGACCCCAACACATTTAAAGATGATGGTACTATTTCATTGGACAATTTGAGTTTTTCTGAAGATGGAAAAACAACTGCTTATAGTATTTCTGAAGGAGGAAGCGACTGGCGGAAGGTGCTAGTTATGAATGTTGAAGACAGAGAAATTGTTGAAGACACGTTAATAGACATTAAATTCAGTGGCCTTTCATGGAAAGGAAACGAGGGTTTTTATTACTCTAGTTATGACAAACCAAAAGGTAGTGAGCTTTCAGCAAAAACAGATCAGCATAAATTGTATTATCACAAATTGGGAACGTCTCAAAAAGAAGATGAATTGATTTTTGGTGGTACAGAAGCCGAAAAACACCGTTATATTGGCGGGAGTGTTTCCGAAGATAACCAGTACCTTACCATTAGTGCTAGTACTTCTACCTCTGGAAACAAATTATTTTTAAAAGATCTGACCAAACCGGATAGTAAGCTGGAAACTATTCTAGACAATACCGATAGCGATACCTATTTATTGGACAATGACGGTAGCAAATTGTATTTAGTAACCAACCTGAACGCACCCAATAAAAAAATAGTTACCGTTGACGCTGCAAACCCAACTCCTGAAAATTGGAACGATTTTATTCCTGAAACCAAAAACGTGTTGAGTCCTTCAAAAGGAGGTGGTTATTTCTTTACAAAATATATGGTCGATGCTGTTTCAAAAGTGTCCCAATATGATTATGAAGGAAACAAAATACGGGAAATAGAACTGCCAGGCGTAGGAAGCGCAGGAGGTTTTGGAGCCAAAAAAGATGAAAAAGAGCTTTATTACAGCTTCACTAACTATGTAACACCAGGAAGTATTTATAAATTTAATATTGAAGAAGGAACTTCAGAATTGTACCGCAAACCAGAAATAGATTTCAATCCTGAAAATTACGAAAGCAAGCAAGTATTTTATACTTCAAAAGATGGTACAAAAGTCCCAATGATTATTACCCACAAAAGAGGTATCGAACTGAACGGTAAAAACCCAACCATTTTATATGGTTATGGAGGTTTTAATATTAGCCTAACCCCAAGTTTCAGTATTACCAATGCCGTTTGGATGGAGCAAGGCGGTATTTATGCGGTACCCAACCTACGTGGTGGTGGCGAATACGGTAAAGAGTGGCACAAAGCCGGAACTAAGATGAAAAAGCAAAATGTGTTTGACGATTTTATCGCTGCAGCTGAATATTTAATAGAGAATAAATACACTTCAAAAGATTATTTAGCCATTCGTGGAGGCTCTAATGGAGGATTATTAGTTGGAGCAACTATGACACAACGTCCCGATTTAATGAAAGTAGCATTACCTGCTGTTGGTGTTTTAGATATGTTGCGGTACCATACATTTACAGCTGGAGCTGGTTGGGCATATGACTATGGAACAGCCGAAGAAAGTAAAGAAATGTTTGAATACCTTAAAGGCTATTCGCCATTGCACAATGTAAAAGACGGTATGGAGTATCCTGCAACCATGATTACCACTGGCGATCACGATGACCGGGTAGTACCGGCTCACAGCTTTAAGTTTGCTGCTGAACTTCAAGAACACCAAAGCGGTTCAAACCCAGTTTTAATTAGAATTGAAACCGATGCGGGTCACGGTGCAGGAACTCCTGTAAGTAAAACCATCGATCAATATGCTGATATTTTTGGATTTACCTTATACAATATGGGGTATGAAGTGTTACCTGAAAAAGTAAACGAAAAAATTAAAGAGTAACTTCTTGTTAATATCATAAAAAAGGTTGTCAATCTATTTAAAACTCGGTTGACAACCTTTTTCAATATATAATTTTATGCTGTCCGTATCCATACAATCATTTTCATACGATTCAAAAACGATACTTCAAAATATTAATTTTGAACTGAAGCGTGGAAATCATCTTGCCGTTTTAGGCGAAAGCGGTTGTGGAAAATCTACCTTACTTCATATTGTTTATGGTTTGTTGCATGTAGAAAATGGGTCTGTTTTGTGGGAAAATGAAAAATTAAAAGGTCCTAGTCACACGCTCATCCCGGGCGAACCGTTTATGAAGTTAGTCGCTCAAGATTTAAACGTGATGCCTTTTACCACTGTTCGAGAAAATATCGCGGAGCATTTACCACGATTGAATCCTAATGAAGAAAGTGATCGTGTAAACACTTTGTTGAAAGTAGTCGATTTAGAAGCTTTTGCTAACCGAAAAGTAAAGAACCTCAGCGGCGGCCAAAAACAACGAGTTGCCTTGGCTAAAGCACTTGCAAAAGCCCCAAAATTGTTATTGTTAGATGAACCTTTTAGCAGTATTGATACTTTTCGGAAAAATAAATTACGTCGGAGTTTGTTTCGTTATCTAAAAGAAGAGAATATAAGTTGTATCACCGCTACGCACGATGCTGAAGAAGCCCTCGCTTTTTCAGATGAATTATTACTGTTGAAAGAAGGAGAAATGGAACGCTTTGGGAAACCAGAGACAATTTATAACAGTTTAGAAACTGAATATCAAGCTGGTTTTTTTGGAGATGTTACAGTCCTTCCTTCGCAAGTAAACTCTTCAGAAAAAAGGATATTGCTACCGCATCAATTAATCGTTTCTTTAAAAGAAACCAATCTAAAAGTACAGATTAAAAAGTCTTTTTTTAAAGGAAGTCATTATTTAATTGAAGCTGTTTATAAAGAACTTCCAGTATTCTTCAACCATTTTGAAAGTATTGAAAATGGTAAAACAATACCTCTAAAAGTAAAGCCTCACAAGATTTAAAAATTTGTGAGGCTTACATATTCTTCTATTTCTTCTATATTATCTAACTTCTAAATAGTTTTTACAGCATCATCAATTTCTGTTTCGCCTTGTAAAATTTCGAAAGTCTTATCGCTTGCAATATCGTCGTGAAGGGCTGCAACCAATGTTTCGGCTACGTCATCACGAGTAATACTACCACGTTCATTTAGTTTTTTGGCTAGTTTTATTTTGCCTGTGCCTTTATCATCAGTCAACGCTCCTGGACGCACTATGGAATAATTCATTCCGCTATTTCGTAAGTGTTCATCTGCATTTTGCTTGGCTTCCAGGTAGTGTTGCAAATCTTCAACTTGCTCTGGATTATCAGCCCCCATAGAACTTAACATTACAAATTTTCTAATCCCAGCAATTTCGGCAAGGTCAATTAGTTTTTTAGCCCCTTCTTGGTCAACAGCTGTGGTTTTTTCTTTTGAACTACCTCCACCAGCACCAGCTGCAAAAACAATTTTATGGATTCGCGTTACAGTATGGCTTACGTTTTTCTCTAAATCGCCCATAACTGTCTCGATATCATTTTTTTTAAATTGCTCCGCCTGTTCTTGATGGCGAATCATCGCTACAGGTTCATAATTTCTATATTCGTCTAATATATCTACTATTTTTTTTCCTGTGGTACCGTTGGCACCCACTACTAATACTTTTTCCATATGTGCAATTTACAAACACTATGAAACTTAAAAACCTACGTTAACGCCTTTTAACGTAGGTTTTAGGATGGTTTTAATAAATTTTAAGTTTAAAAAAGTAGGTTTACACTTTTACAATCATCTTTCCTTTGTTTTTTCCGTCAAACAAGTCAATAAAGGCCTGTGGTATTTTGTCAAAGCCTTCCACAATGGTTTCTGTATACGTTAATTTATCTTCTTGCAACCAAGTGGCTAGCTGTTGAACGGCTTCACCAAACTCCTCTTGAAAATCTCGAACGGTAAACCCTTGCATCAAAACACTTTTTTTAATTAGGGTAGTTTCATGTCTTGGACCAGTAGGTCGTTCAGTCTCATTATATAGTGAGATAGCACCACAATTTATAATTCTACCTTTTCTATTAATGTTTGCCATAGCGGCATCTAGAATTTCACCACCCACATTGTCAAAATAGACATCTACTCCATTTGGACAAGCTTCTGCAATTGCTTTGCTCATATTATCAGTGGTCTTGTAGTTGATGCCTTCGTCAAAATGAAACTTCTCTTTAATGGTTTTTATTTTTTCATCGGTTCCGGCAATACCAACTACTTTACAGCCTTTAATTTTTCCTATTTGGCCGACAACCGTTCCCACAGCACCTGATGCTCCAGAAACTAATAATGTTTCCCCTTTTTCAAGTTTACCAATTTTTTTGAGGCCTAAAAGTGCCGTAATTCCGGTGAGTCCCAAAACTCCTAAATATGCTGATAATGGTGCTTTGCTGCCATCCACTTTTTGAAGCCCTTCTCCATTTGAGGTTTGAAATTGCTTCCATTGCAACATGCCATTTACATAATCTCCTTTCTTAAAATCGTTCGAGTTGCTCTCCAGTACCTCAGCGATAATACCCGATTCTACTGGTTCATTAAGTTGAAATGGTTCTATGTACGATTTTTCATCCCGCATTCTTCCGCGTAAATATGGATCTACGGAAACATACTTTGTTTTTAATAATACTTCTCCTTTTTCTGGGCTTGGTTTTTCAATTTCTTTAAACTCAAAATCGTCAAGGGCTGGTCTTCCTTTTGGTCTATTTTTTAGCAATATGGCCTTATTCATTTCTTTTTCAATTTTTTTTAAATTCAGTGTTCTATAAAGTTACAAGTTTGTAAGGACAGCAGTTTAGGTGTTATGTTGATTTTTGGGTTTTTTCTGAAAAGATTAACGTTCTTACCTTAGTAACACAGTACCTTTGCAATTGAAACATCAAGATTTGAACCTTACAGAAACCATTTCAAGCAACTTTCAAGACCTGATTCAGTTTTTAAAAAGCACCGACTTTTCAAAAGCTATCATTGTTGGTATTGCCCTTTCATTACCTATTTTAATTGGTTTGCAACTTGGCTATTTCGAAATAGCTATTGCCTTGTCGTTTGGTGCCTTCTGGAGCTCACCAAGTGATGTAAGCGGTAGTTTTCGCCATAAGACCTACGGAATTTTATATTCTATTGCACTCATTGTTATAGTAAGTTTTATTGGCGGATATCTTGATTTTGATACATGGTTTTTAGTACCTGTACTAGGTGTGTTGACCTTTGCCATTTCATATATAGCTGTTTTTGGCTTTAGGGCATCTTTAATTAGTTTTTCCGGCTTATTGGCGCTGGTATTGAGTTTTGCCCACGAAGCCGAACGATTAGAAACCTATGAATATGCTTTTTTTGTAGGCCTTGGCGGACTATGGTATTTATTATTAGCTACGATTTGGCACAAAATCAACCCGAAAGGACAAACCGAAGAACTCCTCACGCAAGCCTATCAATTAACGGCACAATTTTTAAGAATTAGAGGAAAGTTAATTGGTCCCCAGTCAAACAGGGAAGCGTTGCAATCTCAGCTTTTAGATTTACAAGCGGACATTAGTGACAATCATGAAACCCTTAGGGAAATTTTAATTTCCTCTCGTAAAAGCTCTGGTAGATCTATCTATCAAAGTAAACGATTATTGGTTTTTGTTCAGTTGGTCGATATACAAGAAATGGCCTTGGCAAACCCTGTGAATTATTCTAAAATGGATGAGTTATTAGATGACCATCCTGAGTACATAAAAAGCTTTCAAAATTTACTTTTTGAAATGTCCAATCAATTACTTCTTATTTCTGAAGCAGGTCAAAATGCGAAGAAAATTCCGAAGCATGACCAACTAATTCAAATTTTCAGAAAGATTAAAGAAGAGATTTCCCTTTTAAAATCCAGTAAAGAAGATTACGATTATGAAGGGTTTTTAATGCTTCAAAACTTATTGGAATATCAAGAGAAGCAAATTGAAAAAATTCAGAAAATAAAATGGTTGCTAAGCAATCCAAACCCTAGAGAACTTACTTTTATTAAAAAAGAGGTGGCAAAGCGTTTTGTAACCACACAAGATTATAATCCAGCGTTGTTGATTAGAAACTTAAGTTTTAAATCGGCTATTTTTAAACACGCTTTACGCTTAGCAGTAGCGGTGATGGTAGGTTACGGCATTGGCGTGTTTTTTGATTTCCAAAACCCATACTGGATTTTGCTAACTCTTATTGTTATTATGCGCCCTAGTTATGGCCTAACTAAAACCCGATCAAAAGAACGTATTATAGGTACGTTAATTGGTGGCGCCATTGCAACCGGAATTGTTTTCATTACTCAAAACACCTACGTTTTTGCTGTTTTAGGAATAGGCTCTTTGGTTATGGCACTTTCCATGCTGCAAAAAAATTATAAAACTGCCGCCACCTTTATTACACTGAGTGTGGTGTTTATTTACGCCATTATTAGACCCGATGTTTTAACGGTTATTCAGTTTAGAGTGATTGATACATTAATTGGAGCAGGAATTTCTACCGTTGCTATGTTATTTTTATGGCCAGCCTGGGAGTTTATGGACATTAAAAGCAGCATTGAAAAAAGCGTAGCGGCTAATAGGGTTTTCCTTTCAGAGATTATCGATTACTATCAAGAAAAAGGTAGTTTGCCACCCACATTTAAACTAGCGAGAAAACATGCATTTTTAGAAATGTCTAATTTAAGTGCCGCTTTTCAACGCATGACACAAGACCCAAAATCGAAACAAAAAAACTTGGAAAAGATTTATGAGCTAGTCGTACTGAACCATACTTTTTTATCTTCCCTCGCCTCGTTAAGCACCTATATTCAAAACAACCCAACGACTGAAGCTTCTAGTAGGTTTACAACCGCAGGAGAACATATCGATGAAAATTTAGAGCATATTTTATCCTTTTTACAACAAAAAAAAAATGGTTCAGTAGCGGTTAATGTGGAAAATAAGAATGAGTTTTTCAAACAAGAGCTTCCGAAATTCACTACAGAAAATCCTGATTTACCTACCTCTGTTCATCCTAAGTTAGAGCGCCAATTTCAGGAAGCACATTTGGTGCGGGAACAATTACACTGGTTGTTTTCTATTAGTAAAAAGATGCTTCAGATAAGTGAAAAAGTTCAATTTGGTTAATTATTACTGAAGTCAATACATCTAAATAAGGAAAAGTTACCGCAGAAAGGATGTAACACGAAACAGGATTCACGACGTATTTGCTCGTGGTTCTTGTTTCCCTATCATCGTGTTTCTATAAAGTTACTTGCTCACTAAACCACACGTTTAATTTTAATTTCTTTCTCATTAAACACAAACGCATCTCCTTTTTGCTTCCCCAAAAGCAATTGCCCGATGGGTGAATTTAACGCCACACACATATAATTTGTTTTTCCAACTATCGAAGTGCCAATTGAAATACTAAGAAAATACGTTGCCTGATTAGTGTAAACCAAACTCCCAAGACGGGCATAATCTGACTTGGATTTGACGTCAATTTTACGCACCAACTGCTGAAGTTTTTCTATTTCTTGCAATTGCTTTCCGGCATTTTCACGGTCTATTTGTAGCATCGCCCGACCGGTTTCATGTTTGTCACCCGCACTGCTTTTAGACTCTTCAAAAAGCGATTCCTCAATACCTGAAATAGTTTGTTTTATTTTACCATAACGCGTTTCTACCACATCTTTGCATTGGTTCAATAAAGTGGTTTTTAATTCTTTTGTCGTCATTTATCACTAGTTTCTTGTAACGTAAAAGTACCATAATAGCGCATTTGTTTTACAATCCACGCCTTTCTTTTTTCAATATAAGATGAAGCTGGAGAAGCCCTATAATTTCTTGGGTTTGGCAAGATAGCAGCGATTGCGGCGGCTTCGTATTGTGATAAATTTTTAGCATTTTTATTAAACCAATACTGTGCAGCAGCCTCCGCACCAAACACACCGTCACCCATTTCGATACTGTTTAAGTACACTTCTATGATGCGCTCTTTGCTCCACATCGTTTCGATTAAAAAGGTGAAATACACTTCCATTCCTTTCCTAAACCAACTTCGTTCTGGCCACAAGAAAACGTTTTTTGCCGTTTGTTGCGAAATAGTACTTGCTCCGCGCAACTTCTTTCCTGTTTTATTCTTTTCGTACGCTTTTTCAATGGCATCATAATCAAACCCGTTATGGTTTATAAAATTTTGATCTTCCGAACAAATAACAGCCAATTGTAAATAAGAAGAAATAGCATCAATAGATTCCCATTGATGCTTCATTTCATAATTTTCATCTCCGTTATACGAACGAATTGCCATTAACGGCGTATACGGAATGGGTACAAATTTATACGCAACCACCCACAGGACAGTGATAACGATAAACCATACCAGTGTTTTAAAAATAAATTTTAATAGTCGTTTCATTCACTTGCTAGTTTAGCTAAATTAGTACCAATAGCACTCCCAATGGCCACTCCCATTCCGCCAAGACGAACCCCGCAAAATATCCTTTCTGAAAGCTGTTTTACAATGGGTTTTTTTTGTGTTCCTACGCCCATAATACCGCTCCATCGCCTATCAATTTCAAATGAAGTTTTAGGTAAAATAGTGGTTTGTAGTAGTACTTCCAATTTACTTTGAATTTTTTCTGTAGTAATCATTTCAGTGGTTTCTTCCCCTTTAAAATCAAGGTTTCTTCCGCCACCAAAAAGAATTCGATTATCAATATTTCTGAAATAATAATAGCCTTTATCTAGATGAAAAGTGCCTCTAATATGTAGGTTATCAATGGGCTTTGTAATTAAAACTTGAGCACGTGCGGGCTGTACTTCTTCACTTAACAATTGTTTGGCAAAGCCGTTAGTTGCAATGCACACTTTTTTTGCTGAAACTTCAATTTCATTGTTAAGCTGAAAGGAAGCTGAGTTATTTTCTTGTGACAGAGTAGTAACTTCGGCACAATTTAGAACAGTAATTCCTTCTTTGTATACTTTCTGAAGCAACGCATGCATCATCCTTCCGGTATCTACTTGCCCTTCAAACTTGTTAAAGATAAGCTGCTGCTGAATTTTTTTAAATTGAAAAGTATTCTCAGTAATTGAAAACACGTCGTCATTAAAAATTGGCTTCAATAATTCATTGATACTTTGTAATTGGGATTGACACGCTTGAAAGAGTTCGCCGTCTTCTTCCGTAAACAATTCATATCCGCCATATTCTTTAAATTGAAGTTGTCCATCACCAATATTCTTCCGAAGCAATTGCAAGCCTTCTACGCGTTCTTTTACAAGGTTGGTAACTTCTGCTTCAGAATGTGTTGAAAGATCGTCTACTATTTCCGAAAGGCTTCCAAAACAAGCAAAACCGGCGTTTTTAGTGCTGGCGCCACTGGGCAACATTCCTTTTTCGAATACCGTAATGTTGGCCGTTGGATGCTTCTTTTTAAGAGCCAAGGCACAGTTGAGACCGACCAATCCACTGCCAATGACAGCGAAGTCGATGTTTTGTAACCAGGATTTATGTTCCCAATAGGAGAGATTCATGTATGCAGTAATTAGACGTTATCGGTCACTTCGATACACTTCGGTAAACTCAGTGCATCGCATTTCTCGTTCCTCGAAACACTCAGCAACCTTACTTATATTCATTTAATAGTAAATTTCAATAAAAAAAGCATCAAACTCCAAAGAAATTAGATCTTTCTGGAACTTGATGCTTTCAACTTACTGTAAAAATTTTTACTTCTCCTCTTCGGGTTCGTTCATTACAAAAGTATCCATAAAAGCCGTGGTGTAGTTTCCGCTTACATAAGCCGGATCGTCCATTAACTGTCTATGGAATGGTATTGTAGTCTTTACACCTTCGATAACAAACTCATCTAAGGCACGTTTCATTTTACTAATAGCCTCTTCCCTTGTTTGGGCTGTGGTTATTAGCTTGGCTATCATAGAATCGTAATTTGGCGGAATAATATACCCTGCATACACATGTGTATCAAGCCTTACTCCATGACCTCCTGGAGCGTGCAATACTTCTATTCTTCCTGGAGAAGGTCTAAAATTGTTGTATGGGTCTTCTGCGTTAATTCTACATTCAATGGCGTGTAATTTTGGTAAATAGTTTTTTCCTGAAATAGAAACACCTGCGGCTACCAAAATCTGCTCACGAATCAAATCGTAATCCACAACTTGTTCGGTAATCGGGTGCTCTACTTGAATACGGGTGTTCATTTCCATAAAGTAGAACTTACGGTGTTTATCCACTAGAAACTCTACAGTACCAGCTCCTTCGTATTTAATAAATTCAGCAGCTTTTACCGCAGCTTTCCCCATGTCGTCCCGCAACTTTTTAGTCATAAACGGGCTTGGAGTTTCTTCGGTCAATTTTTGATGACGACGTTGTATGGAGCAATCACGTTCACTTAAATGACACGCTTTACCATTACTATCACCTACAATCTGTATTTCGATATGGCGTGGCTCTTCAATTAGCTTTTCCATATACATATCGTCATTACCAAAAGCAGCTTTACTTTCTTGACGCGCAGACTCCCAAGCATCTTGAAGGTCTTCTTCTTTCCAAACGGCACGCATTCCTTTCCCACCACCCCCAGCACTTGCTTTAAGCATGACTGGATAACCGGTTTCTTTGGCAATTTTTTTACACGCTTTAAAATCTGGAATTACACCTTCACTTCCTGGAACACAAGGTACACCTGCTTCGCGCATAGTAGCTTTGGCTCTTGCTTTGTTCCCCATACGGTCAATCATATCAGGAGAAGCACCAATAAACTTAAAACCGTGCTCTTCACAAATTTTAGAAAACTTGGAGTTTTCTGATAAAAATCCGTATCCAGGATGAATGGCATCTGCATTAGTAATTTCAGCTGCAGCAATGATATTAGAAATTTTTAAATAACTTTCATTACTTGGCGCAGGGCCTATACACACAGCTTCGTCTGCAAAACGAACGTGCAAACTTTCTTCATCTGCTTTACTGTAAACCGCAACGGTTTTAATACCCATTTCGCGGCAGGTTCGGATAATACGAAGTGCTATCTCTCCCCTATTGGCAATCAATATCTTTTTAAACATAACTTTCTGAAATTAACAAATTCCAAATCCTAAATTCTAAAAAATTCAGACTTCGATTCGAAATTTTAGAGGTTATTTATGAAGGATCTACTAAGAAAAGTGGTTGATCAAATTCAACTGGAGAAGAATCATCTACCAATACTTTTACTATTTTTCCTGAAACTTCACTTTCAATTTCGTTGAAAAGTTTCATCGCTTCAATAACACATAGTACATCTCCTTCTTTTATTGTGTCGCCTACTTCTATAAAAACAGGTTTGTCTGGAGAAGGTTTGCGGTAAAAAGTTCCGATTATTGGAGATTTTACAGTAATGTATTTTGAATCGTCATCACCAGCTGGTTCTTTACTTTCAGATGCTGGAGCGGCTGAAGCTTCCGTTTGTTGTGGAGCAGCCGAAGGGGCTACTTGTTGTGGCTGTGCAGCCATCGCTGGCACTTGCTGAATATACGTCGTCTTGTCTTTACCATCCTCTGTTCCGGTTTTAATGGTAATTTTAACATCGTCCATTTCAAGTTTTACTTCACTGGCTCCGGATTTTGCCACAAACTTGATTAAATTTTGAATTTCTTTTAACTTCATATCAGTTGGTTTAATCTTTCGTTTTTTATTTTGCATCGTAGGCCCATTTTAAGTAAATAGCACCCCAAGTAAAGCCTCCCCCAAAGGAAGCAAATACTAAGTTATCTCCTTTTTTTAAATGTTTTTCGTAATCGTAAATACACAATGGTAAAGTTGCTGATGTTGTGTTACCATATTTATGGATGTTCATCATCACTTTTTCTGAAGGAAGATTCATCCGTTTTGAAGTGGCATCGATTATTCGCTTGTTTGCTTGATGCGGCACTAACCAATTTACATCTTCACCAGTTAGGTTATTACGATTCATTATTTTTTCACTTACATCTGCCATATTTGAAACTGCAAATTTAAAAACCGTTTTTCCATCTTGAAAAACATAGTGCTTTTTATTTACAACTGTTTCTGCAGAAGCTGGTAAAAGGGAACCACCAGCATCTATTTTCAAACTTTGTCGCCCTATTCCATCACTGCGTAAAATTTCATCCTGAAGTCCGTAGCCCTCTTCATTGGGTTCAAAAAGCATAGCGCCTGCTCCATCTCCAAAAATAATACAAGTTGTTCGATCTTCATAATCGATAATAGAAGACATTTTATCTGCCCCTATCAACAGTACTTTTTTATAGCGTCCCGACTCAATATAGCGAGCGGCAGTTGACATTCCATATAAAAAGCTTGAACAAGCAGCTACTAAATCGTACGAAAAAGCGTTTACGGCACCTATTTGGGTGGCTACGTAAACGCCTGTTGCTGCTACCGGCATATCGGGTGTGGCTGTTGCCATAATCACCATATCGATGTCTTTAGGGTCGGTATTATTCTTTTTAAGGAGATCCTCAGCTGCTTTAATAGCAAGAAAAGAAGTTCCTTTGTCTTTATCTTTTAAAATTCTACGTTCTTTAATTCCAGTACGGGATGTTATCCATTCATCATTGGTTTCAACCATGGTTTCAAGAATCTCGTTGGAAAGCACGTAGTCCGGCACATAGCCACCGACAGCGGTAACTGCTGCTGTGATTTTGTTCATAGATTTGAATTAAATTCACCAAAAAAGGTTTCAGAACCTTTTAAAGGAAGTGAAAATTACTAAAAATTCATCAAAATGGAGGGTAAAATGGGGTGTTTTTAACGTTTACAAGTTCAAAAACAAAAAACTCCCACTGGTATGTGAGAGTTACTTGTTTTAAGTTTGAACGCTCTATGCTTCAACCTCTTCTACAGCATCGATTACAATCTGTCCTCGGTAGTATAATTTACCTTCGTGCCAGTGTGCTCTGTGATATAGGTGAGCCTCTCCCGTTGTAGGATCTGTAGCTATTTGAGGGGCAGTAGCTTTATAATGTGTTCTTCTTTTATCTCTTCTTGTTTTCGAGATTTTTCTTTTAGGATGTGCCATTGCTCTATATTATTTATCCGTTAATAGTTTTTTTAATTCGTTCCAGCGAGGATCAATTTCTTTCTCGTCTGGATTTTTATCATTATTAGGCTGTAATTCTTCAAGTTTATCGAGTATCTCACTTTTTAACGTACCGTCTTCTACTCCTGGATGTATCTTTTTTATCGGCATTGCCAATACAATAGATTCATATACAAATTGCTGTATGTTAACTTCGTAACTTCCGTGAGGTAGAATTAATAAATCTTCATCTTCTACGTTAGTTTCTTCGCCAAACTTTACAACAAATTTATATTCTCCGTCTAGTTTCTGGTCATACGGCTCATTGCTAACATCGCAATTTACATTTACAGTTCCTGTATAAAACAAGGTAAACTCTAACAATGTTGCCTTTTTAACCAACAATACGTCTAGTTTTATAGTCGCATCGTTAAATTCGTTATACTCAAAATGCTCAAAGAACGGTTTTTCAATCGTAAATTTAAACCAGTGTTCGCCTATTTTCAACCCTACAAAAGGGATCGTAAACTCTTTCAATTCCTTCATAATCACACCAATTTCTCATTCCCACCTTACTTGTAAGGCGGGTGCAAAGATAAAAAATTATTTGAATAGCAAATTAATTTATCGTTTCTTTTTTGAAAAGGATTTTTTTTGACTAGTTTTTAAAGGATTTTTTGAAATTTTCTTGTACTCTTTTCGCTTTTTATAAATTTGAATAGCACTGAAAACAGCTTCTTTAAACGACTCATAATCTGCTTCATTTTTTCCAGCTACATCATAAGCCGTGCCGTGGTCTGGAGACGTTCTAACTCTATTGAGCCCTGCTGTGTAATTTACGCCTTTTCCAAAAGCAAGTGTTTTAAATGGAATTAAACCTTGATCATGATAGGATGCAATAATGGCATCAAAATTTTTATAATTACCAGAACCAAAAAAACTGTCGGCGGCGTAAGGACCGTAGACCAATTTGCTATTTTCCCGCAGGATTTCCAAACTAGGCTTTAAAACAGTATCGTCTTCATTACCAATAACACCATTATCTCCGTTATGGGGATTGATACCTAATACGGCTATTTTAGGCGCTCTTATGCCAAAATCCTGAATTAAAGTGTTGTGAATAGTATTAATTTTTTTTTCTATAACTTCAGAAGTAATGTTTTTCACCACATCTTTTACAGCAACATGATCAGTAAGCAAACCTACACGCAAACTACCTGAAATTAATAACATCAAACTGTCACCTTTTAGTTCTTGCGCAAGATAATCTGTATGACCTGGGAAGGTAAAAGTTTCAGATTGTATGTTAGATTTGTTGATTGGAGCCGTTACCAAAACATCTATCTTTTTATCTTTTAATGCTGAAACAGCAGATTTAAGCGATTTTATAGCATACTCCCCTATTTTTTTATCTTCTGACCCAAAATTAATATCTACATGTTCCTCCCAAACGTTGAGCACATTTATTTTTTTATGAGCTATTTTATCGAGCGAATCAATCCCGTGAAAGTTGAGATCAAGGTTATATTGTTTTTTGAAAAAGGATAGTAGTTTAGTCGAAGCAAAAATTACAGGTGTACAAAACTCTAACATGCGGGAATCTTCAAATGTTTTCAGCACTATTTCGCTACCTATTCCATTAAGGTCGCCTATTGAAATCCCTACAATTGTTTTTTCCTTTTTCGCCATAGCCGTTAATGCGGTTTTTAATTTCTATTTTTGCAATACAAATGTAACTAATTTAAGGATGTTTACAGGAATTATTGAGCGGGTTGGTAAAATAAAAAAGCTAACCAAACAAGGCAGTAACCTTCATATAGAAATAAAAAGTGATGTGTCTTCGGAATTAAAAATTGACCAAAGTGTGGCTCACAATGGCGTTTGCCTTACTGTGGTTGAAGTAAAGAACGACAGCTACATTGTAACTGCTATTGATGAAACATTGCGAAAAACCAATCTTGGAAATCTTAGTAAGGGCGATTCTATAAATCTAGAACGTGCTATGAAACTTGGTGACCGATTGGATGGACATATTGTGCAAGGCCACGTAGACCAGATTGGCGTTTGCAAATCTGTTGCCGAAGCAAACGGAAGCTGGGTTTTTACCTTTACCTATAAAGAGGAAAAAGGAAATGTAACCATTGAAAAAGGTTCTATTACTATAAATGGGGTGAGCTTAACGGTTGTAGGTTCTAAAAAAAATGAGTTTAGCGTTGCTATCATACCTTATACATATGAAAACACGAACTTTAAAGAACTGAAAAAGGAATCGGTTGTTAATCTAGAGTTTGACGTAGTGGGAAAATACGTAAGACGTATTACGCAGGGATATCGTTAGAGCGGTATTTTTTTATAAAAAAGTAGATGCCTAAAGCCAATCCTAACCCTACAAGGATAAAAATATTATCATCAATAGGAAATTCTGGGCCATTCATAGTACCCCCACCTTCATTAGGTGGTGGTGGTCCAGAGGATGTCTCTGCAAGAGATTGCCCAAGGCTTAGCGCACTATTGTAAAAACTTAGTGCAATGGTTAATATGAAAATGATTCGGGATCGCATAGTTGGGGTCTAAAGTACTATTTTTTTATTAATTTCAAAGTAAAATTAAAGTTATCCAATAATTATTAACTCATTTTGCTGCTTTATATTACTGTTTCAAATAAAAAATTATAATTTATAATTCTATGAAAAAGTAAATTAAAGCTGTTTTTAAATAAAATCATCAATATAAAAAAGTAATACGAAATTGAAAACTTTTATAATTAAAAAAAAGAACTAAACTCTTTAAACCAAATAAAAGTGGTCCCACATGGGCTCGAACCATGGACCCCCTGATTATGAGTCAGGTGCTCTAACCAGCTGAGCTATGGGACCAGAATGGCTGCAAATGTAAAACACTTTACAGTTAATGCAAACATTTTTTTACAATAATTACACTTTTTGTCTTTTATTCTATTTCTTGACAAAGTTCAATTAACACGCCATTGGTTGATTTTGGGTGTAAAAAAACCACTAATTTATTATCAGCACCTTTTTTGGGTTCTTCATTAATTACAGTAAAGCCTTCTTGTTTTAGGCGTTCTATTTCTTTCTTAATATTACTTACGGAAAAAGCAATGTGATGGATTCCCTCTCCCTTTTTTTTAATGAATTTTGCAATAGGACTATCTGGATTTGTCGCTTCTAGAAGTTCAATCTTACTTTCACCACATCTAAAAAAAGAAGTCGTTACACCTTCCCGCTCCACATTTTCTGTTTTGTAATGTTCATATCCCAGCAAACTTTTGTAAATCTTATTTGCTTCGCTTATATCCTTAACAGCAATGCCTATATGTTCTATTTTTTTCATTTGTATAACTTGTTATCTATTTCAAAATTACAAAATCTTTACAGTTGTATCTGCAATCATTTTCAAAGAATTTATATAGTATAAGTTATCCAGCCTCTTGTTTCCCTTTGGTCTTGTTTCAATTAAATACATGGTTGTTAGTATTAATTGTCCTACTTTTGCAGTATGAGTACAACAGAAAGTAACAGACAGAAAAAAATTGCAGGGGTGTTACAAAACGACCTTGCTAAAGTTTTACAAGAATTGCTTCGCGAATCGGGGCAGTTAAGCACGATTTTAACCGTTTCAAAAGTTTCGGTAACAGTAGATCTTTCCATTGCGAAGGTGTATGTGAGTGTTTTTCCTTCCGATAAAGCAGAAGCTCTTATAAAGGAACTTAAACAACTTACCCCAAAAATAAAACACCAGATAGCACAGCTTACCAAGCATCAGCTACGCAAAATGCCCGATCTTTCTTTTTACAATGACGATTCTATGGAGTATATTCAAAACATAGAAAAAGCGGTAAAAGACAAGGAAAACCCAATCGAAAATCCGGATTTACTCCCTAAAAGAAAAAAATCATAACATTGAAATTTCCGCTCTACATCGCCAAGCGGTATTTATTTTCAAAAAGTAGCAACAACGCTATTAATATCATTACAGGAATTGCAGCTTTAGGTGTTATTGTGGGGGCTATGTCTTTGTTTATTGTTCTCTCCGGTTTTTCTGGCTTAAAAGACTTTAGTCTTCAGTTTACAAACGTTTTTGATAGCGATTTAAAAATATTTCCTGAGAGCGGAAAAACAATCAATTTTTCTGAAGCTTCCGAAGAAAAACTAAAAAACATTACAGGCATTGAAAGCTATTCAAAAGTAATAGAGGAACGCGTGTTCCTTCAATATAAAGGCCGAAACCATATTGCCTACATAAAAGGCGTGGATGAAAATTACAATGCAGTAAATCCTACCGATAGCATTTTGTTTTTAAGTAATTGGTTTACGCCCGGTCAGCAAGAAGTGGTCATTGGCTTTAATATTGCCCATAAACTTTCCGTGGGAGTAAACGATTACACCGATTTATTGGATATTTACGTGCCGCGCCCCGGAACTGGTCAAATTTTAGCCACCGATGTTGCCAACGCGTTCACTAAAAGGAATGCCGTAGTTTCAGGTATTTATGATGTAAATGAAGAATTGAACAGCAAATATGTATTCAGTGACATCAATTTTGCCCGTAGTTTACTGAAACTGGACAGCACTACCGTTTCGTCTATTGAGTTGAAATTAAAGCCGGGTGTTTCAGAAGCTGAAATACGTCAAAAAATTAAACCTATCTTTTCAGAAGAAGTACTTATTAAAAACCGCATTCAGCAAAATGACGCGTTGTATAAAATGTTGAATACTGAAAACATTGCCGTATACCTCATTTTTACTTTGGTGCTAATTATCGCTCTTTTTAATGTAGTTGGATCTATTATCATGATGATCCTTGATAAACGAAAGGACATTAAAACCCTCTATAATATGGGTGCTACCCTGAAAGACATACGGAAAATTTTCTTCCTTCAAGGCACGCTCATGACCACATTTGGCGGTTTGCTGGGCATTGGCTTAGGAATGTTATTGGTTTGGGCACAGCTACAGTTCGGGTTTGTGAACATTACCCAAACACTGCCATATCCTGTAAAATTTAAGATTATAAATGTGGTAGTCGTATTTGTAACGATTACCATTTTAGGACTGATTGCTTCAAAGATTGCATCGAGTCGAGTTCGGAAAAAACTGCTTACTTAAACAAATTGGTGATCACCAAATTTTTGTAACACCTCATCGAAGGCAGCAAAAACATCGACGCTGTCATCGCTTGTTACCATTTTCATTCGGTACGGTTTAAAGTCTGGAATACCTTTAAAATAATTAGTATAATGCCGACGTGTTTCAAAAACACCTAATTTTTCACCTTTCCAGTCGATTGCCATTTGTAGGTGGCGGCGAGCAGCTTCCACACGTTCTTCCATCGTTGGGGGTAATGCGTGTTTTCCGGTTTTAAAGTAGTGTTTTACTTCTTTAAAAAACCAAGGATACCCAATACTCGCTCGGCCAATCATGGCACCATCAAGTCCATACTTATCACGCATTTCCATTGCTCTTTCTGGTGTATCTACATCGCCGTTTCCAAAAACAGGAATGTGCATGCGAGGATTGTTTTTAACTTCGGCAATAGGAGCCCAATCAGCACTGCCTTTATACATTTGTGCACGAGTGCGACCATGAATGGAAATAGCTTGGCAACCTACATCTTGCAGGCGTTCGGCCACCTCTTTAATCATAATGGTGTTTTCGTCCCACCCTAAGCGCGTTTTTACAGTAACAGGCAACTTGGTGTGTTTTACCATGGCTTCGGTTAACGAAACCATTAAATCAATATCCTTTAAAATACCGGCTCCAGCGCCTTTGCTCACCACCTTTTTAACCGGACAACCAAAGTTAATATCAATAATATCCGGACCGCTAGCTTCCACTATTTCCACGCTTTTTAGCATAGAATCGAGGTTCGCACCAAAAATCTGAATACCCACAGGACGTTCTTTTTCGTAAATGTCAAGTTTCATTGTGCTTTTGGCAGCGTCACGAATTAATCCTTCCGAAGAAATAAACTCCGTATACACCACATCGGCCCCTTGCTCTTTGCAAAGCGCACGAAAAGGGGGATCACTCACGTCTTCCATGGGTGCGAGCAACAGCGGAAAATCGCCTACATCTATGTTTCCAATTTTTGCCATACTTCGGCTCCGCTCAGTATTAACAAATACTATTTAGCGGAAGTTTTTTAATGATTTATGTCTGCAAAATTACGGAAAATACGCTAGGAAACAATTATGGACTAAAGAAGTCTATTTTCTGTTAATTGATACGGTTTTTCTCATCAGTTGTAGTAGATCGATTATTATCGCGCAAACGAGCATTGCCAAAGTTATATTTAAAACCTACTGTAAACACTCTGCTTTCCACTTGAGCGGAAAAATAATTATCTTGATTATAATATTGGGAAACTTGCCGATAATTAGTTGCTGTGTTAAAAATATCGTCAATCCCTGCCGTAATACTGGCTTGATTGTTCCAAAAAGACTTTCGGAACGAAATATTTAAAAAGTAGCCGTTTTTAAAAGATGTGGAACCTTGAATAAAGTTAGACAAATATTGTGATGATAGGTCTGCCGTCCAAGACCTGTCTTTAGTCAACGTAAAATTAGAATATACATAACCATAGAATCCAGCCGTATGGTTTTTATAAGTTCTCGGGACACTTTCTACTGCCAAAAATTTGTTTTCCAAATAATACGTAGAAGTTATCACGTAAAAATAGAGCCAATTTGGTAAATTTCTTGGGGTATATTGTATGTCGAAACTATATTGAAAATCGCGTAACAGGTTTGCTTCACTGTTACGTAGTGTTCTGTTTTCATTGTCTTGAAAAGTCAAAGCGCTCAATGAATTGTCTATCGTTTCATAATACGCCTCAAAATTCCACACATTGTTAAACGAATAATTCAGTGCAATTTTATCTGAAATTCCAGGCACCAAGCGCGGGTTTCCTTCATTGAAATTATTCTCGTTTATAAAATAGCGGAAGGGATTTAAATTTTGATAGTTAGGCCGTGAAATACTTTTGGTGTATGCAAAACCAGCACTGTGCTTTTCATTAAAACTGTACTGTCCCGAAACTCTAGGAAACAACTTAAAATAATCGTCTGTATTCGTTTCGCCTAACGTTCTTGAACGGCCTTCCACATCGGTATATTCGCCCCGTAGCCCTGCAACAAGACTAAAATCGCCAAATATTTGCTCGAAGTTTATGTATTCGGCATATACTTTTTCACGATAATTGAAATCATCTGAAAAAGATGGATTGAACTGCATACCGCCCATATCGGTATCAAAAAAATCAAGTTTGCTGTTACTGTCTATGTTACTGTATTTTACACCGGCTTCCAAAGTTCCTTTCCAAAAGGAATGGGTTAAATCTGCTTGTCCGGTAAAAATATTCGTGCCTTGGTCAGCATTGGTTGAAAAACTATTTTGGCGCAATAAACTGCCTGCGGGATCATTGTATGTGGTAGCCACATCTTGTAACCGTTCGTTATTATAGTCTGTATAATTAGCTGAAACCGTTATATTGGAATTTTCTGGATTCAACAAAACCCTATAATCACCTGTAATGGATAATGTGTGCGTATTTGATCCTAGGTCGCTCAGTGTAGTAAACGTACTATCGATTACTCGTTGGGCATTTCGTATAACTGCAAAGCCATTGTTGTCAAACGTTTCGTTCGGATTTATGGAAAGCGTGGTCGCTAAGCTTATAGTCTGTTTTTCATCAAGGGTAAAATCCGCAATCAAATTTCCTTGGTGGGCATTGGTACGTGTAATTTTTTTAAAATCGGTATTCCAAATAGAATTGGTACTGCCATCAGGGTTAAAAAACCGAGTGAAATTTTCATCTTCCTTAAGGTCTTTTCGAGTATTAAAACCATAGCTTCCGTAAAAATTAAGCCAATCATTTTTATAAAAATGTGAGGTACCCAATTGATATTTTGGATACGTTCCTTGTTTGTAAGATCCATTAAACGAACCTTTATAGCCTATGGAGATCGCTTTTGAAGTATTAATATTTAATACTGTTCCCGTAGCACCATCATACTTGGTCGAAGGGATTGTAATCACCTCAACCGATTTAATGTTTGAAGCATCGGTATTTTCAAGCAGAGAAACAACCTCAGATGAGCTTAGGTGCACCCGCTTTTCATTAATATATATTTCGGGACTTTGAAATTTAACCTGAATAGACTCGCCTATTACCACTACACCTGGTGTTTTTTTCAATAGATCAAAGGTGCTTCCTATAGAAAGTGAGGTGTTTTCAACATTAAAAACCAGTTTTCCAACTGTTTTTTCGATCGTTGGTTTTTTTGCAGTAATTATAGTTTCGTCTAGGGTTTCAGTAGTTTCTTGTAAGGTTATTGTGCCTATATTTTCTTCGGAAGAGACAGAAATTACTTTTTCGATTGTCTTAAACCCTACAAAACTAAAAGTAAGTTTATATTTTTTAGCTTCAAGGCCGTTCAGTAAAAAACTTCCGTCTTTATTTGTAGTTGTTCCTTTGAGAGGTTCTATAGCTTCACCTTCAAAAACAAGCACATTTACAAATGAAAGTGGGTTGCTTTTAGCATTAATAATCTTCCCAGAAATTGAAAATTCTTGTGCAAAAAGTGAGGTAGTACAAAATAGCAAGACCAGAAAACACAGTCTTTCCATGATTAAGATTTGGTTTGTTATTCTTTTTTTTTAATGCGATTTAAGGGGAGATGAAGCAGGCTTCAATTAAATACACAGCTTTTACAAATATGTTAATATTATCTTAAACTCCCAAAGAGTGAGTAATTTTTTCGATGAAAGAGAACAAATCCTTTCTTTCGTTTCAATTTAAACTATATTTGCAGTTAACATTTGCTACGGAAGAAGAACACTATGAAGAACATTCGCAATTTTTGTATAATCGCCCATATTGACCACGGTAAGAGCACCTTGGCTGACAGATTATTGGACTCAACCGCAACGGTAACATCGCGTGAAAAGCAAGAACAGTTGCTAGACAGTATGGATTTAGAGCGTGAGCGCGGCATTACCATTAAAAGCCACGCTATACAAATGGATTATGAATTTGAAGGGGAAAAATATACCTTAAATTTAATAGACACTCCTGGTCACGTGGATTTCTCGTACGAGGTTTCCCGTAGCATCGCAGCATGTGAAGGAGCCTTATTGGTAGTTGATGCCGCTCAAAGTATTCAAGCGCAAACCATTTCAAACTTATATTTAGCGTTGGAAAATGATTTGGAAATCATTCCTGTGTTAAACAAGATAGATCTTCCTTCAGCAAACCCTGAAGAGGTTACAGACGATATTGTTGATCTTTTAGGTTGTGATCGTGAGGAAATAATTCCTGCTAGTGCGAAAACAGGCTTGGGAATCGACGAGATTTTAGAAGCTATTATTAAGCGTGTTCCTGCACCTAAAGGAAATCCAGACGAGTCGTTGCAAGCCTTGATTTTCGATTCAGTTTACAATCCGTTTCGTGGGGTGGAAACCTATTTTAGAGTATTAAACGGTGAAATAAAGAAAGGCCAAAAAATAAAGTTTATGGCTACCGATAAAAGCTACGAAGCTAACGAAGTAGGTACCCTAAAACTTAAGCAACTACCAAAAAAGGTAGTAAAAACTGGAGATGTAGGCTATTTAATTACTGGAATTAAGGATGCCCGTGAAGTAAAAGTAGGTGATACTATTACCGATGCTGATAGCCCCACCACTAATATGATTGGAGGTTTTGAGGATGTAAAACCTATGGTATTTGCCGGTATCTACCCTGTTGATACGGAAGAGTATGAAGAGCTTAGAAACTCTATGGAAAAGCTGCAATTGAACGATGCTTCTCTGGTTTTTCAACCAGAAAGTTCGGCTGCACTTGGTTTTGGTTTTCGTTGTGGTTTCTTAGGAATGCTTCATTTAGAAATTATTCAAGAACGATTAGAGCGTGAGTTTGATATGACGGTTATTACAACCGTTCCCAACGTATCTTATTATGCTTATACAAATAAAGAGCCGGATGAGCTGGTTATGGTTAATAACCCATCAGATTTACCGGAGCCTTCTAGCTTAAACCGGGTAGAGGAACCCTTTATAAAAGCAACGATTATTACAAAATCAGAATTTGTAGGGTCTGTTATGTCGCTATGTATTGAAAAACGTGGTGAAATTGTAAATCAGACATATCTGACTACAGAACGCGTAGAACTTTCTTTTGATATGCCCCTTGCTGAAATTGTATTCGACTTTTATGATCGCTTAAAAACAGTCTCAAAAGGATATGCTTCGTTTGATTATGCACCCATTGGAATGCGCGAATCACATTTGGTAAAAGTAGATGTGCTATTGAACGGAAACACAGTAGATGCCCTTTCTGCACTCTTACACCGTGATAATGCCTATGATATTGGTAAGCGTATGTGTGAAAAACTAAAAGAACTTATTCCACGACAGCAATTTGATATTCCTATTCAAGCTGCCATTGGCTCTAAAATTATTTCCAGAGAAACTGTAAAAGCACTTCGAAAAGATGTGACTGCAAAATGTTACGGAGGTGATATTTCACGTAAGCGTAAGCTATTGGAAAAGCAGAAAAAAGGTAAAAAGCGTATGCGGGCTGTTGGTAACGTTGAAATACCACAGGAAGCATTTATGGCGGTGTTGAAGTTGAATGATTAAGGCAAGCTAGCCGCCACAAGTAGCCCCAGATTCTTCCAAACCAGCTACATAAACATTATAATCGGTATCTGTATTTTCACCATTTACGGTAGCATTTCCGTTTTGATCACGACACACTTCAAAAGGTGTGGTTTCAGGAGAGTTACACGTTACACATGAAATTTCGGGATCATCTTCGCACGATAGAGTAAATACGATTGAAGATATCGCTAATAGTTTCAGGTATAGACCTTTTTTCATAATGAAGAAGCTTTATTGAAAAACGAAAACATAACTAGTTTATTATGAGTTTTGTTCTTGAATCTTCTCCTCTTCTTCTTTGGTCGCGTTTACAATATCTTCAAAATCGATTGGTTTTCCAAGATAGACTAATTGACTGCCTTCGGTAATTTCCATTTCCTGAGGGTTTTCAATGAGATCGATATGGTTTTCATCGTTTTTAACAAACAAGGCAACAGCATTTTCCTCTTCTTCAATATAACCCAGTAGTTTCATGAACTTGGATTGTGTTTCAATGGGCAGTTCTTGTATGGAAGGAAAATCGCGAGCCACTTCGGTAAAACGCACATAATCGTGGGTAGTTGAGAAAAGCTCTGTTGAAGAAAGTGTGTTTTTTACTTTCCGTTCTTCGGTATTCATCAACCGGAACGAACCATTTTCGCCAAAAACAGAACCATATCTTAGAATGGCTTGTTTGTTGATTTCGTCATTTCCAGTCATAGCCAAGAGATATCCAACGTCATTCAGTTCTATATTATCTGTAAGATCGTCAGAATAGATGTTTCCGTTGATAGCCTCAAGGCCTAATTCTTTGGCTCTTTCAATGTTCAATCGATTGGTGTCGACCAACACTACGTGACGATTGTTTTTCTGAAGGTACGTACCAATCAATCTTGAAACTTTTGATGCACCTACTATCATAACTCCTTCTGAAGATTTTAAGAAAACCCCAACTGCTGAAGCAAACAACCTGGCAGAAGCCGCATTTAATAAAACCGTAACCAATACTACTGCAAAAACTAGCGGCGTTATATATTCGGCTCCTGGAACACCTTCATTTACCAACTTGGTACCAAAAAGAGAAGCAATACCTGCAGCAACAATACCACGTGGTCCTACCCAACTAATAAATAGTTTTTCATTGGTTTTTAAACTAGAGCCGGCAGTACTTAAAAAAACCGCAAGTGGCCGCAGTAAAAAAATGATAACGGCTAACAAAATGGCTGTTTTCCAGTTATACACCAATAAAAGATCTTCTATACTAATGTTGGCTGCCAGAAGTATAAACAGAATAGATATTAATAAAACGCTTAATGATTCTTTAAAATACAGCAACTCTTTTAAACTTGGTAAATCGCTATTCCCTAAAAACATTCCCATTACTACAACTGCTAACAAACCAGATTCATGTGCAAATTGATCACTTAAAACAAAAATCATCAATACCATAGAAAGTGAAACCACATTTAAAAGGTAATGAGGTATAAACTTTCTTTTTATTGAAAAGTATAAAGCGTACCCTGCTGAAATTCCGAATGAAAAACCTATTAAGATAATTTTACCAAACTCAACCAAGGCTTGTTTAGTGTACCCGGCATCGCCTTCCACACTTATAAACTCGAAAACCAAAACCGCTACCAAAGCACCAATGGGATCTATTAAAATACCTTCCCATTTTAATACTGCAGAAACATGTTTTTTCAATGGAATATTACGTAGAATAGGGGTAATTACAGTAGGACCCGTAACAATAATCAAGGCTGAAAATAGAAAAGAGATACGCCAATCGAGTCCAAAAACGTAATGGGCTGCAACACCAGCACCTATAAATGTTACCGTTGAGCCTAAACTGATGAGCTTTCCTATAACACCACCAACTTTGGTAATTTCACCACGCCGAAGGGTGAGCCCTCCTTCAAAAAGAATGATACCAATGGCTAAGGAAACAAAGTAAAAGAGGTTTTCTCCTGGAAAGAGTCCTTTTTCTCCATTATAAATAGGCTGTATCCATTGTTGGCCATCTTCAGATAACAATGTGGAAATTGGACCTACAAATAAACCAATAAGTATTAACGGTAAAATAGCTGGAATCTTAAATTTCCAAGCAACCCATTGTGCTAAAATTCCTAAAACGATAATTCCTGCTAATTCAACCATATAATTCCTTTTTTGTAAAATAAGGTCTTTTGAAATTTCTCAAAAGCTAACTTTTTGTTAAAAATAATACAAATATTTCGGTCTGCACCCAAGGGACTGCTTCCCTTTTAGTATTTTGCACACTTTAAAATTCAAAATATGAAGTTGTACCCCATAGAATCTGGAAATTTTAAATTAGATGGTGGTGCTATGTTTGGAGTAGTACCAAAATCTCTTTGGAACCGGACAAACCCCGCAGACAGCAATAATATGATCGATATGGCGGCCCGTTGTCTTCTTATTGAAAACGGAGATCGCCTAACACTTATCGATACTGGAATGGGTGATAAGCAAAGTGAAAAGTTTTTTGGATATTATTACCAATGGGGAGATCATAATATCGATGAATCTTTGAAAAAGCACGGCTTTCATCGTGATGATATTACAGATGTTTTTTTAACACACCTTCACTTCGATCATTGCGGCGGAGCTATACAATGGAACAAAGACCATTCTGGCTATGAACCTGCTTTTAAAAATGCAAAATTTTGGAGTAATAAAGATCATTGGGATTGGGCAGTGCATCCAAATGCACGTGAAAAAGCTTCTTTTTTGAAAGAAAACATCCTTCCCATAGAAGAAAGCGGACAATTACATTTTGTAGATAAACCAACTGGTGATTTTGCCAAAGCAAATGAAATGGACTTCGGCATGTTATTTGCAGATGGTCATACCGATAAACAAATGATACCCCACATAGATTACAAAGGCAAAAAATTAGTGTTTATGGCAGATCTATTGCCAACCGCAGGTCACTTACCATTACCCTACGTAATGGGATATGATACTAGGCCTTTATTAACGCTACCTGAAAAAGAAAAGTTTCTGAATCAAGCAGCAGATAACAAGTATTATCTTTTTTTAGAGCACGATGCTCATAACCAAATTATTACCGTAAAACACACTGAAAAAGGCGTTCGTTTAGATCAGGTTTTTACTTTTAATGAACTTTTTAATTAATTTACAAAAAATGAATATTCTTAAAACATCCTTTATGGCTGCTGCTTCAGCAGTAGTCTTAGCTGGTTGCGGAAGCATCTCGGCTCCAATTGTTTCAACTCCTATTGAAAACATTGATACCTTACCACTTAAAACAGCTCCTTTAAATGACGAGCAATATAAAAAATGGGGTGCTGCAGATCTTATAAATGATACGATCCCAGGGATGAGTGTTGATAAAGCATATGCCGAAATTTTATCAAAAAGGAAAGGAAAAACTGTTATTGTAGGTGTAATAGACAGTGGTGTTGATATTGAGCACGAAGATTTAAAAAATGTTATCTGGACAAATAGAGAAGAAATTGCCGGTAACGGTAAAGATGATGATAACAACGGGTACGTAGATGATATTCACGGATGGAATTTCCTAGGGGATATTGTAGGTGAAAATATGGAATACGCTCGTATCGTTAAGAAATTAGGTCCAAAATTTGAAGGAAAAACAGATGCTTCTATAAGTGCTGCAGATCGTGAGTCATTTGCTTTTTATAAAAAAGCTAAAGCTGAGTATGAAAAAGAAAAGCAAGATGCGATAGCTAATAAAACTAGATATGAGCAAATATTATCGCAAGTAAAACCTGCTCACGAAGCAATGATTAAAAAACTGGGTAAAGAAGATTATACTGCTAAAGACTTAGCTGGAATCGCAAACCCAACTGCAATAGAACAACAACAAATTGGTATGCTTACTCAAATGCTTAGCTATGGCGATGCTGTGCCAGAAGTAGTAGAGCAATTAGAAGGTGGTATTGAATATTTTGATGGAAGATTAGACACTCACTTCAACCTTGAAAAAGATTTTAGAGGTGTATTAGGCGATAACCCTGATGACATTACAGACACTGATTACGGAAACAACGATGTAGACGGTCCAGATCCTAAAAAAGAAGATGCTAAACATGGTACACACGTTTCAGGAATAATTGCTGGAGAACGTAACAACGAAATTGGCATCGATGGAGTAGCAAAAAATGTTGAAATTATGGTTATTCGCGCGGTGCCAGATGGCGATGAGTACGATAAAGATATCGCACTTGCTTTTCGCTATGCTGCCGATAATGGCGCGAAAGTAATAAACACTAGCTTCGGAAAGTATTACAGCACACATCCAGAATGGGTTCGTGAAGCTATTGAATATGCTGCTTCAAAAGATGTATTAATTGTAAATGCAGCCGGGAACGAAGGTCTTAATCTAGATGAAACGGAAGTATATCCAAATGATCAAACTAAAACTGGAGCTGAATATGTAGATAACGTATTAACTGTTGGTGCCTTAAACTTCAAATACGGTAACGAATTAGTGGCTAACTTTTCAAACTACGGTAAATCTAATGTTGATGTTTTTGCACCTGGTGTAAAAATATGGGCAACTACACCTTTAGATACGTATGAATATTTACAAGGAACTTCTATGGCGGCACCTGCTGTTGCTGGAGTTGCTGCGATGATTCGTTCTTACTATCCTAACCTTTCAGCAAAAGAAGTAAAGCAAGTTATAATGGATAGCGGTCTTACTACAAAAAGCCCTGTTATACTAGGTGGAGAAGAATCTAATACCGATAATTTCGAAAACATTTCAACCTCTGGAAAGATGGTGAATATGTACAATGCATTTATAATGGCCGATAAAAGGTCTCGTTTAAAATAATTTAGCAATACGGGGTTTTATTAAAGTATGAAATCCCGTATTTTTTTTGAATCTAATACTACGCTTATGAAATATATTTTCGGAAACATTTTAATCTTTTGTATGGTTGCTACTGCTTTAGCGCAGAACAATACGTCATATTGGCAACAAAAAGTTGATTATAAGATGGAAATTGATATGGATGTTAAATCCTATCAATATAAAGGAAAACAAGAATTAGTTTATACAAACAACTCACCCGATGTTCTCGATAGAGTATTTTATCACTTATATTTCAACGCTTTTCAACCGGGAAGCGAAATGGACGTTCGTTCTAGAACCATTACAGATCCAGATAGTAGAGTAGCAGATCGAATTTCAAAATTATCTCCTTCAGAAATAGGGTACATTAAACCAACTTTATTAACACAAGACGGTCAAACTTTAAATTATGAAGTAGTAGGTACTGTTCTTGAAGTAGAATTAAACAAACCCATTCAGCCAGGTGAAAGCACCACTTTCAATATGGAGTGGGATGCACAAGTACCGGTACAGATTCGTCGTTCTGGTCGTAATAATGAAGAAGGTGTTGCTTTATCAATGGCACAATGGTTTCCTAAAATAGCCGAATACGATTTTCAAGGATGGCACGCATATCCTTACATAGGAAGAGAATTTCTTAGTGTTTGGGGTGATTATGATGTGAAAATAACGATAGACGCTGCGTATACTATTGGCGGTACTGGTTATTTACAAAATCCTGAACAAGTAGGTCACGGCTACGGACCTAAAGGCTTAAAAAATATGAAGCCAGTGGATGGAAAATATACGTGGCATTTTAAAGCACCAAATGTACACGACTTTACTTGGGCTGCAGATGATGAGTATGTTCATGATACCTATGAAGGACCTAACGACGTAACACTTCACTTTTTCTACAAAGACAATCCTGAAATAAAAGAAAACTGGAAAAATTTACAGCCTAAAACTGCCGAACTACTTAAGTATTTCAATGAAAAGATAGGACCTTACCCATATAAGCAATACTCTGTAATTCAAGGTGGAGACGGCGGTATGGAATATGGTATGAGCACCCTAATAACTGGCGAGCGTAAGTTTGGAAGTTTAGTTGGCGTTACCGCTCACGAATTGGCCCACACATGGTTTCAGTTTTTAATGGCTACCAACGAAGCAAAACACGAATGGATGGACGAAGGATTTACAAGTTACATTTCCGCAGCTGCCATGAACGAGGTAATGGACGAGCAGAAGCCAAATCCGTTTAGTGGTTCCTATAGAGGTTATACTTTTTTAGCTAAAAGCGGCAAAGAGCAACCACAAACCACGCATGCAGATCGTTATGCCAGTAACAGAGCCTACGGAATTACCGCATATAGTAAAGGAGCTGTGTTTTTAGCGCAATTAGGATATGTAATTGGCGAAGAAAATTTAGCAAAGACACTTAAAAAGTATTACGATGATTGGGCGTTTAAACACCCTACACCAAACGATTTTATACGTGTAGCTGAAAAAGTTTCTGGTTTTGAATTAGATTGGTATTTAACCGATTTTGCTCAAACTACAAACACTATAGACTACGGAATTAAAGGTGTTGAATCTATTGGAAACACAACAACTATAACATTGGAGCGTATCGGTTTAATGCCAATGCCTATCGATTTATTTGTAACGTATGAAGACGGAACGGAAGAGTACTTCTACATTCCGTTGCAAATGGCACGTGCTGAAAAACCAACTCCATATCCAAATATGAAATCCCGTGTGTTACCAGATTGGGCGTGGGCGTATCCTACCTACCAATTTGAAATCACGGACGGTAAAAAAGTAAAAAGTATGAAGATTGATGCGTCAAACCTTATGGCCGATATCAATTTGGAAAACAATACGTGGGGTGTAGAATAAGTTATTCTGAAACCTCTTTTAAAGAACAGACCTCACAGTTTACATAACTTGTGAGGTCTTTTTATATCTTTACGCTATGAGTCAAAATTTTCCTAAAACTGAAAAACTAAAAAGCCGAAAAATGATAGCCCGGCTTTTTTCTGAAGGGAAATCCTATAAAAAATATCCCGTAAAAGTGTTTTTTGTTGAAGTGGAAGATGCTGAAACCAATCAAGCCACCTTCGCCGTTCCCAAACGAAATTTTAAGTTGGCCGTAAGCCGAAACCATATAAAAAGAAAGCTTCGCGAAGCCTATAGACTCAACAAAGGAGCGTATATAGAAAAAAGCGGCAAGAAATTTGCGCTGTTGTTTTTGTATCTTGGAAGGGAAAAACCAACCTACGAAGCTGTTGAAGCTTCGGTTATTTCACTTCTTAAAAAACTAAAAGATGAAAACAATTAGCTTATTCTTATTTTCGTTTATTCTCGCATGTTCAAATGGGGGGAACTCTAATGCTATTTCTGCTCCGCCTTCTCCTGCTGGTGAAGTACTAGAAGACCAAGCGTATTCTGAAGAAAGTATGGTTCAGCAAAAGAGAACGGTTACTCAAGAGCAAGAGCAGAAAATCATTAAAACCGCCCGGCTCGCTTTTGAAACCCCATCACCCGAGGAAACCCACCAAAAAATACTCAAACTAACGTCTCAATACGAAGGATTTGTAGCCAATGACAATTCCGGGAAAAGCTACAACCGTATTTTTAGGAATATGACGGTTCGCGTGCCCACCAAAAACTTTCAAGCGTTTATCAATTCGGTTTCAGAAGGGGTGGAGTATTTCGATCAGCGGGATATTTCGCGCCAAGACGTAACCGAAGAGTTTGTCGATCTACAAGCGCGTTTAAAAGCCAAACGTAAGTTGGAAGACCGTTATTTAGAACTCCTTTCCAAAGCGAAAAACGTCAAGGAAATGCTCGAAATTGAACGCGAACTTTCCAATATCCGTGAAGAGATTGAAGCCAAAGAAGGCCGCTTAAAATACCTTCAAAACAGGGTATCGGTTAGTACCATCAACTTAGAGTTTTACAAATACACTGCCGAAAGTGGCGTAACCGTTTCTTACGGACAAAAAATTAAAAACGCTCTACAAGGCGGTTGGAATGGCGTTTCGGTGTTCTTTTTAGGGTTGTTATACCTCTGGCCATTGTTTATTGTAGTTATTATTGTGCTGTTGGTGGTGCGTTGGTTGGTTAGGAGGAATAGGAAGAAATAAATAAACTTTATAAAAAAATTATTAATGTTCTATTTCAGTTATGTATATAAGCTATATGAAAAATACAAAACTGAAAATTTAGAAAATCCTATTGAAGGATTTCATTTAGGATATACAATTGATGGACTAGAAATTTTAGAACAGCTTGACTATCTAATTAAAGAGACTACAATATTAAATAATTTTTTTTTCGATCGAAATGAGGTTCTAACCAACAAAATAAATAATTGGATGGAATATTCTAGAGAAAATAACATAAACAGTAAAAAATATCTAATTCAAAATTATCATAAAATTTCTGAAATATCGGACTATAAAAAGTTTGAGGAAATGTTATTTAAAACGAAGCTATATGCAGAGATGTTTTATTATAAAGCTTTCAGACTTCGAAATATAATTAGATATTCCGCAGGATTAGGCAAGTCTTTTGAAAGTAAAGGCATTAGAAACGTAAGAAATATTCTTATTGAGCATCCTGAAAAGTCTGGTTTAGAATATATTCATACCTTTGGATTAGGTGTTAAAGAGTTTGGCCCAATTTTGAAATCTGGGAATCAATATAATGATTCTAAGTTTAAAGATCCTGGCCTTTTTATTAATGCTTCTGAATTTAAAACTAATCTAGAAAAAATTTTAATTAATTATAAAAATAAAAAACTGTTATAACCATGAAAAAGAAAATATTTATTCCAATAATCGCCGTGGTTATCATGTTTACAACGGTGAGTTTTAAAAGCGATTTCTTTGAAATTGCCAAACAAATAGAAATATTCACCACGCTCTACAAAGAACTCAATATGAACTATGTGGACGAGGTAACGCCCGCTACGTTAATGGATAAAGCCATCACCGGCATGCTGGAAGACTTGGATCCCTACACCGTATATTGGAACGAACAAGATGTAGAAGATGGGCGCATACAAAATTCGGGTACCTACACCGGGATAGGAGCTTCGGTTAAAACCACAAAAGATAAAATAACCATTATAGAACCTTTTCAAAATTATCCAGCCGACAAAGCTGGGTTAAAAGCAGGGGACGAACTCATTAAAATCGGTACGACGCCGGTGGCAGGTTTTGATGGGGATGCTGGAGAGCTGCTAAAAGGCTCGAAAGGCAGTTCGGTTGAAATCACTTATAAACGTCAAGGTAAAACACAGACTACAACACTTAAACGTGAAAAGGTTGGGATAAAAGCCGTTCCATTTTATAAATTATTGGACGATAATATTGGGTATATCGTGTTGAGTAAATTCAATCGAAAAACAACTATTGAAACAAAATCTGCTTTGGAAGATTTAAAACTACAAGGCGCCGATAAATTAATTTTAGACCTGCGCGGAAACCCTGGCGGACTCTTAAATGAAGCGATAAACGTAGTTAATTTATTTGTTGATAAAGGTGAAGTGATCACCACGACAAAATCGGTGATTGAAAAATACAACAAAGTCTATAAAACCCAATTTAATCCGGTAGATACAGAGATTCCGGTAGTCGTGTTGGTCAATGGTCGTAGTGCATCGGCTAGTGAGATTGTTTCAGGAGGTTTGCAAGACTTAGATCGCGCGGTAGTAGTTGGTGCGCGTAGTTTCGGAAAAGGTCTTGTACAACGCCCTAAAAAGCTAACCTATGGAACCCAACTAAAAGTAACTATTGCACGGTATTATACGCCAAGCGGCCGCTGTATTCAAGCATTGGATTATTGGCATCGTGATGAAAATGGCGACCCACTTCGGGTAGATACCGAAGAATACAATGAGTTTAAAACCAAAGGCGGTAGAACGGTTTATGACGGCGGTGGTATTATGCCCGATGTGGAAGTGGAAACGGCAAAATTCAGTCCTATTACGACGGCTTTGCTAAAAGATATGGCGATTTTTGATTATGCCACGCAGTATTATTATTCACATCAATTAGAAGATTATAATACGTTTGAATTTACCGATGCTGATTTTCAAGATTTCGTGACCTACTTAACTAAAAACGGTTTTGAATACGAAACCGAAACTGAAAAAGAATTTGCTGAAGCACTCCGTAGAGCGGAAGATGATGACCTAAAAGATGAAATACAGCAAGGGTATAACCAATTAATGACTTCCATAGATAAAGCCAAGGAAAAAGCGTTGGTCGCTAAAAAAGCAGAGATTAAATCATTGCTAAGCGACGAAATTTTAAAGCGTTATTTTTACAGGGACGGTATGTATAACTATCATTCTAACCATAATCCTGAGATTTTGGAAGCTGTTTCGGTACTTAGTGATGGAAATAGATATGAGAAGATTTTAAAATAGTTGTGATTATTGGTGGTTGAGTGATTTTGAAAGGCAAAAAGCCTTTCAAAATTGTATCGAAACCAAGAGAACCGTATATTTAATACTCCATGCAAGACTTCTTAACCTTTTTTGAAACCATGCCTATCTGGATGAAAGCCGCCTGGGTATTTTTTGTGTTGGCGTTATTTTGGGTGTTAGAAGGGTACTACAGTTTAATAAACTTAAAGTATAAGAAGTGGAAGCACGCCAAAACCAATCTTATTTTACTGGCTTTTGTCATGGTTATCAACGCCGTTTTCGGTATTGCTACCGCAGCTATTTTCATTTGGCTGAACGATTCGCAATTTGGCTTATTACACCTTTTTGAAGCACCTATTTTTGTTGAATTGTTATTGTCACTTTTAGTATTGGATTTTATAGCGCAATACGGTGTGCATTACTTGTTGCACAAAGTTCCAGCAATGTGGCGGCTGCATATTGTACATCACAGCGATAAACATGTAGACGCTACCACAGGAACCCGCCATCATCCATTTGATTTTATTATCCGTGAAACGTTTGCCCTCATTGCCGTCGTCATTATGGGCATGCCAATCGCTTTTTATTTATTCTATCGTATTTTAAGTGTACTTTTTACGTATTGGACGCACGCTAATATCAGTCTGCCTGCTTGGTTGGATAAAGGAATTAGCTATGTATTTGTAACACCTAATATGCATAAGTTTCATCACCATTATCAACTCCCTTGGACGGACAGTAACTTCGGGAATATGTTTTCCATTTGGGACCGATTATTTGGGACATTCGTATATGATGACACCAAGAAAATTAAATATGGAGTGGACCTAGCCGATCATATTGATGACGAGAATATCTTCACACAATTAGGAATTCCTTTTAACAAAACAGTGGTTTCAAAAGGAAAAGAAAGCCATTAATCCAACTTATTAACATATTTTTAATAGTGATACTGCTTAAATTTTCGTATAATATGGGTTATGGTACAGAGAGACAAACAGGAAAACGACGAGGTTCTTAAAGAATCCGTTACGTATTTAGAAAACAAAGGATTCGAAAACATTAAAGCCGATATTGAAGGCTATGAGACCCCTAAGTCGTACAATAAAAAAGGAAGTGATATAAGTATCACCCCTGATATTGTAGCGGAGCGAGCAGGAATTAAGCATTATTTTGAAGTAAGCTTAAAGTCTGACAGAACAAATTTATTGAAGTCAAAATGGCGCTTTTTAGATGTATTGACTCGTATGCGAAACGAGCGATTTAAAATAATTACAAGACGGGGGCATTATAAATTTACCAATGAAATGCTGGACCATTTGAATATGGAAAAAAAGCTTATCAAGCTTTAACCATAGCAATATGAGGGATGCCGTCCTCAAGGTATCCCTCACCAATGGGTTCAAAACCATGAGATTGGTAAAATTTAATTAAATATTGTTGAGCCGAAAGCTTTATGTTTTCGGTTTGATAATATTTTTTTATGGCCTTTTTTGAAGCATCCATAATGTCGTGACCATAACTAAATTTCCGTTGGTTTTCAGCTACAACGACCCTGCCGATGGCAGCTTCTTCAAAGTAAAAACCGGCTGGAAAACAACGGGTATACGCGATTACTTTTCCGTCTTTTTTACCAATAATGTGAAGTGCTTTTGCATCTTTCCCATCAATATCTTGATATACACAGTCTTGCTCTACAACAAATACTTCGGAACGAAGCTGTAGTATATCGTATAATTCGTAAATAGATAGGTTTTCAAATTTTTTAATGGTTATTTCCATTGATTCTATTTTTTTAATCTTGAACAATGATTTCTTTCGGATCGTCTTTTTGAAATTCTGGCTGGATGTTTACATGATTTATTCCGAAGTCATCAAAGAGTATTTTTTCTACCTTTTCTAAAATGGCATCAAATTCAGAAAGCGTCAAATCTTTTGAAAATTCCATATGCGCTTCTAGGTGCATTTCCTTTTCGTTAAGCTGCCAAACGTGAATATGATGGATGCTTTTTACTTCAGAAATAGTTGTTATTTTTTTACTGATACGTTCCAGTTTAATATCCTTAGGGGTAAACAACATCAATACATTAAAAGAATTTTTTAGCAAGTCATACCCTACAACCAATAAATAAATAGCAATTAAAACAGTTAGTACACTGTCTACCCAAAACCATCCAAAATTTTTCATTAGCAAACCACCTATTAAAACGGCTACCGAAGCAGACATATCGGTAAATAAATGAATATAAGCCGAACGCATATTCATATTTTCTTTGGCATTTTTATGTAAGAGTAACACACTAAAACCGTTTGCAATAATACCAAGGACTGCTAACCAAATTACTAATCCACTTTCAATTTCTTGTGGATTTAAAAATCTTTTTATAGCTTCATAAATAAGGTAAATAGCAACTACCAGAAGTGTAGCAGCATTTACAAAGGCTGCAATTATTTCAGCACGTTTATACCCAAAAGTTTTATCGAAAGACGCTTCTTTTTTTGAATACCGATCGGCCACATAACTAATGACTAAAGAGGTTACATCACTAAAATTATGTAAGGCATCACTTAATAATGAAAGGCTACCAGAAATTAACCCACCAATAACCTGTGCAACTGTTATAATAATATTTAAAACAATCGTTATTAACAGATTTCTACCCTTTAAATCTGTATGATCGTGTGTATGTGTCTGCGCCTGGGACATTTAAAAAAGTAACGTACTTATGAACATGCAATCTTATCAACACGTCGTTGATGACGACCACCTTCAAATTTTGTAGAAATAAAGGTTTTTACCATTTCCAGTGCTTGTGGTTCGCTAGTAAAACGAGCTGGAATACTTAAAATATTAGCATCGTTATGTTCTCTGGCCAAGGCTGTAATTTCTTTGGTCCAACATAAAGCTGAACGTACTTTTTGGTGTTTATTAGCCGTCATATTTGCACCGTTTCCACTTCCGCAAATTATGATACCGAAATCCACTTTTTTGTTTTCTACATCGTCTGCAACAGGATGTACAAAATCTGGATAATCTACACTTTCTTCCGTATCGGTACCGTAGTTAATAACTTCGTATCCTTCTGATTTTAAGTAATTTGAAATTGTATTTTTATAATCAGTCCCTGCGTGGTCGTTTCCTATTGCTATTTTCATGGTGTTTATTTTACAACAAATATAGTTGTATTATTACATAATAAAACGGTTATAATTAAAAATCAATCCTTTACGTTTTATTAAAGTTTAGCTTACTTTATAGTTAACAACTATGTTTACATTTGTTAATAGTTTAGCAAAAAAAAAGTTGTGAAATCCGATATAAAATTCCATAGGTACTTTAATTTTTTAAAAGCAAATTTTAACTCCTTCTTTTTTGACCGAGTTATCAGCATTAAAAAGTAAGTTTCAAACAGATATTTCATAAATACATATTAAAAATACGTTGTTAACAAGGATTGTTGACAGCTGTTAATTACGATACCTATTCGTTTATTTTTCAGAAGAAAACATTCTTAAAACTATGTTAACAACGTGTATAAAATAACCTATAACTTAAAAACAAAATTAAACTTCAAAAAGTTATGCTACATATTAACACACTATAATAACCATCATTATTTATTTTAAAATTTATAAAAAGAAAAGAGATGATTATTATATTGTTAATAAGGTTGAAAACTTTAAATTTAAACAATTCTCATTTTTGACGTATTGTCAAAATCTTTGATGATTTCACGAGTACGCTCTGCATCTTCCTTGTGTACTTGCAAGCGAATACCGCCAATTGCGTTTGAATAAAAAGGAAAAACACTCGCCATGGTTTCGTTTAAAAAAACATGCGGGATGTCATGCTGTTCTAGTAGTAATGCAAGAACAGCATATTCACTTTGATACGTGAAAGTAGCAACTGTAATAAAGTTTTCCATAGCTTAAAAAATGCTTTATTGAAGCCTTACTAAGGTACTAAATCTTTCCTAAAGGAAACACGCTATTATCTTAATAATAGTACATTTACAACAATTAAAATAAAACAATGCCAAAAAGAAATACGAAGAAAAAAAATAACAAAATAAAAGGGCTTGGAGAAAGCATCACAAAAATACTACGAAAAGCAAATTCCAAACCCTACAACTACAAACAAATTGCTGCAAAACTAGGAGTTGATGATCCTAACAGCCGCAATCAGATTACAAAAAAAATAAAAGAGTTACTAGCTAAAGGAACCATCAACGAAGTTGAACGGGGAAAGTACGTTATTGCTCCTTCAAAAAATTACTACACTGGAAAGGTCGATGTTACCAGTCGCGGACAAGGATATATTATCGTTGACGGTCTCGAAGACGATATTTTCGTCAATAATAAAAACTTAAACAAAGCCTTAAATGGCGATGTGGTTGAAGTCTATGTTTTTAAACGTAAAAAGGGTGGTAAAGCTGAAGGCGAAATAACTAATATATTACAACGTAAACGCACAGAATTTGTAGGAACTATCGATATACTTGATAATTTTGCTTTTGTTAAAATTAATGATACCAGTATGTACACTGATATTTTTGTTCCGAAAAGTAATATTGGAGAAGCAAAAAACGGTGAAAAAGTATTAGTCGAAATTATAGATTGGCCAGAAAAAGCAGATTCTCCATTGGGTCAAGTTAAAAAGGTATTGGGAATGCCTGGTGAACATCATACCGAAATTCATTCTATTTTAGCACAATATGGATTGCCGTATGAATTTCCACCTGAAGTAGAAGAATATGCGAATCAATTAGATACATCCATTCAAGAAGACGAAATTAATAAACGTCGTGATATGCGCGATGTATTAACCTTTACCATTGACCCAAAAGATGCAAAAGATTTTGACGATGCGTTATCCTTTCAGAAATTAGAAAATGGAAATTACGAAATAGGAATCCATATTGCCGATGTTTCACATTACTTAAAACCTGGAACCGTTTTAGATGATGAAGCGTATGAACGTGCAACCTCAGTTTATTTAGTAGATCGCGTGGTACCGATGCTTCCTGAAGTGTTATCTAACAATGCGTGTTCGCTTCGCCCTAACGAAGAAAAATATACCTTTTCAGCTGTTTTTGAAATCGATAATCAAGCGAAGGTTAAAAACCAATGGTTTGGTCGTACAGTAACCTATAGCGATGCTCGTTTTGCGTACGAAGAAGCACAGCATGTAATTGAAAATCAAGATGCTAAAAAGCACGAAATACCATCCAATATTTCTATTACAGATAAAAAATATACGGTAGATTCTAATATTGCTTCGGCAATTTTAGAAATGGATCGGTTGGCTAAAATTTTACGTACAGACAGGATGCGCCAAGGTGCTATTTCGTTTGATAAAGTGGAAGTGAAATTCAAATTAGATGAAAACAATGAACCAGAAGGTGTTTATTTCAAAGAAAGTAAAGATGCAAATAAACTAATTGAAGAGTTTATGTTGCTTGCCAACCGTAGTGTTGCTGAATTTATAGGGAAACAAAACCCACCAAAAACATTTGTATACCGTGTACACGCCGAGCCGGATGATGAGAAAATTGCCGCTCTGGAACGTATTATCCAACGATTTGGTTATAAACTAGATACTAGAGATCCTAAAAAAACAGCTAATTCTATCAATAAATTATTGAAAGATGTCGTTGGAAAAAAAGAACAAAACTTAGTCGATGTATTAGCTATCAGAACGATGAGTAAAGCGGTCTATACTACTAATAATATTGGTCATTACGGGTTAGCATTCGATTATTACACACATTTTACGTCACCTATTCGTCGTTATCCTGATGTTATGGTACATAGGTTGTTACAATCTTATTTAGATAAAAATAAATCGGCTAACCAAGATGAGTACGAAGATAAATGTGGTCATTCCAGCGAAATGGAAAACCTTGCCACAAACGCTGAACGCGACAGTATAAAATACATGCAGGTAAAATACATGTTAGACCACGAAGATGAAGATTTTCTTGGTGTTATCTCTGGTGTGACTGAATGGGGAATTTATATAGAAATAGTTTCTAATAAATGTGAAGGAATGGTTCGTTTAAGTGATATACGCGACGATCATTATGTTTTTGATAAAGATGAATTTGCAGTAGTGGGTCAACGGACACATAATAAATATACATTAGGAGACGAGGTTTATGTAAAAGTGAAAAATGCCGATCTTGTTAGAAAGCATTTAGATTTCACCCTGTTGGGAAGTAAAAAAGAAATTGAAAAGTAAGTGTAACATTTCAATTGTAACCTACTCTTTAAAGAAAACTAAACCATTTAATTATGAAGACATTTTCCACAATTCTTATTGCATTAATTACTTTTTCAGCATTTTCTCAACGTATGGTTGAAAAAAATATAGGCGATTTTGATGAATTAAAAGTATTCGATTTAATTGAAGTGAATTTAATTCCTTCTGAAGAAAACAAAGTTGTTATCAAAGGTGAAAACACCGAAAGTGTTAAGATAATTAATGACAACGGAAAATTAAAAATCCGAATGCAATTAGACGAACGTTTTGATGGAGAAGAAACCTTTGTTGAAGTTCACTACACTGATGTTGATATAATCGATGCCAATGAAGGAGCTAGAATTGTTGCAAACGAAGCAATAACTCAAAATAAAATTGAATTACGTTCACAAGAAGGAGCAAAGATTCGAGTAGGTTTAAAAGTAAATTATGTTGAAATGAAAGCCGTGACGGGAGGAACAATTGAAGCTTCCGGTTTAGCCAAATCACAAGATATTACCATTAGAACCGGCGGTATCATCGAAGCAATGCATTTACAAACCCAAGACACTAACTTAAAACTTTTTGCAGCTGGCGAAGCTGAAATTAACGCTAGTGAAAAAGCAACTATAAAAGTAACTGCAGGCGGCGATGTTACGGTGTATGGAAACCCTAAAGAAGTAAAGAAAAAGAGTTTTGCAGGCGGTACTATTCGTATTGTGGATTAATAGTTAGCTAAAGCGTTTTCAACTATAAACTTATTTGTACTTTTACAATACTATGTTTGATGGTATTGGATACGCAGCTTTTTACGGGTTCCTACTTGCTTTTGCAGTAGGTCCTGTCTTTTTTACACTCATTGAAACCAGTATTACTAAAGGTTTTAAAGCAGGAGTGTTCTTTGATTTAGGAGCAATCTTCGCAGATATTGTCTTTATTGTCATAGCTTATTTTAGTACTAGTAAAATCTTAGATAAAGTAAAAGATGATCCAGGATTATTAATCTTTGGAGGTGCTGTTTTAATAGCCTACGGAATTATATCATACATCCGCACCAACCGTTCCTTTTTTAAAATAGTACGAGAACATTACGGAGTCAAGGTTAAAAAGAAACTAGGAAGTTTATTTTTAAAAGGTTTTCTACTGAATTTTGTAAACTTTGGTGTGCTAGCAGGATGGATAGGTACTATTATTATGGCAAATGCCTTAACTAATTCTGACAACGGTGTATTTTTCTTCCTATTAACCGTTTTGATCACCTTTTTCTGTACCGATTTATTAAAAATTACATTAGCTAAAAAGCTTAAAAATAAAATGACACCCCGTTTTATTATTAAAACTAAGAAATGGGTGAGTATCTTAATTGCAGGCTTTGGCGTAGCATTATTGCTTCAAGGAATTTTTCCTGATGAAATGCAGTCCAATTTGGATAAAATTCCGGGACCGAAACATCCTTTAGAAAAACCGATTCCCCCAGTAGAAGACCCTATTCAATAAAAAAACCTTCCATCAATTAAGAAAGAAGGTTTTGTTGAGGCATCGAGCGGATTCGAACCGCTGTACAAGGTTTTGCAGACCTCTGCCTAGCCACTCGGCCACGATGCCAATAAGGTTTGCAAATGTAAAAAAATTAAACTGAATTTTCCTATTTTAAATTGAAATTAGCGAGATGATGACATTGTAACGCTTACTTCAGCAATATCACCACCAATTGGCGGATTAATCTTTGAAACCCGAACCTTTACAGTATCAACCAATTCAATTTCTTTTAAAATTTCATCTATAATACGCTGGCCTACTTGTTCTAGTAGTTTTGAACGAATAGCCATCTGCTCTCTAACTATTTTTTGAAGGTGCACGTAATCTACTGTATCGCCTAAATCATCAGTTTTTGCAGCCTTTGATAGATTTGCCGTAACCTTTAAGTTTACAATGTAGTCACTCCCTATTTTTTCTTCTTCAGTTAAGCATCCATGATTAGCGAAAATGCGGATGTTCTTTAAGCGTATTGTACTCATGCAAATTGTTTTTACAAAGATACTTTTTTTACCTTTGCTACTTGTCTATTTATAAATAGGCTGACCAATAAATTCTATTTACATTTAACTAGTTATAATTCCTTTTATAGGAACAATATACCAATCATGGCAAAAGAAGAAGCACCACTTAATTTTATTGAGCATATTATTGAAGAAGATTTAACTAAATCGCACACACAAGATGAACTGCGGTTTCGGTTTCCGCCAGAGCCTAATGGATATTTGCACATTGGTCACGCTTCTTCTATTTGTTTAAATTTTGGTTTAGGCGAACGCTACAAAGCCCCAGTAAATCTACGTTTTGATGATACAAATCCTGCAAAAGAAGAACAGGAATTTGTGGACGCTATTAAACGTGATATTTCTTGGTTAGGATTTGAATGGGCTGAAGAACGCTATGCTTCCGATTATTTTCAAGAATTATATGATTGGGCTGTTCAATTAATTAAAGACGGTAAAGCGTATGTAGATTCGCAAACATCTGAACAAATTGCTGAGCAAAAGGGAACACCTAATTCACCAGGAACTGAAAGTCCTTTCAGAAATCGTCCTGTGGAAGAAAGTTTAGATCTTTTCGAAAAAATGAAGAATGGCGAATTAGGGGAAGGCAAGCACACCCTACGTGCTAAAATTGATATGACCTCTGGAAATATGTTGATGCGCGACCCAGTTATGTACCGCGTGTTGCATAAAAGTCACCACAGAACAGGTACCGATTGGAAAATTTTCCCGATGTACGATTGGACCCACGGCGAGAGCGATTATATAGAGCGTGTATCACATTCACTTTGTACACTCGAATTTTTACCCCATAGAGAGCTTTACGATTGGTTCTTGGACCAAGTACACCAGAAAGATACATTACGTCCTAAGCAGCGAGAATTTGCCCGCAGAAACTTAAGTCATACCGTGGTGAGTAAACGTAAATTGGCAAAATTAGTTGAAGAAGGAATTGTTGACAGTTGGGACGACCCAAGAATGCCTACCATTTCAGGGTTGAGAAGACGTGGTTATACGCCAGAATCCATTAAAAATTTTGTAGATAGCATTGGTGTTGGAAAACGAGAGAATGTCATAGATGTTTCGCATTTAGAGTTTAATGTACGCGAAGATCTTAACAAACGAGCGCCTCGTGTGATGGCGGTTTTAAATCCTATAAAATTGGTGATTACCAATTATCCTGAAGGTGAAACCGAAATGCTCGAAGCTGAAAATAATCCTGAAGATGAAAGTGCTGGCTATCGAGAAGTTCCTTTTTCGCGTGAGCTGTATATTGAACAAGAAGATTTTAAAGAAGAAGCCAATAGAAAATTCTTCAGATTAACACTGAATAAAGAAGTACGGTTAAAAAATGCATACATCATAAAGGGTGAAAGTGTTGTAAAAGATGCAGATGGAAATATTACCGAAATACATTGCACCTACGACCCTGATAGTAAAAGTGGAAGTGGTTCTGAAGCTTCAAAACGGAAAGTAAAAGGAACGTTACACTGGGTTTCAGTAAAAGAAGCACTTCCTGTTGAGGTTAGACTCTACGATCGTTTGTTTACGGAAGCTTCGCCAGATGCTGATAAAGAAAAAGATTTTATGGAATTTATAAATCCAAATTCTTTAGAAGTTATCACAGCTTATGCGGAGCCAAGTTTAAAAAATCTAGAAGTGGAGGATAAAGTTCAATTTCAACGATTAGGCTATTTTGTTGTCGATAAGGATTCTTCCGAAGAAAAAATTGTTTTTAACCGAACTGTGCCATTACGTGATTCTTGGGGGAAAATAGATAAGAAGTAGCTATCTATTTCCTTTAAATGATCTAAAGGTACTCAGCACTACTTTTACTGTGGTATCGTTTAAAAGTTCACGTATTTCAGTATAATCACATACCGTACACCGTCCTGTGGCCCAAATATATTTTGTGCGTTTAGGAAAGTGATTTTTTAAAATTTCATAATCCTTATAACTAGCCGAAATACCAAAAACAGTATCGGTAGCTAAAAATTTTTTTACGGTTGAAATAGCTGTTTTCAATGCCTGCGGATCTTTTTTATACATTTCGTAAGGCAAGTAATAACTGGTCTTGAAACCAGATTGTTGAAAAATGGCAAGTGCTTCAGGATGTTTGGTTTCAACTAAAATCGTTTCAAAAGGATAGCTTAAAGAAGAAAAAATGGAAATCAATTTTTCGTGAATGGACGTTGCGTTTTCTGGATTCAGATTTTTAATATCTAACCACAAATAAGGTCTTTCATCAGGTTTTAAAGTGGAAAGATAATCGGCAAAGGTTAAATCGATACTTTCTGCAGGCGGATGGTTTACATCAAAACTATTGGTTTGTTTTTGGTACACTAAATCTAGTTCAATTCCTTTAAAAAAAGTAGTGGCGGAATTGAGTTTATCGGTTGAGTTTACTCGGTGCGCCCAGACTTTGTCATAATGGCCTAAAAATTCAATTTTATAAGGGCTAAATTTATAAGCATACCGTAATACAACTAGTGCAAGTATAGAAAACAAGATAATTTTTACCTTTTTACTGCGCATCATAGTCTTCGCCTTTTTTTATAATCCTAGGTCGCGATTTAAAAGTTTCACTAAAAATACTTCGGCTTAAGTCCTTTTTATCAAAATCAATATCGCTGAGGTGGGAAAAGGTATGGATAAAATCTTCCAAATTATATCTTCGGGTGGTAATTTCTCCTCCTTTACCGAAGAAAGAATGATTCTTTTTATAGGTTTCAGAAGCCCAAAAAATAAAAGGCACTTCGTACATAGGTTTGGTGCCGTGAAACTCGTTATGGCCCAAAAACGTTTGGCTAGTATCAAAAACATCATCGCCATGATCTGAAAAATAAAGCACGTAACTATTTTCTTCTTTACGTTGCGTCATTTTTATAATAGCATTGACGATTGAATCGTTGTACCTAACGGCATTATCATATTCATTTATGGTTTCGATGGCGTTTGCTGTTTTACTAAAAGTAGTGTTAGGATTACCTTTAAAATAAGTTTTGTTTTTAGGGTAACGATAACCATACCTACTATGTGTACCAATTAGATGCACAAAAATGACTTTCTTTTTTTCTTTGTCGTTTATTGCTTTGTTTATGTAAGGCAGCAACGCTTCGTCATAAATTGATTCGGAATAATTATCGGTCGCTACGTAATTTTTTACCGTTGCAGCACCGGAAATTAAAGTCGGGATACTTTCATGAATACCTACAGGTCTTTGGTTGGAAATCCAATAGGTTTTAAAACCAGCTTGGTTGGCCAATTGTACAATAGAGCCGTTTTTCTTTTTGTTGGGTTCTTTAAAGTTGGAAAGTGTACATACTTTTTCAAGTGAAAGTATGGTATGTACGTTTGGGCTTATAATACTATCAAAAACGAGTAAATTGTTTTTTATTTTACTTAACTGTGGATTAGTTTTTCTTTTGTAGCCATACAATTGCAAATGTCTTCGGGTGGTAGATTCACCAATTACAACTATATAAGTTTGTTGTTTTTCTGAGCTGCTTGTAACAGTAAGATTTTCACTGCTTTTTTTAGCCAATTGCCCTTTCAACACTTTCTTAGTGGCTTTATATTCATTATAGGCATGATAGCTTTTATAGAGAATGTTTTCTTCAGCAAAGGTTCTTTGTATAAAATACATTGAAACAGCTATCATCGCTAACGGCACTATAAATAGTAGTTTTGGTCTTATTTTAATTTGAAATGCCTTTTGGAATACATTGAAAAAACTTCTTCTGGAGAACAAAAAGAAAGCTGTAACAGCTAAACATAGAAGCATAAGCATTGCCAAAGCCAGCGTATATGTATCTAAGTAGTAATATAAAAACTCCGATGCCTCGGTGTTGTTGGTTTCAAAAATAACAAACAAGGCAGAAGCACTTAATTTTACACCATAATGATGATAAAAACTAATTTTTACGAATGCCAGGAATGATAATAAGGCGATTGAAAAGTAACTAAAACCTTTTCTTAGCAACTTTGGTAGAAGGAGTACAACGCAAAATAAAAATAGCGTCATAACCGTAAAGCCTATAGCCTCTTTTAAATAAAACTTTAGTTGTGGAATTAAAAAATAACAGCTTATCCAAACTACCAATACTGGAAAAACAAAAAACAGTGCTATTTGTAGCACTGAAGTAAGTACATTTTTTAATATCTTCAGAAAATGCATAGGCAGCAAATGTAAAACAATTGAATGAATTAAATACAACACCTTGTTTTAACCTTTTGCATATGATAACAAGTAAAAATTAAGAGTTTTTGGCAATAAAAACGCTATTTTAAGAATATTTTATTAGTAAAATTTTGAGTATTAACCGGTTGTTAACAGCAACTATAATGCTACTTACGTAACTTTGTTTGAACATAAATATATTAACCAATAAATACACACTATGGCATCTAACACAGGACAAACGCTTTTGGCTCTATTAACAGGAGCTGCTATTGGAGCAGGGATTGGAATTCTATACGCTCCTGATAAAGGCTCTAAAACTAGAAAGCAAATTAGCAAAGAAGCTAATAAAGCTCGTAAACAATTTGATAAACAAGTTAAAGAAACATCAAGTAACCTTAGCGAAAAGGCACAAAAAGCTCGGTTAAACTTTGAAGAAAAATTGGAGAATACGTTGTCTTCAGCAAGCTATAAAGCCGATGATATTTTATTAGCTATGGAAGATAAGCTGGAAACACTTCGCAAACAAAACGCCAAGTTACAGTTGGAAACTCAAAAAGAAAAAACAAAAACTAAAGCTAAAAAAGCAACTTCATAATATGGCTTTTGATCGTCTTAACGACAATTTACATACTATAAGCGAGAAATTTCAAGACTATACCACTAGTACAGTGGAGTATTATAAACTTCACTTTTTCAAGTCGTCTATGAAAGGAGCCATATCATTGGTAAATTTACTTGTGTTTGGCAGCTTTTTTTTATTTGTTTTACTTTTTATATCAATTGGTGTAGCACTATATCTTGGGATTGTTATGGAAAGTAGTTTTGCAGGTTTTTTAATTGTAGGAGGTTTTTATGGGCTAGTGACTTTATTTTTAGTCATTTTTGGAAAGAAATTGATAGAAAGGAGTCTTCTCAAGAAATTTTCGGCATTACTTTATGATGATGATTATGCCAAAAAAAACGCAAAAGAACAAGCGCATGAAGATGCAGAAGAATTTATTGACACCGTAGAAAACGAAAGCGTATGAAACGATACACTACTTTTGATGAAATAGACCGTGATCTTAAATACTTAAAGCTAAAATCTGAAATTGATAAAGAGGAACTGAAGCTTAGCGTAAGTGATACAAAAACATCTATTAAAGATAGCTTTTCGCCCTTAAACCTCATTGCTAGTATGATTGGATCGATTGCCCAAAAGGCACTTGTTGTAAAAATTGCCAATAGTATTTTAGGAGTTAAGAAAGTAAAAGAGGTAGAGGATAAAGATTACTAAACGAACTTATAACACATAGAAAAAAACGCCGCTTATATAATACTAAGCGGCGTTTTTTATTTTAAAAATTGATATCATCATTACTTTCCGGTGGCGGATTCCGTTTTTTCTTAGTTTTTTGGGAAGCTCCAATGCCTTTAGCTTCGTTTTGTTTTTTCATTTCTTCCCCAATTTGGTTACTGGCAACAAACGAAGCGATCATATCGTTGAGCATATTACTACCGGCCTGCGGCGAATTAGGGAGTAAAATTAAGTTGGTGTTGGTTTCTTCCCCAATAGATTGTAAGGTATCGTAATGCTGTGTAACCACAATCAAGGCAGAAGCTTCTTGCGAATTAATCCCCACATTATTTAAAACATCTACACTTTCTTCTAGACCACGAGCAATTTCTCGACGCTGGTCAGCAATACCTTGTCCTTGCAAACGTTTACTTTCAGCTTCTGCACGTGCTTTAGCAACGATTTTAATACGTTCGGCTTCGGCTTCATATTCAGCTGCTACTTTTTCACGCTCAGAAGCGTTAATACGGTTCATCGCAGCTTTTACTTGTACATCAGGATCAATATCGGTTACTAGGGTTTTAATAATATCGTACCCGTAATCAATCATCGCATCGTTCAATTCTTCTTTTACAGCAATGGCAATATCGTCTTTACGCTCAAAAACATCATCTAATTTCATTTTAGGTACTTCGGCTCGAACTACATCAAATACATATGCGGTAATTTGACCGTGCGGATCTTCAAGCTTGTAAAAAGCATCGTAGACTTTATTTGGAATTACCTTAAATTGGACCGAAATTTTAAGCCGTACAAACACATCATCTTTTGTTTTGGTTTCTACCAAAACATCCAATTGTTGAATTTTTAGATTGATTCGGCCTGCAATTTGATCGAAAATCGGGATTTTAAAATGTAAGCCGGAATTTCGGATACTTAAAAACTTTCCAAAACGTTCTACAATAGCTGCCGTTTGTTGTTTTACAGTGAAAATTCCCGAAAGCAAAATAAAAAAACCGATAATGATAACCGGTATTAATAAAAGTAAACCACCCATTTGTTAATTTTTTTAGTTGAATAATTAGTTGAAGATACAAAAATAAAGCTACTTTTAAACGCTATTAATCTACCATACTATGAGTATTAAAAACCTGTTTATTGTTACCGTATTAGTTATATCTTTTCAACAACTTACGGCACAGCGTAATTTTAACGAATATAACCGATTGGGAATCAACGGGGGTTTAACATTGTTTGATATAAACACATCAGACCTTACAACGAAACAGGGACAAGGATTTTCTGGAGGTTTTACTACCCGCGGCTCTTTCAGAAATAATTTTGATTTAATCTACGGAATAAACTTTACGCAATCCAATATTGAAGTTTTAGGAAGTAACTTAACCGATTCTCAGTATATTAAATATTCCATTTTGGCAGCCCAGATAAATTTCCTTGGAAGTTTTAACATTGTAGAACACCATTTAAGCCTTGAATTTGGCCCAATTTTAAACGTCAACGGAAAAATGAAAATCGATGACAGTGCATATGAAGATTATATTCTAGACGGCTATACGACTGTTAGAGCACAAGTTATACAAGAGATTTCAACGTTTAATTTTAGGCTTATGGGTGGCCTTACTGCTGGGTTAAAAAGTTTCAGATTAGGTGCTCATTACCAATACGGACTTACTAATATGCTTAACAATTTAAATGATAAAGATATTTCAGAAATTGATGATATTAAGGGAAATAGCTCTACTATAATAATTTCTGCTGTTCTTTATTTTTAATATATTGCATCATCTATGGATAGATGTTCTTACTTATTTTTAATTTTCTTTATTTTAATTAGTGCCAAAAGCTTTTCTCAATTTGGACTAATAGCCGAAGCTAATTTTTCTTCTTTCAGTGATGAAGATCTCAATAACAGTAGTGGAATTGGGTACGGGTTTGGAATTGCTTTTAAGGAAGAAATTTACGAAAAAGGCGATTTTATAGCAGAATTCACCTACACTTCAAATAAAATTGTTTTAGATGGTTATGAAACGTTTGACCCTACAGAAAGAGCTGATGTAAAATTTTCAGCAGATAATTTAAACCTCACTTTTTTATATACTCAATATGTAATCAATAATGATGAAGCATTCTTTTTTGGCCCCCAATTGGGACCAATTTTTATGTTTTCAAATGAATGGAAAGCCGAAGAAACATATGATAATTCTAGATATTCTTATGAACCATTAGGCTACACAAACGATGATTTTGAGCAAATAAAGCCATTCAATGCAGGATTGGTTTTAGGTCTAACAACAGGGTATAGTTGGCTGAGAGTAAATATTAGATACCAGCTAGCGCTTACCAATACGTTAAGAAAATTTACCTACCTAGAAGAAGATGGCCCAAGAGAGCCTGAACTTAAACAAAATAGCTTTTCACTTTCTATTAATTATTTGATAAACTAACTGAACTATTATGAAAAAATTTCTACTTCTTTTTATTCTGCTCCCTATAGTTAATAACGCTCAGACAGAAGTTGTTGATTTAGAAATCAATAAAAAAGGTGTTACTGATTTTAATTGGGAAGAAAATACTTTTTCCGTACAGGCGCTAGAAGGAAGAAAGGATATTATGATTAAAACAGTTGATTTAGAAAACAGCAAATTATTGAACCAATATTTATTGGGAAAAAAACATAACTTATTTTTTGAGAGTAGTTATGGTAATTATGTTATTTCTAAGTCTAATGGGGTTTCTAGCGGAAAATCAAAATATCAATTTGTCGATACCAATGGAAATGTATCAGAAACAATAACTGTAGATAATAGTGAAATTGAATATGATGGCACTCCTAGGACCTATCTAATGAAAGATTACTTATATACAATAGGTCCTAATGAAAGAGGATATGACCTTTCTAAAAGGCTTAAAAAAGATAAACCATTTGAATGGTATCTTTATAAAATGAATATTTCCTCTAAAGAAGAACAATTAATACCCTTTACCCCGAAAGGGATAGAAGGAAAAGAATCTGTAAATGGATATACCCTTCTAGATGTGAGAGAAGATAAATTTTACTTACTCTCAAAAAAATTAACTTCCACTAATAATAATGAACGTATAAATCAACAAGAACTTATCGTTTCAATCTATGACTTTAATGGCAACCTACTTGAAGATAAATCTTTTACAATTAGCATTGACGATAAACACTATAAATTTGCTAATGCATCGTTAGCCAAGGGTTTTATAAACACTTTTGCTGGAAATCGTGCAGTTAGACAAATGAAGTCTCCCGCTACAGGAACAATAAATATTGATCATAACAGCAATTTTTATTATGTAACCTCATTACTTGCAGGTAGAGAAAAAGAAGATGGTGTAAAAGTTTATTTTTCAAAATTTAATGAAGATGGTGAAAAAGTATGGGAAATAAAACAACTTATAATGGATGAAGATATAGGAGTAGCAAAAATGAAATATACATATACTAAGCCCGTTTTTGCTGAAGATAAAGTATACTTTTTTTGTTACAACGGTGAACCAGATAGTAAAGTGGCTTCTGTTTTATCAATAGATAAGAAAGAAGGAAAGTTGCTTAAAATGGATAAAATCACAAACCTTGATCACATTACTAGAAATGAACCTAGATGGCGAGACTATGTTTACGGTATCCGTTTAGAAGAATTACCAAAAGAAACAGTTTTAGATGAAAATTCAATAATTGCTTACTTATTTGAGGATTCAGTGAAAAATTATTTTGAGTCAATTTCACCTGAATCAGAGACATTTTACTATTCACATTTCTTACCGAATGGAAGCCTGTATATGTTTGAAGCAGACTACAAAAATGAGGAATACAGGTTACTTGAATTTAACACAAAATAGGAATAGAATCCTCTAACTTATAGTATCAATAGCTTTTTCAATGCGCTTGATACTTTCTTCTTTCCTAAGAAGTGAAGCTATTACAAACACATCGGGGCCCTTCATTTCGCCAACTAACGATAAGCGTAATGGCATCATTACTTTTCCGAAGCCTATTTCATTGTCAGTAATCCAACCCTTTATTTTATCAGATACGTTGGCTGCAGAAAAATCGTCCACTTCGTTCATAAGTTTAATAACCTGTTGAAGTAATTCAGCTGTCCCATCTTTAAAGGCTTTTTTAGCTGCTTTTTCATCGTATGTTTCAGGAGTGATAAAGAAAAAGCTTCCTTGATCCCAAATATCTTCTACAAACGTAGCGCGCTCTTTTAATAAAGCAGTGATTGTTTCAACTGGAAGAGCGGTTTTAATTCCTTTATTATTCAATAACTCTTTAAATTGTCCGGCTAAAATACCGTTGTCAACCTCCTGTAAATAGTGATGTTGAAACCAATTCGTTTTTTCAGGATCAAACTTAGCACCGGCTTTGTTTACACGGTCTAAATCGAACGCCTGAACTAATTCTTCTAAGCTAAAAATCTCTTGTTCGGTTCCTGGGTTCCATCCTAATAAAGCGAGCATATTGATAACCGCTTCGGCCTGATATCCATCTTCTCGGTACCCAGAATAAGTATCGCCGTCAGCTGTTTTCCATTCCAAGGGAAATACTGGAAAGCCCATTTTATCGCCATCACGCTTACTTAACTTCCCTTTACCAACGGGTTTCATAATCAATGGTAAATGGGCAAATTTAGGTGCTTCCCAACCAAACGCTCTGTATAACATAACGTGAAGTGCTAAAGAAGGCAACCACTCTTCCCCACGAATTACGTGGGTTATTTGCATTAAATGATCGTCTACAATATTCGCTAAATGGTAGGTTGGCATACCATCACTTTTAAACAATACTTTATCATCTAAAATATTGGTGTCAATCTGCATGCCACCGCGAATCATATCTTTTAAATGAAGCGTTTCGTTTTCAGGAGATTTAAACCGAATTACATATTCGTCACCTGCATCTAATTTCTGCTGAACTTCTTCTTTTGAAAGTGATAAGGAATTTTTCAGTTTTAATCGATTATGCCAATTATAGATAAAAGTTTTCCCTTCGGCTTCATGGTTTTTTCGGTGTTCATTTAACTCTTCAGGGGTGTCAAATGCATAATAAGCATTCTCTGAAGCGAGCAACTTATCGGCATATTCTCTGTATAAATGTTTTCGTTCACTTTGGCGATACGGGCCAAAACCTCCATCTTTTTTAGGACCTTCATCAAAAGGAATATTTAACCAATCTAAGGCTTCAATTATATATTTTTCAGCACCTTCCACGTATCTAGTTTGGTCGGTATCCTCTATACGCAACACAAAATCGCCCCCGTGTTTTTTAGCAAACAAATAATTGAATAAAGCAGTGCGAACACCACCAATATGTAACGGTCCTGTAGGACTTGGAGCAAAACGTACCCGTGTTTTTTGAGCCATGGATTGTAAATTTTATTAGGATAGCAAAGATACAATTCTCTTTGTACCCATGCACATCTTAACGGATAGTGTTTTTCTTAGCGTTTTGGAGCAATTTTTGATACTAAACTAACTCATAGAAGTCTTGAAATAAAATTGTATTTTTAGGAGTTCTATATAAAACGATTGTACGTACTATGAGCACCTTTAATATCATTCAGCAAAAGCTGGAACAATTCATTAAAAAATTCTACACAAATGAATTGATTAAAGGCGCTATTTTGTTTTTTGCTATTGGGCTGTTGTATTTTCTCATCACACTGCTGGTAGAATATGTTTTATGGCTTAGCCCATTAGGCAGAACTATTTTGTTTTGGGTTTTCATAGTAGTTGAAGCTACTCTTTTTATTCGTTTTATTGCGTTTCCATTAGCGAAACTACTCAAATTCCAGAATGGAATTTCACACGAAGAAGCTTCTGCTATTATTGGAAATCACTTTCCAAATGTGAGCGATAAGCTATTAAATGTAATTCAGTTGAACAGAAACCAACAGGAAAGTGAGTTATTAGCAGCGAGTATTGACCAAAAAGCTTCCGAACTGCAACCCATTCCATTTCAAACTGCAGTTGATTTCAAAAAAAATGGTAAATATTTAAAATATGCTGCCATCCCAGTGTTCATATTTATAGTGATTAGTTTGTTGGGTGAAAAAGATCTTTTCTCCAGTAGTTATGAGCGAGTTGTAAATTATAATACGGCTTATGAACCGCCAGCACCCTTTAGTTTTGTGGTGTTGAACGATAACCTTTCAGCCATAGAAAGTAAAAATTATACGCTAAAAATAAGAACCGAAGGAACCGTCATTCCGCAGAACGCGAGTATTGAATTCAATAACGAAACCTATTACCTGCAACAAACAGCACCCGGTTTGTTTGAATATACATTTTCACAACCGTTGGAACCGATTGACTTTAGATTAAAAGCCAATAAAGTTCAATCTAGAAACTACACACTCGATGTAGTCAAAACCCCATCCTTATTGGGTTTTGAAATGGTTTTAAATTATCCTTCTTATACCGGAAAGCAAGACGAAACCTTAAAAAGCACGGGGAATGCGACCATTCCTGAGGGCACACAGGTTACTTGGCAAGTGGCCACTAAAAACACACAGCAGGTTAATTTGAAAACAGCCGATACGGTGTATGGTTTTGCTGAAAAAGAACAACAATTTAATTTTCAGAAGAACATTTATAATAAACTGGATTATGCCATTACTACTTCGAATGAAAGCTTGAAAGATTACGAAAATCTGTCGTTTACATTAGGTGTAATTAAAGACGAATACCCTGAAATTGATGTGCAGTCCAAACAAGACAGTACCGACACGCAGTTGGTTTATTTTTTAGGCCGTGTAAGCGACGATTATGGGTTAACAAAACTCCGTTTGGTCTACTACCCAACCGGTGAGGAAGAAAAGGCTAAAAAGGAGCCACTTTCGCTTAACAAGAGCAATTTCGATCAGTTTGTGTACACCTTTCCAGGGCAATTGCCTTTACAAGAAGGCGTAGCCTACGATTATTATTTTGAAGTGTTTGATAACGATGCCATTCATAATTTTAAATCTAGTAAATCTGGGGTGTATTCTTTCAGAAAATTAACGGATAATGAATTACAAAACGAACAATTGAAACAACAAGATTCAAATATTAAAGACTTAGACAAAACCTTGGAAAAAATGAAGGAGCAGGATAAAAGTTTGGAAGAGTTGTCTAAAACCCAAAAAGAAAAGAAAGAACTGAATTGGAACGATAAGAAGAAACTGGAAAATTTCATCAAACGGCAAAAACAACAAGAGCAGATGATGAAGAATTTTTCAAAAGAAATGAAGGAAAACCTTGAAAACTTCCAACCAGAGGAAAAAGATGATCCTTTTAAAGAACAATTGGAAGACCGTTTGCAAGAAAATGAAGAACGCCTAAAAGAGAATGAAAAGCTCCTGGATGAACTGGAAAAGCTACAAGATAAAATCCAGAAAGAAGACTTAACCGAAAAATTAGAAAAACTTGCAAAGCAAAATAAAAATCAAGAAAAGAACTTAGAACAATTGGTTGAGTTAACCAAGCGCTATTATGTTACCAAAAAAGCTGAAAAGCTGGCTGAAGATCTTTTTAAATTAGGAGAGGAACAGGAGAAGCTTTCAGAAGCGCCCGAGGAAGAAAATACTAAACAAGCACAAGAGGAACTTAATGAAAAGTTTGAGGAATATAAAGAAGAGAAGAAGCAGTTAGAAAAAGACAACGAAGATTTAAAAAACCCAATGGAGCTCCCTAAAGATGAGGTAGGTGAGAAAGTTGTAGATAAGGAACAACAAAATGCTTCAGAAAAACTAGAACAGCAACAAAAGCAAGATGCTCAAAAAAGTCAGCAAAAGGCAGGTGAAAAGATGAAGGAAATGGGCAAGCAAATGCAGATGCAAATGCAAGCCGGGCAAATGGAAACCATAAGCGAAGATGTAAAAATGCTTCGACAGATATTAGACAATTTAATTGTATTTTCTTTTGGCCAAGAGGATTTAATGGAAGAGTTTAAAACCATCGATTATGGTAGTCCTGTCTTCGGAAAAAAATTAAACATTCAAAATGACCTTAAGCTCAATTTTGAACACGTGGACGATAGTATTTTTGCCCTTTCGTTACGCCAACCTATGATTAGCGGTAAAATAAACAGTACACTTACTGAAATACAATATAATCTCGATAAATCCCTTGACCGTTTAGCACAAAACCAAATGCGACAAGGCGTCTCAAGTCAGCAATACACTGTAACCGGAGCCAATGAACTTGCTATCATGCTAAGTGAGCTATTAAACAATATGCAAAATCAAATGCAAATGAATGCTTCTGGTCAAGGACAGGGTCAGGGCCAAGGTCAAGGTAAGGGTCAAGGAGAGGGTCAGGGCTTTCAACTTCCAGATATTATTAAAAAACAAGAAAGTCTTTCCGAACAAATGAAAGAAGGAATGGAAGGACAAAAAGGAGGCGATAAAGGTGAAAAAGAAGGTCAGGGTCAAGGTGAAGGAAAAGGTAAGGGTGAAGGCCAAGGCGAAGGTGGAAACGGTGAAGGTGGACAAGGCGGAAATCAAGGACAGCAAGACGGAAAGTCTGGAAATGGAAATAGCGAACAATCCAGTGAAAAATTGTATGAAATTTATAAGCAACAGCAAATGCTTAGACAACAATTGGAAGACCGATTAAACAAAGAAGGACTAAAAGGAAAAGGAGGCGAATTGCTACGCGAAATGGAAGGTGTAGAACAGCAGTTGTTAGAAAAAGGATTTAACCAACAAACGCTCCAACGCATGCTTAATTTACAGCATCAATTATTAAAATTGGATAAAGCTTCTTTTGAACAAGGTCAAGAAAATAGAAGAGAATCTGAAACCAATAGAAAGCAATTTTCTAATAACCTACGCTTATCACCTGAAGCTATTAAAAAGTACTTTAATACCACTGAAATTTTAAATAGGGAAGCACTACCTTTGCAACCACAATTTAAGGAAAAAGTACAAACTTATTTTAAGCAAACGAATGATTGAATTTTATTCTGAAACTGATTTTGAGTTAGAGAACAGTCAAGAAATTTCAGACTGGATTTCATTAATAATTTCTACTGAAAAATATAAAGAAGGGGAGCTAGTTTACGTGTTTTGCGATGATGCCTATTTGCATAAATTGAATGTTCAGTTTTTAGATCACGATACGTTGACCGATATTATCAGCTTTGATAATTCATTAGGAAAGCAAATTCACGGCGAAATTTATATCTCTGTAGAACGTGTAAAGGAAAATTCAAAAACATATTCGGTGTCATTTCAAGATGAATTGCACCGCGTTATAATACACGGAATCCTGCACTATTGTGGCTATAAGGACAAAACGGAAGAGGAAGCCGCCCTTATGCGTACCAAAGAAAATGAAGCTTTAGAAAAGCGTTCTTTTCTGTAGAACGTTGATTTACAAATATTTATATAATTAAGTTGTTGATTATTAGCAATTTAGCTATCTTTGCACCCGTTTTAGAAAACCAAACGACTTAAAGAGTTTTCTTGAGTGTAGAGGTTGGTGATCAAAATCGAGCTAATGAAGTTAACACTGAGCGAAGACGAAGTGTGTTCCACGTGGAACAATTGAAAATAAAAGATAATTTATGTTTGAAAAGGAATATGATGTTATAGTAGTTGGTGCTGGTCACGCGGGTTCTGAAGCTGCTGCTGCTGCTGCTAATTTGGGGTCAAAAACATTGTTGATTACGATGAATTTGCAAAACATTGCACAGATGTCTTGCAACCCCGCTATGGGTGGAATTGCTAAAGGGCAAATTGTTCGAGAGATAGATGCGCTTGGTGGCTATAGCGGAATAGTTTCAGATAAGTCTGCAATCCAATTTAAGATGTTGAATAAATCTAAAGGGCCTGCCATGTGGAGCCCAAGAGTTCAAAGTGATAGAATGCTATTTGCTGAAACTTGGCGATTCATGTTAGAGCAAACTCCAAACCTAGATTTTTATCAAGAAATGGTTTCGGGTATTTTAGTTGAGGGAGGTAAAGTAGTAGGCGTAAAAACTTCCTTAGGATTAGAAGTAAAAGCTAAATCAATTGTATTAACAAACGGAACTTTCTTAAACGGACTAATCCATATTGGAGAAAAACAATTTGGAGGTGGTAGAGCAGGAGAAAGAGCTGCTACCGGAATCACAAAAGATCTTATCGATTTAGGTTTTGAATCGGGTAGAATGAAAACTGGAACCCCGCCAAGAGTTGATGGACGTTCGTTGGATTTTTCTAAAATGTCAGTTCAACCAGGAGATGCTACTCCTGAGAAATTTTCATATTCAGACAAAACTAAGCCTTTGACTAAACAACGCGATTGTTATATGTCCCACACTAGTTTATTGGTGCATGATATTCTACGGGAAGGTTTTGATCGTTCACCGATGTTTAACGGTTCAATTGATAGTGTTGGGCCTCGATACTGTCCTTCTATCGAAGATAAAATAAATCGCTTTGCCGATAAAGATCGGCACCAAATGTTTGTAGAACCGGAAGGGTGGAATACGGTTGAGTATTATGTAAACGGTTTTTCAACTTCCTTGCCAGAGGATATTCAATTTAAAGCGTTACGGGAGTGTGATGGTTTTCAAAATGTGAAATTTTTCCGTCCGGGTTATGCAATCGAGTATGATTATTTTCCACCTACGCAATTAAAACATACGATGGAAACCAAGTTGGTTTCAGGATTGTTTTTCGCGGGACAAATTAATGGAACTACGGGCTACGAAGAAGCAGCTTGTCAAGGAATGATGGCTGGTATAAATGCACACTTAACAACCTACGAGAAAGAGCCGTTTATTTTAAAACGTAACGAAGCATATATAGGTGTTTTAATAGATGATCTTATTACAAAAGGCACAGAGGAACCTTATAGAATGTTTACTTCTCGGGCTGAATACAGAACGCTACTTAGACAAGATAATGCCGATTTTAGATTGACACCAAAGTCTTTTGAAATAGGTTTAGCTTCTGAAAAGCGTCTTCGAAGAATGGAGGAGAAAAAAGATCAATCTGAAAAGTTTGTTCAATTCTTTAAAGAAACGAGTGTAAGTGATACTGTTGCGAATCCTATTTTAAAAGAAAAGAATTCTGCCGAAGTAAAGCAAAGTGACAAGATGGTTAAGATGTTTTCAAGACCAGAAATCGACATGAACGATATGCGTAAAATCGATAATGTTGAAGAATATATTAAAGAGAATAATCTTGATTATGAAGTGTTGGATCAGGCCGAGATTCAAATTAAATACGCTGGATATATAGAAAAAGAAAAGAACAATGCCGATAAACTGAATAGGCTAGAGGGGATTAAAATTCCAGAAAATTTCGATTACACAAAGTTGAAATCATTATCCTACGAAGCAATGGAAAAACTGAAAGCTATTAAACCAGCTACGGTTTCTCAAGCTTCAAGAATTAGTGGTGTGTCACCAAATGATGTTTCTGTAATGCTTGTATATATGGGGCGATAGAAAAATGTGTTCCACGTGGAACACATGGGTGCTTCGGCTCCGCTCAGTAACCTTTTTCTGCCTAGATAAATTATCGTACACTGAGCGGAGTCGAAGTGTGCTAATAGATTAAATTAAAATATTCCATTTGAAAAACACACAAAATCCAACTTATATAACCACAAAAGATTTTTTTGTTTCGGGGGAATCTTTCCAATTGGTATATGATCCAGAATTTAAAATGTTGGTTACAACACCACAACCTGCTGCAGAAAATCTTCCTGATTATTATGAGAGTGATGCCTACATTTCGCATACCGATTCTGAAAAAGGATTACTTCCTTTTTTATATCAAAAAGTAAAACAAAGAGCCTTAAAAAAGAAAGTACATCTTATCACACAATTAAATAAGGGGACAGGTTCTGTTTTGGATATTGGAGCTGGAACAGGAGAGTTTTTAAAAGTAGCTTCAGAAAAAGGTTGGGAGATTTATGGAGCTGAACCAAATGAAAAAGCTAGATTAATTTCAGAGAAAAAAGGAATTGATTTGATAGAAATTTTTAATGATTACTCAAATCAAAAATTTGACGTAATCACCCTTTGGCACGTTCTGGAACATCTGCCTAATTTGCATGAATCTATTAAAGAAATTGAGAATTTATTAAAACCAGGAGGGACCCTTTTAATTGCTGTGCCAAATTATAAATCGTTCGACGCAAAATTTTACAAAGATTTTTGGGCTGCTTATGATGTGCCTAGACATCTTTGGCATTTTTCAAAAGAAAGCATGGTTGAACTTTTTTCTGAAACCACAACAGTACAAAAAATAAAGCCGATGATTTTCGATTCGTTTTATGTAAGCCTACTTTCAGAAAAATATAAAACTGGTAATTCTTTTTCGTTACGAGCTGTTTGGATTGGGTTTTGGTCTAATGTGCGTGCTTGGTCGTCAAAAGAGTATTCTTCTCACATATATTGCTTCAAAAAGAGCTCAAAAGTTAATTAGAGCCGTTTTAAGCCTGTTTTGAACTCTAAAAAGGTTCTGATGTCTCCTTTTTTCTTTTATAAACGGAAAACCAATCACTTTTAAGTCAAATTCAATAGCTTAAAACTATTTAAATATTAAATTATAATAGAAATTTATTATACAAGCTCTTTTTTATGGATAAGTCGTGTTAGAGAGATGGATAAATCTGTAAAGATAATTTTGGCATTTCCATTTCGCTCAATATGGTAGGTTGCATCTTCCAGTGCTTGGGTAATGTCAAAAATATTGTTTTGATGTACAAAAGGCGCAAATTTTTCAAGGGAGAATTTAGGATCTTCCGCTTCAAAAAATAATAAATCGTCAGCTTTGTAGTTTTTCAGTAAAGCTTGCCTAAAAACTTCAATACAATAAACCAAAAATTTTTTCTGTGTTTCACGTCCCAAACTGGCTATTTTTTCACTCCAACTTAACAAGTCGTTAATAGCCTTTTTATTTCCTTTAGCTTGAAATGCTGTGCGTACCCATTGAATAAATAATCGTTCAAAATCTGAATCATCACCCCCTTCTTCGGAAAGCTGTAAGGCTCTGTTTACATCGCCATTGGCACGATGCGCTAATTTCAATGCAATGTTTTGGTCAAGTCCTTTTGTATTAGTTAAAAAAGTAGCAATATCTTCTTCAGATAACAATGGAAAGTTAAGCTTTTGACACCGGGACTGTATGGTTCCCATAATTTGTTGTTCATCTTCACAAAGCAACAACAACACGGTTTTTTCGGGTGGCTCTTCTATTAATTTTAAAATTTTATTGGCACATTGGGTGTTCATTTTTTCGGCCATCCAAATAATCATCACTTTATGGCCGCCTTCATATGCTTTTAAGGACAGTTTTTTCATAATATCTGCTGCTTCGTCAACCTTAATAGTACCCTGCTTTTTTTCAATTCCTAATTTTTGAAGCCATTGAAAAAGCGATCCATACGGATTTTCCTTCATAAACTCCCGCCATTCTTCACTAAAATTATCGGAAACTGGATGTTTTTTCACCTTATCGTTCGTGTTAACGGGATATACAAAGTGCAGATCGGGATGTGCCAACCTTGACACCTGTTGAGAACATTTTTTATAAGCAGTAGAATCTTTTTCATAATTAGTGCATAAAATAGCACCAGCATACGCAATGGCAGCGGGTAAAACACCTGTTCCCGCCTTGCCAATAAAGAGCTGAGCGTGTGGAATACGCCCGTGTTCAATCGTGGTTAGTAAGTGAGATTGCAAGTGCTTTTGACCAATTATTTCTGAAAAATCCATACGCAAAACTACATATTTTTTCTTCGGAATTTTTCAGTAAAATACCCATAGTAGCATGTGTCAGTAATCGTTTCAGCATTGCCGTTTAAAAAACTATATTTGCAAGTGTAAAATTTCAAGTATGAGAACAGCAAAAGATGTAAACTTTAAAGGAAAAAGAGTATTGATTCGTGTGGATTTCAATGTCCCGTTAAACGATGATCATGAAGTAACTGATACTACCCGGATTGAAGCTGCTAAGCCTACCATAATCAATGTTCTGGAAGATGAAGGAAGTTGTATTTTAATGTCGCATTTAGGTCGCCCCAAAAATAAAGAAGCGGAGTTTTCATTACGCCACGTGGTAGAAGCTGCTACAAATGTTCTAGGAGTGACCGTAAAATTTGTGGAAGATTGCATTGGAGAAACGGTAGAACAAGCTGTTGCAAATTTAAAATCCGGTGAAATTTTATTGCTTGAAAATCTTCGATATTACGATGAAGAAAAGCAAGGCGATCGTGCTTTTGCTGAAAAATTAGCCAAATTAGGTGACTATTACGTGAACGATGCCTTTGGAACTGCACATCGAGCACATGCCTCAACTGCTGTAATAGCTGAGTTTTTTCCAGAAAATAAATGTTTTGGTTTACTGTTAGCTTCAGAAATTGAACATGTAAATAAGGTGTTGACCGATGGGAAACCTCCCGTAACTGCCATTATTGGTGGTGCTAAGGTTTCTTCAAAAATTACTGTAATTGAGAACATATTAGATAAAATTGATCATCTAATTATAGGTGGTGGGATGGCTTTTACCTTTGTAAAAGCCCAAGGCGGAAAGGTTGGTGCTTCCTTGGTTGAAGAAGACAAACAAGAATTAGCACTTGAAATTCTTAAAAAATCAAAAGATAAAGGTGTGGCCATTCATTTACCGTCCGATGCTATAATTGCTGATAGTTTTTCTGAAATGGCAACTACCGATGTAAGCGATATCGATACAATCCCTGAAGGCTGGATGGGCTTAGATGTCGGTCCAAAAACGAATGAATTATTTGCCTCTGTTATTGCAGAATCTAAAACGATACTTTGGAACGGTCCTGCCGGTGTTTTTGAAATGGAACCGTTTGCAAAAGGAACCATTAGCCTAGGTAACGCAATTGCCGAAGCTACCAGAAATGGTGCTTTTTCACTTGTGGGCGGAGGTGATTCGGTAGCTGCAGTAAAAAAGTTTAATTTCTCTGATAAGGTAAGCTATGTATCTACCGGAGGTGGTGCTATGCTTGAAATGCTAGAAGGAAAAACCCTTCCAGGAATTAAAGCAATTAGAGAATAAAACCCTTTTACAACCGTTAAAACAAGGGAATAAATATTGAAATTTGTTGTCCATTTTTTCCTTTTGTGTATTTTTAATAATATTTTAAGCTTAACCCCAGGCTATTAAGACTATGAAAAAACTCCTTTTTGTTTCAAGTATATTAGTATTCGGATTATTATTTTCGAATGCTCAAGATAAACCTGCTATTGACTCTATTCAGAAAAAAAATCTTCAAGTTGTAGATTCTATAACCGTACAGAAAATAACTGGAGATTTACCCAAAACTGTCATTGCCACTCAAGTAAAAGATACGATGGTTTTTTCATTGGAAGATATGGCAAATGCCAGAAAAGTAGATAGTCTTTGGTTGCAGGAGTTATTTTCTACTGGCCGTTTTGAAGAAATGTACGGTACGGTCCAAAACCAGACCTATGATCCGCTTCCATATAAAGAGGTTCCCACAGAAGTTTTAAAACAGCGATTAGCCGAATTGAATGCCCGTACCCCTTTTAATGTAGAATATAATATTTCCTTAGAAAGTGTGATTAACGGTTATTTAAAAAACCGCCGAAACAGCTTATCCAAATTAATGTCCTTAAGCGATTATTACTTTCCTATGTTTGAGGAACAGTTGGACCGGTACGGTTTACCGCTGGAAATGAAGTATCTTGCTATTGTAGAGTCTGCTTTAGACCCTCGCGCGGTTTCCCGTGTGGGAGCAACAGGTCTTTGGCAGTTTATGTTTAGTACGGGTAAAATGTTTGGGTTAGACGTAAACTCCTATGTTGATGAGCGTTCAGATCCGACTATGGCTACGGAAGCAGCTAGCAAGTATCTTTTCAGTTTGTACAACAGTTTAGAAGATTGGGATCTTGCGTTGGCGGCTTATAATTCAGGTCCTGGAAATGTAGCAAAAGCTATTCGTCGTTCTGGAGGTAAAAGAAATTACTGGAACATCCGCTCTTATCTTCCACGTGAAACAGCAGGTTATGTGCCAGCTTTTTTGGCAACGATGTATATTTTTGAATATGCCGATGAGCTTGGTTTAAAAAGTTCCGGACCTCAGGTTCCCTTCATTGCTACTGATACCATCAAGGTAAAGAAAATGATCACCTTTGATCAAATTGCTGAAATTACATCAATTCCAAAGGAAGAAATAGAATATTTAAATCCTGCGTATAAGCTAGGTATAATCCCTGTTATTAAAGATGAAAACTATGTACTTCGTCTTCCAATTGATCAAATAGGAAAGTTTGTAACTCATGAAGAGGCAATTTATGCGTACGCTGAAAAAAAATTAAACGAACGTGAAAAACCTTTAGACGAAGTAAATGATCACCCTGATCGCATTCGATATCGCGTGCGAAAAGGGGATTATCTAGGTAAAATTGCAGAACGATACGGTGTTGGTGTAAGTCAAATAAAACGATGGAACAGCCTTAGAAGCAACAGATTGCGAGTGGGACAACGGTTAACAATACACCCGAGAAAACCAGTTGGTGGATCTTCAAAAACAACCGCTTCAACTAATAACGTAAAATTATACACAGTTAAAAACGGAGATTCATTATGGAGCATATCTCAAAAATTTCCTGGAGTTACCGTTGAAAAAATTAAAAATTGGAACGATATTAGTGGTACTAACTTAAAGCCAGGGATGAAATTAAAAATTCAAAAAGGCTAAGAAACCAACAAAAACACTATTATGAAAACAATGTACATCGCTTTTCTAGCGGTTTTTATACTATTCTCATGCAACGACTCAGGGAAAAAAGACACTTCGTATCGCCCTGATTCCGTTGGAAATATCAATAATCTACAAGTAGTTATCGACAACGATTTATGGAACGGTCCTGTAGGCGAAGAAATAAGAACTTATTTTGCCGCTCCGACCGATGGTTTACCACAAGATGAACCCTTGTTTACCATGAACCAAATGCCGGTATCAACATTTACCGATTTTGCGCGTACCAACCGCATCTTTCTTCATGTGAGTTTGGGGAAGGAGGACAACGTGAAAATTGCCAAAAATGAATATGCTAGACCACAAGTAGGAGCTATTATTACTGCTACTTCAGAGGAAGGGTTAATTAAATTAATTGAAGAAAAGCACGACCGAATAATTGAAGCAATCCACGCTTCAGAAATACAAGAGCGACAACGCCGCACTAAAGTTTCGATGATGGATACCGATTCACTTAAAGAACAGTTTGGCGTTAGTCTGAAGGTACCTTCTGCATATCGCCTTGCCAATTCAAGTGATGATTTTTATTGGTTGCGTAAAAACTTAAAATCTGGAACAACCAATATATTGATTTATCAGGTACCGCTAAACACCATTACAAACGATAGCATGGCAGTGAGCCAGATAATTAAAATGCGTGATTCTATAGGCGGTGACTACCTTCCGGTTGAAGATGAGGGCCGTTTTATTACTGAAGATGCCTATGCTCCTTATCTTTTTAAGTCTGAAATAGACGGACATTTTGCTTACGAAACTAAAGGTACTTGGGAAGTGAAAGGTGCTTTTATGGGTGGACCTTTTTTAAATTTTGCTGTAAAAGATGAAAAAAACGATCGATATTTGATCTTGGAGGGCTTTACATACGCACCGTCCGTAGAAAAAAGAGATTTACAGTTTGAGCTGGAGTCTATTTTACGGTCTGCGAAGCTTACTAACTAAATAAAGTAAAAGACATTAACTAAAAACCCGCTACTTTCAACAAAAAGTAGCGGGTTTTTAGTGTTTTTAACAACTGGGAGAGATTATTTTTTGTCCTCCACGTGTTTGGTATCTTCATTTTCGTCTTTAGAAGCGTCCTTAAATTCTTTAATTCCGCTACCCAGACCTCGCATTAATTCTGGTATTTTACGTCCGCCAAACAATAGCAAAACGACCAATACTACTAAAACAATTTGCCAAGGGCCTATAGCAAGGGGTAAAAAGAGTGCAATCATCATATAAAATTTTATAAAGCAAAGGTAACAAGAATTCCTTACATAAAACGTTTTCAGTATAAGTTTAGTGCAGGAGGGCGTAAGATTGTTTTATATTTGTACTAGCAAGTTAATACCATGGCTAAAAAAGAAAAAAGAACAAAAAAGATAAAAAAGAAGCTGCTGCACAAATACCGGTTGGTTGTGCTTAATGAGGATACATTTGAAGAACGCTTCTCTTTTAAGTTAAACCGGTTAAATGTTTTTGTATTTAGTGTTATTTCAGCCTTACTTTTAATTACCGGAACTACTATATTGATTGCTTTTACCCCGCTTCGGGAGTACATACCAGGCTACTCATCAACCAAACTGAAGCAACGCGCCACTCGTTTAACCTATAAAACAGACTCTATACAGCGCGAACTAGATATAAATAATCAATACCTTGCCTCGATACGAAAAGTACTCACAGGCGACGTTAAAACGGTTCATTTTAATAAAGATTCTATTCTCAATGCCGCTAGTGTTGATGCTTCGGAAGTAGATCTATCCGCCTCAAAAGAAGATTTACTCTTACGTGAAAAAGTGTCACAAGAAGATAAATATAATCCGTTGTTGAGTGACTCTGGGATAAACTATGTACTGTTTGCTCCTGTTAAAGGGACAATTTCTCAAGCCTACAATCCAGCCGAAAAACACTACGCTGTTGATGTTGTTACTGTTAAAAATGCCCCAGTTAAAGCTATTGCAGACGGAACGGTGATTTTTGCCGAATGGACTGCTGAAACAGGCTATGTAATGATCATTAAACACCGTAACGATTTGCTTTCAGCTTATAAACACAATGCATCTTTGACCAAAGAACAAGGAGAATTAGTAAAAGCGGGTGAGGTTATATCTACGGTAGGCAGCACAGGAGAGCTCACTACAGGTCCGCATCTCCATTTCGAGCTATGGCGTGACGGTTATCCCATCAATCCAACAAATTTTATAGATTTTGAATAGCAAATTATGTTTATAAAATCCTTCGCAGCTAAAATTTTCGCAAAAATTGTTGTTTCCAAAATTAGAAAATGGTCACAAAACCCGATTGAGGCACAGCAAAAAGTATTTAAAACCCTTATTTCTGAAGCAAAAAATACTGCTTTTGGAAAAGATCATAATTTTGATGCTATTCAATCCCCTGCCGATTATGCTAAAAAAGTTCCCATTCGGGATTACGAAGAACTAAAACCGTATGTGGATCGTGTTGTTTCAGGAGAAAACGATATTCTATGGCCGGGAAAACCGCTCTATTTCGCTAAAACTTCTGGAACTACTAGCGGAGCAAAATACATTCCCATAACTAAAGAATCAATGCCACACCATGTTGAGGCCGCTAGGAATGCTATACTTTGCTACATAAACGAAACTGGAAACGCCGATTTTGTAGATGGTAAAATGATTTTTTTACAAGGAAGCCCAGAAATGACCGAAAAAAACGGAATTAAATTAGGGAGACTTTCTGGCATCGTAGCGCATTACGTGCCCAAATACCTACAAAAAAACCGCATGCCTAGCTGGGAAACCAATTGTATAGACGATTGGGAAACTAAAGTCGATGCCATTGTAGAAGAAACCAAAGCAGAAAATATGACTGTGATAAGTGGTATTCCGTCGTGGGTACAGATGTATTTTGAACGCTTACGGACAAAGACAGGAAAAGATGTAGGCGATTTATTTAAAAACTTCCAATTGTTTATTTACGGTGGTGTTAATTACGAGCCGTACCGTGCAAAATTTGAATCGTTGATTGGTCGAAAAGTGGATAGTATCGAGCTTTTTCCTGCGTCGGAAGGGTTTTTTGCCTTTCAGGATAGGCAAGAGGCTAATGGGATGTTGTTGTTATTAGATTCAGGTATTTTTTATGAATTTATTGAAGCCGAACATTTTTTCGATGAAAACCCCGAACGGCTTACTATTGGCGATGTAAAAATTGGTGTTAACTATGTAATGATAGTTTCAACCAACGCGGGCTTATGGGCGTATAACGTGGGCGATACCATTCAGTTTACTTCTACAAAACCGTATCGGGTAATTGTTTCAGGGAGAATTAAGCACTTTATTTCGGCATTTGGTGAACATGTGATTGGGAAAGAAGTAGAGCAAGCTATGCAAGAAGCGATACAGCAACATGGTTTTTCCATTTCAGAATTTACAGTCGCTCCACAAACCAACCCGAAAGATGGGTTGCCCTATCACGAATGGTTTGTTGAATTTGAAAGTGAGCCTGAATCACTTCAGCAAATTGAAAACACCATAGATAAAGCGATGCAACAACAAAACTCCTATTATCTTGATTTAATTGAAGGAAAAATATTGCAGCCTTTACAAATTAGGACGCTAAAGAAAAGTAGCTTTACAAAGTATATGAAATCGCAAGGAAAACTAGGGGGTCAAAATAAATTACCAAGGCTTTCTAATGACCGAAAAATTGCGGAACAACTCATTTCTTTACAAGATTGAAATTAATGTATATTTGCAGCAATGAGAAAATTGAAGCCACATAATAGAACTCGCGCCCAAGAAAGCACTAGCGCTATAGAACGATTGTATATCACAATGCGTCACTTATTTAATCGAGGGTTTTATAAGCCTATGGGTGTTTCTGGTGAAACGTTGCGGGAATCATTGTTAACGCTCCGTCCAGAAATTTACGGTTCTATTTCCGAAGATAAAATAGAATTACAAGGCCTGTTATACGTAATAGATAGACTTCCCACAGGAATTGAAGAATGTCGATTCATTAATTTGACTAGTGACGAAGGCTATAAAAACTCGCATTTTAAAACCATTATCCCTTCAAAAAGGCGCAGAAACTGTTACCGTATTGATGAAGAGCAGATGAATATAGAAGTAACGCGAGGGCGATCAGAAATCTACGATGTACTTACGCACCTTACCTTTCTTTATGTTGAATCGCACAAGATTATGAAACATATCATGATCGATGAAAAAGGGAAAGTGATTCGGGATTGGAAAAAACTGGAACAAGCTATTCAGAAAAAAGATGAATTAACTAAAGAAGAAAAGGAAATTGCGCTAACACATACCGCAAACTTTTTGGGTAGAACTTTTGAAGAAGTAAATGATGTATATCCACAATTTGCCACAAAAGAAGACCCACATCGCTTTTTAAATATCATCTATTACTTAGGAAAATTGGCGCTTGATGAGGTGGTTAATAACAATAAACGTATTATTACCTTCAGTCCTGTATTGCGGGAACGGTTGGGACACCATATTCACGGAGAAAAATGGGCCTTAAAAATTAAGCAAGCTCTCGAAGATAATGACCTGTTGCAAAGGCCATTGCACATTATAAGTGCGAATATGCACAGCGTTATGAATACCTTGTATGCAAACTCCGCTTTAACTTCAGAAGCAAAAAAGAAGCAACCTTTACAACTTTTTGAATCTTTAAGTAACCCAGCCAACGGGAAATTGCGAGATAAAGTAACAAAAACAGCCTTAAAGAATGGAATGACCTTTATAGATGATGACAGTGGTGCCAACATTGATGTACAGGTATTTGATTCGGATAAATTTCCGAAGTTATTATATAACGCTAAAGAAGTTGAAACAAAGGATAAACCTGTTATTATCGTAATGGACTATGCCTTTGGTGAACAAGCTTATGAAACGATGGATGAGTTGTTGAAACCTTTCGAAGACAGCACTAATAACTCCCATTTTTTAAATGTGGCTTCGGTTTCCATTATGGGCAAAGCAGGTATTTTAGAAGGAGGCAAAGGCGATATTATGATTCCTTCGGCACACGTATTTGAAGGGACAGCAGATAATTATCCGTTTGATAACCAACTGAATATATCAGATTTTAAAGAGGAAGATGTAAACGTGTGTACTGGAGCGATGATAACAGTTTTGGGAACATCGCTTCAAAACAGAGATGTGTTGCGCTTTTTCCACGAATCTACCTGGAATGTAATAGGGCTAGAAATGGAAGGAGCACATTATCAAAAAGCCATCCAGGCGGCAGCTAAAATAAGGGGAAGCATTAGCTCGAAAGTACAAGTGAGATATGCGTATTACGCATCGGACAACCCTTTAGAAACAGGAAGCACATTAGCTTCTGGCGGATTGGGTACCAGTGGTGTAAAACCCACTTATTTAATTACCGAAAAAATAATAAAACAAATTTTAGACCAATAATACGCTATAGATTATGAGCAATCAAACCACCAATTCTTCCGAAGAAATAGATTTATTTTATCTCTTTAGTTTAGTAGGCAATTTTTTTAAAAAATGCTTTATTGCTGCCTATCGTTTTATCATTTTTTTACTCAAAAACTGGATTATTTTATTAGCGCTTATAATCGTAGGAGTTTTAGCGGGATATTTTTCTCAGAATGATACCGAAAATCCTAAAGAGGCTAATGCTTTGATTCGTATTAATTTTGATACTGTTGGCTATGTTTATAATACGATTGATTTGCTTAATGATAAGATAATAAATAGGGATTCAGTTTTTTTAAAAGAAGCTAATTTATGGAAAAATGGGCCTCTTTTAAAGGATGTTAAAATAGAGCCTGTAATAAGCTTTAAAGATATAGCAAGTATTTACGGTAGAGATAATGCTACACTTAAGGCTCTGTTTGAAAATTATGAATACGAGAACGGCAACACTATTAATAGTACTTTCAAAATTGATTTTAAATATCATAGTATAGAAATGGTTCTTGCCCCTAATGCTACCCCAAAATCTGTTGATTATTTTATTGAGTATTTGAACACGAATGATCTTTTGGGTAGTCTAAAAAATAAATCTATTGGCAATATTGAGGAACGGATTTCAACAAATGAAGAAACTATTAAACAAATAAACAATATATTAAACAATTATAATACAGGGGAAATTGGTATAAGAACCAATCAAATAACACTTGATAAAGATTTAACAGGCTTAGTTAGAACAAAAATGGATCTTCAAAGAGAAATTGAAGAATTCAGTGAAGATCTAATATTATCTAAAGGTGTGAGTGTTCTAATAAATAAGTCATCATTGATTGAAGCTACCCCCAGTAAACTAAGTAATAAAATGATTGTATATCCTATCCTGTTAATCTTCCTTTTCTTGTTGTTTGCATTGCTGGTAAGAGCTTTTAATTACGCCAGGAAATTAGCTCAAAATGAAGATGCAGAAAAGCAAAGTAGACAGAGCATATAGATACGCAATGCCGTGTTAAAATCTGTTTAGATTAATCTAAAAAAATATTTTGAATAACGATAATATACTGATTACCGGAGGGGCAGGTTTTATTGGGTCTATTTTTACCCAGTATTACCTTAACAACACAAGTAACGAAGTTTTTGTGCTTGACAAGCTTACCTATGCCGGTAATTTGAAAAATTTAGAGACTGTTTCGCAGCTTCCAAACTATCATTTTATCGAAGGGGATATTTGCGATAAAAAGTTTTTGAAAACACTTTTTGAAAAACACCAATTTCAAAAAGTGATTCATTTTGCGGCAGAATCGCATGTAGATAATTCCATTACCGGTCCGGCTGCTTTTATTGAAACTAACATAAATGGTACGTTTAACTTATTGCACCAAGCATATACCACGTGGATGGATGGGCCGAATAAGGTAAAAGAATTCTTTAAAAATGCTCGCTTTCTTCACGTTTCAACCGATGAGGTATATGGAACCTTAGGTAAAACAGGATTGTTTACCGAGCAAACACCTTATGCTCCTAATAGTCCGTATAGTGCATCAAAAGCATCCTCAGATTTTATTGTAAGAAGCTATTTCCACACCTATGGCATGCCAGTTGTAACTACAAATTGCTCTAATAACTATGGTCCTAACCAACATAAAGAGAAATTAATCCCTACAATCATTAGGAAAGCCATTTCAGGCGACCCCATTCCAATTTATGGCGACGGTAAAAACGTACGTGATTGGTTATATGTAGAAGATCACTGCAAAGGCATTACATTAGCTTTAGAAAAAGGCGAATTAGGAGAAACCTATAATATAGGTGGTCGGAATGAACGAGAAAATCTATACATCGCACATACTATTTGTGATATTTTAGATAATTTAAAACCAAAGGATGTTTCCTATAAAGAACAAATCACTTTTGTAACCGATAGACCGGGACATGATTTTAGATACGCCATAGATGCTTCAAAAATTGAAAATGAATTGGGTTGGAAAGCAGAAGAAAATTTTGAAAGCGGTATAAAAAAGACCATTGAGTGGTATTTAAAAAATACAGATAGATTATGAAAGGAATCATATTAGCAGGAGGCTCCGGCACACGATTACACCCATTGACGCTTGCGGTAAGCAAACAGTTAATGCCTGTGTATGACAAACCCATGATTTATTACCCCTTGTCAACTCTAATGCATGCTGGAATACGTGAAATATTAATTATTTCAACACCTGAAGATCTGCCCTTATTTGAAAAATTATTGGGGGATGGTTCAAAATACGGTTGCGATTTTCAATATGCAGTGCAAGATGAACCCAACGGCCTTGCCGAAGCATTTATAATTGGAAAAGAGTTTATAGGGAAAGACAAAGTAGCTTTAATCTTAGGCGATAATATTTTCTACGGAAGCGGATTAAAAGAACTATTACAATCCAATAATAACCCTGATGGTGGTATTATTTACGCCTATCACGTGCACGATCCCGAACGTTACGGCGTGGTAGAATTCGATAAAAACGGAACAGCACTTTCTATTGAAGAGAAACCAAAACAAGCCAAATCCAATTACGCGGTACCAGGTATTTATTTTTATGATAACAGCGTTGTTGAGATAGCAGCAAACATAAAACCTAGCAATCGGGGTGAACTAGAAATCACTGATGTGAACAACGCTTACCTAAATCAAGGAAAATTAAGCGTTAGCATATTAGATAAAGGGACGGCTTGGTTAGATACCGGTACATTCGCCTCTTTAATGCAAGCCGCTCAATTTGTTGAGGTGATTGAAGAACGCCAAGGGCTAAAAATTGGCGCAATTGAAGAAGCTGCTTATGAGATGGGATATATTGATAAAGAACAATTGGTAAAACTCGCCCAACCATTACTAAAAAGCGGATACGGAAACCATTTAATGCAACTTGATTAATTTGGAACTACAACAAACAACATTAAAAGACTGCTTCATTTTAAAACCCCGTATGTTTCAAGATGAAAGAGGTTTTTTTTCTGAAACATATAATAAACAAACATTTAAAGAAGCAACGGGCTTAGATATTGATTTTGTTCAAGACAACCAATCTATTTCCACCTATGGTGTGTTAAGAGGCTTACATTTTCAAAGAGGACCTATGGCGCAAAGCAAATTGGTTCGGGTGGTAAAAGGCAAAGCTCTGGATATTATTGTTGATATCAGAAAAGATTCTGAAACTTTCGGAAAGCACATCAGCGTAATTCTTGACGATGTAGAGCAAAAACAATTATTTGTTCCTAGAGGTTTTGCCCACGGCTTCATTACACTTTCTAAAACCTCTGTTTTTGCCTATAAATGTGATAACTTTTACGATAAAACTTCAGAAGGAGGAATTATCTATGATGACGCAACCTTAGGGGTGGATTGGCATCTGCCTAAAGAGGATTTAATCATTTCAGAAAAAGATAAACAACTTCCCGCGTTTAAGGAAGCGATTTTATGACTAGCGTATTAGTAACAGGTGCAAACGGACAATTGGGAAGGTGTTTACAAGATGCCTCAGAAAAATATCCACAACTAAATTTTTTCTTTGCTTCGCGAAACCAACTTGATATTGAAAACCAAGTAGCGGTTACCGCCCTTTTTTCAGAAAAGAAATTCGATTACTGCATAAATACCGCAGCCTATACCAATGTTGAAAAAGCTGAAAGTGAACAAAAGAAGGCGTTTAATAACAATGCAGAAACTGTAAGACACTTGGCATTGACCTGCAAAACAGCCAAAACCACTTTAATTCATATTTCAACAGATTATGTTTTTGACGGAAAGAAAACAACGGCGTATTTAGAAACCGATGCCACGAATCCAATTAATGTATATGGTGCTTCAAAATTGAAAGGAGAACAATACATTCGGGAGATTTGCACCAACTATTTTATTTTTAGAACCTCGTGGTTATACTCCACTTACGGACATAACTTTTTAAACTCCATCCTAAAGTTTGTCAAGGAGCGGAAAACAATTAGTATCACAACCGAGCAAACGGGAACTCCTACTAATGCAAATGATTTGGCAAGTGTATTATTACAGGCTATTGCTTCAGAAAACAAAAAATACGGTTTATACCATTATAGCAATACTGGGGAAGCTACTTGGTATGATTTTGCCAAAGCTATTATAGACTATTCCAATCAAAATGATGCGATAAAACTTGCTAAAACAGACCATTATCCTACTTTTGCAGCGCGGCCTAAGTACAGTGTGCTGAATACTGAAAAAGTATTACAGAATTTAAACGTGGAAACAATCCATTGGAAAGAAAGCCTCAAAATTATTTTGAACAACTGATTATGAAGAAAAAAAACCTAATTGTTTTCGGAACACGTCCAGAAGCCATAAAAATGGCTCCCTTGGTGTTACAATTTTTAAACACTTCGGAATTTGAAACTAAAGTATGCGTTACGGCTCAGCACCGTGAAATGCTGGACCAAGTATTGGTTTTTTTCGACATTACACCCGATTACGATCTTGATGTGATGAAACCGAACCAAAACCTATACAGCCTAACCGCTACCATTATTGAAGGGATGAAACCGGTATTGGAAGACTTTAATCCAGATTATGTATATGTGCATGGTGACACAACCACCTCCATGGCTGTCGGGATTGCAGGTTTTTATAGCGGCGCAAAAGTATGTCATATAGAAGCAGGTTTACGAACCTTTGACAGGCAGTATCCATTCCCTGAAGAGTTTAACCGCCAATTAACAGGGAAAATAGCAGATTATCACTTTGCTCCCACAAATCTTTCCAAAGAAAACTTACTAGCTGAAAATACTTCAGAAAAAAATATTTTGGTCACGGGAAACACGGTTATTGATGCCTTGTTATACGGAATCGATAAAGTGAATGCAAAAAATTTCAAGGATACTGAAATCGAAATGCTGAAAGAGAAGCTGGATCTTGACAGAAAGATAATTTTAGTCACTGGACACCGTAGAGAAAATCACGGGGAAGGCTTGTTGAACATATGCAAAGCGTTGAAAGAAATAGCTCTAGCAAATAAAGATGTTCAAATAATTTACCCAGTTCATTTAAATCCAAATGTAAAAGGTCCCGTTCATGAGTTATTAGCTGGAGTGGACAACATTATTTTGGTACAACCGTTGGCGTATCCAGCTTTTATATGGCTAATGGAAAAATCATATTTGATTATAACCGATAGCGGCGGCATACAAGAAGAGGCGCCTAGTTTGGGTAAACCGGTATTGGTAACCCGAACCACCACCGAACGTCCCGAAGCAGTAGAAGAAGGCACGGTACTATTAGTTGGCACCGATTCAGATAAAATAACTTCTGAGACACATAAACTACTAAACGATAAAGCATATTACAATGGAATGAGCCTGCGCCACAATCCGTATGGGGATGGAAAATCGACGCAAAAGATAATTTCATTTATAAAAGAACTATAAAACATGGAGCACAAACCAAGCGTAGTAATGATGGGGTTGGGATACATTGGTCTTCCCACAGCGGCATTGATAGCAAGCAGAGGCTTAAAAGTAACCGGTGTTGACATTCGCGAAGATGTGGTGAAAACTATTAACCAAGGGAAAATACATATTGTAGAGCCTGATTTGGATGGCCTTGTACATCACGTGGTAAAAGAAAAACATTTAAAAGCAGCTACAAAACCAGTTGAAGCAGATGTTTATTTAATAGCTGTTCCCACGCCGTTTAAAGATAATCACGTACCTGATTTAAGTTATGTGCTCTCTGCAACCAAAAACTTAATTCCTACTCTAAAAAAAGGAGCGTTGGTAATATTGGAATCCACCAGCCCTGTAGGAACCACAGAGAAGGTGCAAAAACTCATTTTTGAAGAACGTCCCGAACTAAAAGGACACATTCACATAGCTTATTGTCCTGAGCGTGTATTGCCAGGAAATGTACTGCACGAATTAAAGCATAACGACCGTGCCATTGGAGGTATCAATAAAGATGCTACCGATAAAGCCATCGCTTTTTACAAGCACTTTGTGGTAGGCGAACTTCACCCAACCAATGCCAAGACTGCCGAAATGGTAAAACTGGTAGAAAACGCATCCCGTGACAACCAAATTGCCTTCGCCAATGAACTTTCAGTAATTTGTGACAAAGCGGGCATCAACGTTTGGGAGATGATTAATTTGGCTAATAAACACCCGCGTGTTAATATTTTAAAGCCTGGCACAGGTGTAGGTGGCCATTGTATTGCGGTAGACCCTTGGTTTATCGTTTCAGAATTTCCAAATGAAAGCGGCCTGATTAAAAAATCGCGCGAAACCAACAATTACAAAACCGAGTGGGTACTTGAAAAAATAAAGAATAAAGCATTGGCTTTTAAGATTGAAAATGATCGTGAAGCCAAAATTGCCTGTATGGGCCTTGCTTTTAAACCTGATATTGACGATTTACGGGAATCTCCAGCATTATACGTAGCCAAAACCTTAAAGAAAGGAGGTTTTTCAACCTTAGATGTAGAACCCAACCTAAAAGAAGGTGACACACGCGATTTAACGACTGTTTCTGATGCGATACACCAAGCTGATATTATTGTGTTTTTGGTAGCGCATACAGCCTTTAAAACGCTTGATATTGATACTTCAAAAGAGGTGTTGGATTTTTGTGGGGTTAGGCAATAAAATTGATTTATTAAGAATCTTAAAATACAATTTTATGAGAGTACATTTTTTATTAATTGTAAGTATATTTTTAACCTGTTGTAATTCCGATGATTCAGAAGAGGTAATAAATAATTGTGAAAAAATCGCGTGGTATGAAGATATGGACAACGATGGTTATGGTAATCCAGATGTGTCACTAGAAGAATGCATTAAGCCTGAAGGTTATGTAGATAATAATTTAGATTGTAATGATAATAACCCTGAATTAAATCCTGATTTTCCTACTCCGATTTGGTATGAAGATATGGACAACGATGGTTATGGTAATCCTGATGTGTCACTAGAAGAATGCATTAAGCCTGAAGGCTTTGTGGATAATGATTTAGATTGTAATGATAGTAACCCTGAAATTAACCCTGATTTTCCTACTCCGATTTGGTATGAAGATATGGACAATGATGGTTATGGTAACCCTGATGTATTACTAGAAGTATGTATTAAGCCTGAAGGTTATGTTGATAATAACTTAGATTGTAATGATATTAACCCTGAAATAAACCCTGATGCGCAAGAAATTGACGGAAATGAAATAGATGAAAATTGTGATGGTAAGTATCAATTCCCTTATTCAGTAGGAAATAAATGGTATTATGAAGGTTCCGAAAGTATCGTTGATCCTTGGGGAAGTAGTAGTGTAAGTACTCAATATATATTTGAATCAGTTGAAAAGTTTCAAGAAGACTCAAAAACATATTATAAAATTAAACAAATTAAAATAGCTGACGGAGAAGAGAGTGTAACTTACAGTAATATTAACCCTGAATTTGATTCAGAAATATATGAGTATGTTGGAACGGTTTCTTTATTTGGTTATTCGACTAAAAAGTATGATTTTTTATTTTCTATTTATCCAGAAAGGATTACTTATGGATATTCTTTAAAGTTTGGACAAATAAGTTATTCTCTTTTTAATAACGATGAGGTTGTTCATGTGTCAAAAACATATTCAATTAAAGGGTGTATTATTAATGGTGTATCTTATGGAGATGTAAATCTTTTAAAGTAAAATGTTAGAATTGATTAACAATAAATATAAGCAATACTCCCATTATTTATTATATGGCTCTTCGATTGTTTTTGGTAGAGGTCTAGAATATCTATGGTTTTTTATAATTAGCTATTATGCCACAAAACAACAATACGGTGAATTTGAGCTCTATAAAAAAATAATAGAGTTCTTCGCAATTTTTGCATCTTTAGGTTTCCCAGCATTAATATTGACCTATACGCGCACCAAACAAGAAAAACAAGATTTTTTTATAACGGGTGTATTTCTATCATTATGTATTACCATATTTGCTGCTTTAATCCTGATACTATTTAATGCTAATTATCTTTTTTTGATAGTACCAATACTTTTCTTTGCCATATTTCATTATTCAAATTCTATATATCAAGCCTATAATTTAGTTGAAAAAGGCAGCAAATATGCTTCTTATTATAAGAGTTTGGTATCTATATTATTTACAGTCTCTATCTTATTGTTCTTTTTTACGATAGAGGAAAAGGAATTTTCTATCATATATTGTACCTACCCACTTTTTATTATCGGAATTATTTACCTTATTAAGGACTTCAGTATTAAAGCAGTTATTACGTCTTTCAAAAAAACAAAAGCTATCCTGAAATCTCAATTTTATAATGGAAGTGTTTTGTTTTTAACAACATTGGTAAACACTTCTTTTTTAGTTACCGATGTTTTTATTATTAATTATTATTCTGGCAGTAGTGAAGGAAAATTGGCTGATTATAATTTTCCTTTAATGATTGCAAATATGTTGCTTATTGTTTCTATGACCTTAACCAATGTGGATATAGAAAAATACAAACAAAAACACAGTTATTTCAAATCTTCATTGCGGAAAAACACTCTTTTTACTTTTTTAGGAGCTATTCTTTTATTTATTTTTTACTTTTTATTGACAAAATTTATATATACTGAATATGAAAACACATTAGTGGTGTTTATCGTAATTTTAGCCGCTAAAGTAATTCAAAGCCTTACAATACCTTATGGAGTATACCTAGCTACTAAAGCGGTATACACCTACGTTTTAATCGTTTTGATAGTTGCTTTGTTATTTAATATATGCTTTAGCTTTTTTCTTTACCCAAAATATGGTCTTATAGGTATTGCGGCTGTAAGTTTATTGGGATTACTAATTAGATACTTACTTTATTTAAAAAAATATAACCATGGCAGGAATATATGGCGTATTGATTAAGGATAACAAGAGTGAAAATATTTCCAATAAATGGTTGTTGGGATTGTTTGGGGAAGAATTTAAGTCGGGTACAACTGTATTACTTATTTTATGTAGTATTCACTTAATCAGTAGCGCAATGGGGTCCGCAGCTATAATTATGCAAATGACGGGTTATCAAAAACAATATCATAATATTGCGCTGGTAAGTTTAGGGTTTAATTTAAGCTTAAATTTCATTCTTATTCCTAATTTTGGAATTACAGGTGCGGCAATAGCCACTGCATTTAGTTTGTGCTTTTGGAATGTAAGCAATGCGGTATTTTTAAAACGAAAAGAGAATATTGTAACTTATTTTAATCCTTTTCAAAAATTAAAACGATAATAATGGCAGGAATTTACGGAGTTTTATTAAAAGAGAACAAACAGCGGGAATTGTACAAACAATTTTATAACGCCGATTTCTCAAATACGATTCAAGAGGAAATTGAAGTTGGAGGGTTTACTTTTGGTCGTTCGGTACTTAATAAATTTAATGATGATCGATTTCTATATGAAAATGAAGATTATATTGTTTGTTATGAAGGGATTAATTACTCTTTAACAAGAACCCCCCATGATTTTATTGAAGCGTTTGAACAAAGCCAAGAAGATTTCATCTCTTCCTTAAAAGGAACCTTTTCAGGGTTTATTTTTTCCAAGAAGAAAAACAAGATTATTCTTTTTAATGATCAGTTGGCCACCAAGGATATTTACTATTTTTATGACAAAGAGGTTGGTTTTGCATTTTCTTCAGAAATGCATGTGCTGTCCAAGCTTTTACGTCAAAATAAAATCTCTATAAATTATGATTACGATGGTATTTATTCTTTGGCATTATATGGACAAATGTTTGATGAGTTTACGCTGGTAAAAGAGATTAAGCGTTTGCGGTATGGCTCGACACTTTCTTATGATTTAGAAACAAAAAAATTGATTGCTGACCAGTATTTTAAGCTAGAGAAAAAAATAGAACCACAAAACCTAAACCTTAATGATGTCATTGAAAATGTTGACCGCATTATGCTTAAGGCCATTAAAGAGGAATGGCAGAAAGACACAGATAATGGGTATTCAGAACATTTGAGTTTAATCAGCGGTGGAATGGATTCGCGGGTAAATGCCTTACTTGCAAAAAAAATGGGGTTTCAAAAAATAAATGGCTATACCTACGGAAATCCTAATTCCAGCGATGTGAAAATTGCGCAAAAAGTAGCTAGTGAAAATTTTGAATCCCAGCTTCAATTTAACTTGCAAAATGGTGACTTTTTTGTTGAAAATACGCTGGAAAATTATGTGAAAGCTACTGATGGATTAACCCATTTCACCGCCAATGCCATTATCTATAATGTTATGCGAAGCGTGAATACAACCTCTTATGGAGTATTGCATTCTGGTCAAATTGGGGATGTCCCTTTTGGTTATTTTATTAAACAAAACTTTGATTTTAAGGCCAATAAAGATAAAATAGGACTTACAGGCTTTGTTCAAAATAGAAAGTATTTGGAAAAATTAACCTTTTTAAATGAACTGACCGAGCGTTACCAAGGGTCAGATTATGAAGTTTTCACTTATGAACAACGCCAAATCAATGGAACTTTGTTAGGGGATCGAGTTTTTAATAATTTTATAGATCATGTAGCTCCGTTTTATGACACAGAGCTTATTGAGTATACGCTTTCAGTTCCACTTAAATATAAAATGAATCAACGCCTTTATTTCGAATGGCTTAAAGCAAAGCATCCTGAAGTTTTGCGGTACAAATGGGAAAAAATAGGTTTAAAACCCAACTCAAACTTTAATATCAATTATGGGCGGTTAATCAAAAAATATGTCAATGGAGGTAAAAAATACTTTGGATTAAAATATGACAGCATGAATCCTATTGCAAACTGGTTTCAGAAAGATTCTACTATTTTAAAACAGTTTGATAAACTGTTTCAAGAAAACATCACTTTAATTAAAGATAAAGAACTTCAACGGGATTTAGAAAAAATCTATAAGGATGATATTTTTGAATACCGTAATAGATTTGGTGTTATTACGGTTTTATTGGCAATACGGCTCCATTTCTATAGATAAAAGACCAATGGCTTTAAAAGATAAAATATCACTTTTTCCTTTTCCAGTAATTAGAATTTTTTTAATTGTTTTTGATTGGGTTGATTGCATTTTCAATTTCGGTAACTTTTTTTAGAGTGATCAATTTAAATATAAAAGAAAAGGAGCTGAATAACAATAAGCATAATTTGATTAAGGTTTTGTTTATAGTTATAAATGTCATTACTGTAATTTTGATTGTGCATACGAATGTCAGAAATGGAGAAATTATAATTTTTTCTCACCAAGATAGAAGATGACATTTTTGAATATAGAAATAAGTTTACTGTTATTAGCGTTTTGTTATCCTTAAAATTACATTTTAGTTAATCATCTATTTATGAAAATCAGTATCCAAACATTTAATTTTTTTATCGTTTCGACGATACTGCTTTTTGCTTTTTCGCTTAATTTTTTTGGAGAGATTTTAAACGGTATATACCGTATTGGATTTACCGATGAATTGGGCATTTTATTGGTGCTATGCATAGGGGTTTATATATTACTTTCTTTACGCAAGGTGCGGGTGTACAATAAAGACTTTTTAATACTATTCCCGTTGCTTACACTAGTTTATGTGTTTTTTTATTACGAGACCTTTATTTCTTTTGTTTATGAGTATTACAAACTGTTTATATTTCTTGTTTTCTTGCCGGTTTTAAAGTTTTTTAATGCTGCCACGTTGCAGCGGTTTTTAAAATTATTACACAAACTTTTTTTGCTGGTTCTGTCAATTAATTTTGTATTTATCGTTCTCCAGTACATCACTAAAAATGCAATCCTTACTAAAATTGGTTATAGTGAACTTAGGGTAAGTGGTTGGGAAAAAATAGGACGCTACACAGGTCTGTTCGACGTGGGAACATTAGGTGCAACCGCTCTATTAATCCTTATGTTAAACGAAATAGGAAACAAAGGTAACAAAAGCCATAAGTACATTTTGATACTTGGGGTTTTGTCGGTTATTTTTTCGAGCTCTAAAGCCTCGTATGCTATTTTAATTTTATGGATATTTATTTATTTCAGAAAACAACTTTTAAAGCATTTTCTTAAAATTATTGCGGGGGTAGCCGCAATTGGAACCGTAATTTTTTTCTATACTTATAAAGCTATTATATCCAAGATAATTCAATATCAATTTTTCTTAGAGAACTTATACAATCCTAAAATAGTCAATTTGGCCAATGTGGAAATGCGAGCCATGTTTTGGGCTCAAAGTATTAAAATAGTACAAAATAATCTATTTGGGTTAGGTTTAGGGACGTTTGGGGATGCTTCATCTAAATACAATCCAGAAGCCTATAAAATGCCTGCTTCTTTGTGGCCAGACCAATTTGTGTATTTGTCAGACTCCGCATTGTCCCATGTAATTGCAGAACAAGGTATAACCTGTTTGCTTTATTTATTTGTTTTGTTTTTTCCCCTTTTAAAAGCCCATAAAAACGCAAAAGTTTATGTGTATATGTTAATGTGCTTTTATTTTGTGCAGGTGATCTTTACAATGGGCTTTTCTGCAGGAACATGGCCGCTGCTTTTCGCTTTGTTGTATGCTATTCTATATTATTCTAAATCAAAAAAAATAAACGCTCTTTTTGAAAAAGCTGATTAAATATAGATATATAATTGTATTTGGGGTGCTTATTTGCATTTCAATACTAAGTTTTGTCTTTTATTTAAAAGATGAATTGTTTTTCCGGTTTAAGTTCAACCTCAGCAATACCGAGGTAATCGATGATATTGGGAAAATGTATGTTTACACAACATTTTACAATAAATTAATACTTAATAATAAAACTGGAAAAGAACTTAAACCAAAACATCATTATAGACTTACATTTAAAAAATCAAATAAGTCCTACCTATTTTCTTTTAACAATAAAGAGGTTTCTGATAGTTTACATTTAAATTATGTAGTTTGGTATTTTAAAAAGCCAATTGAAAAGGAAGGCTATGCCCACATTGAAGAAGTAGATTTAGATAGAAAAGAGAAAGGACAAATTAAAGTTGCCATGTTAACAGAACAAATGGGATGCTGTTTATTGACCGGAAAAAAATTCCGGTATCAATGGAACAAAATAAACCCAGAACTTAACTTTGTAGGCAATCAAAAAGATGTATATGGATATGAGTACTATGGTGGTGAAAATTTAACCACCAAAGGTATCTTAGAACAATCAAAAAAAATTGAACAAGCAAATATAATTGTTGTATGGACCGGCAGGAATGATTGGAATATGTCAGCTAATGAAACTGTTAAAAACATAAGTGAAACGTTTAAAAGCTTAAAAAAACAAACACCTACGTCAAGATTAATCCTTTTGTATCCGGCTCCCAGTCCAGTAAAAGAATATGACGATAAAATAAAACAAACAGTTATGGCCTTAGAAAAAGAGCGTTGGCCAGATGTAACACAAATAAATAGCTACGAGCTTCTTAAAAGTCAAAAAAATTGGAAAGAAACTATGTTCTTTAAAAATTACGGACTCACAGAAAAAGCATATGAAATTATTGTAAAAAACATTGATGATGCAGTTTTCCAAAATAGGTAATGTAAAAGGGGGATATTTTTTTTTATTGAATGTTCTCTTTATTTCGTTTGCTTTTCCTTCTCCACCACTAACAAATATCGTTTTGTTTACAACACTGGCTGTCGCTATTGTATCAACCTTAAAAAGTAGAAACCTTAAAAAGAAAAGCTTTACCAGAAAAAAATATGTAGTAATTTCTGCACTTATATTCGTTTCTGCCTTTTTATCTGGCTTAATTAATAATGAAAATTTATTGGACAGTCAAGTAACAAAAAATCTATTTTTCTTGGCCATTCCCCTTTTGTTTTTCCTTGGCCCAAAAATTAACTACAAACAAAAACAACTAATACTAAGAAACTTTGTGATTTCGGTTTTTATTTTTAGTCTGTTAGGGGTTTTTAAAATAATAACCTTGTATATTTTAGATACAGAAAATAAATTATTTTATGAGTCTTTTTCAAATGTTTTAAAAATACATTCAACCTATTTTGCCTTATTGGTTGTACTTGCTTTTATAGTTTCAATTGTAAGGATATTCAAAGAAAGAAAAGCATTTCATTTTAAATATATTTTCATTAGTTTTTATTTCTTAATAATCTTATTTCTTTTGTCTTCTCGCATTTCATTTGTTGCTATAACTCTTATTCTTCTAGTTGTCCTTATAGATCAAGTGATTTTAAAAAAGAGAAAAAAAGCTGTATTTTTCTTTGCCGGTGTTGTAGTTTGTGTGTCTATTTTTATTTTTTCAGGATATTTTGGCACGCGTATAAATAATCTAACACAAGAAAATGAAGCAAATAGATCAGATATCGAAAACAGAGAGGTGTTGTGGGAGAGTGTATTTTGTGCGATAGAGAATTCACCATCACAAATTTTTGGAGCGGGTTTAAAAAAGAGCCAAGATATAATAAACTCCTGCTATTCAAAAAATGGATTTTTTGGAGCCGAACTTAATTATAATGCGCATAACCAATACCTGCAAACGCTACTCGAAAAAGGGCTTTTAGGGCTCTTGTTTTTACTACTGTTAATGGGGTATTTGCTTTTTAGGGGGTTTAGAAAAAAAGACGTACTATTGATATTAACAATAATAACATTTTTTGTTTTTTTTATCACCGAATCTATTTTAGAAAGACAGTTAGGCATTATGCTATTTGTTTCATTTAACACAATGCTCATTTTTAACAATAATAGAGATGAACCTAACTTGGTTTAAAAATAAGCTACCGGCATTACTATTTGTATTCGTCTTTTTTATGGATGTAGTACAAACCCAAATTTTATTTTATTCTCCACAAAAATTTTTCCCCTCCTTTTTAGCAAAATTTTGTTTACTCATCTTTTTTTTGATTGTTTCATTTAAAGAGAATAGAAGATATTTATTATTAATAGGCCTGTTGTTTTTATTCTTTTTAATAGGTCAACTTACTTTGTCCCAATTTGAAATAGAAGCCTTGAGAATGACAGGGATGTTCTTTAACTATACCTACATTTTTATACTCATCTTTGGCTTCAACAGAATAGTAAATACAGAAGAAAAGATAAAAAACCTGCAAAAGGCTTTTCTTTTTGTCATTGGCTTGGTTTTAGTTAGTATGGTAATTGGATCAATTTTTGACATTAATAGCTTTAAAACCTATTATTATAGGTTTGGGTACAAAGGGATACTTAACAAATCGTCAGATGCTTCTTATTTTTTGATGATTGTATTTATATATATTCAAACATTTAAAAAACAGATAGCGAGGTATAAACTGTTTTTGGCAACTACTTTCCTTTGTTGTGTTCTGGTAGGCACGAAAGCTCCTTGGCTATTTTTTTTATTGGCTTTTTCGATTGGTTTGTGGACAAAGAAATTGAAAATAAATAAAAAGTACTTTCTAGCCTCATTGGTTATCTTACCTATTTTAATTGTACTAGTCTATTTACTATTCAAAAAGATTATCGATAAAACAATGTTAAATTTTTATAAGTTATACGAAGATGAAGGTATATGGGCTGTTATTACATCGAAGAGAAGTACAAAATTCACGGAACTTTTTGCCTATTACAAAAATGATTGGAATTTTTTAAATTATCTGTTTGGTGGAAAATATGGACATATTCTCAGTTTTGAGTATGCGTTTTTTGATATGTTGATAATGTTTGGACTTATCGGGTTTGCTTTATATTGTGCATTATATTATAAGATTGTTATAAAGTCTTTTAGTAATTTTCCAAAGTACCTTCTTTATACAATGATTTTTGTTGCAATAGTTGTTGGGCAATTCTTTATTAATACAAATATGGCTTTGTTCCTTTCTGTTTTAGTAATATTACAAAGAAAAAATCACATCGGTTTATCATGAAAATTATTCTTTTGTCAAATATGTATCCTTCCAAAAAAGATGCGTTATTTGGCGTGTTTGTTAAAAAAACTGTTTTACAGCTTGAGAGTCTCGGAGTACAGTTTTCTAAGAAAGTCGTTATTAAAGGAAAATCAAATTCCAAGGTAAAAAAGGTTTTTTCCTATTTAATATATTATTTTAAAGCTATTTGCTCTTCATTTTCATCTAAGGATAATATTATATATATACATTTCTTAACACATAATATTCCTTTAGTTTATTGGTACTTTTGGTTTACTAATTCTAAGATTGTATTAAATCTTCATGGCTCTGATATTAATAAAGTTGCTAAAGGGAGTTTTATTGATAGAATTCAAAAAAAGGCTTTAAAAAAAGTAAATCTACTCATTGTTCCTTCGGGTTACTTCAAATCTATTGTACAGAAAAGATACAGTATTGACGATTTAAATTTTTATATATATCCATCAGGAGGAGTCAACACATCTTTGTTTAAACCCAATGTTAATAAAAAACAAGGTAATTATACATTAGCATTCGTTTCTAGGATAGATAAAGGAAAAGGGTGGGAAACTTTTATTCAAGCTTTTAATAAATTGAATGAAAGTGGGTTAGATGTAAGTGCGCTTATTGCTGGCGATGGTTATGAACGTGAAAATTTAATGAAAGTAATTCAAATAAGTAAATACTCAAATAAAGTTGACTATAAAGGTTTTCAGGAAGTTGAGGGATTGGTCAAAATATATCAGGAAGCAGATGTTTTTATATTTCCAACGAGGTTGCCAGAGAGCCTTGGTTTAGTAGGGTTGGAAGCAATGAGTTCTGGATCAGTAGTTTTTGCTAGAAATATAGGAGGACCCTCAAGCTATATACAAAACGGTATAAATGGGTTTTTATTTGATATAAATAATGACGAAAATTTAACCGAAAAACTGATTGAATACTTTAATTTACCTGTTTCAGAAAAAAATCTATTACAGAAAAATGCTCGTAATACGGCACTTGAATACAGTTCGGAAAAAGTTTCAAAACAGTTATTCACTAAATTAAAACAGCTATAAATGATGCATAAAATAAAATTAATATTTTATTACCTTTTTATATGTCATCTTCCTCATTCTAGACTATTGAGCTTTTTGAGTAGGATTCGTTTATGGTACGTTTCAAAAGTACTTAAGATTATGCCCTACACTGTTGCTAGTAAATTTGAAAATAATATTTATCTTTCTAATGCAAAAAATATTAAAATAGGCCATTCCTGTCGAATAAACGAAAACGTTTTTATACAGGCAGCCCATATTGGAAATTACGTTTTAATAGCACCTAATACTGCTATTTTAAGTACGACACATAATCATAGTAATATAGAAATTCCAATCGTTAATCAAGGTGATACCGACTCTTCACCGCCCATAATTGGAGATAATGTCTGGATTGGAAGAAATGTAATAATTATGCCGGGTATCACTATTGGAGAAAGCTCAATTGTTGGAGCTGGAGCAGTTGTAACAAAAGATGTAGAACCTTTTTCAATAGTGGGAGGAGTCCCCGCAAAACTTATTAAATATAGAAAGTGAAGCTCTTAATAGGATTATTAATTATCTTCTTTGTCTATAGTTGTAATAAAGATGAAAACGAAATTCTAGATAAAAATCTTTTTGCAATTCTTGGGCAAAGCAATGCTATGGGGGTAGGAGAATTTTCAAAATCTGTAAAATACAATAGTATTTGTTTTCAATATTTGTCCTCTAGAAATGCCCTATTAGAATTAGAAGATCCTGTTGGGGAAGAGCATTTAGGTTTTGAACCAGCTAAAACAGGAAGTTTTATACCTTCCCTAGCCTATAATTATGCTATTTTAAATAATAAAAGTATTGTTGTTGTACAATGCGCAAAAGGAGGTAGTTCGCTCAACAAAAAAGCAGAAGAGGATAATTTAGGTAATTGGAGTATTGATGGTAAGTTATTAAAAAACAGTTTTATTAAAATAGACGCCGCTACAGTCAAATCGAAAACTAAACTAAGTGCAATTATATGGTCGCAAGGGGAGGCAGATGGGGCTGCTATTGGTAGAGGCAGGCTATTGAAAAACGAGTATAAACAATCATTAAGAAACCTTATTTTAAATTACAGAGAGCGTTATGGAGAAACATTGCCTTTTATAATCATTACTACAGGTAGGCATACTTCATGTAAAGTTTGTGATCAAGGTAATGCGATAGTTCGCGATGCTCAAAAAGAAGTGGCTATGGAAGATGAATACACTTTTATTGGTTACGATGAAACGCAATATTTTATAGAGCGCAATTGGATGAAAGACGTTGTTCATTATAATCAGACTGGACTAAATGATATTGGGGAGAAGTTGGCTCATTTTATAACTCAAAACAATATAATTAAATAAAAACCCTAAACAGAAATTTTAAATTGTAACATGGTTAAAAAACAAAACCTACTCAACACCCAAATTCACAACCTTACCATGCAAGAAACTTTGCAATTGGTGGCGAAAAACATTGAAGAGGAAAAACAAGTTCACCACGTGGTGGTCAATGCGGGTAAGCTGGTTTCTATGCAAAAGGATTTGCAGCTTCGCGAAAGCGTAAACAGCTCCGATTTAATAAATGCCGATGGACAAGCAGTAGTTTGGGCCTCTCGATTTTTGGGCAAGCCATTAAAGGAACGCGTTGCAGGAATAGACCTAATGGCAAATCTAGTTGCCATGGCACACGAAAAAGGCTATAAAATATTCTTATTTGGCGCCAAAGAAGAAGTGGTTAAAGAAGTTGCCGAAATATACAAAGAACAATACAGTAAAAACCTTGTAGCAGGGTATAGAAACGGATACTTTAAACCTGGAGAAGAAGAACAAATCGCCCAACAAATTGCCAATAGCGGGGCGCAGATGTTGTTTGTGGCCATTTCTTCTCCCGTAAAGGAAAACTTCCTTTATAATAATCGGGAGATATTAAAAAAAGTCAACTTTGTAATGGGTGTAGGTGGTAGCTTCGATGTCATTTCGGGAAAAACAAAACGAGCCCCTAAATGGATGCAAAACTCTGGATTAGAATGGTTTTATCGTTTTTTACAAGAACCCAAACGAATGTGGAAGCGTTATTTAGTAGGGAATACCAAGTTTATTATGTTGGTATTTAGAGAGAAAATTTTTGGGAAGGATTAGAACTCTAACTAACAGATGAACATCTTAGAGCCTATGATTTTGTAACTAGAACAGGGTTATTATATTTTTGTTTTTTATCTTTCGTCTTTTAATATAAATAGTAACTTAGGTATATGAAAATTCTACTTTCTGCAATTTATCCATACGTATATCTATTGCTATTTGTAACTATTCCATTTGAAGATTATGTACGGGCATTGCCCAATATCTTGCTAGGTATTTTGGTTATTGTATTTCCTTTTATAGTAAAGAAAGACGATTTCAAAAAAATTGACCAATCCCTTATTCTTATTTTACTTTTCTTTTTCGGTTATTTATTGGTCAATGCGGCACTATCAGGAACCCTGGGTGAAGATTTCAGTATTATAAAAAAAGTACTAATAGCAGTCGGGTTAGTTTTACTTTACATCCCTGTAAATGATTTTAACAAAATCAAAAAAGCTATCATCTTTTCTTCAGTGGCCGCTATTATTTTTTCGGTTGTAAATATTGTAATATTAACCAATACGTTAAACGACTTTCATTTTGGTGACTCACCTATGATAATTGAAGCGTTGTTAGTAGATAGATTGTATTTAGGGATGTTATCTGTTTTAAGCATCTTAGTATCATATAGTTTAATGCGGCCTAAGTTCCACCCTAAAAACCGTTACTATTTGGCCAATATGATTATCAATATACTGTTCTTGTTTTTGATAGGTACAAAAATCGCCTTATTATTGTTAGTGTTCTTGCTTTTATTGCGCCAATTGTATGGTACAAAAAAGCGAGTTCGGATACCAATTCTAGTGCTTTTTATAGCAATTTTAGGAACCCTATTTTATGTAGGATTTACACACAAAGATGATAAAGAACCATCTATCTTGACCAGTTTGGTAACTAACACGATGACATGGGAGCTCCGCTCAGAAACTTGGGAATGTGGGTGGAAAACAGCCAAAAAGGAAGGGGTTAACTTAACAGGAATAGGATTTTACAATACCAAAGACCGGTTAGTTTCTTGTTATGAAAACATAATAGACTCCGAAAAAAAGCAAGATTTTACAAATAAAAGGTACAATACTCATAATCAATTTTTAGATTTTTATGTTAGTACAGGATTAATAGGGTTTCTATTATTTAGTATTCTTATAACTGCTCTATTCATAAAAAAAAGAAAAAAATATTTTCCCATTGCCTTATTACTTTCATTGGTAGCCTATTGTATGGTGGAAAATGTATTCCACAGGCAAATAGGAGCATATTATATTGGGTTTATACTTATTGTGTTAGTATCCAATAAAATGGTTGCGCAAAACAATACCATAAATGAGGGTTAAAATGCTAGCAAATTGTATTTTTGCACTCTTAAAATTAAGACATTAAATTATGAAAATAACAGTTGTAGGAACCGGTTATGTAGGTCTCGTTACAGGAACTTGCCTCGCCGAAACTGGAAATGAAGTAGTTTGTGTAGATATTGACAAAGAAAAGGTCAATACGATGCGTAATGGCAACGTCCCTATTTATGAACCGCATCTTGATGTCCTTTTTGAACGTAATATTGAAGCCAACCGCCTTAAGTTTACAACTTCTTTAGATGAAGGGTTGGAACACGGTGAGATTGTATTTTTAGCATTGCCTACACCCGAAGATGAAGATGGCTCTGCCGATCTTTCCTATGTTTTAAATGTTTCTTCAGAAATAGGAAAGAAAATAAAAACCTATAAAGTAATTGTCGATAAAAGCACCGTTCCTGTTGGTACAGCCGAAAAAGTAAAAGCGGTAATTGCCGAAAACGCTAGCTGTGACTTTGATGTAGTTTCAAATCCAGAATTTTTAAGAGAAGGTTTTGCAGTAGACGATTTTTTAAAGCCAGAACGAATTGTTATTGGGTCTAGTAGTGAAAAAGCAACTCAATTAATGCAAAAACTGTATGCGCCATTTGTGCGTTCTGGGAATCCCATTATTGTAATGGACGAAAAATCTGCAGAATTGACCAAATACGCAGCGAATTCTTTTTTGGCAACAAAGATTACATTTATGAACGAAATCGCTAACTACTGTGAAAAAGTAGGGGCAGATGTTGATAAAGTACGCGCAGGAATGGGTACCGACTCCCGTATTGGCAAACGTTTTTTATTCCCAGGTATAGGCTATGGCGGGTCTTGTTTCCCAAAAGATGTGAAAGCACTTCAGAAAGCCGGAAAGAATGAAAATTATGACTTTAAAATCTTGAATTCGGTCATTGAAGTAAACAAAAATCAAAAAACAATCCTGCTTCCAAAAATTGAAGATTATTTTAAAGGAGATTTACAAGGAAAGCAAATCGCTATTTGGGGCTTGGCTTTTAAACCCGAAACAGATGATGTTCGCGAAGCACCAGCTATCGATATGATGAATGGACTGCTTAAAAAAGGCGCTAAACTAACTGTTTTCGATCCTGAAGCAATACCAAACATTAAAAAGCAATTTGGAGATAAACTAAACTATGCAGATTCGATGTACCAAGCTTTAGAAGGAGCCGAAGTATTATTAATTTGCACCGAATGGAGTATTTTCAGAACGCCAGATTTCAGTAGAATAAAAAAAGAGTTGAAAAACCCAACAATTTTTGACGGCAGAAACCTTTACAATGTTGATGATGTAAAGAAAGAAGGGTTTAAGTACGTTTCAATAGGAAGAAATTAAAAAATGAAAAAAAAGATATTAATTACCGGTGCCGCAGGTTTTTTGGGCTCTCATCTATGCGATCGATTTATTGCAGAAGAATTTGAAGTAATAGGTATGGACAACCTTATTACCGGTGATTTAAAAAATATTGAACATCTTTTTCAAAATAAAAACTTCCATTTTTACCACCACGATGTTACCAAGTTTGTACACGTTCCGGGGAAGGTAGATTACATTTTACATTTTGCGTCCCCGGCTAGTCCAATAGATTATTTAAAAATTCCAATTCAAACCTTAAAAGTGGGATCACTCGGTACACATAACCTACTTGGTTTGGCTAAAGAAAAAAATGCCCGCATTTTAATAGCCTCCACTTCCGAAGTTTATGGAGATCCGTTAGTACACCCTCAAAATGAGGAATACTACGGAAATGTAAATACCATTGGCCCTAGGGGCGTTTATGATGAAGCAAAACGTTTTCAGGAATCCATTACCATGGCCTATCATCGGTTTCATGGTCTGGAAACTAGAATTGCCCGTATTTTTAATACTTACGGTCCCAGAATGCGATTGAACGATGGTCGTGTTATTCCAGCATTTTTAGGGCAAGCGCTGCGGGGTGAAGATTTAACTGTATTTGGCGATGGCTCGCAAACCCGTTCCTTTTGTTATGTGGATGATCAGGTAGAAGGGCTTTTTAAATTATTAATGAGTGATTATTCGTTGCCAGTTAATATTGGTAACCCGCATGAAATAAGTATTTTAGATTTTGCCGAAGAAATTATAAAATTAACCGGAACTCAACAGAAAATTGTGTTCAAATCCTTGCCAAAAGATGACCCCATGCAACGGCAACCAGATATTACAAAAGCAAAAGACATATTGGGTTGGGAACCTAAAATATCTAGAAAAAAAGGGTTGAAAACAACTTATGAATATTTTAAGGAGTTTTCAAAAGAAGAATTATTGAAAAGTGAACATAAAGATTTTTCAGAACACATTAGAAAGTAATGATGATTTTTAAAAGTGGAAGATATTCGGGCTATTTAAGGCCAGTAACCTATGTGATTGATCTGTTAATCATTCATCTATGGGCGCTTTATTTCTTTTCTGAAACTTACGATATCATCAACTTTATTGCGTTTGTAACCATGGGGTGGGTTATCCTTTCGTTAAAGTCTAGCTTTTACGAAATATATCGCTTCACTCATGTTTCGAAAATTATGTCGTTGATAGGCAAACAGCTTATCATTTTCCTATTGATTGTGTTTGCTTACTTCGGTATTTTCAACACCGAAAATAAAAGTGCTATTGCTGTAGTAAATTATGTGCTTTTGGTAATGGCGTGTATAACGGTTGTAAAATTCACTATTTATTTTTTACTTAAAAGGTATAGGCTATTAACTGGTGGGAACAAAAGGAAAGTTGTAATTATTGGATTAAACAAAAAAACGGATCAGTTGCGTAAATTCTTTTCAGATAATCCAGAATATGGATATCACCTCGACAAGACATTCAATTTAAAAGGACCCCAAAAAACGACAATTGAAGATTGCATCCAATATATTACCGATAATAATATAGATGAAATATACTCCTCAGTAGCCGAAGTAAATAATACAGATCTTATTCAGTTAATTGATTATGTAGATAATAATCTTAAAACACTGAAGTTTTTACCAGATAATAAAGAAATTTATAGTAAAAAACTAGATTTTAGTTATTATGGAGTCTTACCCATTTTATCATTGCGTAAAATACCTATGGACGAGCCTTTTAATCAATTTATAAAAAGGAGTTTTGATATCATCTTGTCGCTACTTGTAATAGTTGGAGTTCTTTCTTGGTTAACTCCTATATTAGCTATACTTATAAAACTAGAATCAAAAGGTCCTGTATTTTTCAAACAAAAAAGAAACGGGCTAGATTACAAAGAATTTTTCTGTTATAAGTTTAGGTCCATGAAGCCCAATCCAATGGCAAACCTGCATCAAATAAGTAAAGGTGATGCAAGAGTAACCAATGTTGGTAGGATTATACGTAAAACTAGTATAGACGAACTACCTCAGTTTATAAACGTACTAAAAGGCGATATGTCCGTTGCAGGGCCAAGACCACACATGGTAAGCCATACGCATATGTATGCTGGGAGGATTGATAAGTTTATGGTACGCCATTTTATTAAACCTGGCATCACAGGTTTAGCTCAGGTAAGTGGTTACCGCGGGGAAGTGGAAACCGAAAATGATATCATTAACCGCGTTAAGTACGATATTTTCTATCTAGAAAACTGGTCGCTATTTTTGGATATTAAAATTGTGTTTCAAACTATCTACAACGCTATTAAAGGAGATAAGAAAGCATATTAAAGTTCGCTTACTGCTTTTGTAAGCTTATCAAACTGTTTCTGAAAATTAAATGCATCAATTGCTTTTTCTTGTACCTTTTCTTTATTAAACCGCTCTAATTCTAGTATAGTTAATTCAGAAATAAAATGCTGAAAAGCATTAAAATCTGAAACTGGTATGTTCCAACCTAGTTTATGGGTTTCTACCAACGTTCCTCCTTCACCACCGGCAAAATAAGCTACAGGAAGTCCCAAGCGAGTATATTCAAACAACTTTGAAGGTACCGAGCCATAAATTCTATTTGTCAGCGGTATAAAAGCTATATCATATTGCTGCAATGTTTTATGCAGTACGGTTCGTTCTACTTCGCCGTGATAAAAAATGTTCTCTTTGTTGATTTTTGAAATTAGTTTTTCCTCTGGTCCGGCACCATAAATATGGAGCTCAATATGTTTGGGCAGTTCTATTTTTTTACAAATTTCAACCAATCCTTGTGCGACACCTAATAAACCTGCATACACGAGCGTAATGGGTTTTTTAACAGCGATTTCAGTGATAGAAGGAGGGTTGAAATCCGGAATATTTCGGTATAAAAAAAGAGGCGTGTTGCACTTGGTATCTACGTGCGCAAGGATTTCTTCAGATTGACCCACAATTAAATGGGACTTTTTATAACAAAACCGCTCCATCAATTCCAAAACGGAATAATACAGCCCTTTTTTCAACAAACCCATTTCCAGTCCGGCCAAAGGCCAAAGATCTGAAACATTTAAAAACCGTTTTTTACCGAATAGCCACGACCAAAAAATAGCAGTAAACCCAACAAAAACAGGAGAGTATTGTATAAATATTTTTTTCGGACTTCTTTTAAACAAAAAAAACAACGAAAGGCTCACCGAAAACGAAATCATAGAAAGCAAGCGTATAAATTTGTTTTCCGAGTTGCTGGGCCACAACCACAATCGGTGAATGGTCCCCACAGCTTCTGAATCTTTTTTATAAACACTACCTTCAAAACCATTAAATATGGCTCCTTTGGGATAATTGGGCATTGGGCAGACCACATGAACATTATAGTTAGCTTTGGTCAAGTTACTAGCCAAGGTATGCATGCGGTTGGGAGCTGCTCCTTTTTCAGGCGGAAAGTAATTAGTAATTAATAGAATATCACGGCTCATTTCTCCTATCTATTTTAGAAATAAACTGCTTCAATTTTCCACGGTTATTTCTATCTAGTACTTCTAAGCGTTCATAATTTATGTTGAGGTCGGCTCCAATGTATTTAGAAAGCGCTACTTCAATCTTTTTTAGGTCTTTTGCAGAAAGTACTACTTCGGAAACGTACACGATAGTGAACGCGTCTAAAGCGGTCTGCTCTACAACAAACTCTTTTACGTTTCCGTCTTCTTCTACGATGCTTTTTGTAACATAATAAAAAGTATGACCAGGTACGGTTTTTCCCCCCTTTAAAACAGCGGTATCGTTAGATCGACCTATTAACTTTTTTAAAATAGGCTTTTTTAAGGTAGAAGTTTCGTCTAGCACTCCAATATCGCCAATATCATACCGTATAAACGGATGTGCTTTGTTGTATAATGAGGTGACAACAATACGACCGGGATTTCCGCTCTTGACAGTTTGGTTGTTCTTATCTAAAATTTCAATAAAAAGTGTTTCATTGTTTACCTGAAATTCATCTTCAGCATTGGTAAAAGCCAATAAATCAAGCTCACTTGCCCCATATTCGTTTACAATTGGGACACCAAGTTGTTTTTCCAATAGTTTTTTGTCGGTATCATAAAGCATTTCACTAGTAACGATACACTTTTTTAAGGTAGGACAAACAGATTTTAATAGCAAATTCTTTTTCTGAAGATATTTTGCAAACAAAACAATAGAGCTTGTATGTCCGTTGATATAATCGAATTTTTTTCTTCTGAAAACAGATAAAAACTCCTCTAATTTTTCTTCCGAAAGATCAAAAATTGGGAACCGGTATCGATTGCTCAGCTTGTCTTTTAATCGTTCTTTTTGGTAACCTTTAAAATCTAACGGAATACCATAAAAACGAGCTTGGAGTGAAGCGTCCAAATCAACTCCATGCCATCCAAAACGGTTAATAATTACCGCCCAAGTCATGGCGTGACAAAATTTGTCTTTTGCAAAAAACAATGGTGTTCCGCTAGACCCCGAAGTTTTACTGGTATAACTATTTTTATTTGAAAAACCGTTCGAAAGCCGCTGCTTTAAAGGGGTTTGTAAGTCGCTTTTGGTCAAAACCGGAACGTCTTCCCATTTTTTAATGGTCTTGTTGCCAATAAAAGATTGATAGAACGGATTCTCTCGCAAATGATAGTCGAACACTTTTTGTCGGCTATCCATGACATAAGTTTCATAATCGGTTGTCGGAATCTTTTGTATTTCCGCTAACCGCTTTTTTGCTTCCTGAATAGGAAAACCCTTTAACCGTAATGTAGTTTCAAATAAATTCAACCTAAAAAATTAGGGCTTCAAGTTACAAACAATTATTTTTGAAGTCGAAAAAAATCTTTCTCATGAACATCTTAATATTGGGCTCTGGTGGCCGCGAACATACATTTGCCTATCAACTTAAAAAAAGTGAACTCTGCGATACATTGTTTGTAGCGCCCGGAAATGCCGGAACCGAAGCTATTGCACAAAATCTAGATTTAAATGTAACTGATTTTAAAGCGATTGAAAAAGCGGTTGTAAACCATAATATTGAGATGGTTGTCGTGGGGCCAGAAGACCCGTTGGTACAAGGAATAGCAGATTATTTTTCTGCTTCTGAAACCTTAAAAGACGTGATGCTTATAGGTCCTTCAGAACGAGGCGCTTTGTTAGAAGGCAGTAAAGAACGTGCAAAAGAGTTTATGGCGATGCACAACATCCCGACCGCAGCGTACGAAAGCTTTACAAAAAAATCGTTGCAAGCCGGAAAAGCGTTTTTGGAAACACTACAACCACCGTATGTATTAAAAGCAGATGGTTTGGCAGCCGGAAAAGGGGTGTTGATATTGGAAGATATTGAAGAAGCAAAAACCGAATTGGAGAATATGTTGAGCGGAAAATTTGGCGAAGCGAGTAGTACTGTTGTTATTGAAGAATTTCTAGACGGAATCGAGTTGAGCGTTTTTGTATTGACCGACGGTAAAAACTATAAAATATTGCCAACCGCTAAAGATTACAAACGTATTGGCGAAGGCGACAAAGGCTTGAACACTGGTGGTATGGGTGCTATCTCACCTGTTCCTTTTGTTGACGAATCTCTAATGCAAAAAATTGAAGAACGAATTGTAAAACCTACGGTTGAAGGACTTCAGAAAGAAAAAATTAATTACAAGGGGTTTGTTTTCATTGGATTGATTAAGGTTAATAACGAACCGTATGTGATAGAATACAACGTGCGAATGGGCGATCCAGAAACTGAAGTGGTACTCCCAAGAATTAAAACCGATTTAGGGAAATTATTACAAGCAACTTTTCAGCAAAAATTAAATACGATAGACTTAGAAATAGACAATCGTGCCGCTACGACAGTAATGACGGTTTCTGGAGGATATCCTGAAGCGTATGAAAAAGGAAAAGAAATAAAGGGAATTAATGCAATACAAGACGCTATAGTCTTTCATGCAGGAACGACAATAAAAGATGGAAAAATACTTACTAATGGCGGAAGAGTGTTAGCAGTTACTTCACTAGACGAAGATTACAAAAAGGCACTAAAAAAATCCTACCAAAACATAGAAAAACTATCTTTTGACAGGATGTACTTTCGAACCGATATTGGTTTCGATTTAAGCTAAACCTTTATCCTAAGTAAGAATGTGAAGTAGATGAACGATCTTCTTCGTCATTATTATTAAATATTTTAAGTTGCTTCATCCAATAGAAAAAGGCAACAAAACCAATAATAATAAATATCCAGCTCATTGCATTAGCCAACCACCAGCTATCCAATTCTAAGCTGCGTAGTGCATCGTATGGTATAAAAAGTACATTTTCAAATAAATCTGCAATACCGTAAAACAAATCTTTCAATTCCATATCTGTATATTTATACCGCAAAAATAGATAATACCCGCTATGCTTACAAGTTTTTTTGGAAAATCTAAGCCTATTAATTTCGTAATCTTCGGAATGGTCATTTTTTTGGGCTATGTTTTCGGGGCTTTGGTACAAGTTAAAAATCCACTAGATTTTTCTCAACTGCTTATTAGCTTGTTTTTTATTGGCTGGGCTATATTTGCTATTTTTCTATTGGATTTTATTGTTAGAAAAAACGATCTTACCTACAAGAACACCTATACTGTATTATTGTTTACGTGTTTTTTGATAACGCTACCTGTCATTTTTCTGGATCGAAACATATTACTTGCTAATGTATTTCTGTTAATGGCGTTTAGAAGGTTAGCAAGCCTTTCTTCGGAAAAAAATACCGAGCGGAAAATTCTTGATGCCTCGCTTTGGATAACCGTTGCAACCATGTTCTATTTTTGGAGTATTTTGTTTTTTATACCATTGTTTTTTTCAATCCTACAAAAACCAGAAATTAACCACAAGCTTTTTATTATCCCCTTTATTGGCTTTATTACTATATTTATTTTGTCAACATCGTTTCATTTAATGGTTGACGATTCATTTTTATGGATAATTGAGTGGATTCCTTCTGTGAGTTTAAATTTCTCTGCATACAACAACATTAAGATATTACTTCCGGCTGCTATTATGGCGACGTTTTTAATCTGGGCGTTGCCGTTTAGGCTAATAAAAATCGCTTCCCTGTCAAAAAAAGAAAAGCCGAATGCTATTTTATTGCTTATAACCTTGGCTATTTGTATGGTCATAGCACTTTTTAGTCCCCAAAAAACAGGGGCTGAATTGTTCTTCATCATCGCGCCGTTATCTGTTATTGTAACCAATTATATTGAAAACGTTCAGGAAGCTCGTTTTAAAGAAGGATTGCTTTGGCTTGTTGTACTAGTACCGATTGTATTGTTGTTTATATGAAATCGATCAATCTAAAAACTTTGGAATTCGAATTGCAAAAACGTTTGCAATACCCATATGTATGGGGCCGTAAACAAAACAATCTTTGGGATAATTACACCAACTTTATTTATACCACGAAAACGTGGGAAGCCTTAATGCCGCAAATGGCCACAATACTTGAAAAACATAAGTTGAATAAACGCGATCTTTTTAATTACACCATAAACCGCTGGTACAACTTTTGGAGTGCAACAGCAGTTGAACATATTTTTACAAGCTTGCCTGAAGTAAACCCATCTAAAAACCCAAAAAATCGTTTGGTCGATTTTACAATCCACAATATTCCATTTGATCATAAAACCACTGTTTTTCCCAAACAGTTTAAAAAGCCTTTGACGTATGCGAAAAAAAATGAAGAAGAATTGATTGCATGGTTGTACGATAACCAAAGTACGCAGCAGCGACATCACTTAAAAAACAGATTATTTATTTTGGTTTTTGATGAACATGGAGAACATTGGAAACTGAAAGCTAACCTCTCACTACTTAAATCTGAAGTAGAAAAATATGTTTCAAATTTTAACCCTAACAAGCTGCATTCCCTTACTTTTGCAGACAATTCACAAGCGTTAAGCGCAATTATTTGGGTAACAAAATGAATTACATAGGCTCCAAACACAAATTATCCTCCTTTATTTTCGATGCTGTCACTTCTGTCTGCGGAAACAATTTGTCCGAAAAAGTATTTTGCGATCTTTTTGCGGGAACTGGGATTGTAGGTAGAACGTTTAAAAATCACGTAAAACAAGTAATCGCCAACGATGTGGAGTTTTACAGTTATGTGTTGAATAGGAATTATATAGAAAACCATGCTGAATTAAGCTCTGAAGAAGCAATCACCAAATTAAATAACCTGAAAGGTCAAAAAGGATTTATTTTCGATAATTATTCAGAAGGAGGAAAAGCTGGACGGTTGTATTTTACTTCAGAAAATGGACAAAAAATAGATGCTGCTCGCCAGCAAATTGAAGTTTGGTGCAATGCTTCAGAAATAGACGAAAACCAATATTACTTTCTTTTGGCTTCGTTGCTGGAAAGTGCCGATAAGGTGGCGAATACGGCTTCGGTTTACGGTGCATTCTTGAAAAAAATAAAAACTTCTGCCGCAAAAACAATGGTGATTAAACCGGCAATGTTTCAGAAAACAGAAGGTTCACATCAAGTATTTAAAAAAGACAGCAACGAATTGATTAAGGAAATTGAAGGTGATATTTTATATTTAGATCCGCCGTATAACGCCCGGCAATACGGTGCAAACTACCACCTACTCAATACTATTGCAAAATATGATACCTTTGTGCCTAAAGGAAAAACGGGGCTACGGGAGTATTATAAAAGTGATTATTGTAAAAAAGGGGAAGTGCTACAATCGTTCACCGAATTGATTGAAAATGCACAATTTAAATTCATCTTTTTAAGTTATAACAACGAAGGATTAATGAGCCGAGACGATGTAGAAACAATTATGAAACGCTTCGGAGAATATAGTCTGGAAACAAAAGAATATCAACGTTTTAAAGCAGATAAAACCGAAAATAGAAACCATAAAGCCAGTATGACAGTTGAGTATTTGCATATATTGGAGAAAAAATAAGGTTTCGATACAATTTCAAAAAATCTACAGGGTTTTTTGAAATTACTCAACCACCTTGGAACAAAACTTTAAAACAAAATAGTAGTAAAGGACCAATTGATCTATCCTACAAGGTCTCGAAGAACTTGTAAGTATCTGGAATGGTGAAGCTATAAAATAACACAGGAAAATGCCTTAGCATTTTGTAAATTTGTACCAAAACCACCGATTTAAAAAATAAAACCTATGTTCAGCGACAAAGCCAACAAAATATTTCAAGAAGTAATTAATAAATATCACGAAATAGATACGGTGGACCAGCCGTTTACCAATCCGTATGATAAAGATTCGGATCTAATTGAACATTTATTGTATAGAAAATGTTGGATCGATACGGTGCAGTGGCACTACGAAGATATTATTCGTGACCCAAATATTGATCCTGCAGGAGCCTTATTATTAAAGCGTAAAATTGATGCTTCTAATCAAGACCGTACTGATACGGTAGAATATATTGACAGCTATTTTCTAGAAAAGTTCAAGGATGTAAAAGTGAAGGACAACGCTAGGATTAACACTGAGAGTCCTGCTTGGGGTATTGACCGTTTATCCATATTGGCATTGAAAGTTTATCACATGAATGAAGAAGCCAATCGAGAAGACGCTTCTCAAAAGCACCAAATGGCTTGTAAAGCAAAGCTGGATGTATTATTAGAACAGCGAGTAGACTTAAGTACAGCCATTAATCAATTGCTGGACGATATCGCAAATGGCGATAAGTATATGAAAGTCTATAAGCAGATGAAAATGTACAACGACGATGAGCTGAATCCAGTACTTCGAGGTGAAAAATAATTTGAATTAAAAAGTATTCAGATTGCTGAATTTAAGGTGGCTGAGTGATTTAATTCCGTGATGGCACATCAAGGAATTAAATTATATCGAAGCCCCGGCATCAAAGTCAAAACAAACAATGCCCAAACCTTTTCACATCCTTGTAATCCGTCTGTCCGCAATGGGTGACGTGGCTATGACTGTCCCAGTATTACAGGTTTTTGCCAAAACATACCCACAAGTGAAACTTACGGTTGTTTCAAAAAAGCACTTTAAGCCTTTTTTCAAATCTATATCTACTGTAGAATTTTTAGAGGCTGATGTTTATGGAATACACAAAGGTTTTGGGTTGTTGAAACTGGCCAATGAAGCAAAATCTAATGGAATAGACGCAATCGCAGATTTGCATAATGTAATTCGCTCAAAAATAATCTCTAATTATTTACGGGTACAAGGAATACAAACAGCTACTATTGATAAAGGTAGAGAAGAAAAAAGACAACTCACTGCTTCTGAAAACAAAGAATTTTCTCAGTTAAAAACAACGCACCAACGCTATGTTGATGTTTTTGAAAAACTAGGTTTTCCATTAGACCTTTCCAACCATACGTTTCCCGAAAGGCAACAACTTAATAAGAGGTTGCACAGTTTGATAGGAAAACACACAAAAAAAGCTATTGGGATCGCACCTTTTGCAGCTCACGAAAGTAAAATGTATCCGTTGGAATTAATGAAAGAGGTAATTTCAGAATTACATAAAACTGAAAAATTTAAAATATTCCTATTTGGTGGTGGCAAAAAAGAAGAAGAGCTTTTAAATCAGTTGGCTTCAGATTTTACACAAGTAACCAATATCGCCGGACAATTGACTTTTGAAGAAGAACTAGCGTTAATTTCAAACTTGGACGGAATGCTCTCAATGGACAGCGGAAACGGTCATTTAGCAGCGATGTTTGGTATTCCAGTTATTACACTTTGGGGGGTAACACATCCATTTGCGGGTTTTGTACCGTTCAATCAGCCCACTGTAAATCAGTTGACAGCAGACAGAGAGCAATTTCCATTGATTCCTACTTCAATTTATGGAAACAAATTTCCTGAAGGATATGAAAAGGCAATAAAAACCATCTCACCAAAAACGATTGTTGAAGCTATTTTTAAACTTTTTTAACTCAGTAGAATTAAAACATTAAACTTTTTCTGGTAACAACTGAGCGAAGCCGAAGCTACACATCATCATAATCCACAGACAATGTTTCGGTGGTAGGATGCGCTTGACAGGTTAAAATCAATCCGTCGGCTATTTCATCATCGGTCAAAATTTGATTTTTACGCATTTCGGCTTTTCCTTCCGTAATTCTTGCAATACATGTACTACAAATTCCACCTTGACACGAATACGGCGGATCTAAATCGTGATCCAATGCTGCTTCGAGCACCGATTTTTTCTGCGGCATAGAAAAGGTTTCCACTTCGTCATCCAAAGTAATAGTTACTTTGGTATCACCATCGTGTTTTTTGGTCAGCAGTCCTTTTTCTGCGGTGTTGAATAGTTCAAAAAGAATCTGTTTTTCATTGATACCGTTCTGTTTCAAAGTAGAAGAAACTTCATCAATCATTGGTTCGGGCCCGCACAGATAAAAAGAGTTAAAGGTGCGGTCCTTAAATTTATTTTTAAGTAATAGGTTGATGGTAGAACGTTCAATACGACCAAATAACGCGTCACTTTCCAGCTTGCGACTGTAAATAAATTCAACAAATAAACGGTCTTTATATTTTTTTTGAAGTTCTAATATTTCGGAATGAAACATAGTTTCAGAAAGCGATTGGTTTCCATATACCAATAAAAAGGTACTGTCTGGCACTTCATTTAAAATAGTTTTTACAATGGAAAGTACAGGAGTAATTCCACTTCCAGCGACAAAAGCAGCGTAATGATCTGAAATTTCACCAATTTCTTCATCCTTGGGGTCAAAAACAAACTTTCCTTCTGGTGGAAATACTTCCAACGTATCGCCTACTTTTAGCTTGGTGTTGGCAAAGACAGAGAAAAGTCCCTTTTCCACTTTTTTCACACCTACTTTCAGCTTGCCGCTGTCTGGTGCACAACAAATGGAGTACGCTCGGCGCAACTCAGTTCCATTAATTGTATGTTTTATAGTTATATACTGCCCAGCTTTAAAAGAAAACATCTCTTTTAAGTCTTCGGGTATAGTAAAAGTAATCGATACAGCGTTAGGGGTTTCCTTGTTTACTTCGGAAACGGGTAGCGAATAGAAGCCACTCATAGATTTCAATTTTTTGCAAATTTACAAAGGAAAATATTTTAAAGAATAGAAATAAGCCAATTACAACCAATTTTTAACGTTATAAGCCTACAGAAACCAAAAAGAACCTTATTTTTACAGCTTATTTCTTGCTTTTACATACTAAAAGCAACGCTTTTAAGTTACAGTATTATAATAAATTGACATAATTTTGAAAGGCATATATAAAACTACTCTCTTTTTATTGGCTGTTATTGTTTTAGCAGCTTGTTCACGAAAAAAGAACACTTTTTTAAGTCGTAATTATCACGCAGTAACCGCAGAATACAATGCGTTGTACAACGGAAATTTAGCTTTTGAAGACGGCAAAGAAGAATTGGCCACAGGCTACCGTGATAACTATTGGGAAATTCTACCTGTTGAGCGTCTCGACCTTGATGAAAATTCAACTTTACCTGGAGAATCTAAAAATCCGAACTTTAACCGTGCTGAAGAGAAAGCTGCGAAAGCTATTCAAAAGCATTCAGTGTATGTAAACAACAAGGAACACAATCCACAAACAGACGAAGCATATATGTTGCTTGGCAAGTCTCGTTATTTCGATGGACGTTTTATTCCTTCCTTAGATGCTTTTAACTTTATACTAGATCGCTACCCAACTAGTAATAATATTACCAATGCCAATGTGTGGAAAGCAAAAGCAAATATTAGATTAGACAATGAAGAAGTAGCGTTAGAAAGCTTGCAAGAACTATTGGAAGATGTCGAGCGAGAGAAGATAGAAATGGATGAAGAGGAGTTAGCAGACGTTGCAGCCATCATGGCTGAAGCTTACGTTAAAATGGATTCGATTGCTGAAGCGTTACCGTATATGAAAATAGCTTCGGAAAACGTACAAAAAAATGAGCTAAAAGGACGTTACAACTATATTAAAGGACAACTTTATAACCGTATAGGCGAGCGTGATAGCGCCAATATGGCCTTTGATCAGGTGATTGAACTTAATCGGAAATCACCACGAGTGTATATGATTAACGCTTACATAGCCAAAGCGAGGAATTTTGATTATGATAACGAAGACAAAACAGCTTTTTTAGAATTATTGAATGAACTAGCCGAAAACCGTGAAAACCGTCCGTTTTTAGATAAAATCTACAACCAGATTGGTGAATACTATTACAATTTAGATAGCATCCAAACCGCTGTTGGGTACTACAATAAATCTATCAAGGAAAACTCACCAGATAAAATCCTTCAGTCCAAGAATTACGAAACGCTGGCGATTATCAATTTTGATGCGACTAATTATAAAACAGCAGGAGCGTATTATGATAGTACGTTAACAAATCTTGAGGTTAACACAAAAAAACACCGACGTATTACTAAGAAGCGTGAAAACTTGGACGATGTAATAAAATACGAAGACATCGCCACAGAAAATGATAGTATCATCCGTTTTGCCAATATGAGCGAAGCCGAACAATTGGCGTATTTTACAGATTACACTGCCAAATTGAAAGAAAAAGCGATTGCCGATTCCATTGCTCAAGTAAAACAACAGCAAAGTATTGCTAATAACGAGTTTTATACCAAAAATGCCGGACCTGGTGGACCTAATGAAAACAACAGTACCTTTTATTTTTACAACTCAACCACGGTAGCGTATGGAAAACAGCAGTTCCAAAAAGTTTGGGGGGATCGAGAACTGGAAGACAATTGGAGACGTTCTGAAAAACAAACGTCATTAATAACCGAAGAAGAAATTAAACCAGTTGAAGTTATTACAGGGAACAAGCGTTTTGATCCACAAACTTATATTGCAGAAATTCCAACCGATCAAAAAGTAATAGATAGCTTGGTTGGCGATAGAGACTTTGCTTATTATCAATTAGGACTCATCTACAAAGAAAAATTTAAAGAAAACGGTCTTGCAATCGAACGGCTTGAAAAATTATTAACCTTCAACCCAGAAGAACGATTAATTCTTCCCTCTAAATATAATTTGTATAAAATTTATAACGAACAGGAAAACGAGTCGTTAGCAAGCAAATATAAAAATGACATTATAACCAACCACCCAGATTCGCGTTATGCTGAAATATTGCGCAACCCGAATACTGCGTTGGCAACCGACGAGTCTAGTCCAGAATTTAAGTACAAGCAATTGTATAAAGATTTTGAAGCTTCAAAATACGAATATGTAATTGAACAAAGCGATAATTATATTTCGCAATACACTGGAACGGAAATTGTTCCTAAATTTGAAATATTAAAAGCTACGGCAATTGGTCGTCAGCAAGGATTTGAAGCGTATAAAAAAGCTTTAAATTTTATAGCATTAAATTATCCAAATTCCGAAGAAGGGGAACAAGCTGAATTTATTTACGGAAAGACCTTACGTACTATAGAATCCAGCGACTTTGTACCCGATGAAGAAGCTAAGAAGTGGAAAGTAGTTTATAAGTTTGACAGTACTGAAACCGAAGCTGCACAAGAATTAAAAGACAAATTAGTTGAAGCCATTGACGCCTATCGATATACTAATATGAGTGCTTCACTGGATTATTATACCCCAGAAACCAAATTGGTTGTAATCCATGGTTTAAATACCAAAACAGGCGGACGTAATTTTGCACAGGTTTTAAAAGAAAACAAAGAGTTTAAAATAAAGAAACCTTCTTTTGAAATTTCAACGCCTAACTACAAGATTATTCAGATTCATAAAAATTTGGATGCTTATTTAAATACTGAAAAAGAACCTGTAGAATAGTAAAGACAAACCTAAAAACCCAGACCTATGTTTTCAGAAAAAAAAGAACGAACCGGACAAGAGCCCAGTAGCGGACAAAACCGAATTAATGAAGGCACAACACTAGAAGGTGATGTGGTTTCACAAGGCTTTTTTAGAATAGATGGAACCGTAAAAGGCACTATTAAAACTCCTTCAAAAGTGGTGTTGGGTAAAAGTGGTTATATTAATGGAACCCTAACTTGTGAAAATGCCGATATTGAAGGAAAGTTTGAAGGTAATCTAGATGTTTCAGGAACATTATCATTAAAATCTACTGCTACTATTGAGGGTGAAGTAGTCGCGGGAAAATTAGCTGTAGAGCCAGGAGCCACTTTTAATGCTTCATGTGTAATGAAAGGATCTAAAAAAGACACCCAACCTAAAACTGAATCAAAGCTTAAAGAAGATCCGGCATCAAAGCCGAGTCCTTACCATAGGCAACAGCGTGCCAAAAAATCTTCAGAACCCCTTAAATAACTGTGGGCGATAATAAAAATAATGGCTTAAGACGGTGGGCAGTGCTCAGTGCTATCGCGATTGAAATGGGCGTGGTTATCTATCTTTTTGTTCAGGGAGGTCTATGGCTTGATGCCGAATATAATGACGGTAATAAACTGTACGTGATTATTGGAACACTATTAGGAGTAGGCCTTTCCCTTTATTTAGTAGTGCAACAGACGAATAGGTTGAATAAATAGACAATGGCGAAAACCGTTAGATTTTTAGGAATTCTGGCTGCTGTATTGGTTGTTACTTTTGGTATCCATCTCGCACTATTAAGCACATTAGAAAAGCCCCTTTTTGCACATCAAATTGTACTGTCTTATGTTGTAAATTTTGTTATGGCAGCTACTATTTTGATGGTTATTCAGCGGTCATTAAAAAAGAAATCGGCTCAGTCGGGTTTTATTTTTATGGCAGGAAGCGGATTAAAATTCCTCGTATTCTTCCTTATTTTCTATCCGGCATATAATGCCGACGCAAGCATGCAGACTATTGAATTTGTTACATTTTTCATCCCATACGCCGTCTGTTTAGCCCTAGAAGTAATGTATCTTTCCAAACAGCTTAATAATCAAGTATATTGACTGTTTTATAACTTTAAAAAAAGACTTAAAATTGTTTTTACAATAAAATATATAACTGTATTTTTGCACCGATTTTAAGGACATCACTATTTGTGTATTATGCAAAAGCCATTTATAGTTAAGATTTTATTTGTAGTAGTAGTTTTATTAGGTTTTACTACAGCCTATGCTCAAGATGTTGAAGAAAACCTTCAAACCCACGAGCTTACCGAGCAAGAAGACAGCGATAAAAAATCTGAGATACAGGAGTATATTAATCATCACCTGTTAGACTCTTACGATTTTACGTTCTTCTCTGATGAAGAAGCAGGAAAGTATTATGGCTTTCCATTGCCTGTTATTCTTTTTGACGATGGATTAAAAGTATTCTCTTCTTCAAAGTTTAACCACGGTAATACAGTTGCTGAGGTAGACGGAGATTATTACAAATTATATCATTCAAAAATATATAAAACCAATGCTGCGGGTGATATAAATTATGACGAGGAAGGTCATGCTACCAATGGTAAACCACTAGATTTTTCTATTACCAAAAACGTAGTAACTATGTTATTGGTTTCAATACTTATGTTTTTCTTGTTTCGTACGCTTGCAAAATCGTATAAGAAAAATAGAGGCATTCCAAAAGGGGTGGGTCGTTTCCTTGAGCCACTAGTTTTGTTCGTTAGAGACGAAATAGCCATACCTAATATAGGAGAGAAGAAGTATAAAAAGTATATGAGCTTCTTGTTAACTATATTCTTCTTTATATGGTTTTTAAACTTACTAGGGATGACTCCATTAGGAGTGAATGTTACTGGTAATATTGCAGTAACCTTTGGTTTGGCTTTAATTACGTTTTTAATCACCACATTTACAGCAAATAAAAATTATTGGGCACACATTTTCTGGATGCCTGGAGTGCCTAAATTAATGCGAATTGTATTGGCACCAATCGAATTACTTGGAGTGTTTATTAAACCATTCTCATTAATGATTCGATTATATGCAAACATGACTGCAGGACACGTAGTGTTAATGAGTATTATCGCATTGATGTTTATATTTAAAAGCTGGTTAGGAAGTTCACTTTCTTTCGGGTTAGCATTTGGATTGGCGATATTAGAATTATTAGTAGCAGCCTTACAGGCTTATATATTTACAATGTTATCGGCACTGTACTTTGGTATGGCAAACGAAGAATCACATTAAGTTGAACGTTTAATTTTTAATTATATATATTATGGAAATCCCAACAATTGTAGGAGCAGGTTTAATTGTAATCGGAGCTGGTCTTGGTATCGGTAGAATCGGTGGTCAAGCTATGGAAGCGATTGCACGTCAACCAGAAGCTTCTGGTAAAATTCAAACAGCAATGCTTATTGCAGCGGCGCTTATTGAAGGTATCGGATTCGCTGCTTTATTCGCAGCATAAATTACATACACAGTGGCTGTAACGGTTGGTTACAGCGACTGTGTTATTAAAAATTAAAAATTATTTTTTTGAAATTTTAGATAATGGAAAAATTATTAGAACAATTTTCATTTGGACTGTTTTTTTGGCAAATACTTATTTTTGTTGCTTTAATACTGTTGCTTCGAAAGTTTGCTTGGGGACCAATTTTAAGCGCGGTTAATGATCGTGAAGAGGGCATTAAAAATGCATTGGATTCAGCTGAAAAAGCAAAGCTTGAAATGGCAAACCTTAAAGCAGATAATGAAAAACTGCTTCAAGAAGCCAGAAACGAACGTGATAGCATGATGAAAGAAGCACGCGAAATCAAAACAAAAATGATTTCAGATGCTAAGGAAGAAGCTCAAGCTGAAGCCAACAAAATGATTACGCAAGCACAAACAGCTATTGAAAGCGAAAAGAAATCAGCTATGGCCGAATTGAAAAGCCACGTAGCAGAACTTTCAGTTCAAATTGCTGAAAAAGTTGTAAAAAAAGAATTGTCTTCTAAAAATGAGCAATTAGAGTTGGTTGACGAAATGTTAAGTGACGCTACTTTAAACTAGTAATAAGATGAGCAGAGCAGCCATACGATACGCCAAAGCAGCCTTGCAACATGCAAGTGAAACTAAAACAGAAAACGTTTTGTTTGGTGACATGCAATCCGTTCAAGCTACTATTGAAGGAAGCGAAGAGCTTCGTAATATGCTAACGAGTCCGGTAATAAAAGCAGAAGATAAAAAGCAAGTATTGCTAAAAGTTTTTAGTAATCAAACAGATGTTACCAAGAACCTAGTTGGTGTCTTGATAGCGAATCAACGTATCGCTTTATTGGGCGATGTTGCCAAAAGCTATGTGAAACTTTATAATGAAGAACAAGGTATACAGGTTGCCAAAGTTACAACAGCAGTGGCATTGTCTTCAGAGTTGGAAGCAAAAGTATTGGCTAAAGTAAAAGAAATGACCGGTAGCGATAAAGTTACGGTTGAAAATATAATTGATGAGTCGATCATTGGTGGGTTTATCCTTCGCGTGGGCGATCTTCAATACAACGCGAGTATCGCAAACAAATTAAATAGATTAAAAAGAGAGTTTACATTAAATTAAGGGTTGAGGAATTTTCTCAAGCTAAAATCTAAATAAGATGGCAGAAGTAAAACCAGCTGAAGTTTCAGCAATTTTAAAGGAACAACTTTCAGGTTTTGAAGCATCAGCTTCACTTGACGAAGTAGGAACTGTTTTAACCGTAGGTGATGGTATTGCACGTGTATATGGGCTTGCTAACGCAGAATACGGTGAATTGGTAGAGTTTGAAGACGGTTTAGAAGGAATCGTTTTGAACCTTGAAGAAGATAACGTTGGTGTTGTATTATTAGGACCTTCAAAAGAAATTAGCGAAGGATCTACTGTAAAGCGTACACAGCGTATTGCATCTATTAACGTTGGTGAAGGTATTGTTGGTCGTGTAGTTAATACACTAGGACAGCCAATCGATGGAAAAGGACCTATTGAAGGAGAAACGTACGAAATGCCACTAGAGCGTAAAGCACCTGGTGTTATTTATCGTGAGCCGGTAACTGAGCCATTACAAACAGGTATTAAATCTATTGATGCGATGATCCCGGTAGGTCGTGGACAACGTGAATTGGTTATTGGTGACCGCCAAACTGGTAAATCTACAGTTACTATTGATACCATCTTAAACCAAAAAGAATTTTATGATGCTGGTGAGCCAGTTTACTGTATCTATGTTGCCATAGGACAGAAAGCTTCTACCGTAGCCAACATCGCTCAAGTATTAGAAGATGCTGGAGCATTAGCATATACAACTATTGTTGCAGCAAATGCATCAGATCCTGCGCCAATGCAGGTGTATGCTCCTTTCGCAGGTGCAGCAATTGGTGAGTACTTTCGTGATACGGGTCGTCCTGCTTTAATTGTATTTGATGATTTATCAAAACAAGCAGTTGCTTACCGTGAAGTATCGCTATTACTTCGTCGTCCACCAGGACGTGAAGCATATCCAGGGGATGTATTCTTCTTGCACTCAAGATTGTTGGAGCGTGCAGCAAAAGTAATCAATGATGATAAAATTGCCTCTGAAATGAACGATCTTCCTGATGTGTTGAAACCGATGGTAAAAGGTGGTGGATCATTAACAGCATTACCAATTATTGAAACACAAGCGGGTGACGTTTCTGCGTATATCCCAACCAACGTAATTTCGATTACCGATGGTCAGATTTTCTTGGATGGTGATTTATTTAACTCTGGTGTTCGTCCTGCGATTAACGTAGGTATTTCGGTATCACGTGTGGGTGGTAACGCACAGATTAAATCTATGAAAAAAGTATCAGGTACTTTAAAACTGGATCAAGCTGCTTTCCGTGAATTGGAAGCATTTGCTAAATTCGGTTCAGACCTTGATGCGGCTACTAAGAATGTTATTGAAAAAGGAAAACGTAACGTAGAGATCTTAAAACAACCGGAAAATACACCATTTACAGTAGAAGATCAAATTGCAATTATTTATGCAGGTTCTAAAAACCTATTGCGTGATGTTCCTGTAGAAAAAGTAAAAGAATTTGAAAGAGATTATCTTGAATTGCTTAATGCAAAGCATAGAGATGCACTAGACACGCTAAAATCTGGTAAGTTAACTGATGAAGTGACTGATACCTTAACGGCTATAGCTAAAGATCTTTCAGCAAAGTATAAAAAGTAGTTAGATTTTAATATTGAGCATTTCTAGCTAAATGCTCAATATTCAATAGTTAATTCTATAAAAGAATGGCAAATCTTAAGGAAATAAGAAGTAGAATCACCTCTGTTGGGTCAACCATGCAGATCACGAGCGCCATGAAAATGGTATCGGCTGCAAAGTTGAAAAAAGCACAAGATGCCATCACAGCGATGCGTCCGTATGCTGATAAACTAACCGAGTTGCTTCAAAATTTAAGTGCAACACTAGATGCTGATAGTGGAAGTAAATTTTCAGATCAGCGCGAAGTAAATAAAGTGTTAGTGGTAGCGATTACTTCTAACCGTGGTTTGGCAGGGGCATTTAATAGTAATATTATCAAAGGTTCAAAACGTATTGCTTCAGATAATTATTCTGGAAAACAAGTAGATTACGTAACAATCGGTAAAAAAGGAAACGATATCCTAAAAAAGACCGAAACTGTTATCTCAAATAACAATGAAGTTTTTGATGATCTTTCGTTTGAAAATGTTTCAGAAATCGCCGAAATGTTAATGCAAAAATTTGCTGAAGGAGAATACGATAAAATCGTGTTGGTTTACAACAAGTTTAAGAATGCAGCTACGCAGATTGTGATGAATGAGCAATTTTTACCTATTCTTCCTCCTGAAATGGATGAAGCGGAGGCGCAAAAAGCAACGCCAAACTATATTTTTGAGCCAAACAAAGAAGATATCGTTGAAGAATTAATTCCGAAGAGCTTAAAAACACAATTGTTTAAGGCGATTCGTGATAGTGTAGCTAGTGAGCACGGTGCTCGTATGACAGCGATGCACAAAGCAACAGACAACGCGAAAGACCTTCGTGATGATCTTAAATTACAATACAATAAAGCGCGACAAGCTTCTATTACCAATGAAATTTTAGAAATCGTTGGTGGTGCTGAAGCATTAGCTGGATAAGATTGACCGCAAGGCAAATCATTAAAAAAGCGAAGCATTAGCTGGATAAAATATAATACCTACTTAGTGCAGAAAAGTCTTCCGTTGTTTCGGAAGGCTTTTTTTGTTTGAGTCATCTCTTGGTAATGGAATACTATTTGATAGTTTTGAGAAAACAACCAAACCAACTTTTATGAAATTTCAAAAACTATTTTTTAGCATCCTATTTTTAATTGCCTTCAGCTCAGTCTATTCGCAATATGAAAAAGGCGATATTTCTCTTTCCATACAAGGAGCTCCATTTATTACTCAAGATGGCCCTGATGATTTGGGATTGATGGCATTGGCAACTGCAGAGTTTTTTATTATTCCAAAACTCTCTGCAGGAGTTAGTTTTTTCACCACCAACAATACCGTTTTAAAAAATGAAAGTGGTACAACAATCCACTCGTATGGAGTGGTTCCTTCGTTGCAATACTATGCTTTTAATAAAAATAAGTTCAATGTATTTGCACAAATTGGCTACGGATACGGATTCGAAGATTTAACCCGTGGATATATTGAAAACAGCGCGTTGACCGTCTTCAACATAGGTATTGGCGGTAACTATAATTTTTCTGAAAATTGGATGCTAAAACTCACCATCCCTTATTTTAAAGCCCAAAATGTGACAATAGATGCAAAAGCAGCAGACGGAGCAACAGCGTTTATTGGTATAGGGTATAAACTATAATTTTTCTATCTTCACAATAAAAATAAGCTTATGCGCCCATTTAAAAATATAATTGCTCTTTGCATTGTTTCCTTAGTATTATTTAGTTTTTCAAACTGTGGTAGCAGCCAGATAAACTCCTATAAGCTTACGCAAGACCCTCCGTTTACTATTGACGATGTGTATTATCAAGATTGGGTTGCCGGTGTGCAAGATGGTGGTTCGGGAACTAATGTTCATATTACCTTTAAAGATTTCACGGAAGATGTACGGATTGATAGTATTTATTTCAGAAATAAAACCGAAAAAGCTAAAAACGCACCCCAAGCTAGAAAGCAATACATTGGCTATTTTAAGAATAAAGCCAATCGTAGTATTGTGATGGATAGCGACCCTAAAAAAGAAGCACAAAACATTCCTCCAAAACAATTTCCATTTGAGCTAGCAGATAACGAAGCCGTTGTGAGCTATGTGCAAAATGGCACGACCAACTATTATAAGATAGCCAATATCCGCCGAAAAGAAATGCTTGCGTATCCAGAGAGCAATGCACCGTCAGATAATTAAGGAATGACAAATTGTTTAGCAGAAAGCGGCAATAATTTCAATACTTTTACGCTTCAAAATAGAATAGATTGAGCGTTTTTAAAAAACTATTTAAGCAAACTTTTGTTTACGGCCTTGCCACCGTTCTTCCAAGGGCGTTGGCAATCGTTTTGGTGCCGTTGTATGTTTCCGTATTGGGAAAAGAACAATACGGCGTCTACGCCTCTTTAATGGCTTTTTTAATTTTAGGAAACGTCTTACTTTCTTACGGAATGGAAACCGCTTTTTTCCGGTTTATCAATAAACACGTAGAGCAGAAAAAGCTAGTTCAGTCCACAGCGCTAACGTCGCTTACTGTTTCCACCATTCTGTTTCTGACAATCACCTTGCTTGCTAATGATTCGCTGGCGAATTTTCTTGAATTTAAAGCAGAATATGTCACCTACGGTCTACTTATTTTAGCGTTAGATGCCTTAGCAGTGCTTCCGTTTGTTTGGTATCGTGCCAACGAAAAACCAATGAAATATGCAGTCATTAAAATTTTCAATGTCTGTATAAACTTAGGACTTAACCTCTTTTTCTTTTTAATACTCCCTGATTTAGCAGAAAATGCTCCTGATTCTTTTTGGAGTAGTATTTATTCCGAAGAAAACAAAGTAGCCTATGTTTTTATCGCCAATTTAATTGCTAGTGCCATTACACTGGTTGTGTTGCTGCCATTGTATATTAAAATAGGGTTTGGTTTCAGTAAAACCATTTGGAAGGGGATGTTTAAATACGCTTTTCCGGTATTAATTGCAGGGATTGCTTTTTCCATAAACGAAGCATTTGATAAAATTTTGCTGAAATATCTATTACCCGAAAACATCGCAGAAGCTGAAGTAGGTGTGTATGCCGCTTGTTATAAATTAGGTGTTTTTATGACGCTTTTCGCCACTGCTTTCCGGTTAGGAATAGAACCGTTTTTCTTTAATCATGCGCAAAGTAAAAACGCTAAACAGACGTATGCGACTATTACGAAATATTTCACCATTTTTGGAAGCATTATTCTACTGTTTGTAATTGTATATATCGATATTTTTAAACGCATTTTGATCCCTAACTCCGAATATTGGGGTGCACTCTCAGTTGTACCGCTTATCTTGTTAGCCAATTTGTTTTTAGGTATTTATCACAATCTCTCCGTTTGGTATAAAGTGACCGATCGCACTAAATTTGGAGCGTATATTTCAGTGTTTGGCGCAATAGTTACCTTGGGGTTGAACTTTTTGTTAATTCCGATAATTAGTTATCAAGGCTCGGCCATTGCAACGTTAGCTGCATATGGAAGTATGATGTTACTTTCATATTTTTTCGGACAACGAAATTACGCCGTGCCATACGATGTAAAGCGAATAGTCGGATATTTATTGCTCGCAACCGGATTTTCTGTCCTTTCATTTTACGTATTTGAACGCAATTTAATTATAGGTACTGTCTTATTATTGGTATTTTTGCTATTAGTTTTTTTTTCTGAAAAGAAAGAATTCAGCAGCATCCTAAAGCGGTAGTTGCGAACTATTAAAACTGAATTTTTCACCATAGAGTAAACTCACTACTCTTAATTCATAATTTGAATATGTATCCACTACGAAGAAACCGAAGATTACGAACTACCGAAACCCTTAGAAACTTAGTAAGAGAAACCACGCTTTCTCCAAACGATTTTCTAGTTCCCCTTTTTGTAGTTGAAGGAAAAGGTGTGAAAGAAGAAATTGCTTCGATGCCTAATTATTATCGTTATAGTCTGGATTTATTGGCTAAAGAAGTGAAAGAATTATGGAGTTTAGGATTAAAATCCGTTTTACTTTTTGTGAAAGTACCCGAAAACTTAAAAGATAACAGCGGAACAGAAGCCTTGAACGCCGAAGGGTTAATGCAACGCGCCATTAAAACCGTAAAAGATGCTGTGCCTGATATGTTGGTTATGACCGATGTCGCGTTAGACCCCTATTCAATTTTTGGGCATGATGGTATTGTTTCCGAAGGGAAAATTCTCAATGACGATTCTTCAGCAATTTTAGCCGAAATGGCCCTATCACACGCCAAAGCCGGAGCCGATTTTGTCGCACCCAGCGATATGATGGACGGCCGTATTTTTGAAATGCGAACGTTATTAGAAGATGAAGGGTTTCACGATACCGGAATTATGAGTTACAGTGCTAAATACGCTTCTGCTTTTTATGGTCCATTTCGTGATGCGTTAGATTCTGCGCCAGTAGACAAAAAAGATGTCCCAAAAAATAAGAGCAGTTATCAAATGGATTATGCCAACCGGGAAGAAGCCATTAAAGAAACCTTGATGGATATTGAAGAAGGAGCCGATATTGTAATGGTAAAACCAGGACTGTGTTACTTAGATATTGTTAGGGATATACGTAATACGGTGAACGTTCCCGTTGCTGTATATCAAGTAAGCGGCGAATATGCGATGATAAAAGCTGCCGCTGAAAAAGGCTGGCTAGATCACGATGCGGTTGTGTTAGAACAGATTACAGCTATAAAAAGAGCTGGAGCACAGATTATTGCTAGCTATTTTGCTAAAGATGTTGTGAAACTATTGTCTTAATAACTAGTAATTTTAATACAATTTTGGCACCTCCAATTCAATTTCTATATACCTTTGCTTAGTGAAACCATTTAAAGCACATATAAGTTACTTTTTTTTACTCGTAAGTCTGTTATTGATTTCGGGTAATGCTTTTGCGGTTTCAAATGCATCTCATACTTCTTTAGTCTCAAACGAAACGAGATTTAGTGCTGATTCATTCTCTAAACAACTTTATTTTCATGAAGTATCGGTTGTAGAGGTATCCTATCAACAAACGGATGAACCTGTAAATCCGTTTTTTATATTTTATCAGCCGTTAGAACATACAGAGGCAACAAATTACAACACTTCTAATACGCTCAATTATTTTCCGCAACGGAATCATAAAAAGCGAATTCAAGAACAGTTATACCCTTTCCATTTTTTTTGGTGAACGTTTCCTTTTTTTGAAACAGTAAACAGCCGGACTAAACACATTTAGTCTAGGCAAACACGTGTATAATACTTTTAAATACACGTTTATTTCACTTAAAATAACTTTAAAACTTTATAAAAATGGAAACAAGTTCCACCCTTATTGGGCTCTTCATATTATTATTATTTATGGTGCCTATCGTATTCGTAATCATTAAAAGTAGTTCAACTGAAAAAAAACTGAAAAAGAGTTTACAAAACCTATCATCCCAGAACGGAGTAACAATAAATACGTCCGAAGTGATTGGCAATACCCTTATCGGTCTAGATGAAAACGTTCATAAATTGGTGTTCTCTTATAAAAATAAATTAGCAGAAGCCTTTAAAACGGTCGATTTAAGTACTATAAATGAGTGTAGAGTTGCTACATTTAAAGAACGTAAACAACCGCTGTCTCGTGTTGCTTTGGAGTTGAGAAGCCCATCTGCTACAGATGAAATTATCTTTTACGAAGAAAATGATGACTCATCTCCTTCAACAGATGCGCAGATTTGCTTAAACCGCGCCAGTCATTGGGAGAAAATAATTAAACAGCAAATGTAATTGGTAATGATTAAGGTTTGTTTTTTAAAAAGGGGCGATTTTGCCCCTTTTTTTGTGTTATTAACATTACATTGTAATAAAACGATAATTAAATTTTTATTTTAGTCAAAATTTTATATTTAAGGAATGACCCTACTAATACTGTACGCTTTAATTTCTATTTTCTTTTCATTTCTCTGCTCTATCTTGGAAGCAGCTTTACTTAGTTTTACACCTACTTTCATAAAAATGAAAAAAAACGAAGGGAAAAGTTATGCTTTGACGTTGGCCAATTTTAAAAAGGACATCGACAAACCTCTTATTGCTATCTTAACGCTTAATACGATAGCACACACTGTTGGAGCTATATTAGTTGGAGTTCAAGCCGAAAAAGTATGGCCTTCTGGAGGGATGGTAGGTATTGTATCTGCAATAATGACTGGATTAATTTTAATTGTTTCTGAAATTATACCTAAAACCATTGGTGCTACGTATTGGAAATCCTTAGGTAATTTTACAGCTAAGTTTTTGAAAATTATCATATTTCCGCTAAAATACACGGGAATTTTATGGCTCTTGATGCTCACCACGCGTTTAATTGGTAAATCTGCCCACGTAAGCACGATGAGTAGAGAGGAATTTCTTGCTATAACAGATGCCGCTGAAGAAGAAGGTGTTTTTGAAGAAAATGAAACTACGGTAATAAAAAACCTTTTGGTGTTTAAATCGGTTAAGGCAAAAGATGTAATGACACCTTTTCCAGTAGTAACGTTGGAGAACGAGGACATGTCTTTGAAAAACTTTCATTCTCAACATAAAAACCTCCGATTTTCAAGAATTCCTGTATATCGCGAAAAAACACATAACATAACTGGCTTTGTGCTTCGTGATGATATTCTAGAGCAAATTGTGGAAGAACATGGTGAAATGCAGTTGATGGAGCTGAAGAGAGAAATATTTGTAGTCGATGCTGATAAACCCATTCCAGACTTGTTCGAAACCTTTATTAAACAACGTGTTCACATCGCTTCGGTTGTTGATGAATTTGGAAATACAATAGGTGTTGTAACGATGGAAGACATCATTGAAACCTTATTAGGTCTCGAAATTATGGACGAAAGCGATGCCATTGAAGATATGCAAGTACAAGCTCGTAAAAACTGGGAACGCCGTGCTAAACGTATGGGAATAGAACTTAGCGACATCCCTGAAAAAGAGTTTAAGCAAGATGAAGGGCAGACTAAAGACCAAAATCAATCGTGAAAATAGCCTATTTTAAAAGTCCGATAGGTTGGATAGAATTGAAAGGTGATGCTTCAGGTTTAGGATCAGTTATTTTTATTGATAGTGAAATTTCTTCGGAAGAAAATAATCGAGAAAAACTTCCTAATTCGCTTCAAAAAACCATCGAACAACTCACAGAATATTTTGAAGGGAACCGACAAACTTTTGATATTCCATTAAGTCCACAAGGCACTGAATTCCAAAAAAAGGTATGGCGAGAACTGCAAGAAATCCCCTTTGGAAAAACCACAAGCTACCAAAAAATGGCAAATGCCTTGGGCGACCCTAAAGTAATTCGCGCAGCAGCATCTGCCAATGGGAAAAACCCGATTTCCATTATTATTCCCTGTCATCGCGTTATTGGAACCGACGGATCCTTAACCGGCTATGCAGGCGGTCTGCAACGAAAAAAATGGTTATTGCAACACGAAAGCCCCGTAAAACAAGGAGAGTTGTTTTAAAAAAGAGCCACGACTTAAAAGACTCACGAAGCAGGACACACTATTAATTGATTACCTTCTGAGCTGTTTCTAACATAAAAAATAGTACACCTAAACATTTTCAAACTACTTCTATCTTTTCTTTTATATTTGAGAATATAATCTACTTTCAATGAAAAAATTTCTTGCTTGGTTTTTCGGTATTATAGCAATAATTGTATTGGTTTTATACCTAACCGATTATAACTACATTTTAAAAGGAATCCGTGTGGTTTATCTTACTGGGCATACAACAGCCTTTATAGACGACTTTAAGTATTTTGAAAGTGAAACTATCTCAGCGAGTAGCAACCCACAGCCTTGGCCTAAAACTTCAGATTATAACACCATATCAGCGACCGAAACACTTACCAAAACAAATAAAGAGTTCGGTACCGTTGCGTTCCTTATCATAAAAAGCGACAGTATTTGGTATGAAAAGTATGCAGAAGGATATAGTGATTCTTCACAAACCAATTCATTTTCCATGGCAAAGAGCGTGGTTTCTGCTTTATTAGGAAAAGCAATTGACGATGGCTATATAAAAAGTTTAGATCAATCCGTTGGAGACTTTTATTCTGAATTTAAAGGAACAAATTTAACTGTTGGTGATTTATCATCCATGGCTTCAGGATTAAATTGGGACGAGTCTTACAAAAATCCCTTTGGAATTACCGCCCGTGCCTATTACGATGATAATCTGGCCGAAACCATTCTCAATTTAAAAGTGGTAGAAACGCCCGGTAAAGAATATAAATACTTGAGTGGAAATACAGAATTATTGGCAATGGTAATTCAGAAGGCTATTCAATCTACCAGTATGGATTTATCTACATATCTACAAGAAAGCTTTTGGCAACCCTTGGGTGCAGAAAATCCAGCTTTATGGCAAATAGATGATGAAAATCATCGCTTGGTGAAAGCATACTGTTGCATAGGCAGTAATGCCCGTGATTTTGCCCGTTTTGGTAAGCTCTACAAAGACTTCGGAAAGTGGAGCGGGAAACAACTATTGGACTCTACTTTTGTGGCTAAATCCATAAGACCTCGATTTAAAGAAAGTACAGAATATGGTTATGGATTTTGGCTCAATAAACACGAAGGCAAAGATGTATTTGCCATGCGAGGAATTTTAGGGCAATATGTGATTGTTATTCCTGAAGATAATGTGATAATTGTGCGTTTAGGGCATCACCGTGGTAAAAAAGGTGATGATTCTTTTAGCAACGATTATTATACGTATATGGAAGAGGCCTATAAAATGCTAAATGCTGGTTCGTAATTTTTTCGTAGCTTTAAGTTCTCCCCGATTGTAAAATTTCAGAAGTATGCTTACACGAATAAACCTAGAACACGTATTGTTTCTAGATATAGAAACTGTACCGCAATACCCAGATTATAATGATTTGGACGAAACTGCAAAAGTATTGTGGGAACAAAAAACAAAGTACCAACGGAAAGAGGAATATACTCCAGAGGAATTTTATGATCGTGCTGGTATTTGGGCCGAGTTTGGAAAAATTGTATGTATTTCGGTAGGCTATTTTAAAATGAAAGGTGACGTTCGAAACTTTCGGGTGACTAGCTTTCACGGAGAAGAAGCTACATTACTTAAGGAGTTTAAAACGCTCCTACAAACTCACTTTAATAAACCGCAACATGTACTCTGTGCGCACAACGGAAAGGAGTTTGATTTTCCTTACATCGCCCGACGGATGATTATCCACGGAATAAGCTTGCCTTTTAAACTGAACCTCTTCGGAAAAAAGCCTTGGGAAGTTCCTCATTTAGACACGTTAGAATTATGGAAGTTTGGTGACTATAAAACCTTCACTTCTTTAAAGTTAATGGCGCACGTTTTAGGTATTCCCTCCCCAAAAGACGATATCGATGGTAGCGATGTGCGTGATGTGTATTACGAAGAAAATGATATAGACCGCATTATTATCTACTGCGAAAAAGACACTATTACTGTGGCTCAAATATTTTTAAAACTTCGGAATGAGCTGCTTTTGGAAGAGGATGAGGTGTTGTCGGTTTAAGAGTTCCGGTTTTCCCGCAACCGTTTATAAAATTTATAACCCAACATCAACAAAACCGAAAAGGCGATAAGACCTAAGACACCATAAATCCAATTTACAGCATTGCGCAACATTACTAAAAAGATGATGGCAAAGAGGATAATGGTAGCTCCCTCATTAAACAAACGCATAAAATTGGAAGAGTGTTTTACAATTCCTTTTTGCAGTTGTTTATAAATTTGGTGGCATTTTAAATGGTATAAGATTAATAAAAACACAAAACCGAGCTTTACTTGCATCCATGCATCGGTTAAGTAAAAAGTACGTAACGAAATAAGCCAAATAGCAAATCCAATAGCCAATATCGCCGAAGGCCAAGTTATGATAGTCCACAACCTTTTAGCCATAATGCTAAGTTGCTTTCCTAGAATTTCCTTTTCAGGAGAAGGCTTTTCAGTGGCTTCAGTTTGATATACAAAAAGCCGGACGATGTAGAACAAGCCCGCAAACCAGGTAATTACAAATATTAAGTGTAGCGCTTTTATATAGTTGTATTCCATTTTTCAAAGGTACTAATTTAGAGACTTCAAATATCTTTATTAAAGTTACTCAATCAATGTTTTCCTAATTTCCTTATTCAGAAAATATCCAGTTACAATAGTTGACAACACATCGGCAATGGGGAAAGAGATCCAGACACCCAGTTCACCAAAAAAGTTGGGTAAAATCAATATCAACGGAATAAAGAAAAACCCTTGCCTAGTAAGTGTGAGTAATAAAGCAGGCGTGGCTTTCCCGATCGCTTGAAAATAAGCCGAACCTATTAATTGAATAGCAATTATGGGTATGGCTAAAAACACCCAGCGCATCGCAGAAGGCGTTTCAGCTAAAATCACTTGATCGGTTGTAAATACGGAAACGATAGCTTCGGGAAACACCATAATCAGAATAAAAATCACCAAAGCTAGTAACCCAGCATACTTTATCGCTTTATTAATACTTTCTCGAACTCTAGGAAATTTATAAGCGCCATAATTATATCCGGCAATCGGTAAAAAGCCTTGCGTAACTCCTAACACAGGGAACAACGCAAACATGAGCATACGACCAATAATGCCATACATAGTCACTGAAGCCTCTCCTCCTATATTAAAGAGTATATTATTCATTAGTAAATACGTAATACTCACAACCGCTTGTCGTGCCAAGGTTACGAAACCTAGAGCGCTTATTTCTTTTAAAATAACTTTATTGAGTCCAAAATGCGAAAAGCTTATGCGAAGTTCAGATTGGTCACTTAAAAAGAACCATAAAATAAATAGAAAAGAACAGACGTAAGAAGCAGTTGAAGCCCAGGCTGCACCTGCCATTCCCATATCAAAGATATATATTAAAATATAATCTAATAGCAGATTACCTACAGATGGAATAATCATGGCAATCATAGCTATTTTTGGCTTTCCCTCGGCTCGTAGCACATTATTTCCCATCATGGAGAGTCCTAAAATTGGGACACCATAAAGTACTATTTGATAATAAACCTTTGCAGGTTCAAAAATATCTCCTTTACCCCCAAAAGCTGGAATGAGCTCATCTACAAAATAGAGCCCTAATGCAGCCATTGATATAGTTACTAAAAGGGTAAGAGTAATTTGGTTACCAAAGGTTTTAAGAGCTCTTTCTCTATTATTAGCGCCTAGAGCCCTAGAAATTATTGAAGAGCCTCCAATACCGATTGACATGCCTAAAGCGGCAATAAAAAATGAAACAGGCAACACAACATTTATAGCTGCAATAGCTATGGAGCCAATCCAATTCCCTACAAAAATGGTATCGACAAGAATATTTAATGACATTACCAAAATACCAATAGATGCCGGAACCGATTGTTTAATAAGTAACTTACTAATGGGCTCTGTACCTAGACTGGCCGAGCGGTTTTGTAACGCCATTAAATGATTAAATTAAGTTCTATGCTATTGCTTTATCAACATCTATAATTCGCCATTCATCAATCCAATCTGCCAATAATTGAGCAAAGTCATCCCGATCATTCAAACAAGGGACTGTTGTAAATTCTTTTCCGCCTGTTTCATGAAATATTTCTTCACCTTCCATCGCGATTTCTTCTAATGTTTCTAAACAATCACTTACAAAAGCTGGTGTTACAACTGCCATTTTTTTAATACCAGCTTTTCCCATTCGTTCAATGGTTCTGTCTGTGTAAGGCTGTAACCAAGGGTCAAAACCTAATCGAGATTGAAAGGAAACCGAATAACTATTTTCGGTTAAGCCCAGTTTTTCTGCAACCAATCGTGTGGTTTCATAACATTGATGACGGTAACAATATTGATGTGCTTTTGAAGAAGTAACGCAACATGAGCCATCTATTTTACAATGGCTGTTAGTAATATCACTCTTTCTAATGTGTCTTTCTGGTACGCCGTGGTAACTAAACAGTAAGTGTTCGTAATCCAACCCTTTAATATGTTCCTGAATGCTATTAGAGAGTACTTCAATATATTCTGGCTTGTTGTAAAATGCAGGTAAAGATGCCGTTTTTAGCTGCGGAAAAAATTCGTTGCAAAGTTCTTCTACCTTTACATTTATCGTTTCGGTGGTTGCCATAGCAAATTGTGGATATAACGGAACCACTAAAACTTCATCCACATTTTGATCAACTAGTTCTTGCAATCCTTTTTTTAGCGTCATACTTCCATAGCGCATGGCTAAAGATACAGGGAGTGTTACTTTGTCTTGCACTTTTTTCTGAAGCCTTTCAGAAAGAACAATCAATGGAGAACCTTCTTCCCACCAAATTTTTTGGTAGGCTTCGGCAGATTTTTTTGGTCTAGTATTTAAAATGATACCTCGAACAATTAATATTCTTGCCCATCGCGGTACGTCAATTACACGTGGGTCCATTAAAAATTCATCCAAATACTTTTTAACATCTTTAGGTTTGGTTGTATCTGGCGAACCAAGATTTACAAGGAGGACTCCCTTTTTCATATTGAATATTTCTGTTGCAAAATTACTTGTATTAAAGTGAATTGTCAAACACCTGAAACATATAAAAACTATGAAGTTATTTACGTTTCTTATGCTGAAAGACTCATCAAATATTTTTTAGGTGTGGTACCATACTTTTTCTTAAAAGCAGAAATAAAATGGCTGGCAGCACTGTAGCCTACTTTTAGACCTACTTCATTTACATTATGAGAACCGGTCGCTAATAATTGTCGCGCTACTTCCATTTTATAATCAAAGAGGAAACTAAAGACTGAGTCACCATAAATTTGTTTAAAACCTTCTTTTAATTTATTGATAGGTAAATTGATTTGGTCAGCTAATTCCTGTAAAGTAGGCGGTTCTGCCATATTTGTGATAATAATCTGTTTGGCTCTTTTTATTTTGGTTACGTTATCTTCATCAGCTAAAAAAGGACATTGCTCCACATCCAAATCGGCTGGTCTGTTAAAATAAAGGCTTAGTAACTCATAGACTTTCCCTTTAAAATAAAGTGGTTTTACAGAAGGATGTAAATTATAATTCATTAATTGATTTAAAACAATAGCCATTGATGGCGATATACCCGCATCTTTGTAATATTTCCTGTCTTTATTTTCGGCACTTAAAAAAGTGATATAGTTTGCTTCATTTGAAAATAACGCATGGAATTTTTCAATAGGAAGTAACACCGAAATTACCCAAGAATGGGCTGGAACCTTTATATGTAATGGTAAATCTCGTTGTGGGTTGTATAGTAATAGTGAATTTTCCTCACTAAGTGGTAATGTGTAATTCCCTTCATTAAAAAGAAAGCTAGCGGACCCTTTAATGCAAAAGTGAAACTGAATAAAGTTGGACCCTGTCTCTCGTTTAAAAGTCTGGTTATCATTGGTTTCATTGTCAAATTTTAAAATATAAAACCCTTCAGAAATAAGTGTTTCATCATAAAAACTTTCAGCGACATTTTTTTCAGAAATCATAACTAAATTTTTAATCTTTATTTAGAATTGTTCTAAACAGTATAGCAAAATTACTGCTCGAACAATGCGAAATTAGGGCATTTATATGACAAATGTCATATTTTAATAGAAATTAACACCCTCCGATATAATTGATACCGCAAGCGTTATTTTTTGATTGTTATTGCCCTTACATTTGCGCCGTTAGGTATGAAAAGAATTAACAATACACCTTTATCAACTTCTGAAGGGAATTTTTATGCTATTGGTCTTAATTATAAAAAGGCCGATGCTGAAATCCGTGGTCATTTTAGTATCAACGAGACAGCGCAAGCAAACATTCTAAAGCAGGCAAAACAAGATGGGATTCCATCATTAACGGTAATATCTACATGTAATCGTACCGAGTTATATGGTTTTGCGCAACATCCTTTTCAGCTTATTAAATTATTGTGCGAACATACACATGGTACTGTTGAAGAGTTTGAAAAAGTAGCTTACATTCACAAAAACAGTGAGGCGGTTTCACACTTATTTAATGTTGGTACTGGGTTAGATAGCCAGATTTTAGGTGATTTTGAGATTATAAGTCAATTACGCAGTGGCTTTCGCCGTTCAAAAAAACACGGATTACTTAATGCGTATATGGAGCGGTTGATCAATGCCGTGATTCAAGCCAGTAAACGTATTAAAAATGAAACCGAAATATCAACAGGTGCTACGTCGGTGAGTTTTGCTGCCGTTCAATATATAATGGCACACGTTCCTTATGTTTCAGAAAAAAACATTTTACTCTTCGGAACAGGAAAAATTGGTAGAAATACCTGTGAAAACTTAATTAAGCACACCAAGAATGAGCATATTACGCTCATTAACCGAACCAAGGAACGTGCTGAAAAAATTGCTGGTAAGTTCAATCTTATTGTTAAAGATTACGCCGATATACAAAGCGAATTAGCGCAAACCGATGTATTGGTAGTTGCTACCGGGGCACAGCAGCCTACTATCTCAAAAGAGTTGTTGTTCTTAAAAAAACCGCTACTAATTTTAGATCTTTCCATTCCGCGTAATGTTTCAGAAGACGTAAAAGAAAACGAGTTGGTTACATTAGTACATTTAGACGAATTATCTTCCGTTACCAACCAAACCTTACAACATCGAGCCGAGCAGATACCTGTTGCAAAAGAAATAATATACGAGATTGAATCTGAATTTAATATCTGGGTGCGTAATCGTCACTTTATTCCTACGGTAATAGCTTTAAAAACAAAGCTTTCTGAAATTAAAGCAGGTGAAATTGATTATCACCGTAAAAAACTCAATGATTTTAATGAAGAGCAAGCTGAAATTATCAGCGACCGAATCATTCAAAAAATAACAACCCAAGTTGTAAACCACCTGAAACAAGCAAATGGTTCGACAGAAGAACACTTACAGATGCTGGAAACCATGTTTCAGTTAGAAGAAAGTGAACGTGAATAAAACCATCCGAATCGGTACGCGCGACAGTGAATTAGCACTATGGCAAGCAAAAACCGTACAAGCCCAACTTGAAAAAATAGGATATAAAACAGAATTGGTCCCTGTAAAATCTACAGGCGATTTGGTATTAGACCAACCCTTATATGAAATGGGAATCACGGGTATTTTTACCAAAACCCTAGATGTTGCTATGCTGAACGGAACGGTAGATATTGCTGTACACAGCATGAAAGATGTGCCTACCCATTTACCAAAAGGGATTGTACAAACCGCTGTTTTACCAAGGGCAACATCAACGGATATTTTGGTAACAAAAGGCGACTTCGATCCCGAACAACCCAGCACCATTGCAACTGGTAGCCTACGCCGAAAAGCTCAATGGCTTAACCGCTACCCCAACCACACAGTCGTCAATTTACGCGGAAATGTAAACACCCGGTTACAAAAGCTCCAAGATAACGATTGGCAGGGTGCCATTTTTGCAAAAGCAGGCTTGGAACGTATAAACGTATTGCCTGATAATTTTGAATCCTTAGATTGGATGATACCCGCTCCCGCCCAAGGCGCCATGGTGATTGTAGCTTTAGAAAAGGACGCGTTTAGTAGAGAAGCGACTTCAAAATTAAACAATACAGAAGCCGATATTTGCACGTATATTGAACGTTCTTTTCTACAGAAATTAGAAGGTGGATGTACCGCACCTATTGGGGCATTGGCCACTTGTATCGACGACACAATCCAATTTAAAGGAGTGTTATTTTCTTTAGATGGTCAAACAAAGTTAGAAGTTGCCAAACAATGTTCAAAAAGTGATTACAAAACTTTAGGCACTAACTGCGCTGAAGAAATTTTAAATACTGGCGGAAAGGAATTGATGAAAGTGATTAAGTCTGAAATGGAAAAATAGATGCTGCATGAAATCACTTCTCTCCACTAAAAAACTAACTCTTAATCAAAAAGAGCTGCTTCTAAACTCAGGTTTAACCTTTGTAGAATACAATGCCATTTCTATTGAATTTGTGGCCTTTGAAACTCCAAAACGTATTGAAAATTCAATTTTCACGAGTAAAAATGCTGTAAAAGCTGTTTTTTTAAATAAAAAGACAACTCCTGAAATTAAAAATTGCTTTTGTGTGGGTGAAAAAACAAAAGCGCTTTTGGAAGAAAATGGTCAAAAGGTGATGAAAATGACGCATTATGGTTCAGAATTGGCTGATTATTTGACTAAAAACCATAAAAAAGACACGTTTCACTTTTTCTGCGGAAATAAACGATTAGATACCATTCCTGATGCACTAAAAGAAGCAAACATTGTATTTTCTGAAATAGAAACCTACAAAACAAACTTAAACCCAACGAAATTCGACCGTCAATTTGATGGTATTTTGTTTTTCAGTCCAAGTGCGGTGCAAAGTTTTGTTTCAGAAAATAAACTAAAAAACTCAATTGCTTTCTGTATTGGTACAACCACAGCGGCAGAAGCAAAAAAACATACCGAAAATGTGGTGATTTCTAATTCAACTTCGGTTGAAAGCGTCATTGCCAAAGCAGTTAAAACATTAAAAAATTATGATTAAAAACGATTTATTTCTTCGTGCTTTAAAAGGCGAAACAGTAGAACGACCACCCGTTTGGATGATGCGTCAAGCAGGACGCTACCTTCCTGAATTTATGGAGATAAAAGCCAAGTATGATTTTTTTACACGCTGTCAAACCCCAGAGCTTGCCAGTGAAATTACCGTACAACCCATCCGTAGATACGGAATGGATGCCGCTATTTTGTTTTGCGATATTTTGGTCATTCCGCAAGCGATGAATATTGAGGTAGAGATGAAACCCGGCGTTGGGCCGTGGCTTCCAAACCCGATTCGTAGCGAAAAAGATTTAGACAACGTCATTGTTCCCGATATTCATGACACGTTAGGGTACGTGATGGACGCCATTAAAATGACCAAGGAAAAGTTGGATAACGAAATTCCATTAATCGGTTTTGCCGGAAGTCCTTGGACCCTTTTATGTTATTGTGTGCAAGGTCAAGGATCGAAAAACTTTGATAAAGCAAAAGAATTTTGTTTCACGCAACCCGTTGCGGCTCACACTTTACTGCAAAGAATAACCGATACGACCATCGCTTATTTAAAGGAAAAAGTAAAAGCAGGAGTCGATGCAGTGCAGATTTTTGATAGCTGGGGCGGTATGTTATCGCCTACCGATTATCAAGAATTTAGTTGGAAGTATATCCAGCAGATTATCGATGCTTTAAAGGACGAAGCACCTGTTATTGCCTTCGGAAAAGGCTGTTGGTTTGCTTTGGATACGATGGCGGCGAGTGGCGCATCTGCTTTAGGCGTTGATTGGACGTGTGACCCACAAACAGCTAGAAAATTGACCGGAGGAAATATTACGTTACAAGGGAACTTTGATCCTACGCGATTGTTTAGTCCACCATCTGAAATTAAAAAGATGGTCACGCAAATGATAAATGACTTCGGAAAAGATAAATACATTGTAAACTTAGGCCACGGTATTTTACCTAATATTCCAATTGAAAACGCTGGGGCTTTTATTGAAGCGGTTAAAGAGTATAAAGCCGATTCATGAATGTTCTAAAACGCATCCGTCAGCTTAGCATAAAACAGTTGTGGCATTTATCGGTGGTGTTTATTAAACAACCTTTTTTAGTCTTTCCAACGTTGAAAGCGACTAAAAAAACCATGAGAATTAGTGGTGATTTGTATGGAAAGGCACACCATAAAAATGGCCCTTCCAATGCATTTCGGCATGCGATGTGGAATGTGTTGATTGCAAAAGCGGCGTTTAGTAAATTTCAGAATGTTGACAAAAGCATCGAATGGGCAGAAAAAGTGACTGATTTACACGAAAAATTAGCGCCAAACAGCCCCTTAGAAACCGCGATGGATTTACACAATAATCAGATGGGTCGCCAATTTTTTGAGGAAGTTTTAGATGTTTCAGAAGAAGAAATGATCAGTTTTCTTCAAAAAAAGGCAGAAAATGCTCAAAAAGTGGTAAAAACAAGCGAAATTGAAATTTTAAAAAAAGAATTAGTTTTTATTAAAAAACCTTTATAGAACAAACCATGCTTAAAAATATCTTAAGCGGCATACAAGCTTATTTTAAAACTTTTCAACTAATTTCAAAACTGAAGCTATGGAAATATTTTGGTATACCTATTTTAATAAGTTTGTTAACGGCTACAGCCATTGGCTTTTTAGCATGGGGATTAAGCGATAATATTGGCGCGTTTATTTCAAAAATTTGGTTTTGGGAATGGGGTGCAGGAACGTTCAGAACCATTAGCGATGTATTGGGAGCTTTCGTTATTGTCGCCATTGGCCTTATTCTCTACAAACACATCATTATGGCGTTAAGTGCGCCTTTTATGAGTCCTGTTTCAGAAAAAATTGAACAACATCTTTTAGGAATTACTCATACCCACAGAAACACTACAAATACAGCGCAACTCTGGAGAGGCATACGGATCAACGTCCGTAATTTACTGTTGGAGCTGCTCTTTACTATTCCTATTTTACTACTCAGTTTAATTCCAATTGTAAATATTTTCACTTCGGTTTTACTGTTTTTGGTACAATCGTATTACGCTGGCTTCGGAAATATGGATTATACACTAGAACGACATTTTACCTATAGGGAAAGCATTTCATTTGTAAAAAGAAACAAAGGCACTGCCCTTGGTAATGGAATTATTTTTATGGCAATGCTTCTAATCCCGGTTATCGGCATTATTTTGGTTTTACCGCTATCGGTTACGGCTGCAAGTAGTGAAACGGTGAAACTTATAAAAGAAAATGAGGAGATTCAAAATACCGAAACACTTCAGAACAAATAATTATGGGAGTTTCTGAAACCACATATCTTTCCTTTTTAACTAAAAAAGACGCTAGGTCTCTTTCCAGTTTAATGGTTTCAAACAAAGAACGTTTTCAGCGGTATTTTCCTAAAACGCTGGCACAAAATTTATCTGTTTTAGATTCTGAAACCTATATTAAAAATAAAGCTAAAGAACGTACTGATAAAACTGAATTTACCTTTGCTATAAAAGAGACTACTTCACAATTAGTTGCCGGTTTAGTTATCTTAAAAGATATAGATTGGAATAACAAAGAAGGAGAACTAGCCTATTGTATCGGAAGTAATTTTGAAGGCAAAGGCCTTATGAAAAAAGCAATTAGTGAAGTTTCAAAAATTGCTTTTTCTAAATTACAGTTTTCAACATTAAAAATTATAGTACATAAAACAAATACAGCAAGTATCCGCGTTGCCGAAAAAACAGGTTTTATCTGGAAAAAAACATTGCTACAAGAGTATACGCCACCAGGTGAATCGCCTATGGATATGGAATTATATGAATTAGAAAGAAATAATTAATATGAAAGAAAAATTCGTAACCTACATAAAAAACCTACAAGATACCATCACTTCAAAATTAGAAGCAATCGATGGCAAAGCTACTTTTAAAGAAGACCCATGGGTTCGAAAAGAGGGCGGCGGCGGTCGTACGCGAGTAATCGAAAACGGAGCCGTTTTTGAAAAAGGCGGTGTCAATATCAGTGAAGTGCACGGTGAGTTGCCCGAAAGTATGCAAAACTATTTTGGCGTAAAAGACGCCAACTTCTTTGCCTGCGGTTTGAGTTTGGTATTACACCCAAAAAATCCTTTTGTGCCTACCGTTCATGCCAATTGGCGCTATTTTGAAATGTACGACCAAGAAGGAAACATTGTTGATCAATGGTTTGGCGGCGGGCAAGATCTTACTCCTTATTATTTGTTTAAAGAAGATGCCAGACATTTTCATCAAGTTAGTAAAACAGCTTGCGATAAACACAATCCCAAATTTCACCCTAAATACAAAGCCCGTTGTGATGAATATTTTTACAACGCACATCGTGGCGAAGGCAGGGGAATTGGTGGCTTGTTTTTCGATTACTTAAAGAAGAATGAAACGATGAGCATGGAAGACTGGTATAACTTTGTTACCGAAGTGGGCGATAGTTTTCTAGAAGCCTACGTGCCTATTGTTGAAAAGAGAAAAAACATAGCGTACACCCAAGAAAATAAAGATTGGCAAGAAATAAGACGCGGTCGTTATGTTGAGTTCAATTTGGTGCACGACAAAGGCACGTTATTCGGCCTAAAAACCAATGGCCGTATTGAAAGCATTTTAATGAGTTTACCGCCTCACGTTCAATGGCGATATGATCATAATCCAGAGCCTGGTAGCGAAGAAGGAAAACTGGTTGAGTGTTTAAAAAACCCAAAAGAATGGGTTTAATTAACGTTCTGTGTGTTTCAATTGTTATACTTTTCTGAATAAACGCAATACTTTGTTCATTTTTAGGTTCAGCTTAGTACTTTTGCTGGGTATTTCGTAATTTGACCCTTCGACTCAAAAAGCGAATGGCTCAAGAAACATATCGATTTATATTTCAGAATTATACATATTAAGCAATCAAAATATGAAAGTCAAAATAATCAACAAATCTGAACACCCAATTCCTTCTTATGAAACCATTGCCTCAGCAGGAATGGATCTTCGGGCTAATGTTTCAGAACCTTCAACCATAAAACCGTTACAGCGTGCTATCGTTAAAACCGGCTTATTTATTGAGCTTCCCATTGGTTTTGAAGCACAAGTACGACCACGAAGCGGATTGGCTGCAAAAAAAGGAATTACTGTTCTAAACAGCCCCGGAACAATCGATGCAGACTATCGAGGCGAAATTGGCGTTATCCTTGTGAATCTTTCCAATGAAGATTTTACCATTGAAAACGGCGAGCGTATTGCACAATTGGTTATCGCAAAACATGAACGCGCTGTTTGGGAAGAAGTAGAAACGCTAGAAGAAACATCCCGAGGGACTGGTGGATTTGGTAGCACCGGAACTAAATAATAAAATAACTATAAACCTAAACCTCCCCACAAACAAAAAAATCATGAAAATAATTGTACCAATGGCCGGACGTGGTTCGCGCCTTCGTCCACATACGTTAACCATACCTAAACCGTTAATTCCGGTGGCGGGAAAACCAATTGTACACCGGTTAGTGACCGAGATTACCGAAATTTTAGATGAAAAAGTAGATGAAATCGCTTTTATACTAGGCGATCCTGCATTTTTTGGGGATGATGTCGTTGAAAGTTTAGAAGAGTTAGCAAACAGTTTAGGGGCAAAACCTACTATTTATCGTCAGTTAGAGCCTAAAGGAACCGGTCACGCTATTATGTGTGCTGAACCATCATTGCAAGGTCCAGCGGTTATTGCGTATGCTGATACATTAATTAAAGCCGATTTCAACTTAGACAAAGAAGCCGATAGCGTTATTTGGACAAAAAAAGTGGAAAATCCAGAAGCGTACGGGGTGGTAAACCTGAATGATAAAGAAGAAATTACCGAATTGGTTGAAAAACCAACCGAATTTGTAAGCGATCAAGCTGTAATTGGTATTTATTATTTTAAAGATGTTGCTATTTTAAAGCAAGAACTTCAGTATGTACTAGATAATAACATTATTCATGGCGGCGAATACCAAATAAACGACGGTATTAAACGCATGATGGCGGATGGAAAAATATTTAAAACCGGAACGGTTGACGAATGGATGGACTGCGGTAATAAAGAAGTAACCGTTGCTACCAACAAGAAAATGTTAGGTTTTATTGCTGAAACCAGCGAAAAGCTTATAGCAGATAATCATACCATCGAAAATTCAGAAATTATAGAACCGTGTTTTATCGGGGAAGGGGTTGTGCTTAAAAATAGTAAAGTGGGGCCGTATGCGTCGATTGGCAAAGGCACAATAATTGAGGATAGTACCGTTAAAAATAGTATAATTCAAACGCATTCGGTCGTTAAAAATGCTACTTTGGACAATGCGATGATTGGTAATCACGCCACGTTTGACGGTAAGTTTACCAACGTTAGTATAGGGGATTATTCAACTTTAAAATAAGTCAATTAAGGCTGATTCAATTATAATTTGAAACTTAAGTTTTTATATATCTTTTTAGTTTTTTTCGGAATCATTGTAATTCCGAAGCAAGTTGCTGCGCAAGAAACTGAACCTGTTGCAGAACAGCCTACGGACGATTTAGGGAATGTTACCGATGCTTTTCAGGAAAACTTTTTTGAAGCCTTAAAGCAAAAAGGGATCGAAAATTATGAATTAGCATTAGATGCGCTTCGGAAAGCTGAAAAAGCAGCGGAAAATGATCCGAAATTAGAAGCTGTCGTTGCATTTGAAAAAGCTAAAAACTTGACTGAATTAAAGCAGTTTGAAGAAGCCGAAGTAAGTTTTAAAAAAGTGTTGAAAACCGAGCCCAAGCGGTTGGACGTGTTAGAGTCGTTGTACGATTTATATTATCAAAAAAACGATTATGATGCTGCCATTCCGTTGGTGAAGCAGCTTACTGAGTTTGATGAAGATTACAAAGAAGATTTAGCTAACTTATATTCACGAACCCGTCAATTTGATAAGGCCATTGAGGTACTAGATGACTTGGATGAAACCTTAGGTGAAAGTGACTATCGAGATGCCCTTCGCGCTCAAATTTATCGGGAAACCGGTGATACAGAAGGTCAAATTGAAAATCTTGAAACCCGTATTAGTAAAAACCCAAAAAAAGAGCAAGAATACTTAGGTTTAATTTATTTGTACAGCGAAGAAGGTAATACCGAAAAAGCCTTTGCCACTGCGAAAGAACTATTAAAAAATCAGCCAAATTCCAAACAGGTTCACTTGGCTTTGTATAAATTCTATTTAGAAGAAAACAACACTGAGGAAGCTTTCAAATCAATGAAAATTGTATTTTCTGCTAATGAAATAGAAAAGGAAAGTAAATACAAGGTGTTAAGCGATTTTATAGGTTTTGTTGAAAAAAACCCGCAATACGAAACCGATTTGGATAAAGTGGTAGAAAATTTCAGCGAAGCAAATACTGGTAAAATTTATGAACAACTAGGCGGTTATTATAATTCAAAAGGTGAAAAGGAAACCGCTTTAAAGTTTTATAAGAAAGGAATTGAAGGCGATTCGGATAATTTTAGCTTATTAAAAAGCACGTTATTGCTTCAAATTGATTTACAAAAATATGATGCAGCTCAACAGTTAAGTGCTGATGCCTTGGCAATATTTCCTGCGCAACCGCTGTTGTATTTAATCAATGGCGTGGCTCAAAATAATCTTAAAAAACCAGACGGAGCTATTGAAAGTCTTAACAGCGGTTTGGATTATTTATTTGACAACCCAACGATGGAGCAGGATTTTTACAAACAATTACAACAAGCTTATACATTAAAAGGGGAAGCCAAAAAGGCCGCTGAGTATGCTGAAAAAGCTTCACAAATAAAGTTGACAAACTAATACATGAACTACACAAAATATATTTTTATAGTCTTGGCTATCGTGCTTTCATCTTGTGGTGCGGCCAAGAAAGTAAAAGGCTCTAAAACTGCTAAAGAAAATCTTTCTGTAAAAAATATCATTGCTTCACACGAAGCAGCATCACCCAGTTTTAAGACGATGGCTGCCCGTATTCAAGTTACCTATGAAGACGACGATACCCAACAAAGCGTGACGGTTAGTTTACGTATGGAAAAAGATAAAACTATTTGGGTAAAAGTATCGTTATTGGGTATAACACTAGTAAAAGCAAACATTACTCCAGACCGTGTTCAGTATTACGAAACTATTGGCGGCACCTATTTTAACGGGGATTATGCCTTGTTAAGCGATTGGTTGGGTACCGAAATTAATTTTGATAAAGCACAAGCGATTTTACTAGGACAGTCTATTTTTAATATCAACAAGGCAGATTATAAATCTACGGTGCTTCAAAATAAATACAAATTGCAGCCCAATGTACAGCCACAAAATTTTATTCACTCGCTTTTTTTAAACCCTGAAAATTTCAAAATAAGTTCTGAAAGCCTTTCGCAACCAAATGATGAACGGCTATTGAGCGTTCGGTATACCGACTATCAAAAAGTGGGAACCGATTTTTATCCTTCAGAAATAAAAATAAACACAACTGAAAAAGACAGTAAAACAAATATTGACGTTATTTATAAAAAAATAGACCTGGATGTAAATATTGGTTTTCCATTTAGTATTCCTGAAGGGTATGACGAAATTAAACTATAATGCGTAATAACTATATTACATATTTTCTTTTTGGATGTTTCTTATTACTAGCGACAACGCTTTCTGCTCAATCTGAAAAGCAAAAAGAACTAGAAGAACAACGACAGGCGATTCTTCAAGAAATTAAGCAAATTAACTCCCTTTTATTCAAGACCCGGAAGGAAGAAAAATCGGTGTTAACTCAGGTGGAAGATTTGGATCAACGTATTAGTGCTACTGAAAATTTAATCCGCATTACCAATAGACAAGCCAATTTATTAACGCGCGAAATTAACGACAATCTTACCAAAATAGATAACTTGAGAACAGAACTGAAAGAGCTGAAAGAAGACTATGCAGCGATGATTAATAAATCGTACAAAAGCAAGTCACAACAAAGCCGGGTGATGTTTCTACTGTCTTCGGAAAGTTTTTTGCAGGCTTACAAACGCTTGCAGTATATGAAACAATATGCCAAGCATCGCAAAGAACAAGGGGAAAGCATTAAAGAAAAAACGGCAGAGTTGCAGCAATTGAACAAAGATCTTATCACTCAAAAAAGTAAAAAAGAGGAGTTGATTGCCCAAAACCGAAAAACCAAAAACGAACTCGCTAAAGAAAAGAAAGATCAACAAGCACTCGTAGCGTCGCTTAAAAAAGACGAAGGTAAGTTTGCTCGTCAAATACGGGAAAAGCAACGCAAAGCTGATGAAATTGACCGACAGATAGACAAACTGATTCGTGAAGCCATTGCAAAATCTAATAAAGCTTCAGGAAATAAGGTAGAAAGCACGCGAGAATCTACTTTTGCCTTAAATGCTGAAGCAAAAGAATTGGCTGCCAACTTTACTAGCAACAAAGGAAAATTACCGTGGCCCATAACAAAAGGTGGTGTAGTAGTTAAAAAATACGGAAAACACAGACATCCACAATTACCTAATGTAACCACTTTTAATAGTGGTGTGGAAATAGCGACTGAAAAAGGCGCAGAAGCTCGCGCTATTTTTAAAGGTGTGGTATTGGAAATTCAACAGCTAAAAGGGGCAAATAAGGCAATTTATGTGCAGCATGGTAACTACATAACTGTGTATAACAACCTAGCTACCGTTACGGTTAAAAAAGGAGATAAAATAGATACAAAGCAATCTTTAGGAACTATTTTTAGTAATCCTGCTACTGGAAAAACTACTATGAAATTCTTGATTTACCAAAACACCAACCGTATGAATCCAGCCGATTGGATCTATAGAATGTAAATTAGTGCGGAAGTTTATCTTTTAAAACTCCGTATAAAAACGTGCCTAGCAAAGCGCCAAAAATCACTACCAAAATAGAAAGGTAACCCGATCCCACCAAAACGTACATCGGTCCTGGACAAGCACCCGCTAACGCCCAACCCAAGCCGAAAATAATTCCGCCAATGGCATATCTGGCAAAACTTTTATTTTTAGGGGTTAACTGTATTTGTTGATTGCCAACTGCTTTAAAATTCTTCTTCTTTATAATTTGAATCCCGATAATCCCTAACGCCAAAGCTGAACCAATAATACCATACATGTGAAAGGATCCAAACTGGAACATTTCGTAAATACGAAACCACGAAGCTGCTTCAGATTTATACATTACAATTCCGAAGAAAATACCAATACTTAAATAAACTGTCTGTTTCATATTCTTAAAATATTAATGGAAATAAAGCGTGAATCATAACCAATCCCCCGATAAAAAATCCAATTACGGCTATTAACGAAGGAAGCTGCAAATTGCTTAATCCTGAAATAGCATGACCGGATGTGCATCCGCCAGCATAACGGGCGCCAAAACCAACTAGCAACCCTCCAACTAATAAAACCAATAACACAAATGGGTTTGACAGTTGGTCTGTAGCAAATAACTCCGGTGGCATATACGCTTCGTTAGCACTTGTAATTCCATAATCTATGGAAAGCTGTTCGGCAACATTAGGATTGATTTCAACTGTGTTATTAGACATAAATTGAGAGGCAATAAATCCGCCAATTACTGCGCCTAAAACAACCAATAAATTCCAACGTTCTTTTTTCCAGTCAAATTTGAAGAAATCCGCTGCTTTTCCAGCTCCTCCTACGGCACACATGGTTCGTAAGTTTGAAGACATACCAAACTGCTTTCCTGCAAAAAGCAGTAAAAACATAATTAAAGCAATTAAAGGACCTGCCACGTACCACGGCCAAGGTTCATATATTAAATTCATAGAATTTAGTTTTGAAATTGAGTTACCGCATCACTTAAATCGAAAACGGGGGTGTTTTTTAGTTCGGTTTCCAGAATACTGCTTCCGGCAGCACTTCGGTAGCCTCCAGCGCAATGAACCATGATGGGTTTTTCGGTTGGGATTTCAGAAACATGTTCCCGTAATTGATGCAAGGGAATAGCAAGAGCCTCTTCAAAAAATTTCCTCTCGTTTACTTCGCTTTCGTTACGAATATCAACAATAGTGAATGCATCGGGATTTTTCTTAAATTCTGAAAGATTAAACGCTGGGGATTGATTTATTTTCTTTTCACCTAAAGTCAATACCGCTTTAACTTGCTTCTCATAGCCTATTTTTGCAATTCTATTCAGTAATGAATTTGCTTTTTCTACTGAATCCACCACGACATAAAATTCTTCTTCTGGTTTAACGATAGATCCTAACCACGTTTCAAATTTAGAAGTTTCTGAAGTTGCCATAATATTGATACTTTCAGGCAAGTGATTCTTCTTAAAAACTGCTTCATCGCGGGAATCGACTACTAAAATATCATCTTTCTTTTCTGAAACAGCAAGTTGCAAAGGAATTCGACCGATACTTTCCGAAAGATTTTCAGCACCTTCTTTATTAATGGCAACATTGTACCCAAAATAATGCGGAATAAACGGTTGCGAATTCAATAAATGATTGATAAACTGTTCTTCTGTTTGATTTTTAAATGCCCAATTACCGATACGTTCGTTTCCTAATGTGCTTGAAGAAGCGTCAGCGCTCATTCCTTTTCCGCAGAGTGAACCAGCACCATGCGCTGGATAAACAAGTGCTGAATCGGGAAGGTCTTTAAACTTAGTTTGTATGGTGTTATACATCATTTTTGCCAGCTCTTCCCGTTTGGCTTTTAAATGACCTGCTTTCTCCCGTAAATCGGGACGGCCTACATCACCTACAAACAGTGTGTCTCCGGTAAATAATGCTGTGTTTTCTCCCTCTGTGGCTTGTATGGTAATACTATCTGGGGAATGCCCAGGGGTGTTAATGGCAGTAAAGGTTATGTAACCCATTTTTATGGTATTGCCATCATCAAAGGACGTATGTGGATAATCTGCTCCTGTTTTTTCACTAGAATAAATAGTAGCACCCGTTTCCTTGTGAACTTGTAGATGAGAACTCACAAAGTCGGCATGTGGATGGGTTTCGAATACTGCAACAATCTCTGCGTTGTTCGCTTGAGCAAAGGTATAGTATTGCATAGGATCACGCTCAGGGTCTACCAATGCCATCTTACCATCACTGATGATAGCATAGGAGTAATGTGAAAGTGGCTTATATTCAAACTGTTTTATTTTCATAACACCTGTTTTAAAATTATATAACAAAGATAGGCAAGTAATAAGATGCTATCAGTAACATTGGTTACCTAGCTAGTAGAAATACAGTTTATTTTTTCTGAAGAATAACAAACAATTCATTTCCCTGCCGCTGCGGGATAGAGTTGTACGCAGTTTCCATAACCTTTATTTCAAAAAAAGGGGCAAACCGTTTTTTATATTCCGTTTTGCTGCCACCAAAGGGCGGCCCGTCTTTGGTTAGGGGGAAATTAAAAAGTAACCCGATCAGTTTTCCTTTTGGCTTCAGCAATTGATGCATTTTTGCAACATATTCGTTACGCAAAGAAGGATCGAGCGCACAAAAAAAGGTCTGCTCTATAATGAGGTCGAATGTTTCTTCTAACTTAAAAAAGTCTTGATGTAGTAATTTTTCAGAAGGAAACGTAGGAACTCTTTTTTTAAAGTTTTGTAAAGCAGTTTCTGAAACATCAACTACATACACTTCGGCAAAACCTTGTTCGTGTAAGTATTCCGCCTCATACGAATTACCTCCTCCTGGAATGAGAATTTTTAGGTTTTTATTATCGGTCAGCTGGTCAAAATAGGTTTTGAGTGGCGTGGAAACATAGCCAATGTCCCACTTGGTGTCCTTATTTTTATAGCGGTTGTCCCAATAGGGTTCATTTAAAGATTCCATTATTATTTATTTAGTGAACTCTTTAAAAACAATATACAACGCCATGGCCAATACAAACCATCCAAAACTCTTTTTCAGTTTTTTACCGTCGATAAACTTATTTAACCAAGTACCTACAAATATTCCAACTACTGAAATGGTTGTGAAAATTAATAGAAAAGTCCAATCTATGTCTAGGTTTTCAACATCGCCAATAAAACCAATTAGCGATTTTATAGCAATGATAAGAAGGGAAGTGGCTACGGCTTTTTTCATGGGTAGTTTTGCCAACAAAACCAACGCCGGAATAATAAGAAAACCACCGCCAGCACCAACAATTCCAGTTAAAAGCCCAACTACAACTCCTTCAATTATTATTAATGGATAGTTATATACAACTGCTGTTTCAGAAGTTATTTTTTTACCGTTTGATTTAATCATCGAAATGGCAGCCACAAACATGATTATTGCAAAAAACACCATAATAGCGATGTTTTTAGTTACTAAAAAACCATTAATTTCAAATAATTGATCAGGTATCGCGGGTACTAAAAATTTTCGAGTGGCATAGACAGCTATAAAAGCGGGAATAGCAAAAACGATAGCTGTTTTAAAGTCTACCAATCCTTTTTGGATATTTCGAATAGCTCCTACTAAAGCCGAAACACCTACGACAAATAAAGAATAAGCTGTTGCAGTAACAGGGTTGATATATAGTAAGTAAACAAGCACGGGAACGGTTAAAATTGAACCTCCGCCACCTATTAAACCTAAAACAATGCCAATTGCTAAAGCGCCAACATATCCTAAAATTTGAGTGATCTCCATTAATCTAAAGTGATTTTAGGCAAATGTAGCCTATTGGCATTAGTGCTAACGTATCTTATGTTACATAGAACAATCAAAAGGAATATAATGTTATGCTGTTTCGCTTTAACTTTATCTTTTTCATAGTCTCCAGTTTCTTTAGAAGTCTTGATATCACTACTCTAGAAGTGTTTAAATCATAGGCAATTTCTTGGTGTGTAGTGTGTAGAGTAGTATCACCAGAAACTTTTGCTTTTTCTTTTAAATACTTCAACAGACGCTCATCCATATTTAAAAAAGCAATGGTATCTACTGTATGTAATAACTCTTGTAAACGGTTATGATAACTTTCAAAAACAAAGTTTCTCCAACTTTTATATTTAGCAGTCCATTCTTCCATCTTTTGTACAGGAATCATTAAAAGCTCTGTATCTAATTCGGCTACTGCTTTAATCTCACTTTTGGTATGTCCTAAACAGCAAGACATGGTCATGGCGCATGTGTCGCCAGTCTCTAAAAAATACATTAGTAACTCATCTCCCTTATCATCTACACGAAGTACTTTAATAGCACCTGAGAGTAGTAAAGGCATTGATTTTACGTAATCGCCAATATTAATTAAGGTTGTGTCTTGGGAAATTTGTTTAAAGATCGCAGTTTGTTCAATTTCTTCTATTAAATCTTTTTCAAAAATTGAAGCGTATGTAGGATGAATTGATTGATTCATGTGTAATTATTGATCGCTTTTTCTGAATTAAAGCTAAGATACAATCAATAAATAGTAACAAATCAGTTTTTTTATAATTTCTATGAAAAATTCACCTTTATTGAAACAATGCTTTTAATTCCGTTGCATCTTTAGGATCCATCTTTTTTGCTAATACCAAACTTAATTGTCTTCTACGCAAAGCAGCTTCATATCGTTCTTTTTCCAGATCGCTTTCTGGTTTTAAAGGAGGAATAGGTACCGGGCTTCCCATTTCATCTACAGCTACAAAAGTATAAATAGCTTCATTTGCCTTACTGCGCATACCGCTTTCGCGATCTTCAATCCAAACATCCATAAATACTTCCATTGAGCTTTTAAAGGCTCGAGATACTTTAGCTTCTACGGTTACAACACTTCCTAGCGGAATCATTTTATTAAAAGCTACGTGGTTAACCGAAGCCGTTACTACAACACGACGACTATGTCTACGGGCAGCGATACCAGCTGCACGGTCCATTCTAGCTAATAATTCACCTCCAAACATGTTACCAATAGGATTGGTCTCACTAGGAAGCACTAGGTCTGTAATAATAGTTCTTGACTCTAAAGATGTTCTAGATTCCATTGCAAAATAAATTTTTGCAAAGGTACATTGGTTTTTAATGAAATGGAATAAAGAAAGGGGTTATTATTTAGTTAGAAAGATCCTTAACTAATAACCAGGCGGCTTCGTTTTCGGTACGTTTAATGTTTCGAAGTTCTCGAAGTGCTTCTAATCGATCTTCATAACTGCTGTACACAACTTGGTGTAGACCATATTTGTTGGCGCCAATCAGTTTTGCAGAAAACCCTTTTTCTGAAAGTTGTGCAATTTTTTTCTTGGCATTTTCTTCCATACGGAAGGCTCCAGCAATAATATGATATTTACCAGTTTGTTTTGGAACGGTAATTTTTAATGCTGGTAATGGATTTTCTATAACAAAAGTCGCTTCTTGTATTTGGTTTTCAATTCTGCTGTCGGCCTCTTGCTTTGCTGCAAAATTATGTTTTTGCACTTGGCTTTCGTATAGTTTCATTCCTCCAAAACCACCTAAAGTAAGTGTTATCAAACCAATTGCTGCATATTTTAAATATGGTCTAGCTGTACGACGCTTTGGTGTAAAATGGATAGGTGCCTTTTCTTCTAGGGTTTCAACCGATTCTTTATATTCTTCACGGCTTACTTTTGTTGAAACATACGCACTTAACCCAAAGGACGCAGTACTAAAGTTCTCTGTTTCTGAAGGAATAAACTGTACTGACTTTTCAGCATTCAAATAAAACTTACCTAAGTTTTTAAGTAAAACGGTTTCACCTTCTGTAACTTGAAGGGATATGTTAGCCGTAAAACTTCGAATTTTTTGAACTGCTGTTTCATAACTACAGTTTTCTACTGAAGCAACATAATTTGCCAATAACCCATCATTGGTTTGCAACTGCCTATTAAATGAAAGTGATTTTCCAGGGGGATAAAAAGTGTTAGTTTCTTCATCGATTCTAGCGGAACGATATTGCGTTAAAAACGCACCAAACCCCGGAATGATAACACACTCATACCGATAGAGTAAGTCTTTTATGTAGGTGGCTAGTTGCATACTAACAAACATAGATTATTTTTTTAGGTATTTCAATTGCTGGACATAAAATTTATCAACAACTTAAAAAATTGTATTTTTAACAACTCCCCGATTGCATATATACTCTTATGTTATCACAAAAAGAATTACTCTATACTCTTGCTTTACAGCGCACTCCTAATTTGGGCGACACGTCTGCTAAAAAACTGTTGCGTGCGGTAGGTTCTGCGGAAGCTATTTTTAAAGAGAAAAAACAAAATTTGCTAAAAGTAGATGGTATAGGAACCTTTAAGCTAAAAGATCTCAACGAAAATCAACAACTTACCGAGGCAGAAGCTGAACTCCGTTTTATTGAAGAGGAAAAAATCCAATACAGTTACTTTCTTGACAAAACATACCCCGAACACCTGAAACATTGTTTGGACGGCCCAATCTTATTTTTCCATAGTGGGAACATCGATTTAAAGAATAAAAAAATTATCAGCATTGTTGGCACACGAAAAGTAACTACTTATGGAACTACTTTCTGTCAAAATTTTATTGAAGAATTAGCACCACTTAATCCCGTTATTGTTTCTGGCTTTGCTTATGGAGTCGATATTACCGCTCATAAAGCGGCAATGGACAATGGATTACAAACCGTCGCGTGTTTAGCACATGGGTTAAACCAAGTCTACCCAAAAGTGCATAAAAAGTATGTTGCAAACATGGAGAACAACGGCGGTTTTATTACCGAATTTTGGAGCGATGATCCTTTTGATCGAAACAATTTTTTAAAACGTAACCGAATTATCGCTGGCTTATCTGAAGCTACCATCGTGATAGAATCTGCTGAAAAAGGTGGAAGTCTTGTTACGGCAGATATTGCAAATTCTTATAACCGGGAGGTTTTTGCCGTGCCTGGTCGAAGTACCGATAAGCAAAGCCAAGGTTGTAATAACCTAATTAAAAAACAACAAGCACATTTGCTAACCAATGCTGCTGATCTTATCTACCAATTAGGCTGGGAAGTTGAAGAAAAAGACAAAAAATCACAGCAAACTCAACTTTTTGTCGAATTGACCGAGGAAGAGAAAAAAGTCTATCATTTTTTAAAGCAAAAGGACAAAGAGTTACTGGATATTATTGCGCTAGAATGCCAAATCCCCACTTTTAAGGCCGCAACCATTTTGTTAAATATGGAATTGAAAGGTGTGGTGCGGCCGTTACCGGGCAAATTGTTTCAGTTAATTTAGTACCCTACCTTTTTACGAACGCGTTTCAACACCTCATCAGCAACATTCTTCGCTTTTTCAGCTCCTATTTTTAAGGCTTTATCAATTTCATTTAGATTATTGATGTAATGATTGTACTTGGTGCGTTCTTCAGAAAAAGTTTCGGTTATCAGTTCAAAGAGAGCTTGTTTGGCATGACCGTAGCCGTAGCCACCGTTTTCATAGTTACCGCGCATTTCAGATACTTGTTCAGATGAGCCCAATAATTTATAAAGTGCAAACACATTACACGTATCTGGGTTTTTCGGTTCTTCTAAAGGTGTACTGTCAGTATCAATACTCATTATTTGCTTCCGAAGTTTTTTATCAGGCAAAAAAATGTTAATGAAATTATTGTTCGATTTACTCATCTTTGACCCATCGGTACCAGGAATAAGCTTGGTGTTTTCTTGAATTTTACCTTCAGGCATCACAAAAGTTTCGCCCATTTTTGCGTGGAACCGGGAAGCGACATCGCGCGTCATTTCAATATGCTGCAATTGATCTTTTCCTACGGGAACAATCTCGGCATCGTATAGTAAAATATCGGCAGCCATTAACATTGGGTAGGTAAATAAACCCGCGTTTACATCTTCCAGCCGGTCCGACTTGTCTTTAAATGAATGTGCCAAGGTTAGGCGTTGATATGGAAAAAAACAACTTAAATACCACGAAAGTTCTGCTGTTTGTGGTACATCACTTTGTCTATAAAATACTACTCTATTTATGTCTAGTCCAAAGGCTAACCAGGTTGCTGCAACGCTGTAGGTGTTGTTCCGTAATGTTTCAGCATCTTTTATTTGAGTTAACGAATGCATATCGGCTATAAACAAAAACGATTCATTTTTAGGGTCGTTTGCCATGTCAATTGCAGGTTTGATGGCTCCTAAAATATTTCCTAAGTGTGGCGTCCCTGTGCTTTGTATTCCTGTAAGTATTCTAGACATAATAATTTCCCGAAAGAACGGGAATCTATTTTAATTAATAATCAATTTTCAGCAAAGGTACTTTTTTTACCTTTTTGATACGCCCCAAATCATTACTTTTGATCTTTGAATGAAAATAATAAACTACTTCTTTATTTTTTTATACCGTATTTGGTTCTATATACTTCTTTCGGTGCCTATTATTATACTCTTCCCAGTACTCTTGATAAGTATTCTCCGTGAAAAGTGGTATCCGTTCTTTTTTGCTTTGGCGCGGTTATGGGCTACCATTATTTTATTCGGGATGGGTTTTATTCCTAAAATAAAGCGCGAAACCCGATACAAAAAAGGACAAAGTTATATGTTCGTGGCCAATCACACCTCAATGGCCGATATTATGTTGATGCTATACGTAACCCGAAATCCATTTGTATTTGTAGGAAAAAAGGAATTGGTTAAAATACCCATTTTCGGTTTTTTCTATAAACGTACCTGTATCCTGGTAGACCGTACTAATCCCAAAAGTCGGCTAGAAGTGTTTAAAAGGGCACAAGATAAATTGAATCAAGGGTTAAGCGTTTGTATTTTTCCAGAAGGCCGTGTTCCGGACGACCTGACTGTAATATTAGATACATTTAAGGACGGGGCTTTTCGTTTAGCAATAAATCATCAAATTCCTATTGCGCCGATGACGTTCCACGATAATAAAAAAAGATTTTCCTATTCCTTTTTATCTGCAAGCCCTGGTAAAATGCGGGTGAAAGTTCACGAAACTCTGCCCACTAAAATATTGAGTATGGACGATAGACGAATTTTGAATCATACAACTCATACTATTATTGAAGAGGAGCTAGTTAATCCTACGATATAAAAAAACCGTCCTATGGCGAAGAACGGTTTTTCTTTAATCATGTTTGGCATCACCCAAACCTAACCAACTAAAAAATGTGCCAATTAAACTTTAAAAAATTAGCACTAACCTAAAACTTAAAACTCAACCCGCTATACAGGCCAATGTAATATGGTTTAAACCCTACAGATGAGTCTGTGTATGGATTAAGTTGATACTTAAACATAGGTTCAACATTAAACTTTAAGCGTTTACTTATTTTATAATCAAAACCTACACCTACGTTTGTGGTAAAACTTAATGAATTAAGGTTGTTCGCTTCTCCTAATACACTTCTGAAGTTTCCGTCTTTTACTGATATTTCATTGTTTCCTAAAAAGAGTGTACTTACCCCGCCAATCATATTAATACCAAAACGATTGTTTAAAAGGGCGTATTTTAATTCTAAGGGCACTTCATAATAACTAATGTCCTGTATAATTTGAGCACTTCCACCAGTTGATTTTGGGGTTATAGTGCCAAAACCATCTCCTCCAGGTGTCGCCATATTCAACGCTCCCTTATCAGCAGGAATAATAATGTTTTCATTGCCATTATAATTTATTGTACTAAGACCAAAAGCTACCGGGCCTGTGCCAATGTCCACGCCTCCTGTTGCATAACCAAGATTTACATTATTTACACCAGAACGAATGCTTAATCTATCTGTAATATTATATGCCACTTGCACGCCGTAGCTAATGTTAACATCACCGCTTTGTGAATTATCTGCAAACACAGGGTCTATTGATGAACCGCCATTAAGTGAACTATAATAAACCGGTGCTACGTTGGGCGCAACATCCCATCTATTTTGAGGCTTATTGGTTGTGGCAACAGCTTCTTCTGCTTTTTTGGTATCTTCAATTTCGTCAAAAATGGATTTTTTTTCAGTTTCTTTTTTTATCTCTTTTTCAGTTTCGGAAATAGCTGTTTCCGAATTTATTTCTTCTGAAATACTAGATTCTTTCCTTATTAAATCATTCGTTTTTTCCGAATTATTTTTTTCTGAAACCTCTTTTGAATCGCTATTTTTAGTTTCGGAAGCAATTGCAGTAACATCGTTTTCAGTAATTACGTTACGTTGCTTAGCTCTATTATCTTCTTTTTCAGAAGTAGTTTTATGTACTGGGTTTTTTATTTTTCCTTCGGGAGTATTCTCAACAGCGACAGCAGATTTGTTGTTTTCTTCAGAATTTAAGCTATTATTTGAAGCCTTGTTTGTATCTGAATGTTGCTTTTGATCATCATCAATTGTTTTTTCGGTTGATTTTTCACCTGTTTCTGAAGCAACTTGTGAGTCATTATAAATAGTTTCTTCCGCTTTTGTTTCAGAATCTGTGGGTATGGGGGCTGTTTTTTCTTCAGTAACCACTTTATTATTGGTTTCTTCGTTATTAAAAACCGAATTTCCAATAGTGAACAACAGTGCCAATAAAGCAGCTACACCGCCTAGTTTCCACCAAAGTGGAATTACTTTTCGGTCTTTTTTCTTTTCCTGTAATTCTGCTTGAATATTATCCCAAACGTGTGGAGGCGGAGTCGTTTCATGGTTTTTGAAACGCTCTTTAAAAAGCTCGTCTATGTGCTTTTTGTTTTTCATAGAGGGGAGTTCTACTTTATATACGTTAATTTAAGGGTTATAGTTATCTATCTTATTTTTTAATATTCCTCTTGCTCTTGCCAAGTTAGATTTAGACGTGCCATCGCTAATTCCTAACATTTCGGCTATTTCTTTATGCGAATAATCATCCAAGACGTATAAAGTAAATACCAATCTATAACGATCTGGTAATTCTTGAATAATTTTCAATAAAAAATCCAACGGTACCGTTTCTGTTTCTACTGTTACTTCGTCTTCTTGTTCTATCCGTTCTTCATCATCTATATTGTAAACCTTTTGTTTACGATATTTTTGAAGTACAGTATTGACCGTTATTCGTTTTATCCAACCTTCAAAAGAGCCTTTTGCTTTATACTGCTCAATCTTTTTAAAAATGGTAAGGAAAGCGTCTTGTAAATTGTCTTCGGCTTCGGTTTTATTGGGCGAATACCGCAAACAAATGGCAAATAAGATGCCGGAATATCGTTTGTACAATGCTTCCTGTGCCTTACTGTCCTGCTTCTTACATTTTAGTATGAGCTCGTCTAAAGTCAAATTGCGGTACCGTGGTTATTGATGGTTATTACTTAATTACAGTGCAAACGATACTAATAATCAAGGCCCTACATACTGTAGATACCCTAATTTCCAAAAGGTTGCGTGCAGAATGTACCTTTTTATTCCTTAAGGGCTTTTATAGCGTCTTTTATTTTGGTTTCTAATTCTTCCATAAGCTCTGGGTTGTCTAAAAGTAATGTTTTAACTGCGTCACGACCTTGTCCTAATTTAGTTTCGTCGTAGCTATACCAAGAACCACTTTTTTTAATGATTTCAAAATCAACACCCAAATCGACAACCTCACCTACTTTTGAAATTCCTTTGCCGTACATAATGTCAAACTCAGCCGTTTTAAACGGTGGTGCCACTTTATTTTTCACCACTTTTACACGGGTTTTGTTCCCCTGTACATCACTGTTTGAGTCTTTAATTTGTGTAGAACGGCGAATATCAAGTCTTACAGAGCAATAGAATTTAAGGGCATTACCACCGGTTGTGGTTTCCGGATTACCGAACATCACTCCAATTTTTTCACGCAGTTGATTAATAAAGATTACCGTACATTGAGTTTTACTAATTGATCCGGTAAGTTTACGAAGTGCTTGTGACATTAATCGAGCGTGAAGCCCCATTTTACTGTCTCCCATTTCGCCTTCAATTTCACTTTTTGGTGTCAACGCTGCTACGGAATCAATAACAATAAGATCGATAGCACCACTTCGTATTAAGTTGTCGGTAACTTCTAAAGCCTGTTCTCCATTATCTGGTTGTGAAATAATCAAGTTTTCAATGTCAACCCCTAAATTTTCGGCATAATAACGGTCAAAAGCGTGTTCCGCATCAATAAAAGCTGCGATTCCACCTTTTCGCTGTGCTTCGGCAATGGCATGTAAGGTCAAAGTGGTTTTACCAGAAGATTCTGGACCGTATATTTCAACTACTCGTCCGCGTGGATATCCGCCTACACCTAGTGCTACATCAAGCCCTAACGATCCGGTTGGGATTACATCTACTTCCTGTACAGCGGCATCTCCCATTTTCATGACGGTGCCTTTTCCGTACGTTTTATCCATTTTATCTAGTGTAAGCTTTAGCGCTTTTAATTTTGCTTCTTTTTCTTTGCTCATAGTGTGTGTTTTAGCTGTAAATAAGTCAGTAGGCTAAGGTACTATTTCTTTGCTTTTACTACAAAAGGAAAAACCCTGAAACTAGTTTTTTTGTTAACAGAATTGAAATAAAAATTGAAGTGAATTCTATAGGGCTATTTTTAAAGTAATTGTATTCTGAAGAAAGCATCAAAACTTCACAATTTTTTGAGTGGTTTTGATCCCTCTTTCATCTTCTATATTGATAAAATACATACCAGAAGATAAATTGGAAACATCTATGGAAGTTTCATTTTCAAATTGGATATTTTTTGAAACTACCTCTTTTCCTTGAATTGTATAAATACTTAGGTTTAATTGTGAAGACTTTAAACTTGAATTTTCTATAATCAATTTGTTTTTTACTGGGTTTGGGTAAATGGAGAACATTTTTTTAGAATAATTTTCTAGAGATAAATGCTCTACACAGTCGATTAAAGTAAAACCAATATCCCTCGATGGATTATAAATTTCAAGAACATTGGCATAATCGCAAGGATCATCACCAAATTCTGAGAACCATCTTTGAAAGGTGAAATCGTCACTCGTTGCAAGATCTTCAAGAATGGCATAAAAATCTTGTTCTACGTCCATAGAATCCTGATTACCGCAATTACCTGAAGTAAGGGTTAAGCTCTCGCAAGAAATGTAAAAATCTCCCTCGTTGTAATCTCCATTAAAAACTACTTTTGAATTTATTTCCCCACAAATAATACTTTTAAAACTCCCATCGGTATTAAAGCTAATTTCAGTTTCCTTTGCGATATTATAAGGTAGTGTATAAAAAGTACCTTCATTTGTTAAATCCTGTAAATACCAATATCCAAGGCCATCTTCAAAAATATATCCATCCGCATCTGTATTGTGTGGTGAATTATATAATTGAAGTGTATCCCCATCTATATTGGTTAATGTCAAAATTTTATAGTACCAATTGTTATAATCTTCAATAATTTCATATTCAAAATTATCAGCAAGTCCTTCTTGAAAAAAGCTGATATATAAACCCCTAAATTCATTATTGTCATTTTCATTACAAGTTTCTAAAAATGGAGAAAAGTCAGTAATTCCAAAGGTGGTTTGGCTTTGATAATCAATACTAAAATTCAAGGTTCCCGCGCAGCACATATCGGTAAACGAAGAAGTTTCGTCAAACGTAGCCTGTATTTCCATATTGGGGTTTTTTGGTGCTTCGGTGGTGATATTATTTATTGTAATGCTTTTTGCATGCCAAGTATGCCCAAAAAGCTCAGAATTTTGGCAAAAAGCAGACGTAGCAGTCAATAAGCAAAGAAAAAAAAGTAATTTTTTCATCATATTAAAATTAATTTTAATTAGGAAATAAGGGAAGTCTCTACTAAAATACAAAAAAATCATGAACATCATTCTTTTATTGCCAAAAACGAAGGGTTTGCTTATTTTTGCCGTATTATTTAAAAAATATTTCTTTTCACTAAACAAAGTATAGCATGCAACTGTACAACACCTTAAGTGCAAAAGAGCGGGCCGATTTATTGGAACAAGCAGGAGAAGACCGCTTGACCCTCTCTTTTTATCAATATGCCAAGATTGGCAATCCAGAAATTTTCAGAAATCATTTGTTTATCGCTTGGGACGAACTTAACGTTCTAGGCCGTATTTATGTAGCACACGAAGGGATTAATGCCCAACTTTCAGTACCTGCCAAGAACTTCGGAAATTTTAAAGAATTTATCGACAATATCTATTTTTTAAATGGCGTTCGATTGAATATCGCCATTGAACACGATTTGAAATCGTTCTTAAAACTAAAAGTAAAAGTGCGCCCAAAAATCGTGGCAGACGGATTAAACGACGAAACGTTTGATGTTACCAACAAAGGCGTTCACGTAGATGCTGAAAATTTCAACAAACTTATCGATGACCCCAACACGGTGTTGGTCGATATGCGAAACCATTACGAAAGTGAAATTGGTCATTTTCAAGGAGCCGTAACGCCCGATGTGGATACATTTCGTGATTCGCTGGATATTATTGAAGCCGATTTAAAAGACCACAAGGAAAATAAAAACCTAGTAATGTATTGCACTGGCGGGATTCGATGCGAAAAAGCCAGTGCGTACTATAAACACAAGGGGTTTAAAAATGTATTTCAACTAGAAGGCGGCATCATTGAATACGCCCGTCAAGTGAAAAATAAAGGATTAGATAATAAATTTATTGGTAAAAACTTTGTGTTTGATCATCGTCGCGGGGAACGAATTACCGAAGATATTATCGCTAGTTGCCATCAATGTGGAAAACCTTGCGACACGCATGTAAACTGTGCTAACGAAGCGTGTCACTTGCTTTTCATCCAGTGTGAAGACTGTTCGTCTGCTATGGAAACCTGTTGTAGTACTGAGTGTAAAGAGATTATTCAACTTCCGTATGAGGAACAAAAAAAGCTTCGGAAAGGCATTCCGAATAGTAATAAAATCTTTAAAAAGGGGCGTTCAGAAAAACTAAAGTTTAAGAAGTAGGTTCTTCAATTATTGGTATCTTTACTTTTCAAGAGAATGTTTAATCTTCGTCTCGTTTTCTTTTGAAAATGAGCTATATATATACAATATGGGCTGTACAAGCTGTGCCACAGGCGCCAATGGACAGCCAAAGGGATGCAAAAACAATGGAACTTGCGGTACCGATGGCTGTAATAAATTAACGGTGTTCGATTGGCTTTCCAATATGTCACTTCCTGCCGATATGGAACCTTTTAAAGGCGTGGAAGTGCGTTTTAAAAACGGACGGAAACACTTTTACCATAATAACGAAAACCTTACGCTAAGCATGGGCGACGTGGTTGCTACTGAAGCTTCCCCTGGTCATGATATTGGTATAGTAACACTTACCGGCGAATTGGTTCGTGTACAAATGAAAAAGAAAAATGAACGCGTAGATATGAATGCGCTTCCAAAAATATACCGAAAAGCCTCTCAAAAAGATATTGATAAATGGCAGAGCTGCCGTGATAAAGAACCTAGTATTCAAAAGCAATCCCGTGAGATTGCTATTCGCTTAGGCTTAAAAATGAAAATTAGCGATATTGAATACCAAGGTGACGGTTCAAAAGCTATTTTCTATTATACTGCTGAAGAGCGTGTAGATTTTAGACAATTAATTAAAGAATTTGCCCGTACATTCAATACCCGTATCGAAATGAAACAAGTTGGTTTCCGTCAGGAAGCAGCACGTTTAGGCGGTATTGGCTCGTGTGGTCGTGAATTGTGTTGTTCTACTTGGTTAACCGATTTTAGATCTGTAACCACTTCAGCGGCTCGATACCAACAATTGTCATTAAACCCATTAAAACTGGCCGGACAATGTGGCAAACTGAAATGTTGTCTTAATTACGAATTAGACACTTATTTAGAAGCTTTAAAAGAGTTTCCGAAAAGTGATGTAAAGCTGCAGACTGAAAAAGGACCTGCCATATGCCAGAAAACCGATATTTTTAAAGGGCTAATGTGGTTTTCGTATGTAAAAGAAGGAATGAATTGGCTGGAACTTTCTGTAGAAAATGTAAATAAAATTATTGCACTCAATAAAAAAGGCACTAAAGTTGCAAGCCTTGAAGAATACGTTGTTGAGGTTCAAAAATCGAAAGAAGAACTGTTTAGCAATGTAGTTGGGCAAGATAGTTTAACGCGTTTTGACCAACCAAAAGGTAAAAAGCGGAACAAACGTCGTAAAAGCCGTAACAAAAACAGAAAGCGAAGTAAAAATAGAAATTCAAAAAAGAATGCGTAATCTTTTTTTAGTTGCAATAGCAGGTTTATTAGCCTCTTGCAATACCGATGCTGTTATGAGCGACACCCATTCGTTGCCTAATTACTGGGATAAAAACGACACCATTGCGTTTTCAATTCCGCAGTTAGACACGTTAAAACAGTATAATGTCTTTTTACATCTTCGGAATACAAATGACTATCGTTTTAACAACCTTTTTTTAATTGTTTCGATGGAATTCCCGCACGGTAAAACCATTCAAGATACGTTAGAGTACAGAATGGCCGAACCTGATGGCGCATGGCTAGGTGAAGGAATTGGAAGTTTAAAAGACAGCAAACTTTGGTTTAAAGAAGATGTTACGTTTCCAGAAGAAGGCACATATCAACTTCGCATCATGCAAGCCGTACGCAATAACGGCGATGTTGAGGGCGTTACCAAACTAGAAGGCATTACAGATGTTGGTTTCAGCATTGAAGAAGCATCGCAACAACAATAACATGGCAAAAGAACAAGCTAAAAAATCGGCCTCGAAAAAAAAGCCGAAGAAACAAAAAGACGATACCGGAAGACACATTAGAACCTTTTGGAAAATATTTGGTATTGGAATAGGATTGATAATTCTTGTCTTCCTTTTCGCTTCGTGGGGCTTCTTCGGAAGTTTGCCTGATGAAACCAGTCTTGAAAACCCTGAAAAAAATCTCGCCACCGAGATTATCTCTGCAGATGGTAAAACATTAGGAAAGTTTTATAAAGAAAATCGAACTCCAGTTAAATATGAAGAACTACCCGATCATTTAATAAACGCATTAATTGCAACTGAAGATGCTCGCTATTACGATCACTCAGGTATTGATGCTAAAGGAACGTTGAGAGCAGCAGTTTTTTTAGGATCTAGAGGTGGTGCTAGTACTATTTCACAACAATTAGCCAAATTGTTTTTTACTGAACAAGTTTCAGATAATAAATTAGAAAGAGGGCTTCAGAAAATAAAAGAGTGGGTTATTTCTACTCGTTTAGAACGTCGCTATACAAAGGAAGAAATATTGACTATGTACTTTAACGAGTACGATTTTCTTAATCAAGCGGTTGGTATTGAATCTGCAGCCAGCATTTATTTCGATAAAAGCCCTACCGAACTCACTACAGCAGAATCTGCTATGTTAGTTGGGATGTTTAAAAACTCTTCTTTATATAATCCATTAAGAAATCCAGTTGGAGTTAAAAATCGTAGAAATGTGGTGTTATCTCAAATGGAGAAGTACGATTTTATAACTGAAAGTGTAAAAGATTCACTACAAGCATTACCGCTTGAAATAAAATACACCCCACAGGGTCACGATGAAGGGATTGCAACGTATTTTAGGGAGTATGCTCGTGCTTTTATGTCAGATTGGATCAAGGAAAACCCAAAAACAGACGGTTCTCAATACAATATTTATAGTGATGGCTTAAAAGTATATACGACTATAGATTCTAAAATGCAGGAATACGCTGAAGAAGCTGTCGATATGCATATGAGAAATCTTCAAAAAGAATTTGACAGCCAAAACGAAAAAAACAAAACAGCACCTTTTCGTGATATTACCGAAGAAGAGACCGAGCAAATTTTTAAATCGGCCATGCGACGAAGCGATCGTTGGCGCGAAATGGAAAAACAAGGAAAGGATAAGGAAGAAATTATAGCCAGTTTTAAAAAGAAAGCACAAATGCGCATCTTTTCTTGGACTGCCGAGAATAATGCCATCGATACCATTATGACCCCAATGGACTCCATTCGGTATTATAAACGTTTTTTACGAGCCTCTTTAATGTCGATGACGCCACAAACAGGAGAAGTAAAAGCTTGGGTAGGAGGTGTTAATTACAAGCATTTTAAGTACGATATGGTAAAGACAGGACACCGTCAAATTGGCTCTACATTTAAACCTTTTGTCTATGCTACGGCGATAGACCAAATGCATATGTCGCCCTGTGATACGCTTCCAAATACACAATATACTATTGAAGAAGGAAAATATGGTTTATTAAAACCTTGGACTCCAAGAAATGCTGGAGGTGACTATGGAGGTATGGTAACCTTAAAAGAAGCTTTGGCGCGCTCAATTAACACCGTAACAGCTAGATTAATAGATCGTGTTGGGCCAAAACCAGTAATTGAGTTGATTTCAAAAATGGGAGTAGATACTAAAAATATGCCTGCAGCACCATCGATTGCATTGGGTACACCAGATGTTTCTTTATATGAAATGGTAGGCGCTTATAGTGTTTTTGCCAATGAAGGTGTATATGTAAAACCAACACTTATACAACGCATAGAAGATAAAAATGGAACTGTTTTATATCAAAACGTTCCTGAAACCAAAGATGTAATCAGTGACGAAACCGCCTATGTAACGGTAAGCCTTATGCAAGGAGTGGTGCAGTCTGGGTCGGGTAGTAGACTGCGAGGAACGTGGCGTGGAGGTCACATGTATAAAAATGTCATTACAGGCTATCCATACGATTTTAAAAATCCAATCGCTGGAAAAACTGGAACTACACAAAATAATAGTGATGGTTGGTTTATGGGGATTGTTCCTAATCTAGTAACCGGTGTTTGGGTTGGCGGTGAAGACCGTGCTACGCATTTTAGAAGCACCGCTTACGGTCAAGGAGCAACTATGGCATTACCTATTTGGGCTATTTATATGAAAAAATGCCTCGCCGATGAAGAGCTTAATGTTTCCGATGAAAACTTTAAACGTCCTTCGGGTGTCACGATTGAAACAGATTGTGCTAAATGGAGAGAAGACAATCAAGACGTAGATGATGTGCCAGACGAGTTTGACTTCTAGCTAAATCTAAAAAATAATTGAAACCGTTTCAGATTCTGAAGCGGTTTTTTTATTGTATTTCTGAAAATGCCACTCCCTTACGAAGTATTTTTGAAGCAAATTTTGTAATTTTCTGAAAAATAAAAAATAATGATTAATAAAACGGTTTCAAATGTTGAAGAAGCTTGTAAAGGCATAAAAGACAGTATGACTTTAATGCTAGGCGGCTTTGGATTAAGCGGAATTCCTGAAAATGCTATCAAAGAATTAGTTCGGTTAAATATTCAAGATGTAACGTGTATTTCTAATAATGCAGGTGTAGATGATTTTGGATTGGGATTACTGCTTAGAAAACACCAAATAAAAAAAATGATTTCATCGTATGTAGGTGAGAACAAAGAATTTGAACGCCAGATGTTAAGTGGCGAGATGGAGGTTGAGTTAATCCCTCAAGGAACTTTGGCGCAGCGGTGTCAAGCTGCCCAAAGCGGTATTCCAGCATTTTTTACACCTGCAGGTTATGGAACTGAAGTTGCCGAAGGAAAAGAAACTCGAGAGTTTGATGGTAAAATGCATGTAATGGAAAAGGCCTTTAAAGCCGATTTTGCTTTTATAAAAGCTTGGAAAGGTGATGAAGCAGGTAACCTAATTTTTAAAGGAACTGCTCGAAACTTCAATGCGAATATGAGTGGTGCTGCCAAAATAACGGTAGCTGAGGTTGAAGAATTAGTGCCAGCCGGAGAATTAGATCCTAATCAAATACACATTCCAGGAATATTTGTACAACGAATTTTCCAAGGAAAAGATTATGAAAAGAGAATTGAACAACGAACCGTAAGACCTAAGAAATAATGTCATTATCTAAAGAACAAATAGCACAACGCATCGCGAAAGAAGTAAAAGATGGTTATTACGTAAATCTTGGTATTGGTATTCCAACCTTGGTTGCCAATTATGTACGGGACGATATTCAAGTAGAATTTCAAAGCGAAAACGGAATTTTAGGAATGGGGCCTTTCCCTTTTGAAGGAGAAGAGGATCCAGATTTAATTAATGCAGGTAAACAAACTATTACAGCGTTGCCAGGCGCTTCATTTTTCGATTCGGCTATGAGCTTTTCCATGATTCGTGGTCAGCACGTAGATCTGACTATTTTAGGATCTATGGAGGTGGCACAAAACGGAAACATTGCCAACTGGAAAATACCGGGAAAAATGGTAAAAGGAATGGGCGGCGCGATGGATTTGGTGGCTTCTGCCGAAAATATAATAGTTGCGATGATGCATACTAATAGAGCCGGTGCCTCAAAATTATTAAAAGAATGTACTTTGCCGCTTACTGGCGTAGAATGTGTGCGCAAGATAGTTACCAACCTTGCAGTTCTTGAAATAAAAGACAATGCTTTTCATTTACTGGAACGTGCACCTGGTGTGAGTATTGATGAAATTAAAGAAGCTACTGAGGGTGAATTGGTAGTAAACGGAGAAATTCCCGAGATGAAATTTTAATTTTTTTACTTCTTTAAAGAATTGACCGATGTTTACACATCGGTCTTTTTTTAGTATAAAAATAAGATATTTCCTACATTATAACTGTAAGTGTTAAAATTTTAAGCTCTTTATCGAATTAATATGTTTTTAATCGACTAAATCTAGTTTATTTTTCATATTAGCATTCCCAAATTTAACTAACTAAAAGCTTACTTATGAAAAACATAATTAACTCCCTAAAGAATACATTTTCATTACTTAAAAATGTGCTCTATGTAGCAAAGAAAGTTTTCTTGCTCATGTAATACTACTACTTGTTGGTAGTTATGGGCTACTTAATTATGCCCCGAATCTGCAATGATTCATATAATAAGCCCGTTCTTTGTGAGGTTAGAACGGGTTTTTTTATGCTCAAAATTTTTCGGTCGGTGGTTTCGATACATTTTTTAAATCATTGCTTTGCAATTTTTAAAAAACACTCAAATACCTCAGCACTTGAGCCTTATTTCGTTTTTAAAGTATTTTTTTAATAAATCGAATTTGAGGTGGCTGAGAGATCGCGATGGAATCGGGATTTTATCGAAGCCCTGAAGCCTAAATCCCCTTCGGAATCGCATCAATCAATTTTTTGGTATACTCTTTTTGAGGATTGGCGTAAATCTCATCTGCATCGCCTATCTCTTCTATTTTCCCTTCATTCATTACTAATAATTGATCGGCCATATATTTTACAACCGCCAAATCGTGGGAGATAAATAAGTAAGTAAACCCAAAGTCATCTTTCAATTCATTCAACAAATTTAAAACCTGAGCTTGTACTGAAATATCTAATGCAGAAACCGACTCGTCGCAAATAACTAATTTGGGTTCTAGAGCGATAGTTCGAGCTATACCTACACGTTGTCTTTGTCCGCCGGAAAGTTCGTGCGGATATCTATAATAATATGACTCATCTAACCCAACCCGGTTTAATATTTTTTTTGCCTTTTCTTGGCGTTCTTTTTTTGATGAGCCAATGTTGTGTACTTTCATGGGTTCGGTTATAGATTCACCAATTAAAACACGTGGGTTTAAAGACGAATACGGATCTTGGAAAATAAGCTGAATCTCCTTGCGCAGTTTTCGTATTTCTGAAGCTTTTAATTGCGTTAATTCTTTTCCGCGGTATAAAATATGCCCTTTTGTGGCTTTTTCTAATTGTAAAATGGTTTTACCCAAAGTTGATTTTCCGCAGCCAGACTCACCTACAAGGCCCATGGTTTCGCCTTCAAAAATGGCGAAGCTTACATCATTTACTGCTTTTACCGTCTGTATAGTTTTAAAAAAACCGGCATTACTATAATATTCTTTTTCGAGGTTTTTTACTTCTAGCAATGGTGTTTGTGTATAGATTTTTTTATGTCGTTTCGCACGAGTTTGCGATGTTTCTACCTTTGGCACAAAACTGTTATCTGCAATAGAAGAAATGGTAGGTAATTTTTCCAAACGTTTTTCTAACGTTGGGCGTGAAGCTAGTAAAGCTTTAGTATATTCGTCTTTTGGGTTTTTAAATAGTTCAATTACAGTATCTGTTTCAACAATATTACCTTTGTACATAACTACTACCCGATCTGCGATTTCTGAAACCAAAGCTAAATCGTGTGAGATAAACAATAAACTCATTCCCGTTTCTTGTTGCAATTCTTTCAATAGCATTAAAATTTCTTTTTGAACGGTAACGTCCAAAGCTGTTGTTGGCTCATCGGCAATAAGCAATTTAGGTTTACAAGCAATCGCCATGGCAATCATAACCCGTTGCATTTGCCCACCACTAATTTGATGCGGATAACTGTTATATAATTCTTTGGGTCTTGGAAGTTTTACTTTTTCAAAGAGAGACAGCGTCTCTTTTTTTGCTTCGGAAGCAGAATAGTTTAAATGGTGTTGTATTATTTCTGAAACTTGATATCCGCAACTCAATGAAGGGTTTAATGCACTCATGGGTTCCTGAAAAATCATAGCGATTTCCTTTCCGCGAATATTCCGAAACTCTTTAGCACTTATTTCTAAAATATTCTTTTTCTGAAAGAGGACTTCGCCCTTTACATGTGATTGTTTTTCAGGTAACAACCCCATGATTGACATAGCCGTGACTGATTTTCCGGAACCGGATTCTCCTACTACACCAAGTATCTCATTTTCAGAAATTGAAAAGGAAATATCATGGATAACTTCAACCAAATTTGGTTTTTTTCCGAAGGAAATGGAAAGATTGTTAATTGAAAGAAGCAAATTGTTGTTCATTAATTCAAATGTACCAATTTTAACTTTATTTCTATTTTTTCCTTACCCTATATAAACACTAGGGTTTAAGGATTTTACCTACAAATTTTAACAATTTTAAGTGTGTAGTTTGTCGATAAAATTTTGTTTTTATTAATATTTTGGGTTAATTCGTGTCAGATTTTGAACAAAAAGTCATTTTTATCCCCACTTATGACAAAAAAATACGATTTTTATAAAGTTGCAAATCTCTTTAATTCTGTTAAAGATGAAAAGCGCACAATAAAGCAACCACCCCGACTAATTTTCACATATTGCTTTTTTCAAAATACGCTTCCACTTTATTCCTTTTTACTTTTTTTCCCTTCTTTACCACAATTTCAACATTCAAAATTTCCTATAAAATTTTTGTACCATTCCTTTTGGTCAAAATCTAAGATAACTTACGAGAAAACGTAATAAACGTATTGCCCCACAATATGTATCCCCACAAATACTTAAAAATAACAGACCTAATTATTAACCCTTAATATTCACTAATTATGAGAAACAATTATAAAGACCTTGCTGTAGCAACGTCATTATTATTAGCTTCAATTATTGGTTTTATGCAGAAAAACTTCAAAGTACCATAAAACCACTACATGTTTTTCAATCTAAGCAAACCTTTTTTAAAACCTTTTAACATCTCAATCCCTATGAAATCTCAGTACTTCTTAAACAGAAGCGTATTTACATTTGCGCTACTTTTAATTGCAGGAATGGCTTTTTCACAAACCGAAAGTCAATTAAAACAAATAACAAGTCGTTACGACTTACAGAACTTATCCCAACTTGAAAAAAGATTGGACAGTAAGAACAAACAACAAAAGCAAGAAGTTTTAGCTTTAGCTCAGCAAAGAAATATAGAAACCCGAGTTCAATTAGCTGATGGAGGTTTTGCTGAACTTCAGTATTTTGCCGATGATGGAAGCCCTATTTATTACAGGACATTCAATGCTAATGCCGCAGTTTCAACAAGAGCTAACTTTCTAAACTCTGGTGGTGGCTTAGGATTAAACCTTGATGGACAAAATATGATAGCCTACGTTTGGGATGGTGGTCATGCTAGAGTAACACACCAAGAATACGATGGCCCTGGAGGCAACAATCGTGTAAGTGTAGAAGATGCCTCGTCTGAAGGTGGAACTCAACTTAATTTTCACGCTGCTCACGTTACAGGAACAATTACTGCCTCTGGTGTTCAAGCTAGTGCAAAAGGAATGTCCCCACAATCTAAAGTTAGAGGATATATGTGGAATAACGATATTGCTGAAGCAACGGCCGCAGCCTCAAACGGAATGCTTCTTTCAAATCATAGTTACGGGTTTCGTTCTGATTTAGTTCCAGATTATTATTTTGGTGCTTACATAACTGAATCTCGCGATTGGGATCAAGTAATGTATAATGCTCCATATTACTTAATGGTAGTAGCTGCCGGTAATGACGGAAATACAAACTATAATGGCTCACCCTTAAATGGAAATTCTGCTTATGATAAATTAACTGGGCATTCTACTTCAAAAAATAACTTAGTAGTAGCAAATGCTCAAGATGCTAATATTGACTCAAACGGTAACCTAGTAAGTGTTACTATTAATAGCTCTAGTAGTGAGGGACCAACAGATGACTTAAGAATTAAACCAGATATTACCGGAAATGGTACTTCGGTTTATTCTACATATGAAAATAGTGATACTGCCTATGCAAGTATAACAGGTACTTCAATGGCATCTCCTAACGTTACAGGAACTCTTTTGCTATTGCAACAACATCACAATAATTTAAATGGAAGCTTTATGCGTGCCTCTACATTAAAAGGTTTAGCAATGCATACAGCTGATGATGCTGGACCTTCTGGGCCTGATGCTGTATATGGTTGGGGATTGCTAAACGCAAAACGTGCTGCTGAAGCCGTTACTGATGAAGGTGCTAATTCTATTATTGATGAATTAACTTTAAACTCTGGAGAAACCTACACTATAACAGTAGAAGCTGATGGCGTAAATGATTTAATGGCCTCCATATCTTGGACAGATTTACCGGGAACCGCAACCACACAAACAAACTCTTCAACACCTAGATTAGTGAATGATTTAGACATTAGAGTTACAAAAAGCGGTTCAACTTTTATGCCTTACAAACTTACCTCCGTAACAAGTAATGGAACGGGTGATAATAACGTAGATCCCTATGAAAGAGTTGATGTTGCGAATGCTACAGGAACTTATACAATTACTGTTACTAATAAAGGTAATTTAAGCGGAGGAAGTCAAAACTTTAGCTTGATTGTAACTGGAATTACTGAAGAAGCTGCTGTCTGTGAAGCTACTACACCTAGCAATGTTGATGTTTCAGGCGTAGGTTCTAACTCTGCAATTGTTGCTTGGGATGCGGTATCTGGTGCAACTTACGATGTAAGATATCGTGAAGATGGTGCTAGTTCTTGGATAACTCAAGCAGCTTCTGGAGTTTCAACAACTTTAAGTGGATTGTCTCCTGAAACTGATTATGAAGTTCAAGTTCGTAGTAAATGTAGTGATGGGAGTACCTCGAACTATTCGTCCTCAGTAAACTTTACAACTTCAGTAGTACAACTTGATTATTGTGATTCACAAGGAAATAATGTAAGTGATGAATATATTGGTCAAGTTGAAATAGGATCAATTGACAACACCTCTGGTTCTGGTAATGGGTATTCAGATTTCACAAACCTAAGTACGGATTTAGCTAAAAACAGTTCAGCTACTATTACTGTAACACCTGTATGGACCGGAACAGTGTATTCTGAAGGATATTCGGCCTGGATAGATTATAACCAAGATGGAGATTTTACAGATAGTGGAGAGCAAGTATGGACAAGAGCTGCCTCAACAACAACACCTATTAGCGGAACCTTCACAGTACCATCATCTGCATTAAGTGGAAACACAAGAATGCGAATTTCAATGAAATATAATGGTATTCCTTCCGCTTGTGAAGCATTTACTTATGGAGAAGTTGAAGATTATACAGTAAACATTACTGGAGGCGGTGCCGATACTCAAGCGCCTACTGCTCCAACAAGTTTAGCATCTTCCAATATTACACAAACATCATTAACATTAAACTGGAATGCATCAACTGATAATGTAGGCGTTACTGGTTATGAAGTTTTCCAAGGAAGTACAAGCCTAGGAAATGTAACTGGAACATCAACAAATATCACCGGACTTTCTCCTGCAACTAGTTATTCATTTAAAGTTAGAGCTTTTGATGATGCAGGAAATAACTCAGCAGATAGTAATACCGTTACTGTTTCAACATTATCAAATAATATTAATTATTGTGATTCTCAAGGAAACAATTCATCATACGAGTGGGTTGATTTAGTTAGGCTTAATAACCTAAATAATGTTACCGGAAATGATGGTGGATATGCTGATTATTCAAACCTATCTGCTAATGTCCCTTACGGTTCTAACACCATTTATATTAGTGCTGGTTTCTCAAGTTCTAGTTATACTGAATATTGGAAAATCTGGATTGATTATAACCAGAATGGAACATTTGAAAGCAGTGAAGCAGTTGTTAGTGGTTCTTCTAGTAGCAGTGCAACTTTAAGCGCTACTTTCTCGGTACCTACTTCAGCACTATCTGGGCAAACTAGAATGCGTGTTTCTATGAAATATAATAGTGCGCAAACTGCTTGCGAATCATTTTCATATGGAGAGGTAGAGGATTATACTGTAAATATTGGTCAAACAACCAATACTGTTTATGGTGAAGTAGAAGGTCAACCTTTGGGTACTTCTGAGGCAGCATTTGGAATTAATGTTTATCCAAATCCTGCACACAACATTTTAAATGTTGAATTATTAGATAATAGAGAAGCTACGTATTCAATTTATAATGTACTTGGACAACAAGTATTAAAGGGTTCTGTAAACAGAACTGCAACCATCAACGTAGATACGCTTTCTAACGGTCTTTATCTTATCAAGATTAACGACGGACAGAAAGAACTGGTAGAACGATTTATTAAAGAGTAAAGTTTAATTAATTACCAGAGTTTAGAAAACCCTCATTTCTTAATAGAAGTGGGGGTTTTTCTTTTTTAAAACTTGACTTTCAATTTCGGTTTAATTATTGCTATATTCCCTTTGTAAAAACCATTCATGAAAATCTTCAGGCATTCGTTACGCAACCGCATTTTCTTCTCCATGTTATTATTGGTGGTCGGTGCCTCAATTTTGATAGCCCTGGTTACTGTTTATCAATATCAAGAGGAGGCAAAAGATTATCATCGGGATCGCCTAGAACGTAAGGAAACAGCTATTCGTGAAAAAATTAATTACGTTTTAAAAGAAACCACTTATCCAATAGAAACAGCTAAAATTCCTCTTATTTTTAAAGATGAAATTTATGAAATAAAGGAAATTCACAATCTTGAAATTTATTTATATGATCTGGACGGAAACCTCCTAAAATCGTCAAAAGCATCTTTTTTAAAGGATACTGCCAATCAAAAAATGCCAGATACTGCGCTAGCTGCATTACGTAATTCTTCTAACAAACATTATGTAAAAAACTTTACTGAAGCCGGACAGGAGTTTCAATCTTCTTATTCATACATAACCGATAATTATTTTAAGCCTTTGGCAATCCTGAACCTACCCTACATTGAAGACGACGGGTTCATCAAAAAAGAACTGAAGCAAAACTTAACCCGCTTGGGGATGGCATACTTATTAATGTTGTTGATTGCTATTGCCTTGGCATACTTTCTTTCAAAATACATAACAAGATCATTAAACACCATTAGTGAAAAAATAACCGAAACCCGGCTGAATAAACGCAATAAAAAAATAGTGATCGATTCAACTACCGAAGAAATTTCAACTCTTGTAAACGCCTATAATGGTATGATTGAAGAGCTTGAAAATAGTGCTGCACAATTGGCAACAAGTGAGCGAGAGGCTGCTTGGCGCGAAATGGCAAAACAGGTAGCGCACGAAATTAAAAATCCGTTAACACCCATGCGTTTAACGGTACAGAGTTTTCAGCGAAAATTTAACCAAAACGATCCTGAAATTGAAAAACGTTTAGACGAATACAGTAAAACCCTCATTCAGCAAATTGATACTATGAGTTCGATTGCCGAAGCGTTTTCAAATTATGCAAAAATGCCCGCCCAACAAGATGAAACGCTCAATGTGGTTAAAATAACTAAACTCGCTCTTGATATTTTTAACGAAGAGTATATTGAGTTTCATTCTGAAGAAGAAGAAATCATCGCTAAGTTAGATCGCACACAGCTAATTAGAGTAGTGACTAACTTAGTTAAAAATAGTATTCAAGCCATTGAGCAAATCAAACCAGAAGTACCGTTGATTAAAGTTATGGTGGCCTCAGAAGCGGAACATGTTTGTGTGCATATTTGTGACAATGGGCCAGGAATTCCAGAAAACAATAAAGAAAAAGTATTCGAGCCTAAATTTACTACTAAAAATAGCGGGATGGGGCTTGGACTTGCCATGGTAAAAAACATTGTAGAAACATACGGAGGCACCATAACGCTCAAATCTGAAGAAGGCGAAGGAGCTACATTTACTGTTCGCTTTTTGAGACAGTTATAGGCAATTTTGTATTTTTGCACTAACAAAAAAACTGAAAAAGATTTAAATATGAAATTTGAAAACCTAGCTTACGAACACGATAATGGGATTACTACTATTACCATTGATCGTCCTAAGAAACTAAACGCCCTTAACCAGGCTACAATACAAGAACTGCACGAAGCTTTTAAAGAAGCAGAAGATGATTTTAACACCAAAATAATTGTCATTACTGGCAGTGGTGAAAAAGCATTTGTTGCCGGTGCTGATATTAATGAATTTGCTGGCTATTCAGTAGTACAAGGAGAGCAATTAGCAGCAAAAGGACAAGCTAAGTTATTCGATTTTGTCGCACATCTTTCTACTCCGGTAATTGCCGTTGTTAATGGATTCGCTTTAGGAGGAGGACTAGAATTGGCGATGGCGGCACATTTCAGAATTGCTAGTGATAATGCTAAAATGGGACTTCCAGAAGTCTCATTAGGAGTAATTCCCGGTTATGGAGGTACGCAGCGCTTACCACAATTGGTGGGAAAAGGACGTGCCATGGAAATGATTATGAGTGCCGGAATGATTGATGCTGCACAAGCATTGGAATATGGATTAGTAAACCATGTAACGTCCCAAGAAGAAGTAATGGATTTGGCCTTGAGAATTGCTGGGAAAATTATGAAAAACTCATCGGTAGCAATCGCATCGGCCATTGCCTCGATCAACGCTGGATTTGAAGCAGGAGAAAATGGATTTGAAACCGAAATCACAGAATTTGGAAAATGCTTTGGCACCGCAGATTTTAAAGAAGGGACGAGTGCGTTTTTAGAAAAGCGTAAACCGAAATTTCCAGGACAATAATCAAAATGAAATTATAATGATAAAATACTTTTTATTACTTATCATTTGGTCGTCTACTTGTACGTTGATCGCCCAAGAAAAAGTAAAACCAATCTTTAAAGACGGCGAGGCACAGATTGTCACGGCTTTTGAGAATCCAAAAGATTGGATTCGGGAAGACCTTTGGGTAGAAACAACATTTGATACCGATGGCGATAACAAGATGGATAGGATGCACGTAGCTATTACACGGCCCAAACAAACAGAAACTGAAGGGTTGAAGTTGCCTGTTGTATATGAGTCTAGTCCTTATTTTGCAGGCGTAGCCCCCAATGTGGAAGGTGCTTTTCACGATGTAAAGCACGAATTAGGTGATTTAGGAAAAGAAATTGTCCATCCTTCAGTAAAAAGAAAGGGTGAGCGACCTATCATTTCAAATTCAAAAATAAATACTTGGGTGCCTAGAGGATATATTGTAGTGCATTCTTCCTCTCCAGGAACAGGTCTTTCACAAGGATCTCCAACAGTTGGCGGGGATAATGAATCATTAGCTCCTAAAGCAGTAATCGATTGGCTAAACGGTCGTGCAAAAGGCTACAAAACACCATACGGAGACGAAGAGGTAAAAGCGTATTGGACGACGGGAAAAGTTGGTATGACAGGTACATCGTACAACGGAACGTTGCCACTTGCGGCTGCTACAACCGGTGTTGAAGGCTTAGAAGCAATCATTCCTATTGCACCGAACACTTCTTATTACCATTATTATAGATCTAACGGGTTAGTGCGTTCTCCTGGTGGATATTTAGGAGAAGATGTGGATGTTTTGTATGATTTTATACATAGTGGTGATGAATCTAAACGAGCGTATGCAGATTCTGTGTACCGTGATACCGAAATACGAAATGGGATTGACCGTAAAACAGGTGACTATAATGAATTCTGGGCTGGGCGCGATTATTTAAACGATATGAAACCAATGAAAGCCGCTTTACTAATGTCGCACGGTTTTAACGATTGGAACGTGATGCCCGAGCATAGTTACCGTATTTACAAAGCTGCAGAAGAAATGGGGCTGCCTACAAAAATTTATTACCATCAATACGGCCACGGTGGGCCACCACCAGTATCGATGATGAACCGTTGGTTTACAAAATACCTTTTCGGAATTGACAATGGGGCCGAAAAAGGACCGAAAGCCTATATTGTTCGTGAAAATGATTCAAACGATAATCCAACAGCTTATGCTAATTATCCAAATCCTGATGCCGAAAACGTTACGCTATACTTACAAAAAGACGGTCTTAAAACAGGGAGCTTAACCAACAAAAAGGGAAAAAAACAAGGTAAACAAACCTTGATTGATGATTATACGCTTTCGGGCGATTCGTTAGCACAACTAGCAAACTCTAAGCACCGTTTGTTATTTGTAACCCCTATTTTAAAGGAAGACGTTCATCTTTCGGGTTTATCAACCTTGAAGATAAAATTAGCCAGCAGCAAATCTGCGGCAAACTTGTCCGTTTGGATGGTTTCTTTGCCTTGGAACAAAGAAAAGAAAGCTAAAATAACAGACAATATTATCACAAGAGGCTGGGCAGATCCCCAAAACTATAAATCCCTAACCGAGAGTGAACCTTTAAAACCTGGCAAATTTTATGAACTTTCATTCGATCTTATTCCAGACGATCAAGTAATTCCAGCCGGACAGCAATTTGGATTGATGATTTTTTCTAGCGACAACAAATTCACGCTTTTGCCAGAACCTGGCACGGAATTAACCATCGACTTAGACGAAACAAATATTGAAATTCCAGTAGTGGGTGGAAAGGAAAAATTTCAGAAAGCTCTAAAGGAGTAAAACTTGTTTAGAAGAACTTAAGCCAAAATTTCCAAGGAAATAAAAAGGGTTTTGTTAAAAACACGAATTTATATAAAGACCTCAACTATAACGTACTGTAGTTGAGGTTTATTTCTTTTTAAAATGTGATATGTTTAATCATTTAAAATTTTAAAAAGAAAAATTTTTATATTTTGTGGCTTTATTCACACAAAAACTAACCAATGAAAAATTTTATTACTGTAATTGCAATGCTGGTCTGCTCCTTCCTCATTGCACAAAACGATCCTGTTTCAATAGCTAAAAGCGAAATTTTTAAAGACAAGAAAAAACATACCGAACTTGTGTTTTCAGAAGATGATGGGCAAGGAGGTGTCGTTACCGTACGAATGTTTTATGGAGGTCTATTAAAAACTCCAAGAGGATATTATATAGAACATTTCGATTCTGATCTAAACTTAAAAAGCAATACAGAAATAGAAGTTGATCAAAGTGAAATTGAAGGCATATTAGTAAGGGATGGAAAAGTGCACCTTTTTGAAAAGAAATTCGGTGACGAATATTTCGAAATTAATAGATTAACATCCAATGTAGAAAAATTAAATTTCTCTTCTAGCTTGTTACTTAAAATAGATCAAGATGATATTAAAAAATACTTCGCAATAGGTATAGGCGCATTATTATTTAATAATGGAGCTGCTCAAGGTGACAACGATTCATTTGGAGAGGTAACTTTTTCTAAAGATAAAAATTTTATGGCCTTTAATTTCGACATAAAGGATAAGGATAATGAAGTACATAGAATATATGTATTCAATAAAAATTTCGAGAAAGTATTTGAAAAAGAATTTACTAAAAACATTAAGGATAAATATTTTGAATATGAAAATGTAACTGTAGATGATACAAACGGAACTGTTTACTTTTTAGGAAAAACCTATAAAGGCGAATCTAAACGTAAAAAGAAAAAAGGAAAAATAAACTATCATTACGAGTTGTATAAAATTAATAAAGAAGAACAAAAAATGATATCGTTTGAGACCGATGAACACTTTGTAGCTTCGTTAACAACGGTTAAAGCAGGGTCATTTTTATCATGTGTAGGTTTTTACTCTGAAAAAAAAGAAAGTCGTTATAAAGGTGTAATTCGATATAACATTAACACAGCAGATTTTACATTACAAGAGAAATCATTCCAACCCTTTACGGAACAGTTTATTATTGACAAATATGGAAAGAAAAAAGATAAGGAGCTTTCTTCGCTTCGATATCGTGGAATATTCTTAGATGAAAATACAGGTGATATTGTGTTAAATGCTGAAGAATATTTTTTTACGCAACGTATGAATATGAATATGGGCTCAACAAGTACCTATTATCACTATAATGATATTGTGTCTATAAAAATTGATGCAAAGGGAACATTGGAGTGGGCAAGAAATATAAATAAAAAGCAAACATCGATGAATCCTAGTTTTAACGAGGAGTCTTATACATCTACTTATAAAGATGGTAATGTATATATTTTTCTAAATGGATCTAAAAAAGTAAAGAAGATACGAAATGATCGTATTGAATTTAAAGATGCCAGAGCAAAGAAGAAAAACCTTTATCTAATTGAAATAAATGGAGAAGGCAGTTTCGATTACTCAATTATTCAAACCGACGATCAACTTGAGGTGCCTTTATACGTGAGTCAAGGTACATTGCTAGATGAGGGAGAAGATGTTATTTTCTTAGGAAGAAAAAATAAGAAGAAACAATTAGTTAAAGTTTCTATTTAAAAGGAATAAATCCAATATAAAAAGGAATATTTCCATTATTTAAATTAACTTTGGAGTATTCATTATCTACTTCAAAGTTTTTTTTATGTCCAATTATGAAAATCATATAAAAGGTCGCGGCGCACAAAAGCGAGTTCACAACCGGTTTTTTGAATTGAGCCATGAACTTCGGGACGACTTTTTAAACTATTGTGAAGCCGAAGGTGAGGAAGCCGATGCCAATAAAACCAAGTATATTGATGTGTTTCCTAAAACCTTCGTCAATAAAGTGGACAGTCCCGATGTGGGGATGGGGTATTCGGCCAATCCATATCAAGGCTGTGAACACGGTTGTGTGTATTGTTATGCTCGAAACAGCCACGAATATTGGGGGTACGGCGCCGGTCTCGATTTTGAACGGACCATTTTAGTAAAAAAGAATGCTCCCGAATTGCTAGAGAAAAAACTAAAAAGTAAATCCTGGGAACCAAAAACCATCGTTTTTAGCGGAAATACCGATTGCTACCAACCTATTGAGCGAAAACTTCAGATAACTCGAAAATGTCTTGAAGTAATGCTAAAATGGAAACACCCAACTGGAATTATTACCAAAAACGCTTTGTTATTGCGTGATTTAGATATCCTGAAAGAAATGGCAAAGCTGAATATTATTTCAGTAAATATTTCAATCACATCGCTGTCCGAAGAAACCCGTCGGTTATTAGAGCCTAGAACGGCAAGTATAAAGCAACGGTTAAAAGCAGTTGAGGTGCTTTCAGAACATGGTATTCCTGTCCGCGTGATGATGGCGCCAATTATTCCTTCATTAAACAGTCATGAAATACTTCCGTTGGTTAAGAAGGTTTCAGAATTAGGAGCAAAAGGGGTTTCGTACACTATTGTTCGGCTTAATGGTCAAATAGCCACTATTTTTGAAGATTGGGCACGTAAAACCATACCAGACCGAGCCGAACGCATTCTCAATCAAATAGCAGAATGCCATGGCGGCACATTAAACGATAGTCAATGGGGTAGACGCATGCGCGGAGAAGGAACAATAGCCAAACAAATAAAAAATACGATGACGATTGCTAAAAATAAGTACTTAAACGATAGAGAGATACCTTCTTTAGACTCAAAGCACTATTTGGATTTAAAAAATCCACAAATGCGTTTATTTTAATTGGTATATTTGGCATCAAAGTGTTACAAAAATAGCTTTTTAGCTACTCACATTTTATGAGATATTACCTACTCCTTTTTTTCGCCATCACATTTGTGTCTTCTTCATTTTCACAGACCGAAGAGGAGCTATCTCAACTTTCTTTTGATGCTATTAGGGATTCCATTCATAAATATGAGTTTTCTAATATGCCGAAAGCTATCAAAGCTTCTGAAGCTTATATTTTAAAAGGAAAAAGAGAAGATGACAAAACCGAAGAATGGTTAGGGATGGAGTCTGTAGTCTTAATCTATGTTAATTTCAGAATGTATAAAGAGGCTAATGAACAATCTGAAAAAACACTTGCCTTTGCCCGAGAAAACAATCTTCCAAAAAAGGAGATGAGAGCACTTACATTGCTTGGTGATCTTCAAAAAATAGCAACAACTGTTGATAAACAACTTTACTATTATAATGAGTTGTTGAAACTTGCAAAAGCCCAAAATGATGAACAATATAGGGAGATAGCACTTAATAAAATAGCTGGTGTTCAGGACTTAAGCGGAAATACCGAAAAAGCCATAACCATTCGAAAAAAATCACTGAAGTATTACCAAAACAAACCGTTAGATTCTAATTTCACTCAAATAAAAAAGAACAGTGCTATTGTTTCACTATATGGGAGCTTAGCGTTTTCACACATAAAATTAGAACAAATAGACTCCGCAAAATTATATAACGAATACGTTAAACAATTTCAAGAAAAGGAACTTGATTCTTGCTTTTTAGGTTTTTCTTATAGTATAGACGCAGAGATAGCCTATAAAGAAAAAAAGTTTGAAACCGCTAGAAAAGCTTATAGAAAAGCATACACAATTTGTCCTAGCGAATATGACTTAATTCAACTAAATAAAGCGTATGCTTTCGGTAAAATAGAAGTTGGTGCAAAAAATTATCATGAGGCAATTAGAATATTACAACAAGGTCTTGATGATTATCAAGTAACTGCTGCAGAAGAGGGTTTCATGAGGGATTATTACGAAAAACTAGCTGAAGCCTATAAACACACAGGCGATTTTGAAAGGGCAAGTTACTATTTTGAAAAATACCTTACCACACAAGCTGAATTTAATAAACTAAAAGAAAGTGCCAAGGAGAGCTTTATTAAAAAAGAAAGAGCCGCTTTCAAAGAAGATTTTGATGCGTTGGTTACCGAAAAAGAAAAAAGCCAATCAAAACTCAACTATCTATTGCTAGGAGGCTCTATAATTATTTTAATACTTCTGTTTCTATTGCTGAAGTTTTATCGAAATAAGAAAGCGAACGAAGCCAAATTCGAGGCTTTATTGGCAAAAATTAAAGCTGCAGAGAAACCCGAAGACATTATTGATACTAAGGACGAAGAACTTGAAGAAAAAAATAACACCGATATACCTGAAGAAACCAAGCAGCAAATTCTCAACGGCCTCAAAAAACTAGAAGAAAAGGAATACTTTTTAAACCAAGATTGTAACTCATACAATGTTGCCAAAAAAATAAACACCAATACATCATATCTTTCTAAAGTGATTAATTCTCATTTCGGAAAAAACTTCAATACCTATATTAATGATCTTCGTATTAATTATACCATTGTCCGGTTAAAGGACGATGTTATTTTCAGATCCTATTCCATTCAATCCATCGCTGAAGAAGTAGGTTATAAATCTGCCGATTCGTTTACGAAATACTTCAAAAAAGACACAGGATTAAATCCTTCTTTCTACATTAAAGAGATTAGAAATATCGCCTAAAAACCGGTTTCGCACCCTAAATTTATAAAAATGGGGTTTGCAGTATTATCAGGATTTTATTTCTCTAAAAAAAGCTTATAATCCACTGTTTAAAGTGTATTTCACAGTTTTGTTGCCACCCCAATTTCCTAAAACTGGGGTAGCTTCTCTTTTTATATTGTGCATTGTGTTGCAGATTTGTTTTCAGAAAGTAACCACTAAAACTTTTTATTATGAAAACACGAAACAAAACGAAAAGTACAAAAAAGTTAATCCTAAAATTATTGATAGGGTTTATAATAGGAATCTCCTTTGGTTTCGGGATTGGCAAAATGGTAAAGTCTAATACAAAACGTATTAATTCAATTGAAACCACACTTCAGCAAAACTGTAATTGTGAGAATATAGAATCTGGAAATAGTTATACTGGAATTCAATTCAGTAAAAGTGATGGCATCAGTAATACTAAATTAAATTTCACATTAATGAATTGCGATTTTACTTCTTCCTCAGAAAAAGAAGCAAAAAGATTGAATGATATTTTAATAGACAAAGTGGAAGATTATAATACAGTAGATTTTATCACTTTTCACTTCAAATCAGGAGAGAAAAACGAAACCGTAAAAATCAAGAACGGAACCATTTTATAATCAAAGACAATTCAAAAACCAAGCGATTTTATGGTTCATAGCCTACGCTTTAACAAGATATATATTTATAACTCAATGCATACACTTACAAAACCATTAAAAATGAAAAATAAAACTACAAAACGTATTAAACTTATAAAGTTTGCCATTGGCATCTTAATAGGTGTAACAATTTATCTATTTATTCAACTAATCTTTTAAAACCCACAAAATTATGACAACACTTGTAAAATATTCAATAGTACTGGCGATACTCTTATTTGGAGCGTCGGCACAAGCTCAAAAATTAGATGGCTCTTACAGTGGCACTCTTGATGTTCAAGGAATGCAAATGGAGTTGATTTTTAATATCACACCAACTGAAGACGGCTATGATGCAACCTTAGATGTTCCTGCTCAAGGAGCATCGGGAATCGAACTTGATTCGGTAGTTTTGCAGGATGATACTGTGACTATTACATCGGCTAAAATGAAAATGACCTACACAGGGAAATTGACCGAAAATGGCATGGATGGAACCTACGAACAAATGGGAAAAGAATACCCACTAACATTCAAGAAAACTGTGAAGACAAAACCAGGAAACACGACATTACCATCTACTGAAGCTGAATTAGATAAACTTGCTGCAAAAGAAAAAGGTGATTATAAATACTCTGTAGAAGATTATTTTACAACTCCAGAAGCTTTTTCGTTTAAGCTTTCCCCTAACGGAAAATACATCGCTTATATGAAACGTAGAAAGTCTGGAGAGCGTGACCTATATTTAAAAGAAACCGCAACACAAAAAGAAACGCTCATGAAAAAGCAAGAAGAAGATTTAATTCGTGGCTTTTCGTGGGCAAACAACGACCGTATTTTATACCTTCAAGATAAGGGCGGTGATGAAAACTACCATGTGTATGGAGTAGATGTTACGGGTGAAAACGACAAGGAACTGACTCCTTTTGATGGTGTACGAGTTAACATCATCGAAAGCTTAAAAGAGGATGAAGACCACGTAATTGTACAGATGAATAAGGACAATCTGCAACAGGAAGAGCCGTATCGCCTGAATATAAACACCGGAGAAGTAACCAAATTATACACTGTACAAGCAGGCGACCCACCAGTTGCTGGTTATAATTTTGACCGTAAGGGTAACTTACGAGCCATAAACCGCATTGTAGACGGTGTTAAAACGGAACTATTGTACAAGATTGACGGCGAATTTAAGCAGGTAAAACTTACTGATTTTGGTGATACGTTTGGCATTTCTTCTTTTAATCCGAATACCGAAAATCCAGATGATGCTTATGTAATCTCCAACCTTGATGGTGATAAAATTGAGATTCAACTGTACGATTTAAAGAAAGACAAAAAAATAAAAACAGTTTTTAGTAATGATACGTTTGACGTTTCAGGTATGTCGCTTTCCAGAAAACGTAATTACGAAATAGACTATTATAGTTATACAGGTGAAAAATCTGTGATTACTCCTGTTAGTAATACGTATAAAAAAATCTATAAACGACTTCAAAAAGAGTTTGGTGATAAGCAGTTTTTTACTGTTGGCAGAACTGATGATGAGTCGAAATATATGGTAGCTGTTACCAGTGATAAAATTGTAGGAGAGTATTATTTGTACGATGTAGAAAAAGATAATGTTACCTTATTGTACAAGTTGTTGCCACAGCTAAAAGCAGAAGATATGGCAAGCATGAAGCCCATTACCTTTAAAAGTCGTGATGGACTTACTATCCACGGATATATTACGTTACCCGATGACTATAAAAAAGGACAAAAAGTACCATTAATTGTAAATCCACACGGAGGTCCACAAGGTGTTCGTGATAATTGGGGCTTTAACCCAGAAGCACAGTTGTTTGCAAGTCGTGGTTACGCAACATTGCACGTAAACTTTAGAGTGTCTGGCGGCTATGGAAAAGAATTTTTAAAAGCCGGTTTTGGACAAATAGGCCGTAAAGCAATGGACGATGTAGAAGACGGTGTTGATTATGTGGTAGAACAAGGTTGGGTAGATAAAGACCGTGTAGCTATTTATGGAGGAAGTCACGGTGGATATGCTGTATTGCGTGGCATGACAAAAACACCAGACAAATATGCTTGTGGTGTAGATTATGTTGGAGTAAGTAATTTAAATACTTTTATGGAAACCATTCCTCCATACTGGGAAAAGTACCGTGAGTTACTATATAAAATCTGGTACAATCCAAACAATCCAGAAGAGAAAGCGATTATGGACGAAATATCTCCAGCATTGCACGTAGATAAAATAAAGAATCCATTATTGGTAGTACAAGGTGCAAATGATCCTCGTGTGAATATAAATGAAGCTGATCAAATTGTAGAAACGCTAAGAAAAAAAGGCGTAGAAGTACCGTATATGGTGAAATACGATGAAGGACACGGATTTGGTAAAGAAGAAAACAGATTGGATCTATACAATGCCATGATGGGCTTTTTCGCAGAGCACCTTAAGGTTGAAAAAACAAGTCCTGTTAAAGGATAACCATTAATTTATTTGAATATTTAAAATGCCGGTACTCATGTATCGGCATTATTTTTTTCCATCCCATTCTGCATAAAACTGTTGCAGAAATGTTTCCATAAACATATGTCTATCAGCGGCGATACGCCGTCCGGTTTTAGTATTCATTCGGTCTTTTAAAAGCAACAATTTTTCGTAAAAATGATTGATGGTTGGGGCTTCTGAAGCTTTATATTCAGCAGGAGACATCTGTAAATTAGGTTGTATGTCAGGGTTGTAAAGCGATCTATTTTTAAATCCGCCGTAATTGAAGGTACGAGCAATACCAATAGCTCCCAAAGCGTCTAACCGATCGGCATCTTGAACCACCGCTAATTCTTTAGAGTGAAAAGCCTGTGCTTTATTTCCACCTTTAAATGAAATATTCTTGATTATTTGCACTACGTGTTCAATAATTTCTTCGGAAACATCTTCCGAAGCTAAAAATTCAGTTGCTTTTTTGGGACCAACTGTCTCATCACCATTGTGAAATTTTGAGTCTGCAATGTCGTGTAACAAAGCGCCTAAAGCTACAATTAAAGTGCCTACTTGCTCAGTTTGCGAAATATGCATCGCATTTTTATAAACCCGCTCTATGTGAAACCAATCGTGACCGCCTTCGGCATCTTTCAATTCATTTTTCACAAAAGTGATTGTGTTTTCTATGAGTGTTTCTGAAATACTATTCATTATACAGTAATACTCGATTTAACTTGCGTCTCAACTAGATCAATTAGTGCTTCGGGTTCGTGTTCTGAAACTTTTAAGGAAGGGTGCACAATTAACTGCATTTTAACCCCAATAGGAATAGGGAACATGCCGTGACGTTGTAATTTCCAGGAATGACTAATGCTAACCGGTAGCACATAGGCGTCAGGTGCTTTTTTAAATAGCGTGAGCAATCCTGTTTTTCTGAAGGGTTTTGGGTTTCCGTCTTTACTGCGGGTTCCTTCAGGAAAAATAACAACACTTCTGTTGTATTTTGAAACGTATTTGGCAATTTTAATAATCTCACCAGCGGCTTGCCTTGGATTTTTTCGGTCTATCAACACACTTCCGCCGTGTTTTAAGTTATAGGATATCGACGGAATTCCTTTTCCTAATTCAATTTTGGAAATAAATTTTGGATGGTATTTCCGTAGGAACCAAATAATAGGCGAAATATCCCACATGCTTTGATGATTGGAAACCATGATAATTGGAACGTTGTTGGGAATACTCGAATTGATAGTAACATCGAAAGTGGTTCCTAATAAGTTTAGACACCGTAAAATGACCCAGTTGAAACAATCAACACTTTTTTTATGAGCCTCATACCCAAAAATATTAAAACAAATCCATTGAATGGGATGGAAAATAAGGAGGTTTAACCCAAAAAAAAGGTAAAAGATAACCGATAATGGATAGCTTAAAATATGTAAAAGTTGCTTCATAGTTTATCAAAAGTAAAAAAAACCATTGTCCCTTCGACTACGCTCAGGGACCAAAATGGTTTTTTTTAATATGAATTTTTATCTTCCTCCCCTTTGAGGAGGATCGAGGAGTGGATTAACAATGTTCGTCAAATGCTCCTTTTAAGTTTTCAGCAATCATATCTGCTGGGCGACCTTCAATATGGTGGCGCTCTAGCATATGTACTAACTCTCCGTTTTTAAACAAGGCCATAGAAGGCGAACTTGGAGGGAACGGTACCATTTGTGCTCTGGCAGCATCAACCGCTTCCCGGTCAACTCCTGCAAACACAGTTACCAAATTATCGGGTGTTTTTGCATTTTGAAGCGACATGCGGGCTCCAGGGCGTGCATTGGCAGCAGCACAACCACAAACCGAATTTACCACAACTAAGGTGGTTCCTTCTTTCTGCATGGCTTGCTTTACATCTTCTTCAGTGAACAGTTCGGAAAAACCAATGTTAGTAAGGTCTTCACGCATAGGTTTTACTAATTCCGGTGGATACATAATATATTGAATTTAAGTGTGTAACAATTTTTCACAAAGATAACTAATTTTTAACGGGTTTACGGTTAAGTAACCCGAAGTCTGAAATACCCAATAAGGAATGTTAGGTTCGTTATTGGGTAGTGCAGGAAATGGTTATCTTTGGTCGCAATTTTTATAAGAAATTACAAGAAGTATGATTCGTTGGTTTGCAGCTTTTATTGGCTATATGGTGTATCGGTTTCCCGGCGCTATTGTTGGATTTTTAATAGGAAGCCTATTAGATAATTTTATTGGTGGAAAAAAATCCGGAGGTAGTTTTCAGAGGGCCTTTCAGCAACAGCAAAGTGGACGTGTTACTCCAGCCGATTTTGAACTCAACTTACTCTCTTTGGCATCTTTGGTCATCAAAGCCGATGGACAAGTAAGCCAACAAGAATTGGACTATGTTCGCAAGTATTTTGTTCAAGCTTACGGAAGGGAACGTGCCAATGCCACGTTTCGGGTTTTTAATGACGTTATAAAAAAACGGGAAATTTCTGCTGCAAAGATCTGTAATATGTTTCGCCAGCGTATGCGGTACGAATCCCGCTTACAAGTGCTTCACTTTCTCTTTAGTATTGCGAATGCAGATGGACGTGTAAGTGAACTGGAAGTACGGAAGATAAATGAAATTTCGGGTTACTTAGGAGTTTCAGCGCGTGATTTTTCCAGTATAAAAGCCATGTTCTTTAAAAATCCGGACAGTGCTTACAAGATTTTGGAAATTGACCGAACCGCTACTGATTCTGAGGTTAAAAAAGCCTACCGCACGATGGCTAAAAAATATCATCCCGACAAGCTACAGCACATGGACGAAGCCTACCAAAAAGGAGCCGAAGAAAAATTCAGGAAGGTTCAAGATGCATATGAGCAATTGCAGAAGGAGCGCGGATTTTAAGATACATTTTTTAGGTAAATTTATTGAATATTAGATCTTGTAAAATACATACTTGCAACAGTTGGTGGTTTTACTCGTCTTTAAGATGCTAACCATTTTTTAAAACGCCTAAAAATTTCGACCTGTATGAAGTATTTATACGTTACTCTTCTATTATTATTCTGTGTTACAACTTTTTCGCAAACAGGAAAAATTACTTACACAAGCACTCTTAATTTTTCCGGTTCGCCTTTAACCCAAGGTAAAAACAACTTGTATTTTACTAAGCAAGGTTCGCTTTATAAAAGTGAAAAAGACGATAAACCTAAAAAAAAGAATATAAATAAAAACAACGACCCCAATGTTGAGGAAATTCATATTGGTATTGAAAGTGATTCCTTGGGCAACCTATATTACTACGACCTTACCACCCGAAATTTTACCATACGGGAAGCTCTTTTCGAGAATTTCAAAATGAAGTTCTATGTTTATGAAGATAAAGGCCCCAAGCAAATAGCTTGGAAATTAGAGGGTAAATTTAAAACCATCTCGGGTTATAACTGCCAAAAAGCAATAGGTGATTTTAGGGGTCGTAGCTATGAGGCCTGGTTTACCCCTGAAATAGCCTTACCGTATGGCCCATGGAAATTTGTAGGGTTGCCTGGCCTGATTTTGGAAGTGTACGATTTAAAGAAGGAAGTATACTTTGCTGCCGAAGACATAAAAATCCCTTTTAAACAAGCCAATACTTGGGTGAAAAAACCAAGCGATGATCCAAAAATAAGCCATAAAGAATTTATAACGGCAAAGCATGATGTTACAAACAAAATTGTCAAGGCTTTAAAAGCCCGTATGCCCAAAGACCATAAAATGACGTCTGTAAAAACCATTAAAAGTGATATAGAACTGGAGTACGAGTGGGAAAAAGAATAAACACGCAAAAAACGACTAATAAACATAAAAACGTAATTTTTTGACTAAAAATTGATTAAAAAGCTATATTTTGAAGTTAAAATAGTATTAAATACAAAAATTAAACTACTATCGCCTTTTCTACCGACAGATTTAAAAATGCATGAAAGCTATCTTAAAAAAAATTAGGCAAGAGGTAATAATAGAATACTGAATACACTTGTAAACATTATAATTTTTATAAAGGTAAATAGAAGATTTCTTTTAGACTGAAACATTAAATTTATGAAATATTTATTTATTCTTTTTTTTTCCTCTTCTATATTGATGGCCCAAAATGGAAAAATAACCTATACATCTGCCATTAATTTAAATGGCTCACGCTTTAAAGAAACAAAAAAAGATCTGTTGTTTAATAAAATGGCTTCTTTATACCAAAAGCAGCCAAAAAGTAGAGCGAAGACTAAAAAAAATAGCGTAACGGAAAAACAGACATCAAGTACAAATAAAGAAGTTAACATATATATAAGCGTTAATAATGATTCGATAGGGAATCAGTATTATTATAACTTAAAAGACAAAACCTTTCTTTGCAGAGGGTCTGTAACAGAGAATCTTAAGTTGAAATTTTACATTTATGAGGACAAGGGAGCTGCTAAAATACTGTGGAAACTGCAAAATGACTTTAAAACCATTTCGGGATACAATTGCCAAAAAGCAACTGGTAATTTTAGGGGACGTAGTTATGAAGCTTGGTTTACTCCCGAAATTCCATTACCGTATGGCCCCTGGAAACTTGTTGGATTACCAGGTTTAATTTTAGAAGTGTACGATTTAAATAAACAAGTTTACTTTTCAGCAGATGAAATTAGTATTCCATTTAAAGAAAACACTAATTTACTAAAAGCTCCTAATAATGGTAAAAAAATTGGTCATAGAGAATTTATTAAAAAAAGAACTGAGAGAACTGATAAAATTTCTAAAGCCATTCTATCGCGTATGCCACAGGGATCAAAAACTGTGATTAATAAAATAGAGATTAACGCTATAGAAATGGAGTTCGAGTGGGAAAAAGAATAAAGAAATACTTTACAACAACTTTATATTACCTAATACTTTTTGTATCGGGCAATAGTGTTTATTCGCAAAGCGTGGTAAGCGGCACCGTGACCGACACTTTACAACAGCCAGTTGCCTTTGCCAATGTTTTTTTAAAACCTAACAACAGTGATGCCATCATTGCCTTTTCCACCACTCAAGAAGATGGCACCTATAAAATAACAACCGATAAAACTGGAGATTTTCAACTTAGTTTCAGCTCTATATCCTATACAACCAAAACTGTTCCTGTTAGTTTGCAAAAAGACGAAACCAAAACAGTCAATGCGGTTTTAAACGAAGCCACTTTTGCGCTGGACGAGGTAATCATTAATAACGACAAAGCCATAACAGTAAAAGAGGATACGATTATTTATAATGCCGATTCGTTTAAACAAGGCACCGAGGAAACCGTGGAAGATTTGTTAAAAAACCTACCGGGTGTCGAGGTGGAAAACGATGGCACCGTAAAAGTGGGTGGCAAAAAAGTGGAAAAAGTAATGGTGGAAGGCGACGATCTTTTTGAAAAAGGCTATAAGCTACTAACCAAAAACTTAGACGCCTCGGTGGTGGACAAAGTTGAAGTATATGAAAAATATTCCAGCAACCGCTTGCTTAAAAACATTGAAGAAAGCGATAAAGTAGCCCTCAACCTAACCTTGACCAAAGAGGCAAAAAACCAATTGTTTGGGGTAGTACGACCGGGATACGGATTAGGGTATAAAAATAAATACGATAGCAAGGCAAACTTGATTTCGTTTCGGGAAAAAAGCAAGTACTATTTGTTTGCCAATTTCAATAACATAGGCGAAAATGTTACCGGTGACATCGATCAACTATTGGGCGAAGGGCAACAAAATAGTTTTGTAACGAACAATGACGGTGGCGAAGCAGTTTCATTTATAAATCTCTTTAGGAAACCCAACGATATTGGCGATGCCCGTACCAACTTTAACAATGCCGAAATGGGTTCGCTCACTAATATCCAAAACCTTAGCGATAAGGTTAAACTGAAAACAATCGGGTTTTTCAATTGGGATGAGCGTGATTTTTTCAAAAATAAAACGGAAAATTATTTTTTGCCTACGGGTGATTTTACCAATACCGAAAATTATAGTCTGCGCGGCAAACAGTTTACAGGATTTGGAAAAACGACTTTAACCTACGATATTTCCAAAACAAAATCATTTGAATATTCTGGTGATTACAACAGCACCGACTTGGATACGGGTTCCAATTTATTGTTTAATAATTCCCCATCCAACGAACGCTTGAACGAGTATCAATTTTCAACCCACCAAAATCTAACATATACCCATAAGTTTAAAAAGAACCAGGTTTTTTTATTGACCGGGATGTATCTTTTTGATAGAAAACCACAAGATTATACCAATAACCGCTTTTTATTTGATGGGTTGTTTATGCCTGAAGAAACAGTTGATGGCGTTTTTCAGGATAGCGAACACAGTTTGCATTCGGCCAAGGTAGAAGCGAGCCTTTTTAACCGGAAAGACAATGGCGATTTGTTTAAGTTGGATGCTGGGCTTGATTACCAGGACAACCAATATAAATCCAGTTTTCAATTAGAAAACGATGAAAATACGCAACACATAAATCCCACTGGTTTTCAAAATAGTTTGACCTATCAATTGTTCAGCGGGTATGTACGTTCCAGTTACCGTCGTGAATTTGGAAATTTTGCCCTTACGGGAAATCTTGAACTGCGGCAACATATTAATTCATTAAAAAACCGGGAAGGATCTCAAAATAAAAGCCCCTTTTTTATAAACCCTGAAATCATTTTAGACTGGCAACCCAATGACAAAAATAAACTCATTTCTTCTTTCAAGTTTGAACAAGAAAACCCAAGCCTCCCAAACATAAACGATGACTTTGTTTTAAAACGCTATAATTACTTTTCAAAAGGAGTTGCCACCTTAGAGCCTTTAAAAACTTCTACGTTTTTAGTAAATTACACGCTTGGTCATTACTTGAGTACGTTTTTTTCGAACACTACTTTTTATTATAAAAAATACCACGATTATTTTGCATCCAACTCGGTGATTACACCCAATTTTACAACCAGAGAGTTGGTGCGGCTGGAAGACAGAGATCTACTGAATATTCAAACGGAAGGAAATATTTACTTTGCAGCCCTTAATTCAAATTTGAAATTAAAAGGCGGATTTTCAACACAGAAATATCAAAACAGTGTAAATAAAAATTTTAGAGATGTAGAACTTCAAACCTATACCTACGGAATGGAAGTCCGATCTGCTTTTTCAGGTCCGTTTAATTTTCACATTGGGACTGAATGGTTTGAAAGTGTCTTTAAAACAACCCAAAAATCTACATCATTCACAGGCAAGCAAACAAACATGACCAACAAAAGTTTTTTGGATTTGATTTATAAACCATTTAAAAAACTGAATATTTCAGCAAATGGTGAACGTTACTTTTTTGATAACTTAGACAGCGATAACAACACCTATTATTTTATGGATATGGAAGCAAAATATACTGTCCTTAAAAATAAATTATCATTTTCTGTGGAAGGAAAAAACCTCTTCAATATCAAAAACTTCAATAACATAAACATTGACGATACAGGAATCATTAGTACACAGTATCGCTTGTTACCACGATTTGTTTTACTAAAAATGAGGGTTAGGTTTTAAAAACACTCAATTATTAAGAAGTTCCATCATCTTTTTAGGGCTTATATATTCAAAAACCCGATGGGTTACTGCAAAATCTTTATCTAGAAAAATGGTGGCGGGTAGTGAAAAAGGAACTTCTTCTCGGGATGCAAAAAGGGTTGCGATGTCGTGAACGGGATTTCGCTTGGTTTTAGCTTCCGTATTATTAAAAATCACTCCGTCAAAAACAACCGCTTGGGTTGTTTCAGTATTAAATTTTACTGCATAAAAACCACTATTTATTTTCTGAATTATTTCTGGCTTTTTAAAAGCTGCTTGCTCCATTTTTTTACAATACACACACCAATCTGCATAGAAAAACAACACCACTTTTTTGGGTTTAACCGAAAGAGAATCGTTTAATTGCTCGAACGTAACCCAGTTGATAGCTTCTGTTTTTTGAGCTTTAATTTCTTCAGAAGAAAATAGTAAAACCAATAGCGTTATTAAAAATAATGACTGTTTCATCTTAATGTAATTTTCCGAAAGTGATACCTATAAAAAAAGTTCGAGGCGCGTTGGGACCATAGATGTAATCTGAATCTCGGGTAGGACCTTTATCAAAGTCATCTTGATAGCTGTTAAAAATGTTTTTTACTCCAGCCGAAAAGGTGGTCTGAAAATCTTCAGAAAAATCTATATGGGTGTCAAACTTGATATTCATATCAAGAAAAGGATTTACGTCATTCAATTTTAAAAATCCAGTATTACTTATTACACGTGGCACCGTCATGGCCCCAGTGTAATTTCCAGTAAGGTATACGCTAAAAACTTCGGAAGGAAGCCACGATAAGTTCGCATAACCATACACATTTGGATTCCGTACAAACTCATCAATTATAATATCATTTTCCCCTGCAGTACCGTCACTTTCAAATAAAAGTTGAGGTTCTTTGTATTTTGATTTCTGAACGGTCCCTCCTAATTGAAATTGCCACTTTTTTGAAGGCGAAAGCCCTACTTCAAAATTGGTTCCAAATACTTCAGCTCCCGATCCATTTCGTACTTCTTCTACAATAGAACCATTAGGCAAAGGGTTCCCGTGCTTACAATGGTAAAAGGGTTTTTTAAATCTGTATAAAATCCTTCCAGTAAAAAATCGGTTTGCACTTTGTTGAAGTCTTTTGAATAATTTAAAGATGCTGTATAGGCATTGGAATATTCGGTTTTTAGGTTTTCAGAAAGAATGACAAATTGGGGCTCACCACCAACCGATGAAATGTGCAAATCTTCATTAAAAGCTTGAGGCGCCCGGAATCCTCGTGCATACCCTCCTCTAAATTTTAAATCATCTGTAAATTCATAGGCTATGGTTAATCGCGGGCTTAATGAGGATTGGCTGAGGTTTACATTTCGTTCTATGGTGTTAACTCGATACGTTCCATCTACGGATACATTGTCAAATCTGGCTCCCAATAAAGCCGTAAATGCATCGGTAGGTTTCCATTCGTATTGACTGTAAACCCCCACACTAGCAACCGATTGATCGATTAACCGATTATATCCTGCGATAATATCTTCGGTAGTGCTAAAATTATATTCGGCTCCCGAGGTTAATACATCGTCATTTTTAAAAGTTTTGGTATGTTGAAGTCCGTTAACAATCGCCAAATCGGTAGTATTTCCGAAGGCATTATTGGCTAAAATACTATCCTGCTTGGTTCTTCCACCGCCTAAACCACCATAATAACTATCGCGTTGGGTGTAGGATGCAGAGGTATATATTGAATATTTATTGGTGTAGTCTTTACTATTAAGTTCATATTCAGCACCACCTGTAAAAGTATCGTGGTCTAATTGCTCGGTAATGTCAGTAAATTGAGGGGCGAGGTCTAATTTATTTCCACCTCTCCTAAACTCCCTGATGGCCGTTAAATTTAAAGTTACTCTACTTCTGTCTGTAGGTTTTATAAACGCTTTGGCTCCTACAGTGTTATTGGTGAGTTTCGTAATTTCGGTAAAACCATCGTCATTGGCATCATAAGCATCTCGGCTTCTATAATTCCCAAAGAGGGTAATACCACTATTTAAATTGTCTGCCACTACCGAAGTATTAAAACTCACGACGCGATCGGGTTGTTCACCATTGATGAGCGAGAGGGAACTCCCAATTTCCCAAGTGTTTAAAACCGGGTCTTTTGTAATAACATTTACGGTTCCAGCAATCGCATTCGATCCAAATAAAGCGGAACCGCCACTCCTAACCACTTCTACGCGCTCTATTGTGTTTGTCGGTATTTGCTCTAAACCATAAACACCCAAAAGCGATGTAAATATAGCACGGCTGTTTACCAATATTTGAGTATAACCGCCATCGAGTCCGTTAAGGCGAACCTGAGTAAATCCACAATTTTGGCAGTTGGTCTCAACGCGTACACCTGGTGCGTAATTTAAACCATCGGCCAGTGATAAAGATTGGGTAGCTTTTAATAATTTAGGGTTCAACGTAGATACCACAACTGGGGCTTTCTTGCGGTTTACTCTATTTCGAGTGGCACTTACTACAATTTGTTCTAAACCTAGAAGATCTTCTTTGAGGGTAAAAGACATTTCATTGATACCTTCTGAAATATAAATCTGTTTAGAAAAGGTTTTATATCCAACTGATGAAATATTTATTTGATAAGAGCCCTTCTTAAGTTTTATGGAATACGTTCCATCTTCCTCTGCATTGACTCCTCTTGTTTCCGGACCTTTTAATTGAATAGTTGCAAATGAGAGCGGTTCATTTCCAGTATTAATAGTTCCTTTTAAAGTTGCAGTTTGTGAGAGACTCAATAAAGGAATAAGAATGATTACAAAAAACCATATAATTTTCATAGATGTTAATTTTATTTTGCAACAAAGTTAAATTAAATTTTAGATAAGACTAAAATATTGTTTATTAAATTTAAAAATGTATTTTTGCCATATGAAATACAGTCTTTCTGAAGAAAATTATTTAAAAGCGATTTATCATTTAGAGAAAATCGCTGCAACTGGAGTTGCTACTAACGCTATTGCCGAGCAAATGGAGACTAAACCATCTTCGGTAACCGATATGGTTAAAAGGCTTTCGGAAAAGGAATTAGTGAACTATATAAAGTATCAAGGGGTTACGCTAACTGAAAAAGGAAAAAAAACAGCTTTAACCATCATTCGGAAACACCGTCTGTGGGAAGTTTTTTTAGTTGATAAACTGAATTTTCATTGGGATCAAGTCCACGAAATTGCTGAACAATTAGAGCATATTCATTCTGAAGAACTAATTTCTAGACTTGATAAATTTTTAGGAGAACCAGATTTTGACCCACACGGAGACCCTATTCCTGATAAAGATGGAAATATAAAACGTACTGAGAAAAAGCTTTTATCAGATTTAAAGAAAAACCAAGGTGGAGTTTGTGTAGGAGTGAAAGAATCAAGTCCTGAGTTTCTTCAGTATTTAGATAAAAAGAAAATTACGATAGGTACTAAAATTCACGTTTTAGGAAAAGAATTTTTCGATGGTTCTATGGTTATTCAGGTAGGCAAAGACCAATCTTTTATATCGAAAAAAACGGCTGAAAATTTATATGTACAAACCAATTAAAGTATGGAATCAATAATAGAATATTTTCAATCGATAGATCCCATTTTAGCGGCTTTATACGCTACTTTGTTTACTTGGGGCTTAACAGCACTAGGAGCCGCTTTGGTGTTCTTTTTTAAGAATATGAACCGTACTGTTTTAGATGGAATGTTAGGGTTTACAGGTGGTGTTATGGTAGCAGCAAGTTTTTGGAGTTTATTAGCGCCAGGTATTGAAATGAGCCCTGGCGAAGGGTTTGTAAAAGTGATACCCGCGGCGGTAGGATTTTTATTAGGAGCTTTATTTTTGTTTGGCTTGGACAAAGTATTACCACACTTACACATAAACTTTAAAGAGTCCGAAAAGGAAGGAATAAAAACACCTTGGCATAAAACGACCTTGTTGACTTTGGCTATTACCTTACACAACATTCCTGAAGGATTGGCTGTAGGTGTGTTATTTGGAGGAGTCGCTGCTGGGTTTGATGGCGCTACTATTGGGGGTGCTGTTGCACTTGCAATGGGTATTGGTTTGCAAAATTTCCCTGAAGGCATTGCTGTTTCCATGCCACTACGCGGAATGGGCATGAGTAGAAGGAAAAGTTTTATGTACGGACAAGCTTCTGCTATTGTAGAGCCTATCGCAGCTGTTCTTGGAGCCTGGGCAGTATTAACGTTTCAACCTATTTTACCATATGCATTGGCTTTTGCAGCAGGTGCAATGATTTTTGTGGTTATTGAAGAGGTAGTGCCTGAAACACAACGAGCTGGTAATGCAGATATCGCAACACTCGGTTTTATTGGAGGTTTTATAATAATGATGACACTAGACGTTGGACTTGGGTAATCTATTTGGCAATATTTCTTTACCTTTAAAATTGAAAAATAGGATTAGTATGAAAAAGATAGTTGCTTTATTGCTTTTAACCATTTCAACAACGGTTTTTTCACAGCAAAACGTAGATAAGCCAATAAAGGTGCCAAAAATTGCCATGAAAATAGCTTTAGGAGAAACTGTTAAAACCAATGGTCATTCCATAACTTTTCTTGAAGTATTAGAAGATTCCCGTTGTCCTATAAACGTTACCTGTATTTGGGAAGGTCGAGTAAAGGTAAAAGTTAAGGTCGAAGCAGAAGGGGTAGATGCCAAGACGGAAAAATTAATTTTTGGGGCTACGAAATCAGGGGAGAATAAAAATCATACATTTTTCTCTTCGGAAACAATAAAACTTGAGGGAATGAAAGTAATGCCTTATCCTAATACAGAGAAAGAGAAAATAGATAATGGATATACGCTTTTAATTTGTGCGTATAAAAATTAGTGACAACCACAATCATTTTTACCACACTTAGTGTTGCCTCCATCAAAAGTTCCTGTAGTGGTTTGCCTTCTTTTTTCAGTTAGAGGGCTCCATACAAATTTCTTCAGCAAATAGCCTGCTGCGATTAAAAAAGTTATAAGTACCAATATCGTCTGCATAATCTTATTGTTTTTTAATTTCTAATAGCATTTTTTGGTCGAAACCTCTTTTATAACCTAACGTTAGGTTATAACTTCATTTATTTTAATAGTTGATAGGCCGCCAACGCTAATACATAAGCAATACCGCTCATGATAAATAATTGGTAAGTAGGCCATTTCCAACTGTTTGTTTCCCGTTTTACAATTGCCAGAGTACTCATACATTGCATAGCGAAAGCATAAAATAGCAATAACGAAACACCACTCGCAAAATTGAATAACGGAGTGCCTAAAACAGGATTTGTTTCGGCTGCCATACGATTTTTAATAGTTTCTTCTTCTTCACTACCCACACTATAAATAGTGGCAAGTGTACCTACAAAAACTTCACGTGCGGCGAACGAACTTACAATTGCGATTCCTATTTTCCAGTCATATCCTAATGGTCGTACGGCAGGTTCAATGCCTTTACCCATCATACCAATATAAGAATTCTCTAACTTAAAGGAAGCTATTTTAGTGTCTATCTCTTCTTGAGTAAGATTTTGCCCACTACTCTCAGCAGTTACAATTTCTTCAGCATTATTAAAATCTCCAGGTCCATAGGAAGCTAATACCCATAATATAATAGAAATTGCTAAAATAATTTTACCAGCACCTAAAACAAAGGACTTTGTCTTTTCAACTACAGTAATCAATACGTTTTTAGGTAGCGGAATTTTATAATTGGGCATTTCAATAACAAAAAATGAACGCCCTGGTATTTTCAAAAATTTATCTAATAACCAAGCCGAGCCAATTGCAGCGCCAAAGCCTATTAAGTACATAATCATTAAGGTGATTCCTTGTAGGCTGAATATGCCTAAAACACGTTCGTCGGGAATTACCAAAGCAATTATAATTAGGTATACCGGTAACCGAGCTGAACAGGTGGTAAAAGGCGTAACTAAAATAGTGATTAATCGTTCTTTCCAATTTTCAATGTTTCGGGTGGCCATAATCGCCGGAATAGCACATGCAGTACCCGAAACTAACGGAACGACACTCTTACCACTCAATCCAAAACGGCGCATAATTCGATCCATTAAAAAGACGACACGGCTCATATAGCCAGTTTCTTCTAAAATGGAAATAAAGAGGAATAGAAAGGCAATTTGTGGAATAAAAATCACGATACCGCCTATTCCTGGAATGATTCCTTCAGCTATTAAATTGGTAAAATCACCTGGTGGAAGCGAATTTTTTATCCATTCACTGAAGGAGGCAAAAGTATTATCAATAAAATCCATTGGGTAACTACTCCAATCAAAGATAGCTTGAAAAATAAGCATGAGAATGGCGAAAAAGATAACATAACCCCACACTTTATGAGTAAGGATGCGATCCATTCGGCTTCTAAAGTCTTTCGCATTTGCCGTATCAACAGTCAGGGTGTCTTTTAACACACCATTTATAAACTGATAACGGACAATGGTTTCTTTTTGCTGAAGCCGTTTCAGGTTGCTTTTCGATTCGGTTTGAAAACCAGTAACCCCTTTTAGTTCATTCCTTGTTAATGTTCCGAAGTTAACATCTTGCGTAATGACCAACCAAAGTTTATATAACTCTTGATTAGGGAACGCTTTCCGTAGTCTTTCAAAATATTCAGGTGCAATTCTGGAGGCATTTAAACACGGCTTAGTAGAAAGCAGGCTGTAATTTGTAATAAGCTCTTTAAGGTTGTCAAACCCTTCATTTTTACGAGAACTTACTAGGGCAATTTTGGTTTCTAGTTTTTGTTCAAGCGCATCAATGTCTAGAGAAATGGCCTTGCGCTTCATTCTATCGGCCATATTAATGGCAAGAACGGCAGGAATACCTAAATCTTTTATTTGGGTAAAGAGTAGAAGGTTTCTTTTTAAGTTTTCTATATCGGCTACGACCACTGCTACATCTGGAAAATCTTTGTCATTTTTGTTGAGCAGTAACTCAATCACTACATTTTCGTCAACTGAAGAAGCATTTAAACTATAAGTTCCAGGAAGATCAATAATATGAGCTTTTAAGCCACGATCCAATTTACAAAGCCCTTGTTTTTTTTCAACAGTGATTCCTGGATAATTCCCTACTTTTTGATTTAACCCTGTTAAGCGATTAAAAACAGAGGTTTTCCCTGTATTCGGGTTTCCAATAAGTGCTACATTAATTTGCCTAGCCATAGATTACAATAATTCAATTTCAATAAGTGCAGCAGTTTCTTTCCTAATAGCTAAATGGCTTCCATTAATGTTGAGATACATTGGGTCTTGAAAAGGAGCTGATTGTACCAATGCCACTTCATTGCCGGGCAAGCAGCCCATTTCGAGCAATTTCAAAGGGACGTGTTCTACCGAAAACTCTTTAATGATAGCCCGTTGCCCTTTTTTAAGTGTGGCGATTGTGTTCATTATCTTTATTTAGATTGATTTTAAACAACGCAAAAATAAGGGAATTAGGATTGCTTTGCAAGGTTTTAAAGTGATAAAGTAATCTTTTGGAAGCGGTTTAAATGAATGCGTTATTTTTCTTTTTCTAATATTTTAATATCCTCCATTATTTCTTCAATGGCTTCGGGGTCTGTACCATCGTAAAATCCGCGAATACGCTTCTTTTTATCGACCAACACAAAGTTTTCAGTGTGGATTAAATCGTACTCATTATATGGCATGTCTTTAGCGGCGAGGTATGATTTTCGAGCCAAATCGTAGATTTCTTTTTTGTCACCAGTAACTAAGTTCCATTTTTTATCGTTCACCCCTTTTTCCAAAGCATATTTTTTAAGCTGTGCCACGGTATCTACTTTTGGGGTAACCGAATGTGAAAGTAGCATAATTTCAGGATCATTTTTTACTTTTTCCTGAATTTTAACCATATGATCTGTCATTATTGGGCAAATGGTTTGGCAGGTAGTAAAAAAGAAATCGGCTACATATATTTTATCTTTATAATCCTCTTGGGTAATGGTTTGCCCGTTTTGATTGGTCAATGAAAAATTTGCAATCTCATGGTATTTTTTAACGTGTTGAATGGTTGTGTCAACCAGTTCAGCCGTAACATCATTGGGCTGATAAATGGGTAAGGTTTTCCCGTCATCAATAGTGTAAACATTATAAATAATAGTGATGATAATGGCAGAAAGAACAAGCATCACGATGCCAAAAAACTTATATTTTGAAAAAAATTGAAGCATGTTATATGTATAATTTAGGCAAAATTACTGCCTAATAAACAAATGGTAAAGTTGTAAGCGTTAAAAGTTTTAGAAGACGCTCTTAGTAGTTTTTTATTAATTTTTGTAAGCGGTTATAAAAGATTACTTTTGTACGCTAATTTTATAAAGTATATGAGTCCATTTGCCGTTAAAGCAATTCAGCTATTATTAAGCTTATCTATATTGATCGTATTGCACGAACTGGGACACTTTATCCCAGCCAAGTTATTTAAAACCCGTGTCGAGAAATTTTTCCTCTTTTTTGATGTAAAATTTGCCCTTTTCAAAAAGAAAATCGGTGACACCGTTTATGGTATTGGTTGGTTGCCACTGGGTGGGTATGTGAAAATATCCGGAATGATCGATGAGAGTATGGACAAGGAGCAAATGGCTAAACCACCTGAGCCGTGGGAGTTTAGAAGTAAGCCGACATGGCAACGATTAATTATTATGTTGGGTGGAGTTACCGTGAATATTATCGTTGGGTTTGTAATATATATGGGGATTTTATTTTTCAACGGAACTACAATTATTACAAACGAAGATATTCCTAAAGGTTTTGCAGTAGCTGAGACTTTTAAGGAAATGGGTTTTGAAGACGGCGATCATATTTTACAAGTAAATGGAAAAGAATTTGAAGACGTTACTTTAATAAACAAGCATTTATTTTTAAGGGATGTTCAAAACATTACTGTTGAACATAGCGATGGAACAACAGAAACAATTGCAATGCCGGAAGATATTGGGACAAAAATGTTTAAGCAAGATGTGTTACGCCCATTTAACCCGATGCGAAATGCGGTAATCGATACCGTAGCAGCCGATTTTCCAGCTATTGCAGCAGGTTTTAAAAATGGCGATAGCATTGTGTCTGTAAATGGAACTAAAGTGGGGCATTGGCACCAGTTTACTTCATTGGTAAAAGCAAATAAAGATAAAGAAAACACAATAGTGGTTTCAAGAAATAATACATTAGAAACCCTTACCGTCACACCAAACGAAACGGGACAAATAGGAGTGAACAACTACGCTAAAGAGCTAGCAGGTAGTGGTACCAAAATAACGTATGGTCTAGGCGAAAGTATTACGGGAGGAATAAGCTACGGCTATAATGTTTTAACAGATTATGTTACACAATTTAAATATGTTTTCACCGCAAAAGGTGCTACACAAGTTGGTGGATTTGGAGCTATAGGAAGCTTGTTCCCTGATACGTGGGATTGGTTAAGTTTCTGGGAAACAACAGCCTTAATCTCTATTATTCTAGCGTTTATGAACATTCTTCCCATTCCGGCATTAGATGGGGGTCACGTAATGTTTTTATTATATGAAATGGTAAGTGGTCGCAAACCAGGAGATAAGTTTATGGAATACGCACAAATGGTCGGTTTCTTCTTGCTAATAGCATTGGTATTATTTGCAAATGGAAACGATATTTACCGTTGGCTATTCGAGTAATACTATTGAAAGAGAGTACAATATATAAAAATGCTTCGGAAGAAATTTTGAAGCATTTTTTGCTGAAGCTTTCAGAACTAAAATTAGAGCAATTTTAAGCTAAAGTTAATTGCAAAATTCATTAAAAAAGTTTTCAAAATTATTTTGATGAAATTAAAAATTGGGTATATTTGCAGCCGCCTAACAATACTTACTAGAGTGTGGTTAAGCAAAACGTTCAAAAAAGACATAAAAATTAAATTCCTCCATAGCTCAGTTGGTTAGAGCACCTGACTGTTAATCAGGGTGTCCTTGGTTCGAGTCCAAGTGGAGGAGCAAAAAAAGCCTTACAGAATTCTGTAAGGCTTTTTATTTTTAATAAAGTGAATATTATATTTAGTTGTCGTTCATTTCACTTTCTACTTTTCCAGTTTCGTTAAAGACAACATCCATTTCATCTGTCCCATTTTCTAACTCCACTTTATACGTAGTTTTATTGTCTTTAGTTATCTTTTCACAATCATCTACTTTGTATCCAGAATACTTGCTGCTAATAACGCTTGTAATGGCTTTTGGAAGCATGTTTTCAGTAATATCTTGTTCCATTTTAACCATAGTGCCAGAAGTCGAGTACCAGATTTCGTATTCTTGACTGTCTTGATCAAACTCTACTTTGTAATTGTCCATTTCTTTTTCCCACTCTACATCTGTAGCATTTGGGTTTTCTTTCTGAAAGTTAGAAAGAACACTGTTAGGGACATCAGTTTGTTTTAAATCCTGTGCGGTTGCAACAGTTGTTACAAATAATGCAACCAATAAAAATTTTAAAGTTTTCATAGTATTTCTTTTTTATGTTTAGGTCAAAGTAAAGACCTAAAACTGTAAAGAATTTGGAATGGAGATGTAAAAGAATGACCATAATCCCATTTCTTTATAGATTTCAGCTGTATTTTTAACGGTAAATTGAATTGAGATGAAAATTTTAATCGTAGAAGACGAGCAGGATATGCTTCAAAACATACAAGAATCGTTAGAAAAGGAATCATATATTGTCGAAACTGCTACTAATTTTACTAATGCAAGAGAAAAAATAGGGGTGTATAACTACGATTGTATTTTATTGGACATTGGATTGCCCGATGGCAACGGACTCGATTTATTGAAAGAAATTAAAAAAAAGGAATTACAAGATTCTGTTATCATTGTTTCGGCAAAAAATTCTTTGGACGATAAATTAAAAGGACTGGATTTTGGTGCAGATGATTATTTGCCAAAACCATTCCATATGGCCGAATTAAACGCGAGAATAAAGGCTGTGTTAAGGCGCAATCAATTTGAAGGAAAAACCAATATAAAATTGGGAAATTTTTCCATTAATCCAGAAACCAGAGAAGTAACAATAGACAATACCGAGATTGAATTAAACCGTAAGGAATTTGATGTATTGCTATATTTTGTTTCAAATAAAAAAAGATTAGTACGTAAAACCGCTTTGGCAGAACACGTTTGGGGCGACCATATAGACCAAACGGACAGCTTTGATTTTATCTACTCACAAATTAAAAATCTTCGGAAAAAACTTGAAGCAAACAAAGCAGATATAACTATAAAATCGGTGTACGGAATGGGCTATAAACTGGAAGTTATATGAAACTGCTAAACTACACGACTACGTATTTTTCAATTCTGTTGCTGGTGCTTATTTCGGTTTGGGCTGTGTTGTTTTATTATGCAATGTTCGATGAGATCTATGATAGCTTGGACGATGGGTTAGAGAACCAAAAAATGTTGGTCATTCAATATGCCGAGAAAGACAGCACCATTTTACGTAAGCAGAACTTTGATGAAAGTGGGTATACGATTAAAAAAGTTCCTTTTTCAGAAATAAAAAACGTTAAAGACCAATACCGTGATACCATAATGTATATGCAAAACGAAGAGGATTACGAGCCTGTTCGGTTATTGGAAAGTGTGTTTAAACAAAACGGGGACTATTATAAAATAAAGGTGGTTACTTCTATGGTAGAAGAAGACGATCAATTACAAAACCTGCTTTTGTATTTAATCATCCTATATGTCGCTCTTTTAATAAGTATTTTACTGCTTAACAATGTTTTTTTACGCAAAGTATGGCGACCTTTTTACAAATTGGTAGCACAATTAAAAACGTTTAGTATTGAAAATAATGATGAAATACAATTTCAGAAAACCAATATTGAAGAGTTTTCTCTACTTAATACAAGTATAGAAAGATTACTTGAAAAATCGAAAGAAAGTTATAACAGCCAAAAGCAATTTATTGAAAATGCAGCCCATGAATTGCAAACACCCTTAGCTATTAGCATTAATAAAATTGAACTTTTTCTAGAAGAAAACGAATTACATGAAAAGCAGGCGGTAAAACTTATTTCAGCTTTAGAGAATTTAGAACGTCTTACCCGGTTAAATAAATCGTTGCTATTGCTTTCAAAAATTGACAATAAACAGTTTACGGCTAAAGATCAAGTTGATGTAAATAAACTTTTGCATCAACAAATTGAAGACTTTTCAGATTTCGCTACTCACAAACAAGTAAAATTTACAATAAAAGAAAATGCGCAGCTAAGTATTAGTATGAATCGCGACTTAGCTAGTATTCTATTTGCTAACCTTATTAAAAATGCGGTGTTGCATGGAAAGGTTGAAACGGAGGTAATCATTGAAGTAAACGATACTTTAGTTGCGATTAGTAATGTTTCCGAAGAAAAAGAATTAAATTCTAAACAACTGTTTTCTCGGTTTTATAAAAGTGAAACTACTAATAAATCTACTGGATTAGGATTGGCAATTTCCAAAGCTATTGTCGATAAATATCAATACAACCTTCAGTATAATTACAGTAAAAAGCTTCATACCTTTACAATACGCTTTTAGAAAGTGGTATAAACGAAGTTTAAAGATTTCTTAAAAACCATCCTTAAACATTGTAATTCCTATTTCTTTACAGTTTTGTAGCTCATTTTTGTATTATGATACAAATGTTTAAAAAAACACTCTTACTTATCACTATAGCACTCATAAGTTTTGCTTGTGAAAGCGATATTGATATTGATGAAAATCAAGTACCATCTGTAGTGGTTAACGCCCTTAAAGTGAGTTTTTTAAATACAACGGACAGAGAATGGGAAAAATCGGATGAATTTTTTATAGTTGAGTTTGAAAAAGAGGATGTAGATTATACTGCAAAATTAAATTCCAAAGGAGAGATTTTAAAGTATAAATATGAAGTAAACAACGAGCAACTACCTGAAGCGGTAAAAAAATCTATTTCATTAACGCATCCAGATGCAGAAATAGATGATGTAGAGTTGCTTTTTATAGACAACAAGGAATATTATCAAATTGAAATAGAAAAATCTTTTAAAGACCTTAAAAAGGTGATAGATTTAAAAGGGCAAGTTACTAACATTTCTTATTGGGATTAAAAATGGAACTTAACAAAACAAGAAAATATATGAATAAGCACATGAATAAAATAGTGGCCATTCTTGCTGTTGTAGTAATAGTTGTATCTTTTTTATTTTACCATTTTTATAAAACCCGCATCGAGAAAAAACGGATTGCATTAGACTCTACACAAGAAGTGATTGAAAGTTGGGAACTGCCTTCTATACTGGATGAAATTTCAGGAATCGTGTGGCTTAAAGATGGCCGCATTGCCTGTATTCAAGACGAAGTAGGAATTGTGTTTTTCTATAATTTGGAAACAAAAAAACTGGACGGTCAAGTGAAATTTGCAGGCGATGGCGATTATGAAGGATTAGCCTTAATGGGCGAAAATATGTATGTGGTACGTAGTGACGGTGAAATTTTTGAATTGCTTGACTTTTTGGGGGAAGAACCCGTCTTTAATCAATACGAGCTACCCCTTTCAGAAAAAAACAATATCGAAACGCTTTTGGCCGATCAAGAAAACAACAGGCTCTTACTAATGGCTAAAGACCATGAACCTTTTGACAATGGCGGCAGGGGCATTTACGGTTATAATTTGGATACAAAAACATTACAAGAAAAACCAGTTTTATTAATCACCGCAACAGATGCCGATTTACAAAAAACGCTGAAAAAAATCCGCCCTTCAGATATTGCCATTCATCCTAAAACAAAAGAAATCTACGTGCTTCAAGGTACAAAACCCAGAATACTAATTGTAAACTCTAATGGTTCCGTAAAAAAAGAATATCCGTTAAATAATAAGGTTTTTTATCAACCCGAAGGGATTACTTTTTCTCCAGACGGGACGTTGTATATTTCTAATGAAGCAACAGGCGGCGTGCCTAGTATTTTAAAAGTAGAATTGAAATAAAAACCTAACAGGATATATGAGTAACAACGACACCGATTCTTCAAAAAGCAAAGGACGCTTGCCTTTGTATGTTTCAATTGCATTGGTGGCTACTTTGGTTATCTGTTATTTTACAATTCCTTCTGTTGAACAGTTTTTTACCGAAGCTTGGAATGTTCTTACCAGTAATGATGAAAAACGTATAGAGGAGTGGGTTTCCGGCTTTGGTTGGCTGGGACCGGTGGTGCTTGTCTTAGCGATGGTGGTTCAAATGTTTTTAATTGTAATTCCTTCTGTAGCACTTATGGTTGTTTCGGTTTTGGCATATGGACCCCTCTGGGGAAGTTTAATCATTTTACTATCCGTATTTACGGCATCTTCAGTAGGCTATGCCATCGGTAATTATTTTGGTGAAATCTTGGTAGAAAAAATTATCGGAGGAAAAACCGAACAGAAAATCGAAGGTTTTATTGAAGATTATGGTTTTTGGGCTGTTGTGGTAACCCGTATAAATCCATTTTTGTCTAACGACGCAATTAGTTTTGTTGGTGGGATCTTGAATATGGGCTATTGGCGTTTTATTGGTGCCACCATGTTGGGCATTACACCATTGACTATCTTTATAGCTATTGTAGGGCAAAACACCGACAGTTTAAAAAATGGATTGTTGTGGGGCTCCTTGGTCTGTTTAGTTGCTTTTGGCGTCTATGTGTATTGGGATAAAAAAAAGTAGTATTATTATTGAAATTCAATTGGCCTCGTAGTTCAATGGATAGAATAGAAGTTTCCTAAACTTTAGATCCAAGTTCGATTCTTGGCGAGGCTACGAGAAAAGAAGAGAAGTTTATGCTGAGCTTGTCGAAGTGATTCTTGGCGAGGCTACAAAATAGTAGTTTCGTGTAATAGTTAAAGTGTTACAAAACGTCTTATATTACTTTTAAAACAAATCTAAATACCGTATGTTTCCAATCTACCTAAAAATAAAATATGACAGACAATAAGATGCGCAATTATATAAAAGATGTATTAGAAAATATGCCAACAGACTGGTTGAAGCTAACAACCCATCGACTGGATATTTATAATGAAAAATTGGCGAAAACACAGTTTTTAGATCAATTTGAAAACTTATTTAAAGAAAATAATGCCGAAACATCGGCACTCAGGGCATTACCTACTGCCTATGATTATATTCGATTAGGGCATCCGTTATCTAGTATACTAGAATGGGGAATTGCAAACGTGCATCATCTTAACTCAGAAAACGTAATCAGTTTTCAATCCAAGACGATTCCTATTTTGGCGATTTTGAGAAAAAACTTATTAAACCATAAGGACACTCAAATAGTTTACACAGATGAATTACCGAAAGATTTTGATGTTGAAACGGTGAAACGTGTGTATGGATATAAATTTGAATTAAAGAAAGTTGACAACGTAGCGGATGTTTCTGAATTTAACGGCAGTACTATTTTTATTTCACAAGATGATAAAATCTCGACTGTTGCACTCAACTCAAATGTTGACTTTTATATCAGCCTTCATGATCACCTTGGAAGTATTTTAACGGTAAATGGGTCGCAAAATAAACCCTATATTTCAGAAATACAGCATGTAAGAAGAAGGGAAACCATTTCAATGACGCCAGACAATTGTTATACTGCGTTAAAATCTTTAGTAGAAAGTTCTTCTTTTGAAGCTCAACAAAATACTGTCGAAACCAACAAAAAAAGTGTTGTAGATTCCATTAATACCATTACTGGCACTACTACAAAGGCACTTGTTGCATCTTGTGGGCTATCGATGCAGTATGCGATTATGATGGGACTCGTTCACGATGCATTAGAAAACCATAAAGGCAAAGACATCAAATTTATTGTTCCTCCTAATTGTTACGGCGGTACAAATGACCAAGCAAGACGTGTTGCCGCGTGTCTTGATACTGTTGAAGTGGTAGATTTACCCGTGGATGGTGATAACGATATGGTTACAAGTATTGACACTATTTTAACTAAAATTGCCAAGGAAGATGCGGTTCCGTATATCATTGCTGAAATTCCGACAAATCCTAGAGTTGAAGTTCCAGACCTTCAAAAATTAAAACAAGTTTTAAGTCAAGAACGTAAAACGGCGACAGGTGAAACTGCGATTGATCCCGTTTTTATTTTAGATCAAACCTTTTGCCCTAACTATCACTTTTTGGGGGAAGGTGAAATACTGTCAACAGTGCGGACTATTTCGTATGTTAGTGGATCGAAATTCCCAAGTGGCGGAAAATGTACGGCCGGTTATTGTGTAGGAAATACAAAAACTAATTCACTACTAGATAAAATTGAAGCACATCTAAATCTTTGCGATAATGAGGCTACAGCACTTCAATATGAAATATTGGCAAAGCAAATGCCTTCTATGAACCAACGGATTAAGGATGCTTATAAAAACACACGTGAATTTGTAATCTTTATCCACGATGTTTTACCAAAAGCAAAGATCAACTTTGTTTCAGAGGAATTAGCAGCTGAAGGGTTTACACCCTCCGTATTTTCATTAGATCTTCCCACAAAAGGGGAAACAGCTGAAGAAAAAGAAGCGTATAAAAGAGCGTTAAACCTGAAGTTAATCAATTTAATGATTACCGAAATCCCGAATGAAAGTAAGTTTTGTGTGAGCTACGGACAGTTAAAAGGATGCTACTGGACGGTACCTGCAACTTCTACGCAGGGGACGACTAAAGAGGGCGACAAAGATTATATTGTCCGGGTATCTGTTTCTGGTAATCTAGATTTGGAACGTCATAAAAAGGTGTTTTCAGACTTTGTTAAAAGCATTTAAAGAAAATTAGGAGACGCTTGGCGTCTCCTAATAATCATTTTTTTAATATGAAAAAAAAGACCGACTTACTATTACTTCACGGTGCTTTGGGTAGCCAAACCCAATTTACCCGTTTAAAGAAATTGCTGGAGCCTTATTTTCAAGTGCATACATTCAATTTTTCTGGGCACGGAAACAAACCGACCGATAAAGGTTTTTCTATGAAATTGTTTCAGGAGGATGTGTTGCGTTTTATGAAAGATAATTCATTGGCTTCGGCTAGCATTTTCGGCTATAGTATGGGAGGGTATGTAGCGCTAAAATTAGCGATAGAGTATCCTGAAAAAGTCCAAAAAGTGATGACGTTGGGGACAAAAGTTCAGTGGGATCCTGAAACGGCCGAAAAAGAAGTTAGACTCCTGAACCCCGAAAAGATGGTCGAAAAAATCCCACAATTTGTTGAAGTACTAAAAAAAGAGCACGGTTCAGCTACTTGGAAACATCTTGTAACAAAAACAGCCACGATGATGCACGGATTAGGGAACGGGAAAGCAATTAATTCGGAATCTTTTAAAACCATTAATTCGGAAGTTTTGGTCTGTCTGGGCACAGAAGATACGATGGTCAGCAAGAAAGAATCAGAACAATTGGCTGATACTTTAAGCAATGGCACTTTTTTGGAAATAGAAGGTTTTAAACACCCAATAGGACAAGTAGACCAGGATCGTTTAAGCGAAACGATGGTGTCCTATTTTTTGGAAGGATAATGTTTCTTTCCCAATACAAGCACCAACTTTAATCATACCATATGAACAAAAACATTCTCGGTCTTATATTATCCATTTTCTTCATTGCCAGCGCTTGCGCCCCGAAACAAGAGGAAATTATAGCCATAGACGTACTGCTAACGCTTCCTAAAGAAATGGATCAACAGGCCATTCAATTGAACCAGGCGATAGTAAAAGACAATCCCACTAACTTTACGTTAGATAAAAACCATATTCCACATATTACGCTGTTGCAATGTTATATTCCAGAAAGTGATCTTTCCAACGTAGCTGAAGCATTAAAAGGACTTTATAAAACGGTGGAGCATGATACGTTATGGGCTGATAATCTTCAGTACACAAAAGAGAAAGAGGAAAGTTTCTCGTCTATCCGTATTAAAAAAAGTAACCAGTTAGTAACACTTCATAAAAAAGTAATAGCACTTGTAAAACCATATATGGTTACCAACGGTTCCCAAGAATCGTATGTACAAAACACCGATGACACACCCATAGATCAATTTACCATAGACTATGTGCCTGTTTTTGTACCTGAGCATAGCTTTGAGAACTACAATCCACACATCAGCCTCGGCGTAGCTAAAACGTCATTATTGGACAGTTTAAATCAAAACAATTTTCGACCAACGAAGTTTCAAGCTACTTCCATAAGCGTCTATCAATTGGGATCTTTTGGTACTGCCCAAAAATTACTTTGGCAATCTGAATAGGAGTAACTTTTTTATACCCACTTTGTGAAAATAAAATAGCAATCCTTTTTTATGATTTTTTACAGGTTTACTTATACTCCCCCTTCAAATTCTTCAACATCTCTTCTGTCATTTCATCTAACGAATATTTATGCTGCCAACCCCAATCCTCACGGGCTTTGCTGTCGTCAATGCTACTGGGCCAGCTGTCAGCAATTTCTTGTCTAAAATCAGGTTCGTAGCTAATTGTAAATTCGGGAATGTGTTTTTTGATGCTTGCTGTAACATCTTCAGGATTAAAGCTCATAGCAGATAAATTATAAGAACTCTTTATTTTAATGTCTTTTTCATCGGCTTCCATAATACCTACAGTTGCTCTAATGGCATCTTCCATATACATCATCGGTAAGGTGGTTTCAGCATTTAAAAAACAAATATATTTTTTGTGCTTTAAGGCTTTGTGGTAAATATCGACCGCATAATCGGTGGTTCCGCCGCCAGGAAGAGTTTTATAACTGATAATACCAGGATAGCGAATGCTACGAACATCAACTCCAAAACGTTTGTTGTAATATTCGCACCAACGTTCTCCGGTTTGTTTGCTAATTCCGTATACAGTAGAAGGTTCCATTACGGTACGTTGTGGGGTGTCTTGTTTTGGGGTTGTAGAGCCAAAGACTGCGATACTAGAAGGCCAGAATACTTTGTCCACTTTTCCTTCTTTAGCTAGATTTAAAACGTTAAAAAGAGAATTCATATTCAGGTTCCAAGCTTTCATAGGGAATTTTTCACCCGTAGCTGAAAGCATAGCCGCCATTAAATACACATCGGTAATCTCGTAATTAATTACTATGTCTTGCACGGCATCATAATCCATAGCATCTAATACCTCAAATGGACCGCTTTCCATCAATTCATCGTCTCCTTCACGAATGTCGCTGGCAACTACTTTGTGAGCGCCGTATTTGTTTCGTAGAAAGGCAGTTAATTCAGTTCCTATTTGCCCGCAAGCACCAATAATGAGGATTCTTTTTTTCATAGTGGAGTTTTAATCGATTTAAAGCAGGGCAAAGATACTCATTATATAAGGGACTTCTTTAACACAAAACGGACTTAATTTTACAGATATCACGTATATTTGTCACTTGTTGAAATTTAGAATGAATCGACTTTTATCTTTTTTAACGGTAGCTTTTATTGGCGTACTTATGGTTAATTGCGGAAATGAAGAAACGCAAAACGAAACCGATACCCTACAAGAACACACCGATGTTTTATATGGAAACACAAGCTTTTCATTTCCTGAATTATCTGAAAATACTCGTTCGTACACTAACCAATGGGGCGCTTTTGAAGACTTCGAATCTCAGGCAATATCTATTAATGGAAGCACTGTGGAAGAATTGAAAAATAAAACAGAGCGTCTTTTAGTATATACCGATTCCATTGCAAAAAAAATACCCGATACATTGGCTGTACAGTCTATAAAATCTCGTGTTATGATAGCCAAAACAAGAGCCCATTTATTGGACCAATTAGTTCATAGAGCTCATATCGATTCTGTTACACTTCAAACATACATTGCTGAGATGAATAATGCTACGAGTAATCTAATTGTTCAGCTTAATGATAAATTTAAAAAAGACGCTATAGACCAGCAGCGTATCAATACCGAGAAAAAAGAAATTGAAACGCAAAAAAGGCTTAGGGACTCGATATTTCAAGAAGAATTAAAAGATAAAACCCAACAATAACTGTAACAATATCAATTTTTTGATACGTATATAGATAATTCAAACTTTAAAAAAGTACTAATTCAATAACCAGACAATGAAAACAAATATGTTAAAATCTGTTGTTGCTGTTGCAGTCCTTACTTTAGCAGTAAGTGCTTGTGATAACAAGGACAAAAAAATGGCTCAAAACGAAGAAGAAGAGCGCGGGATTATCCTTTCAAATATGGATACCACTGTAAATCCTAAAAATGACTTTTACAATTATGTAAATGGTACGTGGATGAAAAACACTGAAATTCCAGACGATCAAGTACGTTGGGGTGGCTTTGGTGTGTTAAGAAAAAAGACTGCTCATGATATGTTGGGCATTCTTGAAACAGCAAAAGAAAGTGACAAATATGCCGATGATACAGATCAGGCTAAAGCATTAATGATTTTTGAAACGAAGTTGGATACTGTAGCGCGAGACGAAGCTGGAATTAAACCTTTACAACCGGCATTGGATAAAATTGCAAGTATTTCTTCGGTAAAAGATTTTCAAAAAGTTATTACAGAAGATGCAACAATGGTGAGCCAACCGTTTTTTGGCATTGCGGCATATTCAAACCCAAGTAATAGTGCTATGAATGCGGCTTATCTTACTCCAGGTGGATTAGGATTGCCAGATCGTGATTATTACACCAATACGGACGCCAAATCTATTGAAATACGAAAGGAGTATGTAAACCATATTACGCGTATGCTTCAATTTTTAGGAGATACTGAAGAAGAAGCACGTAAGCAAGCTGAAACCATTTTAGCTTTTGAAACAAAATTGGCAGAACCAAGATTAGATAAAGTAGCAAGTCGTGATTTTAGAAACTTTAATAACCCACGATCTGTGGCAGAAGTACAGAAGATGGTGCCGACTATCCAGTGGGAGCAAGCGATAAAAGACTTGGGTGTAACCAAAGCGGTCGATACGTTAATCGTGATGCAGCCTAAGTATATGGATGTTGTTGAAAAAACACTTGCAAATGACGATGTAGATACTTGGAAAACAGTACTACGTTGGTCAACCTTAAATGATTCTGCAGGAATGCTAACTACCGAAATTGACAAAACAAACTGGAATTTTTACAGCAAATACCTTAACGGAAGTAAAAAACAAAAACCAGCAGACGAAAGAGCTTTAAGTACTGTAAACGGAACGGTTGGTGAAGCTGTCGGTAAATTGTATGTGGACGAAATGTTTCCTCCAGAAGCTAAAGAAAAAGCTGAAAATATGATAAAAAATATCATCGTAGCTTTTGAAGACCGCATCAACAATTTAGAGTGGATGAGTGATAGTACCAAAACAAAAGCCATTGAAAAATTGGATAAATTCACTGTTAAAATCGCATATCCAGACAAGTGGAAAGATTATTCAACCTTGGAAGTAAAATCAGGAAACAGTTATTACGATAATATGATCGCTGTTGGTAAATGGAACCTGAAAGACAACTTAGAAAAAATTAATGAACCTGTAGACCGTACCGAATGGGGTATGTCGCCACAAACAGTGAATGCATACTTTAATCCGTTTAACAACGAGATTGTGTTCCCAGCAGCAATTTTACAACCACCTTTTTACGATTATAAAGCTGATGAAGCTGTAAATTACGGTGGAATTGGAGCTGTTATTGGTCACGAAATTTCTCACGCTTTTGATGATAGTGGATCACGTTTTGATGCCAGCGGAAACCTAGTAAACTGGTGGACCGATACCGATCTTGAAAACTTTACTAAAAGAGGAAACCAATTGGCTGAACAATATAGCAATATTGAAGTATTAGACAGTGTGTTTATCAATGGTAAATTTACTTTGGGTGAAAATATTGGTGACTTAGGTGGTGTATTAGCTGCTTATGATGGTTTACAACGTTTTTACGAAAAGAACGGACGTCCAGAAAAAATTGATGGGTTTACTCCAGAGCAACGATTCTTTATGAGTTGGGCAACTGTTTGGCGTACTAAGCAACGTGACGAGTCATTGAGCGAGCAGGTGAAAACCGATCCACACTCGCCAGGTCGTTACCGTGCAACACAGCCTTTACAAAATGTAGATTCTTTTTATGAAGCATTTGACATTAAAGAAGGAGATTCTATGTGGTTAGCACCAGAAGATCGCGTTCGAATTTGGTAATTCGTAATTTATAAAACAAAAAAGAGCCTTTCGGGGCTCTTTTTTTATTTGTTTAATTTATTCACATTAAATAAAATATCAAGTCGATAGATTTTTTCTTCTTTTCGGTTTTCTAGAAGAAAGATATACCCCTAAAAAAATCAATACAGCTGCTACTATTCTAATTGGGGTAAGCGTGTCAGCACCTAACAAAACAGCAAATAAAACAGCTAATACGGGCTGTAGATAAATAAATGCACCAATGGTTGATGGGCTTAATTGCTTTAGAGCATAAATGTTGAATAAATACGTTAAAAACGTAGTCCCAATCACTACAAAAGCCAGTTTCCAAATAGCATCAAACGGTAAATTAAACCAATCTACAGCTTTAAATTCAGTAAATCCTATAGGTAGGTTTATTACTATGGCAAATAAGAAAAACAGCTTCATTAATGTGATAGAGCTATATTTTGAAACCAACGGTTTTACAATAATTAAATAGATGGAATACGAAGTGGCATTAATAATAAACAACAAATTACCCAATGGAATGTTGGGTGCGTTCGGCTGAATTTTCAACCCAAATAAAATCAACACCAAGGCTCCGGCTAAACCCATACAAATACCTATCGCTTTTCGAAGGGTAATACGTTCTTTTAAAAATAAGGCTGAAAGAATAAGCAACAATACTGGCGAGAGCGTTATCACAACGGAACTGTTAATTGGCGTGGATAAACTTAGACCTTTAAAAAACATCAACATATTTATAACCATTCCAAAACAAGCACAGGCAATGATTCGTGGCCAATCTTTCTTGTCAATTTTTTCCGAAGGATAAAAGATACTTATCGCCCAAAATAGTACAGCAGCACCACCCACCCGCAAGACGATAAATCCATAAGGTTCAATTATAGTAGGCATCAAGTCTTTTGCTATGGTATGGTTTACTCCATATATAGCACTGGCAGCAGTAGCCGCGAGTAAGGCTAGTACTCGGCTATTCATGTATTGTTATGGATTGAATTTTTAGCGGCTTCAACCGTTTTTTTACTATTACCGATAAAAATCTCGTCATTATTCACGATAACAGGCCGCTTTAAAAAAGTGTAGTGTTCCAATAACAGATTTTTAAAATCTTCTTCGAGCAACTGTTCATCTTTTAAGTTACGCTTTTTGTATAATTGAGCGCGTTTACTAAACAATGCTTCATAAGTGCCTGCTAAATTATAAAGCTCTTCCAGTTCATTTTCAGTGATGCCTTGGGTTTTTATGTCTTGTTTTTGAAACGATTGAGGAATTTCAATTTCCTTCATAATACGCTTGCATGTATCGCAACTGCTCAAATAATATACTTTTTTCATGGTTTGTTATTTTAAATATACATTTTGAATTTAATCAAGTGAAAAGGTTAGAAACTCTTTGGCTTTTTCTATTGGTATTTTCAGTTCAATAGGACCATCGGCATAGCTAGCAATGTCGTATTGATTATAAACTATAATCACGTCGCTTTCTGTAAACCCGATATTTTCAGGAAGGTAAAATGCTTCATTTTCAAACCAAAAACCCGTTGAGTTTATCGATTCGCTTTCTGAAATAGTATGTTGTTTTCTAAACGCTGTTTCAGCAAAACTTTTAAAATCAGCTATATTATTAAACAAATCTTTTTTCTGAAGTAACTCGCCAGTTTTAGGGTTAAAATTAGCAAAAGTGGTGCTCCCGTAGCCATGGGCACCGCCAGTAAATTTATATTGTTTTTCTTCAACCGAAAGGATTTCAGAGTTTTCAAGATTCCTACGCACCGTAATATCAACTACATATTCGCCTGCCATATCTGGAAATTCTGCCTTATCCCTTCGGTATGTTTTAATGAAGTTTGTTGCCGCTTTTTCCATACTATTGGCAGTTGGTTCTTCTTCCATGGTTTTTAAGGAAGAAAGAATAAATCTCTCTATTTTAGAATTAATATTTTTTGAAACAGCTTCTTCTCCTTCTACCGTAAAATAGTTGATAGTAATTTCAGGACAGTCTCCATTGTTACAGTCGGGGAGGGTTTTTTCAGTGAAACTTTCTGAAGAAAAAGAAAGGGGTTGTTCTTTTTTACAACTTAGTAATGAAAATAGACAGATGCAAATGAGTAAAAATTTGTTATTCATACGTTAAATAATTGATGGGTTTATCTTTCCAAAGGGAAACCAGTATCTTTATTTATCAAAAGTAGTAAGATTAGAGAAAGCAACTCTCAAAATTATATTAAAAGGTTAAAAGCAACAGTATAGATGAAGGATATGAAATTTAATACAAAAGCAATTCACGGGGGACTAAAAGAAATAGATCCAGCTTATGGATCTGTTATGCCTCCTATTTATCAAACTACTACTTACTCGCAAAGTACACCTGGTGGCCATAAGGGTTTTGAGTATTCCCGGAGCGCTAATCCAACAAGAGATGCTTTAGAACGAGCTATTGCTAGTATTGAAAATGGAAACCACGGAATGGCTTTTGGAAGCGGCTTAGCTGCAATTGATGCGGTTCTAAAGTTATTGAAGTCTGGTGATGAGGTGATTTCTACCAACGATTTGTATGGAGGCACGTACCGATTATTCACGTCTATTTTTGAAGATTTCGGGATTAAATTCAAGTTCATCGGGATGGAAAACGCCGAAAAAATAGACGAATACGTTACCGATAAAACAAAACTCATTTGGGTAGAAACACCAACCAACCCAATGATGAACATTATCGATATTAAAAAAGCAGCAGCAGTTGCTAAAAAGCATAATGTTCTCTTAGCAGTAGATAACACTTTTGCGACAGCCTACTTGCAACGTCCTTTAGATTTAGGAGCAGATATTGTAATGCACAGTGCTACTAAATATTTAGGGGGACACAGTGATGTGGTGATGGGTACTTTAGCAGTAAAAGATAAGGAGCTAGCCGATAAATTATACTTTATTCAAAATGCTAGTGGAGCTATCGCTGGGCCACAAGACTGTTTTTTGGTATTACGAGGTTTAAAAACATTACATGTAAGAATGCAGCGCCATTGTGAAAACGGTAAACAGGTAGCAGAATATCTTTCTAACCATCCAAAAATAGAAAATGTATATTGGCCTGGACTAAAAAATCATCCTAATCACGATATTGCTAAAAAACAGATGGACGGTTTTGGAGGGATGATTTCATTTACTACTAAAGGGAATAACTATGAAGAAGCCATTAAAATAGTGGAGAACTTAAACATATTTACCTTAGCAGAAAGTTTAGGAGGCGTAGAAAGCTTAGCTGGACACCCTGCGAGTATGACACATGCTAGCATCCCAAAAGCAGAACGTGAAAAGACGGGAGTTGTAGATTCCCTAATTAGGTTGAGTGTTGGTATTGAAGATGGAGACGATTTGGTTGCCGATCTTAAACAAGCAATTGGATAACAAAAATTGATTTTAGTATAAAAATAAAGCCTGAAACTAACAGTTTCGGACTTTATATAATAAGTGTGTTTCTTTAATCTAAATAGTAAATATACCCTACATTTAACCAGAATATCCAATCATTACTTTTATTTTCGGGAACAGGACGTACTTCATTTTGGTCTATACCTGGGTTTAGACCATCTACCCAATCACTAAAATAATATTGCCAGCGGCTATCGAGCATCAGGTCGCTCAAAGGCGTTAATTTATATCGAACTCCAATACTTCCTACCATAGAGAATGTAGATGCAGCTTCTTGTTGAAATGCGTTTAAATATTTAACAGGGGTGGAAGCAGGTGTGTTTAACGGACCGCGGCTTGATGTAACTTCTGGATTAAAATTGACATAGTGAACACCCAAGCTTACAAAAGGAGCAAGCTTGTAACCTCCGGCAGCAAAATCTCTAATACTAAGAGGGTAATATTCAAGTTGTGAACCAATATCAAAAACAGTTGTAGAAGCTTCCATGGCACGCAACTGTTGTGCAAACTCAGAGTTGTCATCAGGGTCAACCCAACGCCCCATATGTTCCAAGTTGGTTTTATGGTAATCTATCTCATTACGTATTTTAAAATGATCGTTAAAGTAGGTGTCGCGAGTATAACAATTACAATCAGCTCTGTAAGAAAAGTTTAAATAATGCACTAAACCTATACCAAAACCTACGTTTCCTGCATTGGTTTCAAAGTCATTTCGTTGTCCAAAATCTGAATAAAAAGTGACAGGTCCTGTAATTACACCTACCTCGTGAGAGAAGCCAAATTGGCTTAAAACTTCCTGTCTAGCAGAAATTAGTAGTAAAAATACCAATAGTAGATTTCTGGTATTCATTGTCGATTGGGTTTAGTTTGAATCGTAACAAATATATAAAAACATATCTAACAGTGAAATATAATAAAGATATTTAGCTTATTTGTAAAAAATTAACGTCCTTTTTTTATATAACGTTTATATTTGCAATCTAATAACGTAAACAAATTTTTTAAAGTATTTTGAAGCGGTAGAAACTATTTGTAAAAGTTTAAAAATCATCTTCTTATTTTCGAAATACTTTCCTACAAACAATAAAAACCCTTTTCTAAGATGAAACAAAGTATTCAAGATTTCATTTCAAAAGTTGAACAATCCAATCCCAATGAACCTGAATTTATGCAGGCTGTGACTGAAGTTGCAGAAACAGTTATTCCGTTTATAGAAAAAAACGAAAAATACCAAAACAAAATGTTGCTAGAGCGCATGGTAGAGCCAGAGCGCACTATATTATTCAGAGTCCCTTGGATAGATGACAATGGCGACATTCAAGTTAACAAAGGATATCGCGTTGAGTATAACTCTGCGATTGGACCATACAAAGGAGGATTGCGTTTTCACCCTTCAGTAAACCTGAGCATCTTAAAGTTTTTAGGATTTGAGCAAGTTTTTAAAAACAGTCTTACCACGTTGCCAATGGGAGGTGGAAAAGGAGGTTCTAACTTTAACCCGAAAGGGAAAAGTGATAATGAAGTAATGCGTTTTTGTCAAAGTTTTATGACAGAATTGGCTAAACACATTGGTCCAAATACCGATGTTCCTGCAGGAGATATTGGCGTTGGAGGACGTGAAATTGGCTATATGTTTGGTCAATATAAAAGATTACGAAATGAGTTTACCGGGGTTTTAACAGGAAAAGGACGCTCGTACGGAGGATCATTAATCCGTCCAGAAGCAACTGGTTATGGAAACGTGTACTTTGCAAAAAACATGTTAGAAACTAAAGGCGAATCGTTTAAAGGAAAAACGGTTGTAATTTCAGGATCTGGTAATGTAGCGCAATTTGCGGCTCAAAAAGCGATGGAATTTGGTGGTAAAGTAGTTACTTTTTCAGATTCATCAGGTTTTATATATGATTCTGAAGGAATAGATGAAGAAAAACTAGCTTTTGTAATGGAGCTTAAAAATGAACAAAGAGGACGTATTAAAGAATACGTTGATAAATATGCTGGGGCTGAATACCATGAAGGTAAACGTCCTTGGAGCATAAAATGCGATATTGCTTTACCGTGTGCAACTCAAAACGAATTAGATGCTGATGAAGCTAAAACACTAATAGATAACGGTTGTATGTGCGTGGGCGAAGGAGCTAATATGCCTTCTACTCCAGAAGCAATAGAAGTTTTCCAGAAAGCTAAAATATTATTTTCTCCTGGTAAAGCATCAAATGCTGGAGGTGTTGCAACTTCAGGTCTAGAGATGTCTCAAAATTCATTACGTTTAAATTGGACTGCTCAAGAAGTAGACGAAAAACTTCATACAATCATGAACGATATTCATGCAGCTTGCGTTAAATATGGTAAAGATGGCGATGGGTATGTAGATTACGTAAAAGGAGCCAATATTGCAGGATTTGTAAAAGTAGCAGAAGCTATGATGGCTCAAGGAGTGGTGTAATTTCTGAATATCAATATAATCGAAATAGTATAAAGGTTGATGATTTGTATTTCAAATCATCAACCTTTTTTCATTAAAATCCTGCAATAAATAGTATTTTAGCGTGTTATATTTCTGAAAAAGTATTCTCTATGAAGTATGTTGTAACAACTATTCTGTTTTTCATTGTTTTTTCTGGTAGTGCTCAAAATTTTGAAAATTCTTGGTCCGGGTATTTTTCATACACTTCAATCAAGGACATATCTCAAGGAAATGATAAAATATATGCAGCTTCAGAAAATGCTGTATTTACGTACGATTTAAGCACCAACGAAATACAAACAATTTCAACTATTAACGGTCTTTCCGGAGAGCTTATTTCAACCATTCATTATAGTGAAAATCATAATTTATTGGTAATAGGTTATGAAACTGGACTGATAGAGATTGTTCAAGACGGCGAAGAAAACGTATTGACGGTTGTTGATATATTAGACAAACAGGTGATTCCACCGAATCAAAAAAATATTAATTATTTTGATGAATACAACGATCTGCTTTATATTTCAACAGAATACGGTATATCTGTCTATAATTTAGCAACTTTAGAGTTTGGGGACACCTATTTTATTGGTGCCGGAGGAACACAAATAAACATTGCACAAACAACAGTAGCAGAACCCTATATTTTTGCAGCAACTGCTTCCAACGGAATTAAAAGAGCGCTATTGGAAAATGAAAATTTAATCGATTTTCAACAATGGACCACCATACAAAACGGAAATTTTAAAGGGATTCAAAAACTAGGTGCAGAACTCTATGTTGCAAATACTGGAAATACTGTTTTCAACTTTAATCCCAATGGAGGTATAAATTCCGTAGGGAATTTTAATGATATTGTAGATTTTCAAACGTTTAATGATGTGTTGACGATTACAACCACAACATCTATAAATGCTTATACAGAAGGTTTTCAGCAGCAGGCATCTGTAACTTCGGTTCCAGAGTTTGATTATCAGTTACTTTCTGGTTATGCTTTCAATAATGTATTTTACATGGGTACAAGCGAAGATGGTATCTTAGCCGTCCCCTTTGATAGCAACCAAGCTGAACAAATTTTACCCGATGGTCCACTTTTTAATCAAGGGTTTAGCATTGATGCATCTCCTGGACAATTGTGGATGAATTATGGTGATGTTACCGTTACTTTTAACCCTTTTCCATTAACATTTAAAGGAATTAGTAATTTAAGGGAAGGAACCTGGACCAATATATCTTATGAAGAACTTGCTGAAAAATTTAATACTGATGTAAACGATTTGGTAAGGGTAAAAATAAATCCAAATAATTTTGAAGAGGTTTTCATGACATCGTATCAAAAGGGTTTGTTACAAATTATAGAACAGCAGCCAACCACTTTATTTAATGAGACGAATAGTCCGCTCGAGATAACCACTACCTCAGGCGGAGGTGTTGAAGGAATTCGCCTTTTTGGAATGGATTACGACAACCAAGGCAATTTGTGGTTTACACAGTCAAGAATAGCCGAAGGGCTAATAAAACGTACGCCTGAAGGTCAATTTCAACGTGTTGATGTAAGCGATATTGTTAATACAGAGAGTGAATTGGCCTTAACTGAGGTAGTAACAACCTCCCAAGGTTATGTGTTCTTTGGGACCGCTCAAAGCGGCTTGGCTGGTTATGACCAGAACCAAAATAAATTTAACAGAATAACCGAAGGTGAAGGAAATGGAAATTTACCCAGTGTGTATATTCGTGCCTTGGCATTGGACAAACAAAACAGATTGTGGATAGGTACTTTTGAAGGTTTGCGCGTACTTTTCAATACAGGAGGGTTTTTTGAAGAAGATACAAATGTTGAAGCCCAAGAAATAATTATTGTTGAAGACGGTGTGCCGCAAGAACTACTTTTTGAACAATCCATAACACAAATTGTCGTTGACGGCTCAAATAATAAATGGATAGCCACTGGTAATTCCGGCGTTTTTTATGTTTCTCCTAACGGACAAGAAACTCTTTTACGCTTTACAAAGGATAACTCGCCATTGCCATCTAATAACATACAAGATATTGCTATCGATGACTTTAGCGGAGTGGTTTACATTGCAACCAATAAAGGTTTGGTTTCTTATAATGGAACAGCAACAGCGCCACGTGAAAATTTAGATGAGGTCTATGCATATCCCAATCCAGTACGCCCCGAGTTTAAAGGAAATGTAACCATCGATGGGCTCACCGCTAATGCCAATGTAAAAATAACCGATATAGAAGGAAATCTTGTTTTTGAAGAAACAAGCGAGGGTGGTAGTATTTTGTGGGATACCACAGCTTTTGGTAAGTATAAAGTTGCCTCTGGAGTGTATTTGGTGTTAATAAGCACAGAGGATGCCTTGGAAACCAAAGTCGCTAAAATCATGGTTGTCAGGTAATGCTTGTTTCCACCAAAGCGATTGTTGTTTCTTCATTACGCTATTCTGAAGCCGATTTAATTGTGAGCTGTTTTACCGAAGCTGATGGCATGAAAAGCTATATGCTTCGCAATATTTTAAAGTCCAAAAAAGGAAAATTACGTACTTCTTTTTTTCAGCCTTTAACACAGCTTGAACTGGTTGCCAACCATAAAAACAAGGGAACTTTAGAGTATATAAAAGAGGCAAAAATTATCCTGCATTATCAAACCTTGCATAACGATGTTTTTAAATCGTCGCTCGTTATGTTCCTTTCTGAAATACTAAAAAGCACCATTAAAGAAGAAGAAACCAACAACCAACTATTTCAGTTTTTAGCCTATTCCTTTCAGTGGTTGGACTTACATGAAAACTATGCCGATTTTCACATTCTTTTTCTGCTGAAATTATCACAATACTTAGGTTTTTATCCAGACACTTCACATATGGAATATTCATATTTCAATATACAAGAAGGTACATTTGAAAAACAATTTGACGATCATTTTTCAGCAGAAGGCAATGAAGTGGAAGCTTTAAAACAGTTTTTCAATAAAGATTTTAACGATTTAATTGAAATAAAACTCACAAAGAATACACGTACGGCAACATTAAATTTAATGCTTACCTATTATCAATATCATTCGCAAGGGTTTAAAACACCAAGATCATTGGCAGTGTTGCAACAGCTTTTTAATTAAAAAAGCACAGTACTTATAGCACTGTGCTTTTCATAATAAATAATTCTGAAAATTTTAAAAATTAACTGTCACTTTCCCTCGAATAAAAAGAGGCGTTCCCGGTGTAAAATGGATTTCTTCAACTGGGTTAGCTTCATTAAATAAACGACTTTCGGTGGCGAATTGCGTTTCGTTCCATTCGGTATCGAATAGGTTTTCAATAATCACCCCAAAAACTAGGTTTTTATAGGTGTAATTAATGTTGAAATCGGTTACAAAATAGCCCTCTGCCACAATACTGTTGTCTTCATTAGCCGCACGATCCTTGATGTAACGGTAATTCAATCCGCCAGAAAAATCGCCAATATTATCAAAAGCAACACCTCCGGTTGAGGTTAAGTCTGGAGCTAACGGTATGTAATCCTCACCATCTGGAGCTTCAGTGCTTCGGGCATACGTATAATTTACATCACCAAAAAAGTACATCCAGTCGGTAGCTTCATAACGAGCACCAAAATCGACTCCCATTCTACGGGTTTTTCCGCTAGGTTCTACAATGGCAGCATCGCCTACGTACACAAATTCTTGATCTAAGAACAACGTCCAAAGAGCAGTATTCAGGATTAAGTTGTCAGTTACTTTATAAATGGCTCCTACATCGGCTCCGTATGCAGCGGGTAGAATATCTTCCCCGCTATTAGCAACCACTACACGGCTGTCATTGGAATGGAAACCAATTCCTGTTTTTGCAAACAATTGTAATTGACGGTTGGGGCTATAAACAAAGTTTAACTTCGGACTGGCGAAGACTTTGCTTTCACTTTTGTTATCGTATGTTTCCGTTAAGAAATTTTCATAATCGAACTTAAAGTAATCCAAACGTAAGGCAGGATTTATTTTAAAGTCGCCAAAATCAAATTCTGTGTTTACAAATCCGAAGGCATTCATTTGGTCTACATTTCCGAAGGCTAAGCGCTCCAATAATTCATCTCGGTTTTTGGTTCTGGAAAGCTGGACATCATTTACATCGTCATACCGAACGCCACCACCGGCAGTATATTCAAAATCGAAAGCATCTGCTTCCATTTTTTCCGTGTAGGCGGTTTTAAAGCCGAATAGGTTACGGTCTTCTTTTTGTTTTATTTGATCACCATTTACAGGATCTTCTAAAAAAAAAGTAAAGTTAGAATACAATTCAAAATCATAATGAGTCACATAAGCAGTGCTTTTAAGCTTCTGTGTTGGTGAAATTATTTTGGTATGGTTTAAAATTAAGTTGGTACGGCTGGTATTACCGCCTTCGGTATCATCAATAGCACCAAAACGATCTATTAAACCTGCGTCTACAGCGCGTTGGGGAATTTGTCCTGAAGCATCCCATTTACTCTGCAGGTGTGATGCACTTACGCTCACATGCTGATTACCCGGGAGTTGAAAATTAAATTTCCCCATTATATTATAACGGTTAAAGTTTTGAGGGGAATCGTACGGTCCGTCAAAGGTATTTAAGGAAGTCGCAATGTAGGCGTTGCTTTTTTCGGTTTCCAATACCTTGAACATTCCAACGGTTCTAAATGAATTAAAATCACCGTATTCAACCGAAATGGAACTGTTGTCCAATTTGTTTTTAGTTTTAAAATCTACATAACCGGCAGTAGCAAAATCACCTTGTGATGCATAATAAGGGCCTTTACCAAATTCGATATTTTCAATGGTTTCTGGAATTAAAAAGTGGAGGTCGCTATAACCTTGTCCGTGCGCGTGCGATACCATATTAACCGGCATACCATCTACCGAAAGGCTGATGTCTGTACCGTGATCAATATCGAAACCACGAAGGAAAATCTGTTCAGCTTTTCCACCACCGGCGTGTTGGCCAATCATAAGTCCGGGAACTTTCCGTAGAATTTCTTGTGACGATTTTACAGGATTGGTTTTTAAATCAACATCGGTCAATTGGTTTAAGGCATTTACTTGAGGTGTGATAACAATTTGTCCCAAACTTACTGAAGCTTCCTTTAATACAATGCTAAGATTTTCGGTGAAACTTTCAGCAGTAACAGGAATTGTTATGCCTTTGTAACCTAAATGAGAAATAATAAGTTGATCGCCTTCTGTATTACCAGCTATGGTAAAATTTCCGGAAATGTCTGTATGGGTATGTGTGTTTGAGTTTTTGTTGAAAACATAAACGTTTTCAAGTGGTGTATTGTTTTGGGTAACTATTTTACCAGTAATGCTTTGCGATTGCGCAACAACAGAGCATAGTAATAGTGCCCATAATAATATAGGTTTCATAAATTTTAAAATTTTGAATAAATAGATTGTTTCAGACCTGCCCAATATAAGATGGGAAGGAAAAAGTATTTCTGAAACTTGAAAAACGGATTATGAAACCATTACTCTGGGAGGAGGTGTTTGCACAGAAAGAGACGTGCAGTATTTTCCGTAGTGATACGTAAATGTATGTTTTGTTTGGGGTGAGATTACGGGTTTTAATTGAAAGTATTCCTGTGTAATGTGTTTGTCGTACTTTATTTCAAATAAGAGGGCATCTTTATCAGAATTTGTATCGTCTGCAGAAAACAAGTTATTGAAAAAGGCAATCGCTTTATGTTCGTGCGTGTGTTCCTTGTCCAATTCGTGTTCTAAATCATGGTGATGGTTTGCACTAGTGTGCGTTAAAGCATGTGAAAGTTTGTGAAAGCCTTCCGATAACGATTGATGTAACGGAACTATAAGATACAAGACAGCCAGCGATAGTATAAATCGCTTTTTTAAAATTGAAAGAAAGGCTGTGTTAAACATTGAGTTGTGTTAGTTACTATAAAGTACGTAAAGAAAGGCAAGATTGGTTTTATAAATAGTTTTGTTTAACCCTTTCTTAACAAAATTTCGTAAGTTATAGGAAAAGTAAATTACAAAATAGCCACTATCTTTGAACTATGGCAGAAGCTTCGGTACAGCTACAAATTTCTACACTCCCTAACTCTCCTGGGGTGTACCAATATTATGATAAAAACGAAAAGTTGTTATATGTTGGAAAGGCAAAAAATTTAAAGAAAAGAGTCTCCTCTTATTTTACCAAACAGCACGATAATGCCCGTACACGGTTATTGGTAAAAAAAATAAAAACCATAAAGCATATTGTTGTAGCTACCGAAACCGATGCACTATTGCTAGAAAACAACTTAATTAAAAAATACCAGCCTCGCTATAATGTCTTGCTTAAAGATGACAAATCGTATCCGTGGATTTGCATTAAAAAGGAGCGTTTCCCCAGAGTTTTTCCCACCCGACGGTTGATCAAGGACGGCTCGGAATACTTTGGCCCTTATACCAGTATGAAAACGGTACACACCTTACTAGATTTAATTCGAGGGTTGTATCAATTACGAACCTGTAATTACGATTTAGCCGAAGAAAAAATACGAAACGATAAATATAAAGTTTGTTTAGAATATCATTTAGGCAATTGTTTAGGGCCTTGCGAAGGCAAACAAACCGAAGCCGATTATAACGATAATATAGAAGCGATACGAAACATCATTAAAGGAAATTTTAAAGATTCGCTTAATCAGTTTAAAACCCAAATGAAAAAATATGCAGCCGATCTTAAGTTTGAAGATGCACAACGCATAAAAGAAAAGATTGATGTGTTGGAAAATTACCAAGCAAAAAGCACGGTAGTGAATCCAAAAATTAATAATGTCGATGTTTTTTCCATTACTTCAGATGAAAGCTACGGGTATGTAAATTTCCTTCAAATTTCCTTTGGAAGTATTATTCGTTCCCACACCTTAGAGATAAAAAAGAAACTGGACGAAAGCGATAAAGAGTTACTCACGTTAGCTGTAATCGAATTGCGACAGCGTTTTAATTCGCAGTCTAAAGAATTGTATGTACCCTTTAAAATTGAAACTGAAGAAGGTTTGAAAGTACACATACCGAAAGCAGGTGATAAAAAGAAAATCCTGGACCTGTCCCTTCGCAACGCGAAATATTACCGGATGGAGCGATTTAAGCAAGCGAGGATTGTCGATCCCGACCGTCATGAAAACCGAATTATGGCGCAGATGAAAAAAGACCTTCGGTTGAGTGAAGAGCCAAGGCATATTGAATGTTTTGATAATAGTAACATTCAAGGGACAAATCCGGTAGCTGCTTGTGTGGTTTTTAAAAATGGAAAACCTAGTAAAAAGGATTATCGTAAATTTAATATAAAAACAGTGGAAGGTCCGGACGATTTCGCTTCTATGGAAGAAGTAGTCTATCGTCGGTACAAAAGATTAAAAGAAGAAGAGCAACCTTTACCGCAACTTATCATCATAGATGGGGGGAAAGGACAGTTGTCTTCCTCTTTAAAAAGTTTAGATAAATTAGAATTACGCGGAAAGATTGCAATTATTGGTATCGCAAAACGACTAGAAGAACTGTTTTATCCCGATGATCCAATTCCGTTGTATTTAGACAAGAAAAGTGAAACGTTAAAAATAATTCAGCAATTACGAAATGAAGCACACCGGTTTGGAATCACCTTTCACCGTGACAAAAGAAGTAAACAAGCTTTAGATACAGTACTAGAGACTATACCGGGAATAGGAGAGAAAACAGTAATTCAGTTATTGAAACAGTTTAAAAGCACAAAGCGTATAAAAAATGCAAGTTTTGATGAATTAGCAGATGTAGTGGGAACGAGCAGAGCAAAAAAAATAGTCACGCATTTTCAACAAACCAAATGAAGCAGATATTAATCATACTATGCATGTTACTTTCAGGCATTCTTTTTTCTCAAGAGAAAGAGAACCAAGAAGACCTAAAAGTCGGTGTGGTCCTTAGCGGGGGTGGCGCAAAAGGCTTGGCACATATTGGTGCGTTAAAAGTAATTGAAGAAGCAGGTATTCGGGTAGATTACATTGGAGGAACGAGTATGGGGGCGATCGTAGGGGCTTTGTATGCATCGGGGTATTCAGCAAAACAATTAGACTCTATTTTTAATATGGTCGATTTTAATACGTTAATTCAGGATGATATTCCACGAAGTGCTAAAACTTTTTACGAAAAAGATGAATCTGAAAAATACGCCATTAGTTTACCGTTTGATGATTTTAAAGTAGGATTTCCCTCAGGGCTTTCAAAAGGACAGAATGTATATAATCTACTCTCAAAGTTAACCCTTCATGTGAGTGATATTGAAGATTTTAGTAAACTTCCTATTCCATTTTTTTGTGTGGCCACCAATGTGGAAACTGGTAAAGAAGTGTTATTAGACAAAGGGTATTTACCTAGAGCCATTACCGCAAGTGGAGCCTTGCCTTCTTTATTTTCACCAGTAATAATAAACGATACGGTCATGGTCGATGGTGGTGTGGTTAACAATTATCCAGTAGATGAGGTGCGAAATAAAGGGGCAGATATTGTAATTGGTGTAGATGTTCAAGACAGTTTGAAAGGCCGAAAAATGCTAAAATCGGCATTTGATGTATTGGTACAAATAAATAATTATCGCACCATCGAAGATATGGCAGAGAAAAGAGGGCGGACGGATATTTATATTAATCCGAATATTAAAGACTTTTCGGTGGTTTCATTTAATGATGGAAAAAAAATAATCGAATCAGGAGAGATTGAAGCTAATAGGTTAAGAGATCAATTAGATAGTGTGGCTTCTCGTCAAAAAACACATAAAAAGCAAAAGGTAGATTTTTTCAGTAAAAACTCCATTTTTATTCAATCGGTTAGTATTAAAGGTAACGAAAATTATACCCGCGCATATGTTTTAGGAAAACTAAAACTAAAAGTGCCTGCAAAAATAAGCTATGACCGTTTTAACGAAGGAGTTAACAATCTATCGGCGACAGGCAATTTTCAAGATATAAATTATCGATTGGAGACTAATGAAGATAATACCTATGACCTTATTTTTAATTTACGGGAAAACGAATCTAAAATGCTGATGCGTTTGGGCGCTCATTATGACGATTTATACGGCACAGCAGCATTAATGAATGTAACTCGAAAAAGAATATTTACCAATAACGATATTGCTTCATTAGATTTTGTGGTAGGTGATAACATTAGGTACGATTTCAACTATTATATTGACAAAGGATTTTACTGGAGCATTGGTTTAAATTCTCAGTATACTTTTTTTGATAAAGATGTAGACATTGATTTCCTTTCTCCAGAATTACCCCCGGAAGAAAATTCACAAATAAATAAATTAGAGCTCGAGTATAGTGATTTAACCAATCGTATATTCGTAGAAACACTTTTTAGAAGAAGTTTTTTGTTAGGTGCGGGAATAGAGCATAAATGGTTGCGATATCTTTCTGAAACCATAGGTATTGATGAAGACGGTATTCCTCGAACTGTTTTTGAAAGTACAAACTATTTTAGCACATACGGATACCTTCGTTACGATACGTTTAACAATAGCTTTTTCCCGAATGATGGATTTTACTTCAATGGAGATTTTCATTTATATATTTTGGGCGAGGGCAGAAACACAGGTTTCGATCAGTTTTCAATCGCTCAAGCAAAAGTTGGCTATGCACAGTCTTTTTCAAGCAAACTTTCGGCAGTGATTACCACAGAAGGCGGTTTTAAAATAGGGGATGATTCAACTCACTCATTAGATTTTTTCTTAGGCGGATATGGATATAGACCTATAAATAATATAAAACAATTTTATGGGTATGAAGGTTTGAGCCTTCGTGGCGACACCTATTTAAAATCTTCTTTGACGTTAGATTATGAATTTTTTAGAAAAAACCACATCAACATAGCAGTTAATATTGCCAATGTAGGCGATGATCTTTTAACCGATGGAAAATGGATAGACGGCATTGACTATAGTGGTTTTGCTTTAGGGTATGGTATGGAAACCTTTTTAGGTCCCCTTGAAGTGAAATGGGCTTTTTCGCCGGAACGGGATGAAAGCGAATGGCATATTGCAGCAGGGTTTAGGTTTTAGCATAACCTTAAAACGAAAACAGTGATTTTTTTCCGATATTTGTGTAGAAAACAAGCACATTATGCCATTCTATCATAAATTAGGAAAAATACCTCATAAACGACATACACAATTCCGTAAACCAGACGGGAGTCTATATTCAGAACAACTCTTCGGAACCATTGGTTTTGATGGTATGTCCACTAATAGTTACCACGAACATCGCCCTACTCAAGTTAAAGAAATAGCGAAACAATACAGCGTTGCACCTAAAATTGCGAAGCATAATAATATGCAGTCGTATAAATTTAAGGGATTTAATGTGCAACCTGAAAAGGATTACTTACAAAGTCGAAAAACAGTATTGACAAACAGTGATTGTAGTATTATTCTTGCCGCACCACAAGAATCGCAAAGAGATTATTTTTATAAAAATACAGATGCTGATGAGCTAATTTTTATTCATAAAGGCAGTGGAAAGCTACGGACGCATTTAGGAAATTTGGATTTTAAGTATGGGGATTATCTATTAGTGCCTCGTGGCATTATCTATAAAATAGATTTTGATACAGATGACAACCGCTTGTTTATTGTAGAATCTAGAAGGCCTATTTACACTCCAAAACGCTATAGAAATTGGTTTGGGCAATTATTAGAGCATTCCCCATATTGCGAACGCGACTTACGCAGACCGCAAGAATTGGAAACTCACGATGAAAAAGGCGACTTTTTAATAAAAATAAAAAAGCAGGATGATATTTTTGAAATGACCTACGCCACTCATCCCTTTGATGTAGTAGGCTACGATGGTTATAATTATCCGTATGCCTTTTCTATTCACGATTTTGAACCTATTACCGGACGTATTCACCAACCACCACCAGTACATCAAACCTTTGAAACCGATGCTTTTGTAGTATGTAGTTTTGTACCTCGATTATATGATTATCATCCGGAATCTATTCCGGCACCGTATAATCACAGTAATATTGATAGTGATGAGGTGTTGTATTATGTAGATGGTGATTTTATGAGTCGTAACGATATTGATGCAGGTTACATTTCATTACACCCGGCAGGAATACCCCATGGCCCACATCCGGGAGCGACTGAGCGTAGTATTGGGAAAGAAAAAACAGGCGAATTAGCTGTTATGGTCGATACATTTAAACCGCTTAAGGTAACCGAAGATGCTTTAAAGCTAGCCGATGGCACGTATTACCAATCTTGGTTAGAACATGACTAAAAAAACGAAATATTTGAAAAAACTAGTTATTTCCGCACAAATGCGTGCTATGTGGTAATTCTCTTTAATAAGCAGATATATTATTATTCAGAAAAAAACAGTAACGCATTCATTAAAAACTAAACACAATGAGTAAAGACATAAAATCAGTAGATTACGGATTAGAGAAAATATTCGAGGGAGCACAAGATTTTCTTCCTCTATTAGGGACGGACTATGTAGAGTTTTACGTAGGAAATGCCAAACAAGCAGCTCATTTTTACAAAACTGCTTTTGGTTTTCAATCATACGCCTATAAAGGTTTGGAAACAGGTAGTAAAGACAGTGTTTCGTATGTGCTTAAACAAGATAAAATTCGTTTAGTGCTTACAACACCTTTAAGTTCAAAAAATCCAATTAATGACCATATTGTTAAACACGGTGATGGTGTAAAAGTGGTGGCACTTTGGGTAGAAGATGCTCGAAAGTCTTTTGAAGAAACCACTAAACGCGGTGCAAAACCATTTATGGAACCTACAGTTGAGAAAGACGAACATGGCGAAGTGGTACGGGCCGGAATTTACACATATGGAGAAACTGTACATATGTTTGTAGAGCGTAAAAACTACAACGGAACTTTTATGCCAGGTTTTAGAGAGTGGAACCCAGATTACAATCCAGAACCCGTTGGTCTTAAATACATAGACCATATGGTTGGTAATGTAGGCTGGAACGAGATGAACACTTGGGTAAAATGGTACGAAGACGTGATGGGCTTTGTGAATTTCCTTTCATTTGACGATAAACAAATTCACACCGAATATTCTGCCTTAATGAGTAAAGTGATGAGTAATGGGAATGGAAGAATTAAATTTCCCATTAACGAACCAGCCGAAGGAAAGAAAAAATCACAAATAGAAGAATATTTAGATTTTTATGAAGGACCAGGCGTTCAGCACATCGCAGTTGCTACCGACGATATTATCACAACGGTTTCCAAATTACGAGAGCGCGGTGTGGAGTTTTTATCCATTCCTCCAGAAGAATATTACAATGCTGTACCTGCTCGGTTAAAAGAATTTGAGCACGAATTAAAAGAAGACATCGAAAAATTAATGAGTTTAGGTATTATGATCGATGCAGATGAAGAAGGGTATTTATTGCAAATTTTCACAAAACCTGTAGAAGATAGGCCAACTTTATTTTTCGAAATTATACAGCGTATGGGTGCTAGAGGATTTGGCGCTGGTAACTTTAAAGCGTTATTCGAGTCTATAGAACGTGAACAAGCATCAAGAGGAACCTTGTAAATAAATGTAACATATAATAAACTCCATCGTCTTAAAGATGGAGTTTATTTTTTTGGAATAAAACTTGTATATATTCTTATACAAACTAAAACCCCAAATAATGAAATACCTATTTTCTCTTCTGTTTTTATGTACTTCTTTTGTGTTACTGGCACAAGACAAGGCCTATGGCGATGGTGAATGGTTCAAATTTCGGGTGCATTATGGCTTTGTTACTGCAGGTTATGCAACCCTTGAAGTTGATAATGCCAAATTGGAAGGTAGAGAAGTGTATCATGTAAAAGGAAAAGGAAGAACTGTAGGGCTTTCAAAAGTGTTTTTTAATGTAGAAGATGATTATCAATCTTATATAGATAAAGAAAAAGATATTCCATACCGTTTCATTAGGAAAATAGATGAAGGAGGACATACCAAAGACATTCAGATAGATTTTGACCACGCAACAGGAATTGCACATATAAATAATAAAAAGCACAAAAAAAAAGAGGTAGTTTCATTTCCTAAAAATGCACAAGATATGGTTTCGGCCTTTTACTACTTGCGTAATAATTTAGATGCAAGTAATATACAGAAAGGTGAAACAATAGACATGGATATGTTTTTTGATAAAGAAAACTATAAATTCCGTTTAAAATTTTTAGGCAGAGAAGTATTAGACACTAAATTTGGGAAAGTCCCTTGTTTAATATTTAGACCATATGTACAAGCAGGTCGTGTGTTTAAAGAGAAAGAAAGCCTTACTGTTTGGGTAACAGATGATGACAACAAGATGCCTATGCTTATAAAAGCTGATTTAGCTGTTGGATCTTTAAAAGCATCGCTTTCAGAATTTAAAGGCCTCAAACATTCCTTTAAAATAATAATGGATTAACAGGTTATTGAAAACTTCAAAAATAAACCCTATTTAATATAAGATATTTGAAATTTCTACGTTAACGAAACTAAAGGAATAAGGAAAAGAAATTAATTTTCATCTTAGCTATAACATAGTTTTATGCTATTTGTGTTAAAATAAGTCTGTTAGCTTCTTTTTTTGAGGATTTACATTCAAAAAGGCCTTTTTTTTCGTAATATTGAACCTGAACTTAAAACCTACTGCTCCTTCCCAAAGATGGCAGTATCGTAGAACCCCAATAAAGCTACAAAAAATTGAAGAAAATACTAGTAATGTTTTTGCCCGTTTTGCTTTTAATAGCTTGCGAATCTGGCAATAAAGACTTAGCCGAAGCTGTAGAAATAGAAAAGGCCCCTGAATTAATTAAAGAATACGGTTATATTTTAAATGATTATAATATAATAAGGGATACAATTCAGTCTGGTGACACCTTCGGGGATATTCTTGATGCTCATGGAGTTCCACAGGATAAAATTTTTAAAGTAGCTACTAAGTTTAAAGACAGTTTTGATGTCCGTAAAATAGTAGTAGGCAAACCGTATGTACTTCTCAATTCAAAAGACTCATTAAATACCACACAGGTTTTTATCTACGAAAATAATAAAGTGGACTATTCGGTGGTCGATTTTAGGGATGACCTATCGAGTTATACTGGCGAAAAACCTGTCACGTATGTTGAAAAGTCTGCAGGTGGAATCATTGAAAGTTCCTTGTCGCAAACTATGGCAGATGCAGATTTAAGTCCGTATATGACCGATAAGCTATCTAATATTTATGCGTGGACTGTTAACTTTTTTCATCTTCAAAAAGGAGATCGTTTTAAAGTTGTTTATACTGAAAAATTTATTAATGATACTATTCCTGCTGGTTTGGGAGAAATTAAAGCAGCCTATTTTGAACACCGAGGCACACCATTGTATGCTTTTAATTACGAAACGAAATTGGATAGCACAACAGTAATGGATTATTATGACGAGCAAGCAGATAACCTACGTCGTGCTTTTTTAAAAGCACCGGTACAGTTTAGTAGAATTTCTTCCCGTTACAATCTTAATAGAAGGATTGCTTATTATGGGTATAAGTTACGTCCACATAAAGGGACGGATTTTGCTGCACCATTAGGTACTCCAATTTTGGCAACAGCAGATGGTACTGTTACAAAATCTGAATATCGCGGTGGAAATGGCAATTATGTAAAAATTCGTCATAACAGCACCTACGAAACCCAATATCTCCACATGAAAAAACGTAATGTACGCGTGGGCAATTATGTACGCCAGGGCGATGTAATTGGCTGGATTGGGATGACCGGAAATACAGGAGGTCCTCATGTTTGCTATCGTTTTTGGAAAAATGGTAAGCAAGTAGATCCTTTTAAACAAGACTTACCCATGTCGAAACCTTTAGAGGAAAAATATAAAGAAGATTACATCTCATTTATGACGCCTTTAAAGACTCAATTAGACTGTATTGAATATTGATATTTAACATTTTTTTAATTTGTTAAAAACCTGTTATTAACTAATAATCAGAAATTCAATTCCTTACAATTTTCATTGTACTTTTATTTTTGAAAAATTTGTTAGCGTTTTCTTAACCTTTATACTTTAAAAAAGGAAAAAGGAGATGTATATTTGCAGAAATTTTTAAAAACAAACTTCATTACAATGAAAAAATTATTTTTATTTACTTTCCTTTTGATAGGCTTTGCTGCCTTTTCGCAAGGGACTATTTCGGGAAAAGTATTAGATGGAAATACAAACGAACCTCTTTTAGGGGCCAATGTTGTAGAAACAGGAGCCAATAATGGAACGACTACCGATTTTGACGGTAACTTCTCTTTGAAAGTTTCTGAAAATTCTGGAAGTGTTAACATTACTTATGTAGGTTATGAAACTCAAAATATTTCATATACTTTAAGTAATGGTTCAGCCAATCTTAAAACAATCGTATTAATGCCTGATGACAATGCATTGTCTGAAGTTGTAATTACAGCTGCTGGGGTATTAGATATTGCAAAAGACAGAAAAACACCTGTTGCTGTTTCAACAATTGGAGCTGAACAAATTCAGCAGAAGCTAGGGTCTCAGGAATTTCCTGAAATTTTAAGCAACACTCCTTCTATTTATGCTACTAAGCAAGGTGGTGGGTTTGGAGATGCTCGTATTAACATTCGTGGTTTCGATACACAAAACTCTGCTGTAATGATTAACGGGGTTCCTGTTAATGATATGGAAAACGGACAAGTATATTGGAGTAACTGGGCTGGTTTGTCTGATGTTGCTTCGGCAATACAAGTACAACGTGGTTTAGGTTCTTCAAAGCTGGCTATTTCTTCAGTTGGAGGTACTATTAATGTAATTACTAAATCTTCAGAACGTAAAGAAGGTGGTTTCTTTTCAGGTGCTGTAGGGAATAATGATTACTTAAAAAATGTTGTGTCTTACTCAACTGGTTTAAGTGAAAATGGTTGGTCTGGATCATTCCTTTTCAGTAGAACTGCTGGTGATGGTTATATTAACGGAGGAAAATTTGAAGGATACAACTATTTTGCTGCGATAGGTTATAAGCCTAATGAAGATCACTCTTTAGAGTTTACAGTAACTGGAGCACCACAGTGGCACCACCAACGTTCTAGAGGTATTGCAATAAGTGAATACCTAAAGTATGGTAACGATGGAGAGCCGAATATAAAATATAACGATGAATGGGGATATAAAAATGGAAAAGAATTTTCATTTAGAAGAAACTTCTACCACAAGCCTGTATTAAACCTTACTTGGGACTGGGATATAACTGATGCAACAAAATTAACGACTACTACCTATGCTTCATTTGGCCGTGGTGGTGGAACCGGAGAAATTGGTGAGATACAAGGAGCTAGACAGTTTCAATTGAATAGAACTAGTGATGGATTAATTAGAGTAGATGATATCATTCGTTATAATAGTGGTGGTTCAGTACAAGGATTAGTAGGAGAGGATCTTACTAGAGTAATTCAAAGAGATCAAGTAAACGGTCTATACTTAAATAATAGCGATATAAACGATAATGCCGATAATACGAATGGTATTACTCGTCGAGCTTCTATTAATTCACATAACTGGTACGGTGTATTAGCTAACTTAAAAACTGAACTAAATGAAAATCTTGTGTTAGATTTTGGTGTTGACTTAAGAACCTACACAGGTTTTCACTACAGAAGGGTTAATGACCGCCTAGGTGCTGATGCATACCAGCAAACCGATGATAGAAACAATCCTATAGGAGAGGGCGAAACAAATATTTTCTATGAAACCTATGATGCAGATCAACCTTGGTGGGTATTTGGAGATATCGACGATGAAGAAAAAATTGACTACTATAATACAGGTCTAGTTAATTGGGTAGGTGCATTTGGTCAATTAGAATATACCATAGGTGAGGATATAACAACTTTTGTACAAGGATCTTTAGCAAACCAAGGATTTGCTCGTGAAGAATTTTTCGGGGAAACACCTCCAGAGAAAACTGATTATGAGAACATCTTAGGTGGAAATATAAAAGGTGGTGTTAACTGGAATATTGATGACAACCATAATGTTTTTGCTAATGGAGGTTACTACTCTAAACAACCTTTATTTGATGCTGTATATATAAACTTTGGAAATAACCTAAACCCAGACTTACAAAACGAAAAGATAGTAGGTATAGAAGCAGGATATGGTTACAGAAGCAGAAAGTTAAGAGCCAATGTAAATGTGTACAGAACAAGCTGGGCAGATAGATTTGAATCAGTTGGAGCTACCTTTAACCAAGGTGAACCAGATGAAGTAAGAGGTACTGCTAACATTACAGGTATTACTCAAGTCCATATGGGTGTTGAAGCAGATTTCAGATATAAATTGACAAATACTGTTACATTACGAGGAATGCTTTCTGTAGCAGATTGGCAATATCAGGATGATGTAACGGCAGCTTATTTTGACAATGACCAATCTCCAATTATTGTTGGAGGAGTGCCACAAGTAGAAACATTGGAATTAGATGGTGTAAAAGTAGGTGATGCTGCACAGTTTACAACATCATTAGGAGCAGATGTAAATATCTTAGATAATTTAAGTGTAGATGCAAACTACAGATTCCACGATAATTTATATGCAGACTTTGACGCTACATCTGTAGGACCAGAAGGAGCGCTTAAATTACCATCTTATGGTTTATTAGATGCAGGTTTGTCTTTTAACGTTCCTTTCGTAAATGATGAAAGAGTTGAGTTTAGATTAAACATCAACAACGTTCTTGACGAAACTTATATTTCAGAATCTGATACAAATGTTTTTGCTGAAGCAGGAGACAGTACTTACGATGGTATATCAACTCAAAACCGCGTATTCTTCGGATTTGGAAGAACATGGAACGCAAGTGTTCGTTTTAACTTCTAAGAAATATCTTTAAATTTTCTAAAACCGCTTCATCTATTTGAAGCGGTTTTTTTATGGAATAATCGCTACCTTTGGGATTCTAAAAATCTAACTATGTACACCACTCTTCAATTTGTTCATTCGTATTGGGCATACCTTGTTTTAGTTATTGTTGTCTTGGCAACCCTAAACGCTTTAATTAGCTTTTTCTCTAATAAAGAATATTCCCCTAAAGATTTCAGGATTTCGTTATTTGCGTTAATCGTAACTCATATTCAGTTATTAATTGGTCTAATACTTTATTTTGTGTCGCCTTTAGGCTTACAATCGTTGACAAGTAATGGTATGGGGACTGTTATGAAAGATTCTATGTTACGCTTATATGCAGTAGAACATCCACTTGTTATGATACTTACGGTGGTTTTTATAACAATTGGTTACTCAAAACATAAAAAGAAATTGGTTTCCAAACCAAAATTTAAGATGCTGGCTATATTTTATACCATCGCCCTTATTTTAATGCTGAGTAGAATACCTTGGGGACAGTGGTTTTAAGAATTAAAAAAAGCCCTTTTTATTGTCGTTAAAAGAAGATATTTATTTTGAAACTTCTTTAATTAAATAAACATACACTGGGAAGTGATCGCTATAACCACCAGTAAAACCATTTGCAAAACTTCGGTACGGATACCCTTTATATCTCCCTCTAGGATTTGCAAGATAGCTCTTGTTAAATATACCAGCTTTGTAAAACCTATATGAAGAATAGTCTTTCTTAAGTAATTCTTTAGAGAGAATTATTTGATCAAATAAATTCCAGCTATCTCTCCATGCCAGAGTACCAATTCCTTTATTGTGCATCTCTTCCATAGGGTTATAAAGTTCTTTAAGTTTAACATCCTCTCTATTTTTTTTAGCTTTTAAAACTTCTTTTACACTTGGACTAGTGGGGTCGTCGTTTAAATCACCCATGGTAATAATTTTAGCATATGGATCTTGACTAAAAAGTGAATCGATAATCTGTTTGTTCAGCTTTGCAGCCTTTATTCGTTTGGGACGACTCCTAGCTTCCCCACCGCTACGAGAGGGCCAGTGATTTACTATAAAGTGTATTTTTTCACCATCGAGCATACCACTAACCAAAAGTTGATCCCTTGTATATATGCGTCTAGTACGATCATTATTATAATATATTAAAAGTGGGTGCGCTTTATAATTAGTTGGTATAAATAGTTTTTTTTGGTATAAAAATGCTACATCAATCCCACGCCTGTCGGGAGAGTCAAACTGAATAATACCGTAATCTTTGTTTAAAAGAGGTTCTTGGTTTACAAGGTCTTCTACTACCTTCTTGTTTTCAATTTCAGAAACCCCTATAATAGCAGGGCTAGTCCCAGTTATATCTTCTCCAATTTCTGAAATAACTTTCGCCATATTGGAAAGCTTTTGTTTGTATACTTCTTCTCGTACATTCTCTCCCATTTCCATCATCGGGCTAGATTCGTCATAAATAGTAGTGTCATCTTCGGTATCGTATAGGTTTTCAAGATTGTAAAAAGCAATGGTATTTATTTTATATTTTTTAGTCTCTTGAGAGAAGGCAAGGGTACAATAGAGAGTCAAAAGGACAAAATAATAATAAGTGAATTTCATTAAAATATAGTTAAAATTGTAAATAAATAACTATAAAAGTATTAAAAAGAAAGTTATTCAATAAAAAATTGTAATTTTACTTTTAATAAGACTCTCCTTTTTTAGCAACAAGCAACTATTTTTTAATATGAAACAGTATCTATTTGTGCTGTGGATTGGGTTATTGAGTTTCTTTCAGTTTCAAGCCCAAGATACAGTTGTAATGGGGAGAATTGTTGATACAGATTCCAGTGAGCCCATAACCGGTGTTGAGGTACATATTCAGTCCAGTAATTTTAGTGCTGAAACCTCTGCTGAAGGAACTTTCAGTATTAAAGCAAGTGACTTGCCACAAGGGGAGCAAGTACTTTTAGTTGCTACCCCAAGTTACATAAGCCAACGTATTCCAATTATTATTCAAAATGGAGAAACTATTAACCTTGACCCTATTTTATTAGAGGTTGACCTAACTGAAGTAGAAGCTCAGATAGGTGTTATTAGTCTTTCAAATAATGAGTTGGACCAAGATGATGGAACCTCTTTTAATATTTCAGGGCTTTTGCAAGCATCAAGGGATGTATTTCTTAATGCTGCCGCTTTCGATTTCAGTGCTACTTTTTTCCGTCCAAGAGGACTAGACAATGAAAACGGGAAAGTATTGATCAACGGTATTGAAATGAACAAACAATACAACGGCCGCCCACAATGGAGCAATTGGGGCGGGTTGAACGATGCGCAACGAAACCGAGAGTTTTCAATGGGCTTGAGTCCTAATGATTATACATTCGGGGGCATTGCTGGGACTACTAATATTGTTATGCGTGCATCTCAATACAGGGAAGGAGGGCGTATTTCATATGCTATGGCAAACCGCAGTTATAGTGGTCGTGTTATGGGGTCGTATAATAGTGGTCTATTAAACAATGGTTGGGCATACTCAGTATTGGTTTCTAGACGTTTTGGTAACGAAGGATATATAGATGGTACTTTATATGATGCTAACTCCATATTTGCTTCAGTAGAAAAACAATTGAGCGATGATCATAGTTTAAATTTTTCGGCTTTTTATACACCAAATAGAAGAGGGAAATCTACGGCTATTACTCAAGAGATGAAAGACCTAAAAGATAGAAGGTACAACCCAAACTGGGGCTATCAAGATGGGGGTAAACGCAATAGCCGCATTCGGGAGATTGAAGAACCGGTCATTATGTTGAACCATTACTGGGATATTTCAGATAAAACAACACTTAATACCAATCTTGGCTACCAATTTGGAAAAATGGGAAATACCCGCATAGACAATGGAGGTACTAGATTGATAAACATTGACGGAGAAGAAGCCTATATTGGGGGTGCCCGAAACCCTTTGGGTAATTATTATCAACGTTTACCTAGTTATTTTTTACAGGACGACGACCCAACAACAGCTGATTACCGAAATGCATATTTGGCCGAACAAGAGTTTATAAATGACGGTCAATTAGATTGGGAGTCATTGTATAGAGCTAATTCCATTGTAAGAACAAATGGAGGAAATGCTATTTATGCTATACAAGAAGATAGAGTTGACGATACACAACTTACTGCAAACACCATTTTAAATACCAGTTTTGCAGAAAATATACTTTTTACTGCTAGTGCGAACTATCGTAATTTAAAAAGTGAAAATTTTGCTGAACTAAAAGACTTATTGGGAGGTACAGGTTATTTAGATGTAGATTTCTTTGCTGGCGAAGATGCCCAAAACCAACAAATAAGTGTAGGCGATATAGCACAGAGTGATTTGCAAAATCGAAATCGTATTGTAAAAGAAGGCGATCGTTACAAGTATAATTACGATATCAACGCTGATGTGCTTACAGGTTTTGCCCAAACTCAATTTAAATACAACAAAATAGATTTTTACACAGGTGCCGAAGTTTCATCAACTAATTACCAACGTAATGGATTGTATGAAAACGGAAATTACCCAGGTAGCAGATCGTTAGGGAAAAGTGAAAAGGTGAGCTTTACTAACTTTAAAGTAAAAGGAGGGGCAACTTATAAAGTAACAGGCCGTCATTTGGTTGACTTTAATGCCGGTTACTTGACGAAAGCCCCAAGCATTCGCAACACCTTTAGCAATGCACGTCAAAATAACGATGTAGTTATTGGTTTAGAAGATGAGAAAATTACAACTGCCGACCTTAGTTACATTTTCCGTTCGCCTATAGTAAAAGCAAGATTGACTGGATTTTACGCAAATATTAAAGATGCAACAGATATAGGTTTCTACTTTACTGAAAATCTAACTGGTCTTGGTTATGACGAAGGGGCTTTTGTACAGGAAGTGATTAAGGGTGCCGAAAAAAGACACTTAGGAGCCGAATTAGGTATTGAGGCCCAAGTAACACCTACAATTAAATTAAAAGCAGCGGCGTCTGTTGGACAATACATTTACAATAACAATCCTAACTTGTATTTAACAAGTGATGATTTTGAAGGCCCGTTGGTATTTGGTGGCGGTACAACCAACTTAAAAAACTATCACATTGCTGGAGGGCCTGAAAGAGCATATCAAGTAGGGTTTGAATATCGTGATCCTGACTTTTGGTGGGTAGGTACAACAACCAATTATTTCAGCAATGCATATATAGATGTAAATAACTTGGCACGATCTGCCAATTTCAGTACTGATTTTGATGGACAACCCTATTCAAATTACGATCCTGAAGTTGCAAAAGATATCCTTAAACAAGAAGAATTTGGCGATTACTTTTTGGTAAATGCAATAGGTGGAAAATCCTGGAAAATAAACGATTACTATGTAGGTTTCTTTGCTGTAATCACCAATATTTTAGACCAAGAATATAAAACAGGAGGTTTTGAACAAGGAAGAAAAACTGCCTATCCAGATTTACAAGAAGATCAATCTAGAGCAAACGGCGCTATTTTTGGACCCCGTTATTTCTTTGGATATGGAACTTCCTATTACCTAAATTTTTACGTACGCTTTTAACTAAAACCGAATAAAACAAATACCTATATAAAATGAAAACTTTTAACTTTTATAAACTGATAACCCTGTTCTTACTGGCAGTAGTAGCTACTTCCTGTGTTAAGGACGACGATTTTAATGTGCCAAATACCGATACTACGGTTGTTGATCTAGAAGGCGATGTTACTGTTGAGCAGCTTAGAAACCTATATTTACAAGAATTAAACACAAATGAAAATGAGTTTTTAACTTTTTCTGAAACCGACTCATATGTTACCGGATATGTTATTTCAAGCGATGAAGGAGGAAACTTTTTTGAAGAATTAATAATACAGGACAGCCCTGAAAATCCAAAAGCCGGAGTAAAGGTGTTAATAGATTCAAACCCATTGTTTACAGTCTATGAATTTGGCCGAAAAGTACATGTTAAATTGGATGGCCTTACAGTAGGTTTGGATAGCGGTGTGTTAACATTGGGAATTAGAGATGGAAACGCTATTGAAAGCATTGCAGAATCTCAATTTGATGAATTCCTTATTAGAGATGAAGAATTAGCTGAAATTGTTGCGTTACCAATTAACATAACAGAGTTTGATGACTCAAAAACAAACCTATATATTCAACTGGAAAACGTTCAGTTTAACAGTAGCGAAGTTTTCGGAGAAAATAGAAAAACATTTTCCGGTGAACCTGAAGATAGCTTTGACGGAGAACGTATTTTAGAGAGTTGTACAACAGGAAGTAAAACTGTTTTCAGTACAAGCACATTCGCAGATTTTAAATCATTGCTTTTACCACAAGGTAAAGGTTCTATGGCTGCAATATTGAGTAAAAGTTTTAATGGAAGTGAATTTATTGTGACAGTAAACAATCCTTCTACTATAAAGTTAGAAGGAAGTGACCGTTGCGATGTTTGTGGTATAGCTAACGAAATGGGTGAAATAGAATTATTCAAGGATTTCTTTGAAACTCAAACTGAAGATAGTCCTATTAGCGGAAATGGGTGGACTAATTACGCCGAAGCGGGTGCCGAGTTGTGGGAAGCTTATTTTGATGATAGCAGCAATGCGTCATTGGGTATTTCGGCACGGTTTAGTGCCAGGAATAGTAATGATGAACTTTCAATTGGTTGGTTGGTCAGTCCAGAAATCGATTTTGATGCTCAAGAAGGAGAAACCTTGAATTTTAAAACATCGAATAGTTTTTCTGATTTAAGTTATATGGTGGTTTTATATGCAACTGATTGGGACGGGAATTCTAAAAATATTCCATTAGCCAATTGGAAACCAATTCCTGAAGCCTTAATTGTTGAGGATAGTGACTTTTTTGGAGATTGGATTGAGTCTGGCACCATAGATTTATCTTGTATAGAAGGGAGTGTTCATATTGCATTTAAGTATGTGGGTAAAGACGAAGAAAATTTTGATGGAACATACGAACTTGACGAGGTTTTAATTAATGCCGAAGCTATAAATTGAGTGCGGCTATTTATTTATAACTTCTTATAGACTTTAAAACTCTTAAAAGCACCTAAATTACAAAATTCTGAAGCAAAACCTTTTGTATCTTTGTTACAGAACTAAATATATGATTGAACAAACTAAAATAGAATACGAAAAAACCATACTCATTGGTTTAATAACACAATATCAAGACGAAGATAAGTCTACAGAATATTTAGATGAACTAGAGTTTTTGGCTTATACTGCCGGAGGTGAAGTATCAAAACGTTTTACCCAAAAAATGGATTCCCCAAATCCTAAAACTTTTATTGGAAGTGGTAAAATGGAACAAGTGCGGGAATTTGTTGAAGAAAACGATATTGGTACCGCAATTTTTGATGACGAATTATCACCTGCTCAACAAAAAAACATTGAGAAAATATTACGGTGCAAAATTATAGACCGAACTAATTTAATACTAGATATCTTCGCACAAAGAGCTAAAACTAGCTATGCTCGTACGCAAGTGGAATTAGCCCAATACGAATATTTACTACCCCGATTAGCCGGTATGTGGACGCACTTAGAGCGTCAACGTGGTGGTATTGGTATGCGTGGGCCCGGTGAAACCGAAATTGAAACCGACCGTCGTATTGTAAGAGACCGCATCACACTTTTGAAGAAAAAGTTGGAGAAGATTGACAAGCAAATGGAAGTGCAACGTGGAAATCGTGGTTCGTTGGTTCGTGTGGCCTTAGTGGGTTACACAAATGTTGGTAAGTCTACCTTGATGAACAGCATTAGTAAAAGTGAAGTATTTGCCGAAAATAAACTTTTTGCAACGCTTGATACTACAGTTAGAAAAGTAGTAATTGGGAATCTTCCTTTTCTATTAACTGACACCGTTGGATTTATAAGAAAGCTGCCTACCCAGTTGGTAGAATCATTTAAAAGTACGTTGGATGAGGTTCGGGAAGCAGATCTATTATTACACGTTGTGGATATTTCGCACCCTTCTTTTGAAGATCATATTGCTTCGGTAAACAAAGTATTGGACGAAATTGAAAGTGCAGATAAACCAGTAATTATGGTTTTTAATAAAATTGATCAATACAACCCTGAAGTGATTGAAGAAGACGATTTGGTTACTGAAAAAACAACAGCACACAACACCTTGAAAGATTGGAAACAGACTTGGATGAACCGTGAGGAAAACGCTATTTTCATTTCAGCATTGAATAAAGATAATTTTGAAGAGTTTAGGAAGCTGGTGTATGAAAAAGTAAGGGATATTCACGTTACACGTTTCCCCTACAATAACTTTCTCTATCCAGAGAAGTACCTGTATGAAGAAGAATAAAAAAACCGGCAAATTCTATTTGCCGGTTTTTTCATGATTTTTTACAGTAGCTATTAAAATTTATAACCAACACCTACACCAAGAGTTTCACGTATTTGAAAAGCTTGTACGGCATTATCGTCATAAATTGCTTGGAAGGTAGCATTGGCCGTAATCCAGTCGTTTACTTTCAATACTAGATTCATTGTATAATCTAGATCAACATTTTGAGGATCTTCTAAGTAATTAGAGTACAGCCCCAAAACATTTTCCATAGATACATTTTCCATTAAATCTACTTTATAGTATGCATTTATCGAGGCGCCAAACTCAAAACGAGTAGTTTCGTTTGCGTCAACACCAAAATAACCACCTGCTTCGTTAAATTCATCAGCTAGAGCTGGATCAACAGTCGTAAATTTTTCGTTTACAAAAATAAGACGAGCAGTTGCAGGAGCTATATTTACTTTAAAGTTATCGCTCTTTTTCCAAAGCATGCCAGGTCCAAACTGGAGATAACCAGGAGACATAAAGCGTGTGGTTTCGGTACGTATTTCGTTACCATCAGCATCTTCGCCAAATTCGTATCCTTTTGCAAATTGGGTTTTAAAGTTTACAAAAAAGGAGTAATACCAGTTGCTTTCTTGTATTTGACGACCTAAAATAGAATTTAGTTCTAATCGGTCATTTGTTTTTCTGGAAAAATCATCATCTTTTGTTTTTGTAATTCCGTAATCTGCCAATATCCGGTTATCCCACGTTAATTTTCCCTGTCGGTAGTTAAAGTCGTAAGTAAAATTAAGGTTTGCTGCATAATTGGATGTTCCTCCACCAGTCCATTCGTCGTTAAAAGCTGCTTGGTTAAAAATTAAAGAAACATTTCCAGATCGGGTCCAACCGTCTTTTGGTTCTTCAGTTTCTTCATCTTGTGCCATTGCAATAAATGGGGAAATGAACAGTAGGAGAATTAAAACTTTTTTCATAATTGTTACGTTTATTTTTTTTGCAAATATAAGGCATCTATCCAATTTAAAAAGTAGATGAATTCTGAAAAACAAAAATTTAGGTATAGTGAAAGTTAAAGTAGGTGTATGCTACTTTTTTCGCTTAAATAAGGGGACAGAAGAACATGCTTCTCCATACATTACACTTTTGGCAACTTCTTGAAGTCTTTGTGCAAGAAGTACATAAGCATTCTCAGGAATGGGCTTATTGGCACAGCCTTTAATGATGACTGGTTTATCTTCATATTCTAAAACATCTAATGTGTGTAAAATTTCAGCAAACAAAATACTTTCAAGTGTTTCTGAAGTACCGACTACCGTTTTTTTAGCATACGGCGCTAATTGAAGTGAAAGAAACATATATGCCCAACCGGGGATGATAGCATCGGTAGAACAATATAGATTTACAAAACAAGCTTCATATTGCGACCAGTCGTATTCTTTTACATCGCTACGAAAATCTTTTTCGCGCAATACAATACCTTCCAGTAACCATTGCGAAATATCAATGGAAACACGTTTCCCTTCTGGGTAAAAGTCTTCCAGATTAAAGGTGATAAGCTTGCTGTTCGCTACGCGGTTTATAATTTGTTCTTCCATAAACTGTTTCTTTTTAATCGGGGGTTTTGGTACAATTTTTATGTTTTGCGAAGCAAAACATAAAAATCACTCAACCACCTTAATTCATTCTAAATCTAAGGTGGTTGAGTGATTTTCTACAACCCAAAGGGTTTAGAGAATAGTATCGAAACCACCGATTTGTTGCGTACCGCCAACTGAAATTAAAGCATTCCTAATTCCAACTTCGCTTCTTCGCTCATTAATTCTTGGCTCCACGGTGGGTCGAAGGTGATTTCCACTTCGGCGTCTTTAACCATTTTTATAGATTTCACTTTGTCTTCAACTTCTTGAGGTAAAGATTCTGCTACGGGGCAGTTAGGAGTAGTTAACGTCATCAATATTTTTACTTCGTGATCTTCATTTACGAAAACATCGTAAATAAGTCCAAGCTCGTATACGTCTACAGGGATTTCAGGATCGTAAATGGTTTTAATCACTTTTACGATTTTATCGCCCAATTCGGTTGTATTTATAGTTTCAGCGCTCATAATTTTAATTTTTTAGTTGTGCTTGATATGCTACGGCATACAATTTTAATTGTTTTACCATAGAAACCAAACCATTTGCACGTGTAGGAGATAAATGTTCTTTTAAGCCAATCTCGTCAATAAACTGTGTGTCTGCTTCAATGATATCCTCTGGCTTTTGATTTGAAAAAGCTCGGATTAATATAGCAATAATGCCTTTTGTGATAATGGCATCACTATCTGCAGTGAAGACTACTTTGTCATCTTTTACTTCGGCATTTAGCCAAACACGAGACTGACAACCTTTAATTAGTTTATCTTCCGTTTTAAGTTCCTCATCAATCAATGGTAACGATTTTCCCAACTCTATCATATATTCATAGCGTTCCATCCAATCATCGAACATGGAAAACTCGTCAATTAAATCGTTTTGTATCTCTTGTATGGTCATTAATTTTCTTCTTTGTCTTTTGTTGCGGTTATCAGGACACTTTGGTCGCTTTTTGCATATAAAGTTAACACGTTATCTTGAATACGGTATCCACCAACTTTATTTATAGTTTCTAAAAACTTGTCTTCAACTTGCATTACATCTTCTCCGCACATTTTTTTTGTGGCAGCCAGTTCACCCAAAGTCAACGTATTGTTGGTAATTGTGTAATCACCAAAGTAATTGTTACACCCAGCATTTCCAGAAACTCTGCTACTAAGAGCCGCAAAAGTAATGGTTGGTTTAGTTGCAGACATAGAAGTGCCTTCAACATTAGTTACGGTATAATCACCAGATAACTGTACATTTCCGGCAACATCAATTACTTTTTTGGTTTCATCACAACTTGTAAAAATAAGGGCGAATACTAATAAGCTAAGCGTGGCAAGTGATTTCATATTTAATTAAGTTTAGGTTAACATTGATTTTGCTTTTTTTACAGCTTTAACGAGTGCATCAATTTCTTCTTTTGTGTTGTAAAAAGCGAACGAAGCACGCACCGTACCAGGAATTTTATAATAATCCATTATCGGCTGTGCGCAATGATGTCCGGTTCGAACTGCTATACCTAATTTATCAACAATAGTACCAATATCATACGGGTGAATACCTTCAATATTAAACGATATTACTGATGTTTTATCCACTCCTGTTCCGTAGATTTTTAATCCTTCAATTAATGTTAATTGCTCGGTGGCATAGGTTAATAATTCATGTTCGTACGCTTCAATTTCATCAAAACCGATACTGTTAAGATAATCAATTGCAGCGCCAAAAGCAATACCTCCTGCAATATTAGGCGTGCCAGCTTCAAATTTATGCGGAAGTCCGGCATACGTCGTTTTTTCGAACGTTACTTCGGCAATCATCTCGCCACCACCTTGATACGGAGGTAGCTTGTTGAGCCAGTCTTCTTTTCCATAGAGCATTCCTGTCCCTGTGGGGCCGCACATTTTGTGGGCAGATGTTACATAGAAGTCAACATCTAAGGCTTGTAAATCAGGTTTAATGTGCGAACAGGCTTGTGCTCCATCCACCAAGACTGCTGCGTCTTTTTCGTGTGCTTTTTTTATAATTTCAGCAATAGGATTAATAGTTCCCAATGCATTTGAAATATGATTCACAAAAACCAACTTTGTATTTTCTGAAAGCAATTTTTCATATTCTGAAAGAACTAAAACGCCCTTTTCATCAATAGGAATTACTTTTAATTCAGCTCCCGTACGTTCACAAAGCATTTGCCAAGGAACGATATTAGAATGATGTTCTAAAGCAGAAACGATAATCTCATCGCCTTTTTTTAGAAATTCATTAAAGCCATTCGCTATCATATTAATGCCATGAGTGGTACCCGCGGTTAGAATAACTTCGTGCGAATGCTGTATGTTGAAATGCTCTTGAATTTTTTTCCGAGCACCTTCATACGCGTCGGTTGCTTCTTGAGACAACGTATGAACACCACGATGGATGTTTGCATTGTAGTTTGAATAATAATCTACAATACAGTCAATCACCGCTTGTGGTTTTTGAGCAGTAGCTGCATTATCCAAATATACAAGGGGTTTGCCATTTACTTCACGTTGAAGAATGGGAAAGTCTTTTCTAATTTCCTGAACGTTAAAGGCCATGGAAAATTTTATTTAAGGGGTGATTACAATTGAAAACCCAGACTAACGCCAATTTTCTTGGCAATTAGTTTATTGATACGTTGTTTCAATTCGGGAATTTTCACACTTTCAAGTACACTATTTGCAAAAGCATACATTAATAATGCACGAGCTTCTTTTTTAGCAATACCACGAGAACGCATATAGAATAATGCGTCTTCATCTAATTGACCAATGGTACAACCGTGCGTACATTTTACATCGTCTGCAAAAATTTCTAATTGTGGTTTAGAGTTAATAGTAGCACCATCGTCCACTAAAATGTTGTTGTTTTTTTGAAATGCATCAATCTTTTGAGCTACTTTATCAACCAATACTTTACCGTTAAAAACCCCAGTTGATTTATCTGCATAAATACCCTTATAATCTTGGTGACTTTCACAGTTTGGTGCTGTGTGGTGCACCAAGGTATTGTGATCTACGTGTTGTTTATCCTCAATAATAGTAATACCATTAAGTGTAGAATCGCAACGCTCTCCAAATTGATAAAAATGAAGGTTATTACGAGTTAATTTTCCACCAAATGAAAAGGTGTGTACTCGGCAGTTGCTTTCTCGTTGTTGCGAAACGTATGTGTTGTCAATTAAAGAAGCTGTAGGGTTGTCAGTTTGGATTTTATAATAATCTACATACGCGCGCTTTTCTGCGAATATTTCAGTAACGCTATTTGTGAACACAGCATTTTCTGAAAGACTTTGATGTCGCTCAATAATCTGAACGTGTGCATTTTCACCAACTACTACTAAATTACGAGGCTGCAACATAGCTGCCGCTTCATTTCCAGTTGAGAAGTTGATAATTTCAATAGGTTTTTCAACTTCTTTGTTCTTTGGAATGTGAATATACGCGCCTTCTTTAGCAAAAGCGGTATTTAAAGAGGTAAGACTATCTTTCTCAGCCACTTTATTGAAATACGTTTCGATTACCGGTTGGTATTTCGATTTGTTCAAAGCAGAAGATAGCAGGCAAACATCGATAGAATCGTGTGTAGTTTCGGATAAAAATGAACTGTAAACACCGTCTATAAAAACGATTTTATAGGTATCGATGTCGTGTAGGAAGTATTTTTTGACATCCTTAAACTCAATGTGCTTTTCCTGTTGCTTTGGAAAAATACTGTAATCGGTTTTTTCAACTGATTTTAAAGAAGTGTATTTCCAAGCTTCTTCCTTTTTGGAAGGGAAACCTTGTTCTTCAAAAACTTTCATGGCTTTATTGCGAAGGTCGTGTATAGGAGAGTCGGGCTCCAAGTGATCTTCAAAAGCGATGTATGATGAAACTAATTTATCTTTTAAACTCATTTTTATCTTTGTTTAAGATTTATGGAAAACATGCTTATCGGCCCTCAATGAGGGAATAGGCTTGTTTAAACCAATTCTTCTTTAATCCAGTCGTAGCCTCTTTCTTCAAGCTCATAAGCTAATTCTTTGCCGCCAGATTTTACTATTTTCCCACCCATTAGTACGTGTACATAATCCGGAACTATATGGTTTAGCAAACGTTGATAGTGCGTAATTACGATAACGGCATTGTCCTTACTCTTTAGTTTGTTAACTCCGTCGGCCACAACTTTTAGGGCATCAATGTCCAAGCCAGAATCTGTTTCGTCTAAGATGGCCAATTTTGGTTCCATCATAGCTAATTGAAAAATCTCGTTTCGTTTTTTCTCACCACCCGAAAATCCTTCGTTTAAGGAACGAGATAAAAACTTTCGGTCTATCTCGAGCATATCCGCCTTTTCCTTGATTTTTTTAAGCATTTCGCTAGCTGGCATATCCTTCAAGCCTTTGGCCTTACGAGTTTCGTTGATAGCCGTTTTTATAAAGTTGGTTACCGTAACCCCAGGAATTTCAATAGGATATTGAAAAGACAAGAACAAGCCTTTATGTGCGCGTTCTTCGGGATCCAGTTCAGATATCTCAGCGCCTTCAAAGACAATTTCTCCTTGTTGAAGCTCAAACTCTTCTTTTCCTGCAATTACCGAAGCCAATGTACTTTTACCAGAACCATTTGGTCCCATAATAGCATGAACTTCCCCAGCATTAACCTCTAAGTCAATGCCTTTTAAAATATCTTTTCCTTCAATACCTGCGTGCAGGTTTTTTATATGTAGCATAATTAACTTTTCTTTTCTTCTAATTTTATATCGTTTTTAGCGGGTTTCTCGCTAACATGTAAAATATCTTTAATGGTAATCACTTCTTCCCAAACTTCTTCGGTTTCGGCCTTTGGATTGGGTTTTACCTCACCGGTAACAATTACCGGAACCATATCATAAGCGTCTTTTTTTATTTCAGAAACCTTATCAGCTAGTTCTTGGCTTTTTTCATCTATGGTAACGCCATAAATAAAGTTATTCCCTTTTAAAACTGCGGCTTCATCTGTATAAATAAATTCGCCCCTGTAAGTCTTTAGACTCTCGTCGGCTGTTGAAGCTACTTTTTCTTCAGACTGTTTTTCAGTTTCTTTTTTAGTATTGTTACAAGCAATCACTGTGGCTGAAAGTAATAGCAGCAAAAATATTTTTTTCATGGCACTATATTTTGGTTTTTTTATTTTTTCATAAAAATTAACCTACAGATCCTTCTAGTGAAATTTCTAATAGTTTTTGCGCTTCAACGGCAAATTCCATAGGCAGTTTATTTAACACTTCTTTACTGAAACCGTTTACAATTAATGCAATAGCTTTTTCAGTGTCAATACCACGCTGATTACAGTAAAAAATTTGATCCTCTCCAATTTTACTTGTTGTAGCCTCGTGCTCTACTTGGGCCGTTTTATTTTTAGCTTCAATGTAAGGGAAGGTATGCGCACCACATTCATTACCCATTAGCAGCGAATCACATTGTGAAAAATTACGGGCATTCTCGGCTCGGCTATTTATCTGTACTAATCCACGATAACTGTTTTGCGATTTTCCAGCCGAAATTCCTTTAGAAATGATGGTACTCTTGGTGTTTTTACCCAAATGAATCATTTTGGTACCCGTATCGGCCTGCTGAAAGTTGTTCGTAACAGCAATGGAATAAAACTCTCCAATAGAGTTATCGCCTTTTAATATACAACTAGGATATTTCCAAGTTACGGCGCTTCCGGTTTCTACTTGTGTCCACGAAATTTTTGCGTTCTTCTCGCAAATCCCTCTTTTTGTCACAAAGTTGAATACTCCGCCCTTTCCATCTTTACTTCCTGGAAACCAGTTTTGGACTGTAGAATATTTAATTTCAGCACCATCTAACGCTACCAATTCCACAACAGCGGCGTGTAATTGATTTTCATCACGCATCGGGGCAGTACAACCTTCTAGATAACTCACGTAACTGTCTTCATCGGCGACAACCAATGTGCGTTCAAATTGCCCTGTTCCTGCTTGGTTAATTCGGAAATAGGTTGAAAGTTCCATTGGGCATCGAACGCCTTTTGGGATGTAACAGAATGAACCATCACTAAATACCGCGCTATTTAAGGCCGCATAAAAGTTGTCTTTTTGTGGTACTACTGAACCAAGGTACTTTTTTACTAATTCTGGATGCTCTTTAATCGCTTCGGAAATAGAACAGAAAATAATCCCCTTCTTTGCTAAAGTATCTTTAAAAGTTGTAGTTACTGAAACGGAGTCCATTACAATATCTACGGCAACACCTGCTAATTTTTTTTGCTCATCTAGTGAAATACCTAGCTTATTGAAGGTTTCCAATAATTCTGGGTCTACTTCGTCAATACTGTCATATTTCGGCTTTTTGTTAGGAGCTGAATAATATGATATGTTTTGAAAATCTGGTTTGTTGTAATGAACGTTTGCCCATTCAGGTTCAATCATTTCTTTCCAATAACGAAATGATTCTAAACGCCATTCGGTCATCCATTCGGGCTCTTCCTTCTTTTTTGAAATAGCACGAACAATGTCCTCGTTTAAGCCAACAGGGAACGTGTCAGATTCTATATCGGTATAAAATCCGTATTCGTACTCTTTTGTTTCGAGTTCTTTCTTTAAATCGTCTTCAGTAAACTTAGCCATTGTAGCTTTTATTTTTTTTCTTCTTTACTAGATCTATTTCAGATATAAAGCAAAGCAAGATTTTTATTCAAATTAATTAAAGCGAAAAACTTTCGCCACAACCACAGGTGCGGTTTGCATTGGGATTGTTGAACACAAACCCTTTACCGTTTAATCCACCGCTGTATTCCAACGTGGTTCCTACTAGATAGAGAAAACTTTTTTTATCGATAGCAATTTTTACCGATTCATCTTCAAAAAGCTTATCGTTTTCTCCAATTTTGTCGTCAAACTTAAGATCGTAGGACAAACCAGAGCAACCTCCGCTTTTTACACCTACTCTTACAAAATCGTTTATTATATTGAAGCCTTCTTCAGACATCAATTGTTCTAGTTTTGATTTTGCATTTTCACTAACTTTTATCATAAGATAAATTTGTTCTTATTAGACTGCAAATATACGGTAAATACGGATGGTAGCCATAGTTAGCTATCGATTTAAACTTATGACGCGATAGTTTTAAATAATAATTAACAAATTGGCGTGTAAAGACTTAAAATTGAAAGAGAAATATTGATTTTTTAAAGAAAAAAACTAAGGTTCCTGAAAGTCTGGGTTATTTATAAAACTTTCATCAGATAAAGAAAGTAAAAAAGCTTTAAGGTCTTGTTTGTCTTGTTCGGTAAGCTGAACACCACCTTCGCCCACGGCTTTCATAAGTGGGTCTATGGTTTCAGAATAGACTAAGCCCTCGCTATAATGATCTATTACTTCTTCTAGGGTCTCAAAACGGCCATCGTGCATATATGGAGCTGTATAGGCCAAATTACGCAAGGAAGGGGTTTTAAAGAGACCAAACTCTCTTGGATCACCTGTGGCAGCACCACGACCAAGATCGTCAAAGATTTCGTCTAAGCCATTATTATGAAAATCATTGTCTGTCCAAAGCAGGTCGTTGGGGGGTGTGCCGTGGCAGTGAAAACAATCGCCTCGTTCTTCATCAATATAGATATCCAAACCATTCTGTTCAGCTTCCGTTAGTTCTATTTCACCACGTAAAAATTGATCGTATCTTGAATTGCCCGAAATAAGTGTACGTACAAACTGTGCAATGGCTTTTGAAACCATAGTGGAGTCTATAGTAGAGGTGCCAAATGCTTTTGAAAAAAGTTCTGGGTACGCTGATGTTGCTTGTAAATTCGAAATGGCATTTGGCCACGTGTTGTGCATCTCAACAGGATCTATAACGGGCTCTAATGCTTGTTTTTCTAAAGAATTAACACGGCCGTCCCAAAAAAAGTTTTCTTTGAAATTCCAAGCCAAATTAAATAACGGCATGGAATTTCTTCTACCTTCTATACCATCAATCCCTGGACTGAATTGTCTTGAATCTGAAAAAGCTTCCTCTGGGGCATGACAACCAGCACAAGCTAAGGTATTGTCTCCTGAGAGGATGGGATCAAAAAATAATTTTTTACCTAAAGCAACCCCCTCAACGGTTTGAGGGTTGTCTCCAGGAATTACAGGCGATGATATTGTTTGTTGAAACAATACCGGTACTTTCAAGTCCAAAGGAGTTGGTTCGTAGCCTTCCTCTTCGGGGGTACTACCTTCATCACTAGCACATGAAGCGATAAAAAAACAACATGCTGCTGCAAAAAAGAATGTTTGTATGTGTTTAAAATAAGTCAATTACTATTCTTCTACAGTGGTTTCTTCTCCTAGGCTAAAAACGGTTTTACCATTTTCAGACATCATTTTCTGCGCTTCGAAGTTCATCATTAAATTAGTGTTCAAAACATTTAAATCCCATCGATTTGGATTTTTATACCATTCGGACACGTCCATCTTAATTTCAAAAGAGGCGTCTTCTTTAACTGTTACAGTGCCTAAGCTTACTTCAAACGAAGTGTCTTCTAATAGCAAGCCTTCGTCTGTCATATCGGCTGCTCGTATGGTGTGATATAGATATGGGGCTTGAGAATCATTACTGTCTATAAATGTACCTTCCATCTGCATAAAGTGATAGCCTCCGCCAAGTTGTTCGGGAACGCCCCAACTGGCAGCAGTTAAATCTTCATATGTGCCGTCAATATTGTCTTCCTTGTCAAAACCAAAAGTAAAGCTTAGGTCGTAAGTTCCTTCGGGTATTTTTTTAGAGGGTTTGTATTGTAGGTTTGTGCCTTCTCTGGCATTAACTAGGTTATAGCCTTTAATAACGGTACTGTCGCCTTCTTCATCGGTAAATGTGACATCTGAAATCAAATAGCGTAACTTTGAGATGGTTAATACCTCATCATTCGCATTTGTATATTCAGTCGTTTGGTAGTCAGGGTTAGTGATTTCTTCACCTTCCCAGTTTTGAGTAAAATTAAAAGTAACATTTCGGTTTGGGTTTACAACCTCTTCTTCATCTACATCTTTACAAGCAAAAAAACTCAAAGCTATTGCAAATAATAATAAAACATTTTTTTTCATTCGATTTGATTTAATGTTAATGCCGTTTACTTAATTTTAAATAATAATAAATCTTCTACGCCGCGGTTTAAAGGAATATCTTTGTCGTCACTCTGCGTGCTACCTGCAATAACGTAGGTTTTGTTTTCTGCCTCAATTGCATCCTGAGCAAAGTCAAAGGTTGAACCACCTACTGTTAATTGAAATTCAATACTTTGTTTATCATCTATTATCATAACCAAAGCGTCGTTATCACCTTTGTTTTGATCAAAATCTCCATCGATACTTCTGGTGTTGCCTGTTACTATGTGATTTCCGTTTGATAGTTGAGAGATACCTCTGGCACTTTCAAATTCAAGTCCGCCATAGGATTGCTGTGATAATAGCTCTCCTTCTGAATCAATTTTTACACCCCATATATCTGCTTTACCAAAATTACTAGTTACGTTTATATCATTACTTCGGGTGTCGCCAAAGATGAGAAAATTTCCGTTTGAAGCTGTAGAGGCAGTATATAAGTTTTCTATTTGTTTACCGCCATAGTTTTTTTCCCATACCAATTCACCATTTGCAGAAACTTTTACCACCCAATAGTCGTACGTGCCAATATTTTCTGAAATGTCCACATCAGAACTATCTGAGGTGCCAAAAATAAGGTACGCTCCATCAGAGGTCTGCAAAACATCGTAAGCGGTATCGGTAAAAGTGCCACCGAAATAATTTCTCCATTGCATTTCTCCCGTTGCGGAGAGTTTGATAACCCAGTAATCACCTCCAGCATGCTGAGGGGATCTACCTGCTGCTTCTTTAGGTTTTTTGGAGCCTAATCCACCTTCTCCATTACTGGCAGAAACATCTAGCACCCCTGCAACTATATAACCACCATCCCTAGTTTGTTTAGCTTTATAAGCTTTATCACTTCCTGGAAAACCAAAACTTTTTTGCCATTGAAGATCACCTGAGGCACTAAATTTTACAACCCAGAAGTCATGAAATCCTGCATTGCTACTAACATCGCCACCAGCACCTCTACTGTAACCAGAGGCTATATAACCTCCATCACTTGTTTTTTCTAGGTTAGAGGCAGTATCGTCTTCGGGACCACCATATGTTTTGCTCCAGATTATTTCGCCATCAGGCTTCACTTTTAAGAGCCAGTAATCTTCATCAGAAGTTGTTTTGTCCGTGATGTCGCCATCGGTACTTTTAGTAGAACCTAAGATAACATAGTTGCCATCATTAGCCAATACGATACTAACTGCTTTGTCAAGATTACTACCGCCATAGGTTTTTATATAGTCTATTTCACCCTGAAAACCTGTGGTTTCAGTTTCAGTTTCTTCTTCCTCAACCGTTGGGGAGTCATCGTCTTTGCACGAAAAAAATGCAATCAATGTAAAAAGTAATAGTATGTTGTAGGTTAAGCTATAAATTTTCATAGTGTTATTTTACCACCAATCTTTTGGTAGTTAGATTATTGATTTTAACTAAATAAACTCCACTTTGCAGTGAATTTATGTTGACGTTTTCTTCATTATTATTTTCAGAAAAAGTATAATTTAGAATACGTTTACCTATAACTGAATATACTTCAACTTGTTGTATAGGAGACGTTGAAGAAACAATGTTTAAATGATCTTTAGCTGGATTTGGATAAATGACAAAGCCAGAATTGTTTAACTCATTAATATTTAATTCATTTGTATCTTTTACCAAGGTAAAACCACCACTACCACTAATTACGATGTTTCCGCTTTCAAAATATGGATATACATTCCAACTTCCGCCGAATCCTGCGCCGTTACTACCTGGGAAGGTGTCGAAATATCCGTATTGTGAGATGTTTTCATTTTCAATATCACTTATATCTAAAACATTTAAACCAGCTGCATAATTAGCAAAATAATATTTGTCACCCACTACGTATCCATTGTGGTCTGTAGCAGCTGTTGGCCCTAGATATTCAGTGTGAAATTGAGGGTTGTCCAAATCTGTGAAGTCAAATATTAATGTTCTAGTGTTAAATCCAAAGTTTATTTCGTCTGTTTCGTCTCCAAGAATAAAATATTTTTGATCTTCTGTAAACCATCCTTGGTGTGTATAGCCTACATTATTATAGCTTATGGTTGAAATACCTTGAGGGCTAGATTTGTCTGTAATATCAACTAATACTACTTCGTTTTCGTTACTGCCAATTAAGATTTCTTTTCCTGTATAGTCAGAATCGGGACCTGAATAAGTGACTACCTGAGCATCATGACTATAACTATCCATTGCGTATCCTCCTTCACCTACTGGGTTAATTGGATCTTGTATGTTTATAAAATGTGGCCCGCCAGAATATGTTGAAGTTCCTACTCCGTATGCATATCCCGTGTCTTCGTTTATTACAATATTGTGAGCATTACCAAAACCATCATAATGAGCATCTTCTGTAAATGTTTCTGGAGGATTACTTACATCCCGCAATCGAGTTAAGTCAAAAACTTGCATACCATGACCGGAAGCTTCACTTACTATAAAAGCGTGGTCACTATATACTTTTACATCTCGCCATGTACTTGAAGATGTGTGCGTAGGTAGCTTTCCTAAATAAATCGGGTTAATTGGGTCTGAAATATCGATAAAAGCAGTTCCGTTGGTTAATCCAATAAGAGCATATTCTTTGCCATCTTGCGAATCGGTCCACCCCCAAGAATCGTTACCACCGGAGGCGTTCATTTCGCTAAGGCTAATACGCGATAATAAGTCAAAATTTTGGCAAGGAAAACCGCTAGCGGTTCCATTTTCACAAGGCGTTTGGCTGAAAGTGACAGCGCTGATAAGTGCAAATACAAGTAGATAGAATTGTTTCATTATTTAAGTTTAATTTATATATAAAATATTATTTTAAAGCTTTACATCCTAACGTAAAAGGTTAAAAGTTAGTGTGCTATTAACAGTAAGTATGTCTCATCGAGCTCCATTACATTACAAAAAAGCTTATTTTTTTACAATTTTTTTGGTTGCCTTATTATTAATTGATAAAAAATACATTCCTTTTGAAAAGCTTGAGATGTTTATTGTTTTTTTAGTGGTGTTGATGTTCTTTTCGGTATAAACCTTTTTCCCCATAATATCATAAACATCAATAAATTCTATTGTTTTGTTTTCCGAAGTGATGTTTATTTCATTTAAAGCAGGTACCGGGAACACTTTAATGCTGTTTTCAAAAGTATTATCATTAATAGATAATTCTTCTATTACGGTTAACTCAAATGAACAGTTTCCGGTATTTCCAGCAGCGTCTTCAGACTGAAAATCAATGGTGTATATACCTTCTGTAAGTTCTGTTCCAGCTACCGGGGTTTGTGTAACGGTGGGATTTTGAGAACAATTATCTATTGTAAGTACTAAACCTTCTGCCTCATAATTAGGTAACGTATAAAAACTGGCTCCAGAATCATATTCAACAGTTGTGTCTGTTGTACACGTTATTATTGGATCTGTGTTATCTTCTATAGTGATTATAGCTGTACAAGCATCGGTATTTCCTGAAGGGTCTGTTACGGTTAAGGTAACCGTGTTTTCTCCTATATCTGAACAGGTAAATGTGTTTTCACTCAAGGACAATGAGAAAGAACCGCTATCATCGCTTGAGCCTCCGTCCAGTAAAGCGGGATCAATAATTATTTCTCCGTTTGAATCTAAGGATACGCTTGTATTCTGGCAAATAGCAACTGGATCCGTGGTATCTGGAGCTGATGATTTTACAACAAACAATCCTCCTACGCGATCACTAATTATAATATTGCCACTTCCTAAGTATGGATATACATTCCACACCCCTTCATATCCAACACTATTATGAGCACTAAATGAGTCAAAGTATCCTACTTCGGAAATATTTCCATTCGCAATATCTGAAATATCGAGTACTCTTAAACCAGCAGCATAATTAGCTAGATAATAGTTGTCTCCAAGTACGTATCCATTATGGTCGGTTGCTTCGGTTTCTCCAAAATGCTCAAAATCCAATACTGGATTGTCAAGATCGGTCAGATCAAATATGATTGTTCTAGTGTTAAATCCAAAATCTTGCTCATCTATTTCGTCACCAAGTATAAAATAGCGTTGATCTTCTGTAAACCAACCTTGGTGTGTATAACTGGAATTAAGGTAACTAATTGTGGAAATACTTTGAGGATTTGCTTTATCGGTTACATCTACAATAGAAACGTAGTTTTCATTTCCACTACTACTTAGTAAAATTTCACGGCCAGTATAATCGCTGTCTGGTCCATTATAAGTTATAACTTGTGCATCATGAGTGTATCCGTCACCTCCAAAACCACCAGCAGCAACGGGGTTTGTAGGGTCTTGTATGTTTATAAAATGAGAGCCTCCGCTATATGTAGATGTCCCAACTGCGTAGGCATAACCTGAGTCTTCATTAATTACAATATTATGTGCATTGCCAAACCCATCGTAATGGGCATCTTCTGTAAATGTTACGGGTGGATTTGATACATTTCGCAATCGAGTTAAATCAAAAACTTGCATACCGTGTGAAAAATCTTCACTAACTATAAAGGCATGGTTGTTATATGTTTTTACATCTCTCCAGTTACTACTAAAACTGTGTGTTGGTAATTTTCCTAAATAAATTGGGTTTGTTGGGTTTGAAATATCAATAAAAGTAGTGCCGCCTTCTAAACCTATTATGGCATATTCTTTTCCATCTTGAGGATCTGTCCAACCCCAAGAATCGTTTGCCGCATTCGCATTCATGTCAGAAAGTGAAACGCGTGACTGTAAATCATAGCCATTGCAAGGATATTGACCAGCCATACCATTATTGCATGGTGTTTGAGCAAATACTTGTGTGCACGCTAAAATTAATAGGGTAAGTAGAGATTTTTTCATTATTGAGGTATTAAATTATTTAATAGAAGACTATGAATTCTTTACTAAAAGATAAAAGTTAATAGTATTATCATAAAAATGTGATGCGAAACTACAAAAATTATTTATATAGAGAACATCTAATTTGCTCATTGTCAATATTGAGTTTTTAGAGTGAAAGAGACTTTGTTTAAACCCTAACCCTTATTTTTGTACTTTAAAACCTTCTATATATGTTTGATAATAAAGATACTTCTAAAACCAGCATTTCACAATTAGGGGAATTTGGTCTAATAGATCATTTAACAAAAAACTTTAAAATAAAGCAAGAGACCACGATTAAAGGAATTGGAGACGATGCTGCGGTTATTACTTCAGAAGAAAATAATCAAATAGTAGTTACAACAGATATGTTGGTAGAAGGCGTACATTTCGATTTAAGCTATATGCCATTAAAACATTTAGGGTATAAAGCTGTTGTAGTCAATCTCTCTGATATATATGCTATGAATGCTAAGGCAAACCAGATAACGGTTTCTATTGCTGTTTCTAATCGGTTTCCGGTTGAGGCGTTGGAAGAATTGTATGCCGGAATTGAAACGGCTGCAAGTATTTATAATGTTGATGTGGTGGGAGGAGATACCACATCATCTACAACGGGTTTGGTTATTAGTGTTACTGCTTTAGGCCAAGTAAACAAAGAAAGTGTTGTTTATAGAAGCGGCGCCAAAGAAAATGACCTTTTAGTTTTAACGGGTGATGTGGGTGCTGCCTATTTGGGGCTTCAAGTGTTAGAACGGGAAAAACAAGTATTTAAGGTAAACCCAAAATCGCAGCCTGACCTTGATAAATATACTTATATAATTGAGCGTCAATTAAAACCCGAAGCGCGGCAAGGTATCTCTGCTCTATTAAAAGATTTAGATGTCAAACCTACTTCTATGATTGATGTTAGTGATGGATTATCTTCGGAAGTAATCCACATTTGTAAAAACTCGAAAGTAGGTTGTAATTTATACGAAGACAAAATTCCGTTAGATCCACAAGTTATCTCAACCTGTGAAGAATTTGAAATGGATAGCACTACAATTGCTTTAAGTGGAGGCGAAGATTACGAATTGCTGTTTACCGTTTCTACAGAAGATTTTCCGAAAATTAAGGGGAATCCACACTTAACAGTTATTGGGCATATGACACAAGAAAGCGAAGGGATGCATTTAATAACACGCGCTAATACAAAAATTCCATTGGTAGCAAGAGGCTGGAATTCAATGCAAGAAGATTAATTAGAGCTTATACAGCTACTTTTCTGTTTTTACGTTCAAAAAACTCAGCTACGTTATTGTTTACCTGCCTTATTTTATGGGTAAGCAGTTCAATTTTTCCTGCAGAATTTTCAGTTACTTCACGGCCACAGTGTTTGCACTTGTATTCGTGAATGTGATTAGTGATTTTTCGTGTTTCTGTATACTTGTGCCCTATGGTTTGGCAAATTACACTTCCTATTGAAAATGATGATTTAGAGGAATTATCCATATTTTCTACGTTTTTTTGTTGTGATAAATATAGATAAAAGTTTTAAAAAAACGTTAAAACGCATATTTATTCGATGAAATGCATTATTTTATGAATTTCATCGGTGTTTTCTAGCCAACTCATATGTCCTCCCTCAAGCTGAATTAACTCCGTATTTGTTGTTTCTGAAATAACTTTTGAATCTGAAATAGACATAATTGGGTCTTCATTACCGCAAACCATGATTTTCTTCTTATCAAAATTCGCTAAAACATCGGTCCGGTCTTTTCGATTAATCATCCCACGGATGGCTGCTTGTATACCAGCTACTGGAAACTGAAGCGCTTCTTTTTTTAATGTTTCAATTTCTGAAGTAAATCTCTTTTTTGAATTTTCAGAAAATAGATTCATAATCGCCATACTTATAAAAGCTTCTGCATTATGATCTAGTACTTTTAAAGCGCGTCTTCGGTTTTGCTTACGTTCTTCAGAATCTGCTGTAGGCGTAGAATTCAATAAAATTAATTTTTCAACGTCATCCTGAAACAATTCAGTATAAGCCAATGCCACATAGCCGCCCATAGAATGACCAATAAGAATTGCAGATTCAATATTTAATTCATGTAAAACACTTTTTACCACTTTGGCCATAAGTTGCATACTATGTGTTTTAGAAACGATTTCGCTTTTTCCGTGCCCAGGGAAGTCTATAGTAATGACAGTATGTTTTTCAGAAAGGGCAGCAATATATTCATTCCATATAGTTGAACTTTCTAGAAATCCATGTAATAAAACCATTGCCGGACCACTTCCGGTTATACTATAATATATAGGTGTGTTTTTAAAAGTATGTGTCATTATATAATGGTATAAAAAAATCCGGCATAGCGATTCATTTCTATACCGGAATATATTTAAAAACGCCTAAAACGTTTATTTATTCATGATTTCTTCAATTTCATCTGCTTCAATCGGAATGTTGCGCATCAGGTTATGAGGTTCCCCATTTTCCTGAATAACCACATCATCTTCCAAGCGGATTCCGAAACCTTCATCCGGTAAATAGATACCAGGCTCAACGGTAAACACTTGATTGGCTTGCATAGGCTCCCATAAAATTCCGTAATCGTGTGTATCTAGACCAATGTGATGGCTAGTACCGTGCATAAAGTATTTTTTGTATGCTGGCCAGTCTGGATTTTCGTTTTTTACATCAGCTTTATCTAAGATTCCTAATCCAAGTAATTCTGAAGTCATTAATTTTCCAACTTCTTCGTGATATTCTTTCCAAAGCGTTCCAGGAACGAGCATTTTTGTAGCGTCGTTTTTAACACGATTTACAGCATTATAAACTTCTTTCTGTCGTTTGGTGAATTTTCCACCTACCGGAATCGTACGAGACATATCGCTACTGTAATTGGCGTACTCTGCACCGACGTCTAGTAAAATTAAATCCCCATCTTTACATTGCTGGTTGTTTTCAACATAGTGTAATACACAGGCGTTTTTACCACTCGCAACAATTGGAGTGTAAGCAAAACCACGTGAACGGTTACTTAGAAACTCGTGCATAAACTCAGCTTCAATTTCGTATTCCATCACGCCTGGTTTTACAAAATCTAAAATTCTTCTAAAACCTTTTTCGGTAATATTACACGCTTGTTGCATAATATCAAGCTCGATAGGATCTTTTACAGACCGCAACCGTTGTAAAATAGGGTTGCTTTTTGCCCAACTGTGTGCCGGAAATTGTGCTTTTGTTTTTTTAATAAAACGGTCTTCACGAGTCTCCGTTTCCACATTGGCACGGTAATGCTCGTTGGTGTTAAAATATATCGTTTCGGCTTGTGTCATTAGTTCAAAGAAAATTTTATCAAATTCCTTTAGCCAATACACGGTTTTAACGCCAGTAGTTTCAGTTGCTTTTTCTTTTGTTAGTTTTTCACCTTCCCAAACGGCAATGTGGTCGTTGGTTTCAGTTAAAAATAAAATTTCACGGTGTTTTTCTTCTACAGCATCTGGAAATAATAATAACATACTCTTATCTTGATCTACACCACTTAGGTAGAAAAGATCACGAGACTGCTGAAACGGCATCGTGCTGTCTGCGCCAATAGGGTAGATGTCATTACTGTTAAATACCGCAAGGCTTTTTGACTTCATTTGAGCCATAAAATTTTTACGGTTTTTTATAAATAAGTTGCTGTCAATTGGATGATACTTCATGGTGTTTTTTTCTGAATTTTTTCAAAATTAATGGAAATTAAACCAAAGGCTGCTGCTAGGAAAATAAAATTTTGTTAAAGCAAGGGATTTCAGTAATTTCAACGTTTAAAATTACTCTCAATGAAGCAATCCTTACTTTTATTATTCAGTTTCCTTTTTATTTCAGCATTTTCTCAACAACCGGCAACTTCAAAAGCCGAATTAGAAAAAGCATTGCAGCAAAAAGAACAACTTTCGCAAAGCTCACTCGTAAAAAATCTACCTTTTAAAAATATTGGTCCGACAGTAATGAGTGGCCGTATTGTTGATTTTGCTGTAAACCCTGATAATCCAATTGAATTTTATGCGGGCTATGCTAGTGGTGGCGTTTGGTACACCAACAATAACGGTACTTCCTTTACACCAGTGTTAGATAATAGCGTAACACAAAATGTAGGAAGTCTTGCTGTAGATTGGAAAAACGGCACGATTTGGGTAGGAACCGGAGAAGTAAACGCTTCTCGCTCGTCATATGCTGGAATTGGCTTGCTGAAATCTACCGATAAAGGTGAAACGTGGCAAAATATGGGGTTAAAAGGCAGTCACCATATTAGCAAAATATTGATAAACCCATCAAATCCTGATGAGGTGGTGGTAAGTGCTGTGGGGCATTTATATTCTACCAACGAAGAACGCGGTGTTTATAAAACGGTAGATGGAGGAAAAACATGGAATAAAACCTTATTTGTAAATGACGAAAGCGGTATTATCGAAATGGATCGCGACCCAAATAATTTCGATTTACTCTATGCTTCTTCTTGGGAAAAAGACCGAAAAGCGTGGAATTTTACCGGAAGCGGTGAAGGGAGTGCTATTTATAAAAGCACCGACGGGGGTGATACTTGGAAAAAGATGTCTGTTTCTGGCAGCGGATTTCCAACAGGAAAAGGTGCTGGTCGTATTGGTTTAGCTGTGGTTGATGATAATGCAGTCTATGCTATAATCGACAACCAAGATCATCGTAAAAAAGAAAAAATGGACACTGATAGTGATGCGTTGACGAAAGATGTATTCAAAAAAATGAGTGCTTCAGAGTTTTTGGCGTTGGACAATGATAAGCTGAAAAAGTTTTTGCGCGCCAATGGTTTTCAGGAAAAATACAAAGCCGAAAACGTAAAAAACATGGTGCGTAGTGGCAGCGTAAAACCAGCAGATCTTGCTAAATATTTAGAAGATGCCAATACGCAATTATTTGACACACCAGTTATTGGTGCTGAGGTATATAAAAGTACAGATGGGGGCAAAACATGGGGTAAAACCCACGAAGGGTATATTAATAATTTGTATTATTCGTACGGATATTACTTCGGAAAAATACATGTAGATCCTTCCAATTCAGATAAAATATATATTTATGGAGTTCCTATTCTAAAATCAGCCGATGGAGGTAAAACCTTTGAATCAATTAGTGCAGAAAACGTACACGCAGATCATCATGCGTTATGGATTAACCCTAAAAAGGCAGGTCATTTAATTGATGGTAATGATGGTGGTGTTAACATTAGTTACGATGATGGTAAAACGTGGATTAAAAACAACGCGCCGGCCGTGGGGCAGTTTTATACTGTGAATGTAGATAACGAAGAGCCTTATAATGTGTATGGTGGCTTGCAGGACAATGGTGTGTGGGTAGGGCCGCACAATGCCAAAATAGATTATGGTTGGCAACAATCTGGACAAAACCCATATGAAAGTATTATGGGCGGTGATGGTATGCATGTTCAAATTGATAACAGAAACAGTAACATTGTTTATACCGGTTTTCAGTTTGGAAATTATTTCAGGATCAATCGTGAAACTGAAGAACAAACCTATATCCAGCCGAAACATGAACTGGGTGATAGCCCGTATCGCTTTAATTGGCAAACACCTATTTTATTGAGTCCGCATAATCAAGATATTCTCTATTTAGGAGGAAATAAACTCATGCGAAGTATGAACCAAGGTGATGATTGGGAAGCCATTTCTGGCGATCTTACCAAAGGTGGAAAACCTGGAAATGTTGCTTACGGAACGTTAACAAGTATTAGTGAATCACCTTTTACCTTCGGGTTGTTATATGCCGGAAGTGACGATGGTATGTTGCACGTTTCAAAAAATGCAGGTGGTAATTGGACGGATATTTCAAAATCATTTCCAAAAGATTTGTGGGTGAGCAGAGTAATCGCTTCAAAACATAAAAAAGAAAGGGTATATGTTACGTTGAACGGGTATCGTTGGGATGATTTTAAAACCTACGTGTATGCAAGTGAAAACTACGGACAAACGTGGAAAGATATCAGTAGTAATCTACCAGCATCACCTGTAAATGTAATTAAGGAAGATCCTGAAAATGAAAATGTACTATATATAGGTACAGATAATGGAGCTTATGTTTCTTTTAATAAAGGAAATTCTTGGGAGGCATTTTCAGAAGGGTTGCCGAATGTAGCGGTTCACGATTTGGTCATTCAAGAGCGCGAAAAAGATTTGATTTTAGGTACACACGGCCGCTCTTTCTATTTGGCTAATGTTTCTTTGCTTCAGCAAATGAATGTTTCTAAAATGAATGATGTATTGTTAGCTGAATTAAACCCCATCCAGTTCTCGAGCCGTTGGGGTAGCAAATATGGAGAATGGTACGATGTAATTGAACCTTCAATAAACCTTCAACTTTATAGTCCTTCCGAAGGAAAAGCAATTATTACCATTAAAACGAAAGAAGGAAAAGAAGTACAGCAGCTTACAAAAGATGTTGTAAAAGGTGTTAATATAATTGAGTATGATATAACTGTTTCAGAAAAAGGTAGAAAAATTCTGGAAAAAGCTGATGTCGAAGTGAAGAAAGCAGATAATGAAAAGTATTATTTGCCTGAGGGGATGTATGATGTAAAGGTGTCAATAAGTGGTGCCTCAAAAACTCAAAAACTTGAAATTAAATAAGTATTGTATTTAAAACAGTTCTAAATAAAGAGGAAAACAATTGATACTTTTTGTTGAAACCTTTTTCAGTAGTACTTTTGTCTACCTTAATTTTTGAAAAATTAAACCATAATGGGAATATTATCCGCTTCGATCGCCAAAAAAGTGGCGATGGCCCTTTCAGGTCTATTTCTTGTATTTTTTCTTGCACAACATTTTACCATAAACTTTTCCTCGGTTTTTTCTGAAGAAACGTTTAACAGCTGGTCTCATTTTATGGGAACCAACCCGTTGGTGCAGTTTATTTTGCAACCCGTATTAATTTTTGGTGTTGTATTTCACTTTGTAATGGGAATTATCTTAGAGCTTAAAAATAATAAAGCTCGAAAAATAAGTTACAAATCGTATAAAGGAAACACCAATTCTACGTGGGCATCCCGAAATATGATTATTTCAGGAGCTGTAATCTTAGCATTCTTAGGATTGCACTTTTACGACTTTTGGGTTCCGGAAATTGTACATAAATATGTAGAATCCCATCCAGCAGATGCGACACGGTATTATGGCGAGTTGGTTCATAAGTTTGAAAGCCCAGTACGAACTGGAATTTATGTGCTATCATTTGTGTTATTAATGTTTCATTTATGGCACGGATTTGCTTCTTCTTTCCAAACAATGGGTTGGAATAATAAGTTCTCAAAAGCGGTTAAAGGATTTACAAAGCTCTATGCTATTGTAATTCCGTTAGGCTTTATCATTATAGCCTTGTACCATCATTTTAATCAAATTTCCCACTAAACAGCAAAAGCTATGTCGATATTAGATGCAAAAATACCAGAAGGACCTTTAGACGAGAAGTGGAAAAACCATAAAAACAGCATTAATCTTGTTAATCCTGCGAACAAACGAAACATTGATGTTATCGTTGTGGGAACAGGTTTAGCTGGTGGAAGTGCCGCTGCAACGTTGGCCGAACTAGGGTATAACGTAAAAACATTTTGCTATCAAGATTCCCCTCGTAGAGCACACTCTATTGCGGCACAAGGAGGGATTAACGCTGCAAAAAACTATCAAGGAGATGGCGATTCTAACTACCGTCTTTTTTATGATACTGTAAAAGGTGGCGATTATCGTTCTCGCGAAGGAAACGTATACCGTCTTGCTGAAGTATCTGCTAATATTATTGACCAATGTGTGGCACAAGGAGTTCCTTTTGCTCGTGAATATGGTGGATTACTAGATAACCGTTCATTTGGTGGGGTATTAGTGTCGCGTACTTTTTACGCAAAAGGACAAACAGGACAACAATTACTACTAGGAGCGTATGCTGCTATGAACCGCCAAATAAACCGTGGTAAAATTCAGCCGTTTAACCGTCACGAAATGTTAGATTTAGTGATTGTTGACGGAAAAGCACGTGGTATTATTGCCCGTGATTTGGTTACAGGTAAACTAGAAAGACATTCTGCTCATGCGGTTGTTATTGCTTCAGGAGGATATGGAAACGTATTTTTCCTTTCCACCAATGCGATGGGAAGTAATGTGACTGCATCTTGGAAAATACATAAAAAGGGCGCCTACTTTGCAAACCCTTGTTATACACAAATTCACCCAACCTGTATTCCAGTCTCGGGAGATCATCAGTCTAAATTAACGTTGATGTCTGAATCCCTTCGAAATGACGGACGTATTTGGGTTCCGAAGAAAAAAGAAGATGCGATTGCTATTCGTGAAGGTAAAAAGAAACCAACAGAACTTTCAGAAGAAGAACGAGACTATTACTTAGAGCGTCGTTACCCCTCGTTTGGTAATTTAGTGCCTCGTGATGTGGCTTCTCGTGCTGCAAAAGAGCGTTGCGATGCTGGATTTGGTGTTAATAAAACGGGTGAAGCCGTATTTTTAGATTTCGCTTCTGCGATTGAGCGTTATGGAAAAGAGCAAGCCGTAATGCATGGAAATCACAACCCGAGCAAAGAAGAAATCATAAAATTAGGAACAGAAGTCGTTGCGAATAAATACGGAAACCTGTTCGAGATGTATGAAAAAATTGTGGATGCGAATCCTTATAAAACCCCAATGATGATTTATCCTGCCGTGCACTACACCATGGGTGGCGTTTGGGTAGATTACAATTTACAATCAACGATAAAAGGCTGTTATGTTACTGGAGAAGCTAACTTTAGCGATCACGGAGCAAACAGACTAGGAGCTTCTGCATTAATGCAAGGATTGGCCGATGGTTATTTTGTATTGCCGTATACGATTGGAGATTATTTAGCTGATGATATTAGAACTGGAGAAATTTCAACTGATCTTCCAGCTTTTGAACAAGCAGAAAAAGATGTTCGCGAACGGTTAGAAAAACTAATTAACAATAAAGGAACTAAGTCTGTTGATGATATCCATAAGCGTCTAGGAAAGATCATGTGGAACAAGGTTGGAATGTCTAGAAACGCGAAAGGACTAAAAGAAGCTATTTCAGAAATTAAAGCCTTACGTGAAGAGTTCTGGAAAGAAGTAAAAGTACCCGGTTCGATGGACGAAATGAACCCAGAACTTGAAAAAGCAGGTCGTGTAGCAGATTTTCTAGAATTAGGAGAATTGTTTGCAAAAGATGCGTTGCATCGTGAAGAATCGTGTGGCGGTCACTTTAGAGAAGAATACCAAACCGATGAAGGTGAAGCGATGCGTGATGACGAAAACTTTATGTATGTAGCTGCCTGGGAATATAAAGGAGAACCTAGTGAAGCTGTGTTGCACAAAGAGAACTTGGATTACGAGAACATTGAAGTTAAAACTAGAAGTTATAAATAATATTTAAAGCTTAACTTATGAAGCTTACTCTAAAAATATGGCGTCAAAAAGGCGCTAACACGAAAGGAAGTTTACAGACTTACCCAATAGATGGTATCGATGGAGATATGTCCTTTTTAGAAATGCTGGACGTTTTAAATGAACAGCTAATTGAAAAAGGAGACGAACCAGTTGTTTTTGATCATGATTGTCGCGAAGGAATTTGTGGATCATGTTCCTTACAAATTAACGGAAAACCACACGGGCCACAACGTCACACAACTACCTGTCAATTACACATGCGTAGCTTTAATGACGGTGATACAGTTGTAATTGAACCGTTTAGAGCAACTGCTTTTCCTGTAATTAAGGATTTAGTGGTAGATCGTAGTGGCTTTGACCGTATTCAACAAGCAGGAGGATATGTTTCAGTAAATACTTCTGGAAATACAATCGATGCAAATGCTACTCCAGTAGAAAAAGATAACGCAGACGAAGCTTTTAATTCAGCAACATGTATTGGTTGTGGAGCTTGTGTAGCAGCGTGTGTAAACGCTAGTGCGATGCTGTTTACTTCGGCCAAAGTTAGTCAGTTTGCTTTATTGCCACAAGGTGAAGTAGAGGCCACAAGACGTGTTTTAAACATGGTAGAGCAGATGGATAAAGAAGGTTTTGGAGCGTGTAGTAACACCGGAGCTTGCTTTATTGAATGCCCTAAGGATATTTCATTAGAAAATATTGCACGTATTAACCGTGAGTACTTAAAGGCAAGTGCTGAAGGATAAAAAATTGATTTTATAATAAAAAAACCCAAACTAGTTAGTTTGGGTTTTTTATTTTTAGAAGAATTGCGGCGCCATTTTACCAGAGTAAAAAACAGTCAGGTTCCGTAAAATAACTTGTAAAAACTTGTTCATATCGTAGGGCTTTACAATAATGTCGTTCATACCGCTATTGTAAATTTCAAACCTCATATCCTCAACTTCAACGGCTGTTAAGGCGACAATAGGGATAGTTGTATTGAAAGCTCTTATTTTTTTGGTTGCTTCTAGTCCGTTCATTACAGGCATATTAATATCCATTAGAACCAAATCGAAGGTGTTTTGCTTTATCTGTTCAACAGCTTGCTTCCCGTTTTCGGCAACAGAACAGATTACTTGGTTTTTTTCCAGTATTTTTTTGGTCACAGCTTGATTAATGCGATTATCTTCAACAATTAAAATACGTTTATTTATCAATAGCTTCTTGTTTAATAAGCTATCTTCTAATTTCTTTTCAGCTTTATTCACTACATCAAAACTTAAATTAAACCAAAAGCTGGAACCTTCTTCTTTTTTACTTTCTAAATAAATTTTGGAGTTTGAAAGTGCTACCAATTTTTTAACAATGGTAAGGCCAAGTCCTGTTCCTTGATAACTATAATTTTCACTATCTACCTGTGAAAATTCATTAAAAATACGCTCTTGGTCTTTTTCCGAAATCCCGATACCCGTATCTTTTATCTCAAAGCATAACAAAGCTTTGGTAGGACTAACCTTTTTAGGACTAATACTAATTGTTATTTGTCCGTTTTCGGTAAACTTGCAAGCATTGCCCACAAGGTTCATCAATATTTGCGAAAGGGCAATGACGTTTCCTTTTAGTACTTTCGGTACTTTTTCTGAAATATTTATTGATATCCTATTCTTGTTCTGAAGCCGCATATACTCAAAAGAAGAAGCTATTTTATCAATTAAATCCTCTACATTGAAAGTTGTGGTGTGGTTTTCCAGTTTATTCGCATCTATTTTATTTATTTGAAGTACATCATTAATTAATGCCAATAAATAGTCTGCTGAAAACTTTAATGATTTTAAATCGTTTTCGTGCCCTTTTAGAGAGGGGTCTTCCAATAAAATGGAACTTAATCCTATTACACCATATAGCGGCGTACGTAGTTCGTGGCTTACTGTTGAGAAAAATTCGGTTTTGGAACGAGACATTTTTTCGGCATGCTGTTTGGCTTCTAAAAATTCCCTATTTCGTCTTCTAAGTTTTTCCACCAATTGTTTTCTTCTGCGGTAGGCTAACAAGAAAATGATGAACAAAAACAATAATATTGCTGAAACCACATAAAGTATGGTGTTTAAGTTACTTTTATTTTTTACTATTTCAGCTTGTAGTTGGTTTTTAAGCTCGGCAGCTTCAATGTCTTTCCTGTATTCTGAAACTTGAAATTTAGCTGAAACAGTTTCTGTTTGTGCGTTGTTAACATTACGAAGATTTTGCTCAAGGTATTTGTCATATTCAGCTCGCATAATATATGCTTCTTCAAACTCATTTTGATGATACAAACTTCGGCTAAGGGCTAGATAAGCAGATTCTAATTCTAAGGAAAGACCTTCTTTTTTAGCACTTTCTATTGCCTTATTTAAATAACTATCCGCTAATTTATAATTGCCTTTTTCTATATGATACTCACCCGTTAAAACATCGATACCTATGTAATTGTAATGCTTTTTATTAAAATCATTTAACTTTCTGGCCTTTAATAGATGTATATAGGCTTTGTTATAATCCTTTGCGTCCATTGCCGTAAGGATGGTGTTGTAGTGCGCATCAGCTATGCCAGCAGAATCCTTTAATTTTTCAAAAACAACAATAGATTTATCATGGTACTGAAATGCTTTCTTGTAGTTATGATCTAATTCAGCATACACATTTGCCAGATCCATATATGAAAGTGCTTTAGCAGTATCGTTTTTGGAAAGTTTGGCATATTTTTCTGCTTTTTTAAAACTTTCTTTGGCTTGAAGGGTATCGTTTAGCTCTAAATAATCATATCCTAAATTTCGGTATCCTTGATGTATGTAATAATTGTTTTTGCTTTCTAGTCCTTTTTTTAATAACTCGATATTAATTTTAAGAGATTCTGTAAAGTCTCCTTTGTTATAAAAAATATCGGCAGTTTCATCTAATTCCTTAAAGGAATATTTTTTATAAATCTGTAGATTATCCAGAGATGGTTCTTGGGTTTGCCCAAAACCAACTATGTAGAAAAGAAGAAAGCTAAATAAAAGTAGATTTTTATTCATAAAAAAAGACTTCAATAAAATCAACAAGTTACATAATTTCACAAAAAACCGCCTGAAATTAAAAAAGTAAGTTTTGGAGAGCTTAAACTATACCGTTACATTTATAAAATGACTTCAAAATTACCAAATACAACAACTTCAATTTTTAGTGTGATGAGCAAATTGGCCTCAGACCACAATGCTATCAATTTAGCTCAAGGATTTCCAGGGTTTGAAAGCGATCCGGTTTTGATTGATCTAGTTAATAAAGCGATGAAAGATGGCTATAATCAATACGCTCCTATGCCTGGGGATAAAAAATTGCGAGAGGTTATTTCAAAAAAAATAGAAAGTTTATATTATAAAAAATATAATGCTGATAGGGAAATTACCATTACAGCGGGTGCTACACAAGCTATTTTTACGGCCATTGCAGCCACTATTCACAAAGATGATGAGGTAATAATCTTTACCCCAGCATATGATTGCTATAAACCATCGGTAGAGTTGTTTGGAGGTAAAACGGTTGAAATTCAATTACAGGTTCCAGATTATAAACCCGATTGGAAAAAGGTTACTGAAAAGGTAACCGAAAAAACCAAAATGATTATAATTAACATGCCACACAACCCAACTGGAATGTTGTTTTCTGAAGATGATATGCTACAACTGCAAAAACTTGCTGAAGAACATGATCTTTTGGTTTTAAGTGATGAAGTGTATGAACATATTGTTTTTGATGGCGAAGAACACCAAAGCGCGGCTAAGTTTCCACAATTGGCAAAACGCAGTTTTATAACCGCTTCTTTTGGGAAGACATTTCATAACACCGGATGGAAAATGGGCTATTGCGTAGCTCCAGAATATTTAATGAAAGAGTTTCAAAAAGTACATCAGTTTAATGTGTTTTCGGTAAACCATCCTATTCAAAAAGCATTAGCAACCTATTTACAAGATGAAGAGAATTATTTGTCACTTCCTTCATTTTATCAACAAAAAAGGGACTACTTTCTAGAATTAATTAAAGATTCCCGTTTCAAATTTACTCCTTCAAATGGTACTTATTTTCAATTACTTGATTTTTCTAAAATTTCAGAAGAACGTGATATCGATTTTGCGGATCGATTAACTAGAGAACATAAAATTGCAACTATTCCCACTTCGGTTTTTAATGAGAATAACGAGGATTTTAAACAAATACGAGTCTGTTTTGCCAAAACAGATTCAGAGTTGAAAAAAGCCGCTGCAATCTTAAATTCAATCTAGAAAACAAATAGATTGACCTGTTGTTATAAGAAATACTGATACTTAAATTATGTATTGAAATCATGATTTTGATTTTGAATAGTTTATAAATGTTAACTTTATCGTTCTATAGCCTTAAAAAATCAATATAATTATGGACAGCAAGAATAGTAACCACCATGGTGAAGCATGGGAAGTAAACGAATCATCAGCGAATTGCCCTTTTTTAAATGGTAATCTAAACAACACAACTGGAGGCGGTACAAGTAATAGAGATTGGTGGCCAAACCAATTAAACTTAAATATTTTACGCCAAAATTCATCCTTGGTAGATCCTATGGATGAAGGTTTCGATTATGCTAAAGAATTTGAATCACTCGATTTAAAAGCAGTAAAAGAAGACCTATATAAATTAATGACTGATAGCCAAGATTGGTGGCCAGCAGATTATGGTCATTATGGACCATTTTTTATCCGTATGGCTTGGCATAGTGCAGGGACGTATCGTATTCAAGATGGTCGTGGTGGTGCAGGAACAGCACAACAGCGGTTTGCCCCTTTAAATAGTTGGCCGGATAATGCAAACCTTGACAAGGCTAGACTTCTATTATGGCCCATTAAGAAAAAATATGGTAAAAAATTATCTTGGGCAGATTTGTTGGTATTAGCAGGTAATTGTGCGCACGAGTCTATGGGGTTAGAAATGTTTGGTTTTGCTGGAGGAAGAGAAGATGTTTGGGAGCCTGAAGAAGTATATTGGGGCTCAGAAACCGAATGGCTAGGGAACGAAGATCGATTTACAGAGGACCAACTTGAAAAGCCTCTTGGGGCTGCTCATATGGGATTAATTTACGTAAACCCTGAAGGCCATAACGCAAATCCAGACCCAGTAGATGCCGCACATTACATTCGGGAGACTTTCGGGCGTATGGCGATGAACGACTATGAAACCGTAGCTTTAATCGCAGGCGGACATACTTTCGGAAAAACCCACGGAGCCGCAGATCCTGAAGAATATGTAGATGCAGAACCCGCTGCAGCAGGTTTGGAAGAACAAAGTATGGGTTGGAAAAATAAATTCGGGACAGGAAAAGGTGCCGATACGATTACTAGTGGATTAGAAGGAGCGTGGACTAAAACACCTATACAATGGGATAATAACTTTTTTGAAACCTTATTTGGATATGAATGGGAGTTGTCTAAAAGTCCTGCGGGCGCACATCAATGGAAACCAAAAGATAATGCGGGTGCAGGAACAGTGCCTGATGCTCACGACCCTAATAAAATGAACGATCCGTTTATGTTAACAACCGACCTTTCATTACGAATGGATCCAGATTACGAAAAAATTTCAAGACATTTTTACGAAAACCCAGAAGAGTTTGCCGATGCTTATTCACGTGCTTGGTATAAACTTACACACCGTGATATGGGACCAAAAGAACGATATTTAGGTCCTGAAGTGCCACAAGAAGAGTTAATTTGGCAAGACCCAATTCCTGAAGTAAATCACGAATTAGTAAACAGTCAAGACATCGCCAATTTAAAATCTAAAATTCTAGATACAAATCTTTCTATATCAGAATTGGTTTCAACCGCTTGGGCATCTGCTTCTACTTTTAGAGGTTCAGATAAACGGGGTGGAGCAAATGGAGCGCGCATTCGATTAGCACCACAAAAAAACTGGAAAGTAAATAATCCAAAACAATTAGATAAAGTTCTAAATACGCTTGAAAGTATTCAGAAAGAATTTAATAATGCACAATCTGGAAACAAAAAAGTATCGTTGGCAGATTTAATTGTTTTAGCGGGATGTGCTGCAGTAGAAAAAGCTGCTAATAATGCAGGTCATAATCTAAATGTGCCTTTTACTCCAGGTAGAGCAGATGCGTCTGAAGAACAAACCGATGCCGAAGCATTTGACGCTTTAGAGCCACTTGGAGACGGTTTTAGAAATTACGTAAAAGATAAATATAAAGTTACTGAAGAGGAATTATTAGTTGACAAAGCACAGTTGCTTACCTTAACGGCACCAGAAATGACTGTTTTGGTAGGAGGTATGCGTACGTTGGGCGCTAATTACGACGGTTCTAACAAGGGTGTATTTACGGATAAAACAGATAAACTTACAAACGACTTTTTTGTAAATCTTGTTGATATGGGAACTACATGGAAAGCAACTTCTGATGATGATACTGTTTTTGAAGGCACAGACCGAAAAACAGGTGATGCTAAATGGAAAGGAAGTAGAGTAGATCTTATCTTTGGGTCTAATTCTGAATTACGTGCCATTGCTGAAGTTTATGCTTCAGAAGACGCTAAAGAAAAATTTGTAAAAGACTTTATAAAAGCATGGGACAAAGTGATGAATTTAGACAGGTATGACCTTTCTTAACAAGGTAAACTTTTGTTAAACCCATAGCGGAATGGTAACTTTATCATTCCGCTTTATTAATTTAGTTGTTATGAGTACAATATTATTTGACGCCATTAGAAAAGGAGAAGATAAAAAGGTAAAAGAGCTTTTACAAGAACATCCCAAATGGATAAACGAGAAAGACGCAAGAGGATCTACTCCCCTTTTACTAGCGTGTTATTACGGACTTGAAGATATTTCAAAAATAATTATAGAGTATAACCCCAATATCGATGCCCAAGATGCATCTGGGAATACCGCTTTAATGGGTGTTTGTTTTAAAGGTCATACTAATATCGCAAAATTATTAATAGATAATGGCGCTAATGTAAACGTCACAAACTTTAATGGAGCCACAGCCTTAATCTATGCGGCTACATTCGCTAAAAAAGACATTGTGAAGCTTTTGCTAGAGAATGGTGCAGATACAACGATAAAAGATGATCGCGGCAACACAGCAATGGACCATGCTCAAATGCAAGAGGCACAACCAATTATTGAGTTACTAGAAAGTAAAAAGTAGAAATTTAAACACATACATTTTGAATTCTGAAACTTTAAACGTCACATTAATTCAGTCACAGTTACATTGGGAAAATGCTGAAGAAAATAGGCGTATGTTTTCAGAAAAAATAAATTCCATATCTGAAGAAACCGATTTGATTATCCTTCCCGAAATGTTTCCCACCGGTTTTTCAATGAATGCTTCAAATCTTGCTGAAGAAATAAACGGAACAACCTTAAAATGGATGATTTCTGAAGCTAAAAAAAGCAATGCTGCTATAACGGGAAGTGTCATCGTTTCAGAAGAGAGTAATTTTTACAACCGACTTTTCTTTGTCTTTCCAGACGGCAATTATAAAATATATGATAAAAAGCACACGTTTACATTAGCTGGAGAGCATAAAACATACAGCAAAGGAACCGAACGGCTTATTGTGGATTACAAAGGCTGGAAAATTTGCCCCTTAGTGTGTTACGATTTACGTTTCCCGGTTTGGGCTCGCAATACAGAAGATTACGATTTGCTATTATATGTAGCCAATTGGCCCAAAAAACGAACTTCCGCTTGGGATGCCTTATTAAAAGCACGTGCCATTGAAAATATGAGTTATTGTATTGGGGTAAATCGTGTAGGTTTTGATGGAAATAATCACGAATACAGCGGCCATTCTGCGGTTTATGATGTTTTAGGCGAACAGATCTCCACAAAAGAATATGAAATAGAATTTATTGAAACCGTGTCTATAACAAAAGAACATATTGCTGCTACTCGGGGTCATCTAAAGTTTCTACAGGACCGGGATCGTTTTCAGTTAGAATAAAAGTTTCGTTTAAACTCCAATTAGCACGAACTTCCAACTGTGAAGGATAATATAAAATCCGTTCAGGCTGTTGTCGGTTTAAGAAACTTCCAGTATCCCATTTTTCATTTTCATTTTCGTCAAAAATAACCCGAACATAATATTTGCCAGGGTTTATGTTTTCAAATAAAATAGGCTTTAATTCGGTTACGTATTCTTCGGCTATAACCTTAAACTTACTATCGACCAACTGAATTATAACCGGAAACTGCTTCAAATTTTCCATCGTAATATTCAACGTCCCATAATCTGAAATTACTTTTGTTCGCAGGGTGTAGTTTAATGTATCATTTGTCGCTTCATAAAAATCGGTTATGGCACCGGGTAATAGTTGTACTTGGTACGTTTTTCCTTCAGTTTTAGGAAAAAATAATTGAGCAATATTATATTTTTTATTGATTGCCGTTTTAGGCTCTATGTTAAGAGAATCATTGTCTAAAATGGTTATTTTTTCAGTATTGATAGATTCAAAAGGAGTGTTAACCAATAACTTTAAGGTGTCTTTAGGTAAAACTGTTCCGGCATTAATAGCCGATATATTAAGTGAATCTTTATATAATTCTTTGATTCTTACACTTAAAGTGTCAGTAAAACGGTTGTTTTTAGCCAAGAAGAGTAGTGAATCGTTTTCCACTTCAGGTTTAAACCAATAATGCAGCGTGTCTTTTTTTAGGTCGCGGTATGTTTTATACTCAAAATCTGCAGGTACTTCTGAAAGCAGTTCTACTTGCAGGCTATCGGCAATGCCTTCATACCCAAAAAGTATATGGTTTTTTGCTTGGTATTTGGGTCGTGCAATTAGGTATTCTGGAGTTTCTTTAAAAAGAGTTAACGTGTAAGTACTATCTGAAGGTAATGTTATAAAATTCTTAGCAACCCCTATTTTATCACTTCCGGGCTGAAACGTATAATCGTTATTACTTTCTTTAAGCGCCATTAATAGGTATTTGCCTTCCTTTACATTGGTGATTTCAAATATACCGGTACTGTCTTTTGTGGTAGTGATATATTTAGGTTTTTCAGAATAGACCAAAGTATCATTATAAGCTTCATTTGCCTCATATAACATGACCGTAGTTGGTATTTCCGGATTAGGAAGTACGGCATCTTGTACGCGGCCATTTACCGTAAGACTATCAATATAACTTCCGGTAGAGAATACGTATTTGTAATACTCAAATGGGTTTTCCTCATTATTATCTACAATACTTTGCCCAAAATTAATAGAGTAGGTGGTGTTTTCTTTTAAGGTGTCATCAATTTGAATACGCAATGTTTTAGATGTGCTAAGCGGTGTGATATTGGGCGGATACTCAAGGGGAGGAGAAATAATTAAATTTTTCTGAAGTTCCTTCAACTTAATATATTCATCAAAATAAATACTTATTTCGTTTCCTTTAAAGTTAGTAGTATAATTTTCAGGAACGCTCCTTACAATTACTGGTGGAATACTATCACGCTCCCCGCCAGAAGGAGAGCCCTTTTTTGCGCACTCTACAAACGACAGTGAAAACAACAGTAAAATAGGAATGTATAGTAATCGGCTTTTCATTGGGGCAAAAATAACGAATCTTTATTATGCAATCGCAATAGTTGCAAGGCTAAGTTTTACATTGTTTGCTTTTAACAATTGTTGTGCACACGTTTCGAGGGTTGCTCCAGTGGTAATAATATCATCTACTAGCAAAATATGTTGATTTTCAATTATTTCTTTTTTCTGAAGTGAAAAAACACCTTCTCCTTTCCTTAATGGGTTAAAACGTGAAAATCGTTCTTTAAAAACCTGCGAGTTTGTTTTTGAAATTTTCAATAAAATATCATCCCGATACGGTACATTTAGAGCCTCAGCAATCGCTTTACCGAAACCTTCCACTTGGTTATAGCCTCTTTTTTTTTGCTTCTGTTTATGAAGTGGTACAGGAATCACCATATTGATTTTTTTGTATGCTGTAATTTCAGCAAGTTCTCCTCCTAGCCATCTTCCAAAAAAATCACTTATCTCATCTTGATTCCTATATTTTAAATTATGAAGTATATTTTGTGTAATCCCTCTTTTTTGAAACTGAAGCAAGGCAGTAGCGTTTTCAACAGGGAAACGACCGTAAAATATATCCATAAATGTTGAATCGTTATTTCTATGATGACAAGCCAAAGGAACATTAAATCTACAGGTAGAACAAAGTATGGTTTCATCCTGTAAAAGCAACTCGTTGCAACCATTACAAACCTTCGGAAACAAAAGATTTAACATAATTTAATTTTTTTTACCATTTTGTAAACGTTTCGGTGGTTACTACGTTCGTATTTTAGCGTTTAAAACCATCTTAAATATGAGTTCAGAATCAGAAACTAGCGGAACTAAGTTCAAAATACTTATAGGAGTACTATCTGTATTGTTAATTGCGCTTGCAGTTTACACCGTTTCCCTATACAATGATAGTAAAGATAAGGTAACAGGGCTTGAGCAACAAAAAGAAACCATTGAAAATGAATTGGAAGAACTAATCGCTAACTATGATGAGGTGATCCAAGATAATGAGTTGAAAGATAAAGATCTTTTAGCGGCGCGAGATCGAATAGAGATACTTTTAGATTCTGTACAAAATGCAGAAGCCAACGTCTTGTTGATAGAACGTTATAAATCTGAAGTAGGAAGATTGAAGAATGAACGTAAAATGCTTTTTAAACGAGCCGATAGTTTGATAGCCGTTAATAAACGCATCTCGATGGAGCGTGACAGCACAACCACTGTTTTAAATGAGACCATAAAGGTGGTAGACTCTGTAAACGAAAAAAATACGTCGATGGCCGAAACTATTAAAAAAGGGTCTATAGTGAATGCTACCGATCTAAGAGGAGAAGCGGTTATTATCCGTAACAGTGGAAAAGTAGTCGATACCCGTAGGGCTAGCAGAGCCGATAAAGTAAGAGCGTGTTTTACGCTAGCTCCCAACGTTATTGCAGAAAGTGGCGATAGAGAACTCTATGTTCAAGTTATTAATCCAAAGAACAATTTGTTAGGAGATAAAGAAACAATCAGTTTTGAAAGTGGTGTGTTAAACTACAGTGCTAAGACAAGTGTTTTTTACGAAAATGAAGAATTAGATGTTTGTGTACTTGTTAATGCAACCGAAAATAACTTAATCGAGGGTCGTTATACGGTAAATGTTTTTGACGGCGAAACGCAAGTAGCCACGACCACAATGGAATTAAAATAATAACAATAATAAATTTATTGAACCGCTACGGTGTTATCGTAGCGGTTTTTTTATTTTTGTGCTATGGCAAACAACGAAGATCATTTTAAGAAGGTAGTCTCCCACGCAAAAGAATATGGATATGTTTTTGCGTCCAGTGAAATCTATGACGGGCTTAGCGCCGTGTATGATTATGCACAAAATGGAGTTGAACTTAAAAAAAATATACGTGAGTATTGGTGGCGAAGTATGGTGTATATGCACCAAAACATTGTAGGGATCGATGCATCCATATTAATGCACCCTACTACTTGGAAGGCTTCTGGTCACGTTGATGCATTTACCGATCCGTTGATAGACAATAAAGATTCTAAAAAACGTTATCGAGCAGATGTGTTGATTGAAGATTATGCCGAAAAATTAGAGCAAAAAGCCCAAAAAGAAATAAAGAAAGCCAAAAAACGCTTTGGCGACGATTTTGATGAGAATGAGTTTGTAAGTACGCACCCGCGAGTAGTTCGGTATCGTGAAGAGCAAAAAGAAATCTTAAGCCGAATGGCAAAATCACTTTCTGCAGAAGATTTAAAAGACGTTAAAGCCCTTATTGAAGAGCTTGGTATTGCCTGCCCTGATACAGGAAGTAAAAACTGGACCGACGTACGTCAGTTTAACTTAATGTTTGGCACTAAATTAGGTGCTTCAGCAGAGAGTGCAACCGATTTATATTTACGTCCTGAAACAGCACAAGGTATTTTTGTAAACTTCTTAAACGTTCAAAAAACCGGCCGGATGAAAATACCTTTTGGTATTGCTCAAACCGGAAAAGCATTTAGAAATGAAATTGTAGCCCGTCAGTTTATATTCCGTATGCGGGAATTTGAGCAAATGGAAATGCAATTTTTTGTACGTCCAGGTGACGAATTAAAATGGTACGAATACTGGAAAGAAACTCGTTTAAAATGGCACATGTCATTAGGAATGGGAGAAGAAAATTATCGTTTCCATGATCATGAAAAACTAGCTCATTACGCTAACGCCGCAGCCGATATAGAATTTAACTTCCCATTCGGATTTAAAGAGTTAGAAGGAATTCACTCCCGAACCGATTTCGATTTAAAAGCGCACGAAGAACATAGTGGAAAAAAACTTCAGTTTTTCGATCCTGAAATGAACAAAAACTACGTTCCTTATGTAGTTGAAACATCAATAGGTCTAGATAGAATGTTCTTGGCAGTATTGAGTAATTCTTTAGAAGAAGAAGCGTTGGAGGGTGATTCTACGCGAACTGTTTTAAAAATACCAGCTATTTTAGCTCCTACCAAAGCAGCCATTTTGCCATTGGTTAAAAAAGATGGATTACCAGAAATAGCCGAAAAAATAATAGAAGACCTACAATGGGATTATAACGTGGCGTATGATGAAAAAGATGCAGTAGGAAGACGCTATCGCCGTCAAGATGCTGCTGGAACGCCTTATTGCATCACGGTAGATCACCAAACAAAAGAAGATAACACGGTTACTATTAGAGACCGTGATACCATGGAGCAGGAGCGAATTGCCATTTCAGAGCTTTCAGAAAGACTGAAAAAAAGCATTTCTTTTAAAGCATGGCTTCAATAAAAATAAATAGTTAAAAACTTATTGTAAAAAAGAGCGGAATACTATTCTGCTCTTTTTTGTATTTCAGAAACAAATACTGGGTTGGCTTTTACACAGCGATTCATTCTACGCAATGGGTTAAATTGAAACCAAACTTTTTCACCGTCTTTTTTATAGCTTTCCTCTAAGTTAATGGGGTCGTAATACGTATCTCCCTCTTCCAATTTAATGGTGTAAGGACAATCACCTTCTTTTTCTGAAAACACAATCATGCCTTTTTTAAAGCCGGCATCCATCATTTTTTGTTCGTTTTGCTTTTCTATTGAAATCATTTCATTATTGTCTGAGGGTGTTTCTTTAGTACTATTGCAAGCTATTGCAAATAAAAATAAGAATCCTAAACTGAATTTTAGTAGTGTCATTGATATTAGGTTTTGTTTTATAATAGGGTAAATTACAAATAATGTACCGCAAAAAAACTATTAAATATTAAAAAAAATAATTTTTAGACTTTTTGAAAAACGAATACATTTAAAATCGTATAAAAATTAGAAAGAATACCTTTATTGGTCAGGAATTTTAACGTAAAGCCTTATTGTTGTTCAATAAAGACATTGTATTTTTATA